>NZ_CP046908.1:1200000-1800000 GCF_009789575.1 Stappia indica | reverse complement strand
TTGGCGGGCAGCGATCTCGGGCCGGTCCTTCCGCCTGGACGCCGCTCCTCCGGCGCCCGCACCGACGGCGGACCTGTACCCTTTGCAAGAGTGTCCCAGGATCTTTGTTGTCAGAAGTGCTTATTTTGCGATAATTGATGCATGGAGCGCAACAAATTCGATCTGGAGGATCTGCGGGTCTTTTCCAGCCTCGCCACCGGCGGGCGGTTTCGCGCCGTCGCCGACGAGATCGGCATGTCCGCCTCCGCCCTCAGCCGCCAGATCGCCCGGCTGGAGGAGCGGCTCGGCACGCGCCTGTTCAACCGCGACACGCGCAATGTCTCGCTGACCCCGCAGGGCCATACCCTGTTGCGGCTGGCGCAGCAGGTGCTCAACACCGCGGCCAATGCGGGGGCGGAGTTCGACGCCTATCTCGCGGCCCGGCGCGGCCGGCTGACCATTGCCGGCCTGCCCTCGGTGACCGCCGGCCTGCTGCCCTCGCTGGTCGCGCGGTTTCTCGCCCGCCATCCCGATATCGACGTGCAGATCAACGATGCGCTGTCCGACAGCGTCATCCGCTCGGTCGAGCAGGGCGAGTCCGATCTCGGCTTCACCGCCGGCGCGGTGGAAAATTCCGACCGGATCTCGTTCCGCACCCTCTTGTCGGACCCGTTCGTGGCGGTGGGAGCGGCCGGCGGCATTCTGGAGGATCGCGACAGCTGCACCTGGCGGGAGCTCAGCGAAATGCCGCTGGTCGCCATGGCGAAGGGCACCAGCGTGCGGCTTTTGATCGACGCGGCCTGCTCGCAGCAGAACCTGCCGTTCCGCCCGCGCTTCGAGGTGGCGCATCTGGCCACTGCCGGCGCCTTCGTGTCCCAGGGGCTGGGCGTCACCGCCCTGCCGGTCCTGACGCTGCCGGTGCTGAGTTCGGGAAATCTGATCTATCGCCGGCTGGTGGAGCCGGAGGTGCTGCGCCATGTCGGCATCATCTGGCGGGCCGGCCATGTGCTGTCGCCGGCCGCCACCGCCTTTCTCGACCTGGTGCGCGGCGTCGATCTCTCCAGCGAGGTGCCGGACCCGTTCGGGCCCGGCGGCTGAGCCTCAGCCTGCCGGGTGCAGCTCGTAGAGCGTCAGCGGCTGGATCAGCCGGAAGCCCTTTTCGCTCGCTGTCGCATTGGCCTTGAACAGGGCGTCCAGTTCCTCGCGGCGCTCATTGGCCACCGACTTACGGGTCGGATCGACGGCCACGAGATAGTCGATGAACTCCTCCAGCGCGGCGAAGTCCGACAGCCGGTCGTAGGTGTCGTGCCGGGCGACGTGCCACTTGCCGGAGGCGATATCGGCATCGAGCGCGCGCAGGGCCGCGGCCCGGATCTCCGTCTCGTCCTCGACCGGGCGCATCACCTCGAAGAAGGTGCCGCGGGCGAGCGGTTCCACGACGATCAGCGCGCCGCCCGGCCCGATCACCCGCCGGGTCTCGGCAAGCGCCTGACGCATCACCGCTTCAGGCACATGGTGCAGGGCGTTGAGGAAGATGGCCGCGTCGAAGCTGCCGTCCGCAAAGGGCAGGGCCTCGGCGGTTGCCCGCTCGAAGCGTGCATCTGGCACCGCCTTGCGGGCAGCGGCAACGGCCGCCGCGTCCGGGTCGATGCCGGTCGTCTCGAAGCCCTTGGCCGCCAGCGAGCGCGACAGCGCGCCGTGGCCGCAGCCGATGTCGAGCACCTTGCGCGCCTTGCGTTCGGTCAGGATGGCCAGCAGCCGCTCGCCGGTCTGCGGAACCGTCTCAGGCTTCGACACGGGAGAACTCCGCGCGGACCCTGTCGGTATCGGCGCCGAGCGCCGGCACCGGGCCGAATTCCGGCGACTTGCCGTCGACCAGCGCGCCGGGGGCGAGCAGGCGCACCGGGCCGGTCGGCGTGTCCGCTTCGACATGGCGGTTCTGCGGGTGGCGGACGAGGTCGTCCATGGTGCTCACCCGGCCGAAGGCGATGCGGGCATCGCGCAGCCGGTCGGCCAGCGCATCGCGCGTGTGGGCCGAGAACACCTCGTTGATGATCGCGTCCAGCTCGGCGCGGTGGGCGACGCGGCGCGAATTGCTGGTGAAGCGGCTGTCGGTCGCCACTTCAGGACGCTCCAGCACGTCGCGGCAGAAGTTGACCCACTCGCGCTCGTTCTGGATCGAGAACAGCACGTCCTTGCCGTCGCTTCCCGAATAGGCGCCGTAAGGGGCGATGGTCGGGTGGTTGAGGCCGTTGCGCTCCGGCTCCTTGCCGCCATAGGCGAATTGCAGGTAGGGCACGTTCATCCAGTCGGCGAGCGCGTGGAACAGCGACACGGCGATGTGGCGGCCCTCGCCGCTGCGCTCGCGGGCGAACAGCGCCTGCAGCACGGCCTGGTGCGCGGTCATGCCGGCCGCGATGTCGCAGACCGAGACGCCGACGCGCGCCGGGCCTTCCGCATTGCCGGTGATCGCCGACAACCCGCTTTCCGCCTGCACCAGCAGGTCGTAGGCCTTCAGGTCGCGGAACGGTCCCTCGTCGCCATAGCCGGAGATCGACACGGTGATCAGCCGCGGGTTCTCCTGGCGCAGCCGGTCGGGCGCGAAGCCGAGCCGGTCGATGGCGCCGGGCGCAAGGTTCTGGATGAAGACGTCGGCCTTGGCGATCATCGCCGCCAGCAGGGCGCGGTCGGCATCGTCTCGCAAGTCGAGGCAGACGGACTCCTTGCCGCGGTTCAGCCAGACGAAATAGGCGCTCTCGCCATGCACCAGATGATCGTAGGCGCGGGCGAAATCGCCCTCGGGCCGCTCCACCTTGACGACGCGCGCGCCGGCTTCCGCCAGCCGCCCGGACAGATAGGGCGCGGCCACCGCCTGCTCGACGGACACCACGAAGAGACCGGAAAGATCACCCTGCATTTTCAAAGCTTCTCCCTGTAAGTGGCGCCAGTATGCCCGAAGCGCGGCATCGGGAGTAATAGAGGGGAGCGCCCGCAGCTATTGCCGCAATCTATGCCCCGGCGGCCATTCCCGCCCCGCCCTTACCCCCTGCCATAGCCGCAATCAATGAGGGCGGGCGCAATTCGCTATTGGCAGGCGCGCGCCGCACGCGCTTTTCTGGGCGCCTGCGACTTCTGACCAACCCATCCGGCGGACCCATCATGACCACGCATTCGAACGAGACGACCGCGAAGGTCGACCGCATCACCCTGCCGCTTTTCGTGCCCGGCGACCGGCCGGAGCGCTTCGCCAAGGCGGTCGCCGCCGGCGCCGACGCGGTCATCGTCGACCTGGAGGACGCGGTCGCGCCCGCCGTCAAGGAGGCGGCGCGTGCAGGGCTTGCCGAGGCGCTGGCGCCGCTGGTCGGCACGGCGAGCATCCTGGTGCGCGTCAATGCCAGCGGCACGCCCTGGCACGCGGCGGATCTTGCCGCCTGCGCCGGCATTGCGGGCCTTGCCGGTATCGTCCTGCCCAAGGCGGAGACGGGGGCCGATTGCGCCGGCGTTGCGGAGGCGACCGGCCTGCCGGTGATCGCGCTGGTGGAAAGCGCCCGCGGCCTTGCCAATGCCGGTGAGGTTGCGGGGATGAGCGCCCGGCTCGCCTTCGGCTCCATCGATTTTGCCGCCGATCTCGGCATGGCGCACGCGCGCGAGGTGCTGCGCCCGGCCCGTTTCGCCCTGGCGATGGCCGCGCGCCTTGCCGGCCAGTGCGGCCCCATCGACGGCGTGACGACCGCGCTCAAGGACGAGGAGGCGATTGCCGGCGACTGCCGCCATGCGGTGGAAATGGGCTTTGCCGGCAAGCTGATCATCCATCCGGCGCAGATCGCCCCGGCGCGGCGCGGCTTTGCGCCGTCTGAGGCCGAGTGCGAGTGGGCGCAGCGGGTGCTTGCGGCGGTGGAAGGGGGTGCTGCGGCGGTCGCCGTCGACGGGGCGATGGTCGATGCGCCGGTGATCGCCAAGGCCCGGCAGATCCTGGCGCGCGCCGCCTCCGCCGCCGGCTGAACAGGTTTCGCAAAAAAGACGCCCGTGCCATCGGCCCAAAAAAAGACGCCCGTGCCAATGGCACGGGCGTTTTCAGGTGTGGGGCAGGGGACCCCGGGCTGCCTTTTGTTCAGATGGTGCGGCCGCCATCGACCTCGAGGATGACGCCGGTGATGAAGTCGGCTTCGTCCGAGGCAAGGTAGAGCGCGGCATTGGCGATGTCGCGCGGCTGCGACAGGCGGCCGAGCGGGATGGTGGCGAGGAACTTCGCCCGGTTCTCCGGCGTGTCCGGCATGCCCATGAACTGCTCCAGCAGGCCGGTGACGCCCATCACCGGGGCGATGCCGTTGACGCGGATCTTGTCGGGGGCGAGCTCCACGGCAAGGCTGCGGGTCATCAGGTTCACCGCGCCCTTCGACGAGTTGTACCAGGTCAGGCCCGGACGCGGACGGATGCCGGCGGTCGAGCCGACATTGATCATCACGCCGGCGCCCTGCTCGCGCCACACCGGCACGCAGGTCTTGGTCATGTGGAAGATCGACAGCACGTTGATGTCGTAGATCTTGCGGAAGGTCGCCTCGTCCGTCTCCATCAGCGGCCGGTTCGGGTTGGTCCAGCCGGCATTGTTGACGACGATGTCGAGCGAGCCGAAGGCCTCGCAGGTCTTCGCCACGGCTGCCGCCACGTCCTCGGCCTTGGAGACGTCGCACTTGATGGCGATGGCCGCATCGCCGAGCTCGGCGGCAACGGCCTTCGCGCCCTCCTCGTTCAGGTCGACGATCGCCACCTTGGCGCCTTCGCGCACATAGGTCTCGGCGATGCCCTTGCCGAAGCCGGAGGCAGCGCCCGTGACGAGAGTGGTCTTTCCTTGAAGTCGCATGTCTTTGCTGTCCTCAGCCGTGATTGTGGACGACGGTCTTGATGTGGGAGAATTCGTGCAGCGCCGCGAAGCCCTTCTCGCGGCCGTGGCCGGACTTGCGGATGCCGCCGAAGGGCAGCTCGATGCCGCCGCCCGCGCCGTAGCCGTTGATGAAGACCTGGCCGCAATGCATCGCCTTGGCGACGCGCTGCTGGCGGCCGCCGTCGCGGGTCCAGATGCCGGCGACCAGGCCGTATTCGGTGCCGTTGGCGATGCGGATCGCCTCCGCCTCGTCGTCGAAGGGGATGGCGCACAGCACGGGGCCGAACACTTCCTCCTGGGCGATTTTCGAGTTCGGGTCGCAGGGGCCGAACAGGGCGGCGGCGACGTAGTAGCCGCCTTCCGGCGAGCCCTTGGCCACCGTGCCGCGGGCGACCAGCGGCGCATCGGCCTCGGCGATATAGGTCTCCACCCGCTTCTTCTGGCGGGCCGAGATCAGCGGCCCGAGCACCGCGTCCTCGCCGGAATCGGAGGCCGCGACCGCCTCGAAGCGGGTCTTCAACTCGGCCATCACCTTGTCGTAGATGCCGCGCTGCAGCAGCACGCGCGAGCCGGCCGAGCAGGTCTGGCCGCCGTTCTGGATGATGGCGTTGACCAGCACCGGATAGACCGCGTCGAGATCGGCATCGTCGAAGATGATCTGCGGCGACTTGCCGCCGAGCTCCAGCGTGCAGCCGATGAAGTTGCGCGCCGCCGCCGTCTGGATCAGCACGCCGACTTCCGGCGAGCCGGTGAAGGACAGGAAGTCGACCTGGCGGTGCTCGGACAGGGCCTTGCCGGCGACCTCGCCGCGGCCGGTGACGATGTTGATGGCGCCGGCCGGGAAGCCGACCTCCATCGCCAGCTCGCCGATGCGCAGCGCCGTCAGGCAGGCGTCTTCCGCCGGCTTCAGAACGGTGGCATTGCCCATGGCCAGCGCCGGGGCGATCGAGCGGCCGAACATCTGCGCCGGGTAGTTCCACGGGATGATGTGGCCGGTGACGCCATGCGGCTCGCGCAGCACCTGCACGTTGTAGCCATTGAGGAAGGGAATGACCTCGCCATGCACCTTGTCGGCGGCGCCGCCGTAATATTCGAAGTAGCGGGCTGTTGCGATCATGTCGGCGCGCGACTGCTTGATCGGCTTGCCGTTGTCCATGGTCTCGAGCCGGGCGAGCGCCTCGGCCTCCTCCAGGATGCGGTTGCCGAGGCGGACCATCAGCCGGCCGCGCTCGGCCGCCGTCAGCTTCGACCAGGGACCGCCGTCGAAGGCGGCGCGGGCGGCCGCGACCGCGGCATCGACATCCTCGGGGCCGCTGTCGGCGATGCGGGTGAACACCTCGCCGTCGATGGGCGAGCGCACGTCCATCTCCTTGCCGGAGGCCGCCGGCACCCATTTCCCGTCGATCAGGTTGAGGGCGCGGGGCAGGGGGACGTTTGTGGCAGTCATCAGTGGGTCCTTTCGTGCTCGAGCGAGCTTTCGGAGACTTCCCCGCGCTCGATCAGGAGCGTGCGGCTGGCGAAGCCGCGCAGCAGGGAGGGGTTGGATTCGGTGATGATCAGCGTCACCGTCCGGTCGGCGTCGCGCAGCGCCTTCAGCGCCTCGGCATAGCGCAGGGCCAGCGCCGGGGCGAGGCCCTGGAACGGCTCGTCGAGCATGATGAGGCGGGTGCCCAGCATCAGCGCGCGGCCGAGCGCGACCATCTTGCCCTGGCCGCCGGAGACGTTGCCGGCCGGCCGCCCGGCCATGGTCTTCAACTCGGGCAGGATGTGGTAGACCCGGTCGAGCCGCCGCTTGGTCTCGGCCGCATCCAGCTTGGCGACCTGCGCCGGCAGCAGGATGTTCTCCTCCACGGTGAAGGCGGAGAACAGGCGGCGATCTTCCGGCGCGTAGCCGATGCCTAAGGCCGGACGTTTTGCCGGCAACAGGCCGGTAATGTCCTCGCCCTCGAAGCGGATGCTGCCGGTGACCGTGGTGAAGCCCATGATCGAGCGCAGCAAGGTGGTCTTGCCGGCGCCGTTGCGGCCGATCAAGGCCACCGTCTCGGCGGCGGAGATGGTGACGTCGAGATTGCGCAGGATCGGGATGATGCCGATCGAGGCGCCGACATTGCTCAGTTCCAGCATCACACGGCCTCCCCGATGACGTCGCGGATCACGTCGGGATGGCGCAGGATTTCCTCCGGCGATCCCTGCATCTGCAGCCGGCCGGCGGCCCACACGGCCACCTCGTCGGCGTAGCGCGAGACGATGCCCATGTCGTGCTCGACGAAGACGCTCGTCACCTTCGCCTCGGCGAGCGCCTTGACCAGGATTTCCATGATCTTGAACTTCTCCGAGGAGGCGACGCCCGAGGTCGGCTCGTCCATCAGCAGCAGTTTCGGCCGCAGGGCCAGCGCCACGGCGATGTCGACCAGCTTGCGCTGGCCTTCCGAGAGCTCCACCACCAGCCGGTCGGCGACATCGGCGCAGCCGACCATGTCGAGCAGGTGCAGCATTTCGGCCCGTTCGCGGATGCGGTGCAGGTCCTGCAGCGGATGGCGCAGCTGCTCGCGGGCGGCGGCCGAGATCAGCAGGTTCTCCAGAGCGGTGTGCTCGGTGAACAGCTGCGGGATCTGGAAGGCGCGGGCAACGCCGAGGCGGACGATGCGGCGTGGCGGCAGCGGCGTCACGTCCCGTCCCTCGAAATAGACCTTGCCCTTGGTCGGCTTGATCCAGCCGGTGCAGATGTTCAGGAACGTCGTCTTGCCGGCGCCGTTCGGGCCGATGATCGCAAGGTTCTTGCCCCGCTCGATGGCGAGCGACACGTCGTCGGCGGCGACCACGCCGCCGAAGCTGATCTGCAGGTTGCGGGCTTCGAGAAGGATCTCGCTCATTCCGACCTCCCTTTGCCGGTCAGGCGGGCAAGCGCTGCGTCGTAGATGCCGATCACGCCCTTGGGGGCGAACAGGATGATGACGAGCAGGAAGCCGCCGAGCACCATCTGCCACACGTCGCCGGCAAAGGCCGAGGCGTAGGTGCGGATGGTCTCGTAGATGATCGCGCCGACGAAGGCGCCGGCAACCGAGCCGGCACCGCCGAGCACGGCGATGAAGACCATCTCGCCCGAACGGATCCACCAGGCGAATTCCGGCGTCACGACGCCCTGGACGATGCCCATGATGACGCCGCCGGTGCCGCACAGGGCCGCCGACAGGATGTAGCCGGACAGCAGCGCGCGCTGCGGCGAGACGCCGAGATATTGCAGGCGGGTCTCGTTGGTCTTGATGGTCTGGAAGATCTGGCCGGCGGGCGAGGCGAACCAGCGCATCGTGAACCAGCCGAGCAGGAGCACCAGGGCCACCGACAGGTAGAACATGATCAGCTCGAACGGACCGCGCTCCAGTGCCATGCCGAACACGGTGGGGCGCGGCAGGCGGATGCCGTCGGCGCCGCCCGTGTAGTGGTAGAACTTCTCCAGGATCGACCAGAAGATCATCGAGAAGGCAAGGTTCAGCATGCCGAAGAAGATGCCGCGGTAGCGCACCACGAACAGGCCGACGATGACGCCGGACAGCACCGCGCCGGCGACCGCGACGACGAGCACCAGAATGAGGTCCGCGCCGGGCATGGAGGCCGACAGGAAGGCGGCGGCATAGGCGGCGATGGCGAAGTAGAGCGCGTGGCCGAAGGACACCTGGCCGGCGCGCAGCAGCACAGTCACGCCGACGACGGCGATGCCCTTGGCGAGCGCCAGGTTCATCAGGAGCTGGAGCTGCGGCGCGGCGAAGGGGATCGCGGCGACGAGCGCGACGAGAAGGGCCGGAATGGCCAGACGAAAGGTCATCCGTTCCTCCTCAGATCTTGCGCGCGGTCGGGCTGCCGAACAGCCCTTCCGGGCGCACCAGCAGGACGATCAGCATGATGAGATAGGGGACGAGCACCGCCGTCTCCGGCCAGACATAGACCGCGAAGGAGCGGCCGAGCCCGATCAGCAGCGCGGTGAAGGCCGCGCCCTCGATCTGGCCGAGACCGGCCGTCGCCACCACGGCGAAGGACAGCACGATCATGTCCGCGCCCATGCCCGGCAGGATCGAGGTGGTGGGCGAGGCCAGCGCACCGCCGAGCCCGGCCAGGGCCGCGCCGACGATGAAGGTCACCAGGAACACCTTGTCGGCGTCGATGCCGATGGACTGGGCCGCCTCGCGGTCCTCGGTGGTCGCCAGGATCAGCTTGCCGAGGATGGTGTGGCGCAGGAAGAAGCGCAGGCCCACCAGCAGCGTCAAGGCCAGCAGCGGCAGCAGGATCAGCTGGTAGACGGTGTAGTTGACGCCGAACACCTTCACCATGCCGAGCGCCTGCAGCGCCGAGGCCTGGAAATAGGGCTGGGTGCCCCAGACCAGCCGCTGCACGTCCTCCAGGATCATGAAGACCGCGAAGGTCACCAGGAGCTGGAGCACTTCCGGCTTGTTGTAGATCCGGCGCAGCAGCAGCCATTCGATGGGGCCGCCGACGAGCACGCCGACCAGCACCGCCGAGACGATCATCAGCGGGAAGGCCAGCAGCGGCGCGAAACCGAGCGCCAGCGCATAGCCGGTGAGCGTGGCCGTCAGATACGCGCCGACCGCATAGAGCGAGCCGTGCGCGACGTTGAGGATGCGCATCACGCCGAAGATCAGCGTGAGCCCCACGGCGACACTGAAGACGAGGGCCGCATAGGCGATGCCGTCGAACAGGGCCAGAAGGAAGATGGTGAGGTTCATGGTCGTCCATTCAGGTCAATGGGCGGAACGATCCGCAGGCGTGCCGCGGCGGCGTGTTCGGAAACCGCCCCGGACGGGTCACCGTCCGGGGCGGGCCGGGAGGAAGGCCGGGGGAGCGGAACGCGGCACGCCTGCCTTGCTCCGCTCGTGCTGTCCCGGCGCTTCTTATTTTTCGTAGGTGTCGACCTTCACGCCCGCGGCATATTCCGGCGTGAGCTTGCTGACCCACTCGACCGACTCCTGCCCGACCGGGGTGGTCAGCGCTTCGCCGTCGAAGATCATGATGTTTTCCAGCGTGGCGAAGGGATAGTCGCCGGTCTGGACGCTCATGCCGAGGAGCTGGGCCTCGATGCCCTGGTTGTCCTCGCGGATGGTGACCTCACGGCCGAGACCCTGGAAGGTCAGGCCCTCGAAGGCCGCGATGATCTCGTCCTCTTCCGGCCATTCGCCGCCCTTGGCCGCGATCGCCTTCTCGTAGGCCGCCTTCAGCGCGGCGAGCGCCTGCGACATGTGGAAGACCGGGTAGATCGCGTGGGCGCCGGTCTTTTCCTCGAAGGCTGCCATGAACTCCTTGAAGTCCGCGTCGTCGCGACGGTCCGGATGCAGGAAGTAATGGTCGCCGCGCGCGCCGACGATATGGCCGGCCGGCAGGGTCGAGCCGAGACGCTCCAGGGAGCTTTCGGCCAGCGGGATGACGAAGGTCGAGGAGTTCATCAGGCCGCGCTGGGCCGCCTGCTGGATGAACGTGTCGAGGTCGCCGCCCCAGGAGGTCGACAGGATGACGTCGGGCTGCATCGCCTGCAGGCGGGAGATCTCGGTGGAGAAGTCGGCGGCGCCGAACTTGGGGAAGAACTCGCCGACCACCTCGACGTCCGGCTTCAGGGCCTTCAGCGCGGCGGAGAAGATCTGCCAGCTGTCGCGGCCCCAGGCGTAGTCCTGGTTGACGACGGCGATGGTCTTGAAGTCCGGCTTCACCTTCAGCAGGTAGAGCACGGTGGCGAGCATTTCCGGCGTGGCGTTGGCCTGGGTGCGGAAGACGTACTTGTAGTCGTTCTTCTCGAAGATCTGCTGGGTGCCGCAGTCCCACATCAGGTTCAGGACCTTGAGGTCCTCGGCCAGCGGGGCGAGCGTCTGGCAGTTGCCGGAGGAGATCGCGCCCATCATGGCGTGGGCACCGCCCTCGACCTGGCGGCGGAACTCGGTGGTCAGCGCCTCGGCGCCGGCGCCCTCGTCGATGAAGGACAGGGCGACCGGCACGCCGCCGATGCCGCCTTCGGCATTGAGCTTGCCGACGATGATCTCGGCCGCATCGCGCGCCGGCACGCCGAACACGGAGGCCGGGCCGGTGAGGAACGTGGTGACGCCGACCTTGAGCTCGGCCGGCTTGTCCGCCGCCAGCGCGGCGATCGGGGCAGCGAGGATCGCTGCCGTTGTGAGCAGGAATTTCCGCATGGTTTCACTCCCTTCGAGTAGCCGCGGGCGATTGCGTGCCGCCCGCGTGTCCGTTTGCCCGGTCAGCGGATCGCGATCGGGTTGATGATCATCTGCACCGCGCCCTTGAGGCGGGCCTGGCCGAGCACGAAGAGGAACTCGTAAGCCTCGTCCTTCGCCAGTTCGCGGGTATCCATGTTCTCCAGGATGTAGATGCCGTTCTGCGGCTGCAGGATCTGGTGGGCGCGGAATGCCTCGCCCTCGACCTCGGCCGGAACGACCTCCATGCCCCAGGTGTCGGCACCCACCGCCATCACGCCCAGCTCGGCGAGATATTCGGCGCCGCTGACGCCGAGGCCCGGCTCCGCCGCGCCGAAGCGCTTGGGATCCGCGTTCGGCCCGTCGAGCAGGTTCATCCAGTTGGAGTTGAACAGCACGACATCGCCCTCGCGCAGCTCGACGCCCTGCTGGGCGGCGGCGGCCTTGACGTCGTCGGCGGTGTAGGCCTTGCCTTCCTCGATCATGTCGACGCCGTAGAACTTGGCCATGTCGAGCAGCACGCCGCGGCCGACGAGGCCGGGCAGGTTGTGCAGGCCGAGTTCGGTCAGGCCCGCGGCCTTGGCGAAGTCGCCGGCCTTGTGGCCGTTGTAATAGACATGGTCGATGCCGGCATGACCGAGACCGTCGATCTGCGGGCCGATGCCGAGCCAGCCCATGAAGATGTCGTCGTTGTAGGTGAAGGCGTTTTCGCCCAGCCCGCTATTGGTGATCTGGTTGGGCTGGAGCACGGTCACGGACAGGCTGCGCGGCGGGAATGCCGGCGTGTCGCTGCCGACGATCATGCCGAGGCTGTAGACCTTGCCGGCGGTGACGAGTTCGGCGGCGAGCTTGACGCGCTCCGGCGTCATCAGGTTCGCCGACCCGATCTGGTCGTCCTTGCCCCAGCGCGATTCCGTCCATTTGTGATTGTGATTGTCGGCCTGGGCAAGGCTGGTGGCGACGACGAGCGCAAGCCCGGCGAGCGCCGCAGTGCAGTTGAAGACCCTCATGGCTTTCCTCCCAAAGCATGTGAGATGAAGAAGCCTAGGTATTGCCGACAGGGTGCACCAATAATTTGCTTGGTGCTCGGCTATTGCAAAAACCTATGACCGAGGCCAAAAAGCCGATTAGGCCTGTCTTCGGGCCTGTTTGCCGCTAGCATCCGCCCGACAGCGGGGTGCGATCCGCCGGCCGGCAGGGCCCTCAGGGTGCACCATTGCAAGCAAACGGGCAACGCCGTGCTGCGGCGGCGGCGGCCTCAAGAGCGAACAAGAGCAAAAGGGTGGAGACATGAAGATCACGGCGGCGGTGCTGGAGCGGGGCGAGGTCAAGGGCAACTACGCGGCGGAAAAGCCGCTGATCGTGCGCGAGGTCGAGCTGGCGCCGCCCGGTCCCGGCGAGGTGCTGATCCGCATCGCCGCCGCCGGCGTCTGCCATTCCGACCTGTCGGTGATCAACGGCACCCGGCCGCGCCCGCTGCCGATGGTGCTCGGCCATGAGGCATCCGGCTATGTCGAGGAGGTTGGCGCGGGCGTCGACGACCTTGCGCCCGGCGATCATGTCGTGTGCATCTTCGCGCCCGGCTGCGGCCGCTGCACCCCGTGTGCGGAAGGCCGGCCGGCCTTGTGCGAAAAGGCGGCCAAGCATCACGGCGTCGGCGAGCTGATGACCGGCCACCGCCGGTTGTCGATGGACGGGCGGCCCGTGCACCATCACGTCGGCATCTCCGCCTTCGCCAGCCACGCGGTCGTCGCGCGCCAGTCGCTGGTCAAGGTCGACCAGGACATCGCCCCGCACATCTCGACGCTGTTTTCCTGCGCCATGCTGACGGGCGCCGGTGCGGTGTTCAACACCGCCCATATCAAGCCGGGCTCCAAGGTCGCGGTGGTCGGCATCGGCGGCGTCGGCATGGCCGCGATCCTCGGCGCGGTGGCGGCCGGGGCCGGGCAGATCGTCGCCATCGACCCGTTCGAGAACAAGCTCGACGTCGCCCGCCAGATGGGCGCGACCGACGCGGTGAAGGCGGGCGAGGGCGTCGTCGAGGCGGTGCGCGATCTCACAGGCGGCGGCGTCGACTATGCGTTCGAGCTGGCCGGCTCGGTGCGGGCGCTGGAGACCGCCTACGACATCACCCGGCGCGGCGGCACCACCGTCACCGCCGGCCTGCCGCACCCGGATTCGCGCATGGCGCTCAACGCGCTGAAGCTGGTCGCCGAGGAGCGCTCGCTGAAGGGCAGCTATATCGGCTCCTGCGTGCCGCAGCGCGACCTGCCGCGCATGTTCGCGCTGCATCGCCGCGGCCTGCTGCCGGTGGAAAAGATGCTGAGCCACCGCCTGCCGCTTGCCGACATCAACCTGGCGATGGACCGGCTGGAGGACGGCTCGGCGATCCGCCAGGTGGTGGAGATCGGCTGAAAACCGGCTAACCTTCCCCATGGACATTCGCCACCTTCGCTATTTCATCGCCATTTCCGAGGCGCCGTCGCTCTCCGCGGCGGCGCAGGTCCTGGGCGTCGCCCAGCCGTCCCTGTCGCAATACGTCCAGCGCATGGAGCAGGAGCTCGGCGTACAGCTGGTCGAGCGCTCGCCGCGCGGCACGATGCTGACCGAGGAGGGCCACCTGCTGGTGCGCCATGCCCGCGAGATCTGCGCCAGCATGGAGCATTGCATCTCGGAGATGCGCGACCTTGGCGGCGGCATTCGCGGCAAGGTCGGCTTCGGCATGCCGCCGTCGGTGTCGATGGTGATGTCGGTGCCGCTGGCGGAGACCGTGCGGGTCGAGCTGCCGGACGTGCGGCTGCGCGCCATCGAGGCGATGAGCGGCTACATCAAGAGCTGGATCGAGGACGAGACCGTCGATATCGGCTTCATCTACGACCTGGAGAAGGTCGAGCATTTCCGCATCATCCATGTGCTGGACGAGCAGCTGTTCTTCTTCTCCGCGCCGGACACATGGCCGCTCGACACGCCGCCGGGCACGCCGGTGCCGATGCATGCGCTGGAGAAGCTGGAGATGATCCTGCCCGGCGTTTCGCACGGGCTGCGCAAGACCATCGAGCGGCACGCCGCCGCCTGCGACGTCAATCTCAACGTCGTCATCGAGATGGACGCGATGACCCAGATCAAGGAGCTGGTGGCGCGCGGCTCCGGCCACACGATCTTCGCCCCCGCCGCCGTGCACGACTTCGTCGCCCGCGGCGAGCTGCTCAAGGCGCCCATCGTCGAGCCGACGATCTCGCGCCCGGTCTATCTGGTCAGCAAGCCGGCCCGCTCGATGAGCCGGGCCTGCCGCGCGGTCGAGCAGATCACGCTGGAGGTCGCCCGCGATCTCGTGCGGCGCGGCATCTGGGAAGGCAACCTGATCGAGGGCTGAAGCTCTTTCCTACCGGGCGGTCGCCTGCATGGTGACAACCCCATCCTCGTCGCGCCGCACGCGCAGCTCCAGGGCGCCGTCCTCGCCTTCGCGCGCTTCGACGCTCACCGGCCGGCCGCAGGTCAGCGGCGACAACCCGCGATAGGTGAAGGCTCCCGGCAACTTGCCGAGCAGCGAGGCGGCAAGGTTCTGCATCCAGATCGACTGCAGCGGCCCGTGCACCACCAGCCCGTCATAGCCTTCGACGCCGGTGGCGTAGGGCTGGTCGTAGTGGATGCGGTGGCCGTTGAAGGTCAGCGCCGAATAGCGGAACAGCAGCGTCGGCGTCGGGGTGACCTGCCAGCGCGCCAGCGCCTGCCAGTCTTCTGCCGGCTGCGGCGCGGTGCCGGCGCCGGGCTTGGGGTCCTCGCGATAGACGATGTCGTGGCGCTCGACGACATGGGCCTCGCCCGCCACCTCGTAGACATGGTCCAGCGTGACGAAGCCGAGCGGCCCGCTGCGACCCTGCTTGAAGGTCACGTCGCGGATCGTCGTCACGCGGGTCACCTCGTCGCCGGGCGAAAACGCCTTGCGGTATTCCAGGTGGCCGCCCGCCCACATGCGCCGGGGCAGGGGGAGTGCCGGCAGGAAGATGCCGGTGCGCGGATGGCCGTCGCGGCCGAGATCCGCCGGCTCGACCACGTCGGGCGCCAGGCACCAGTGCACGCCGGCCGGCACGTCGGTCTGCCACAGCATGCCTGACAGAGTCGCGCGGTAACGCTCAAGCAGCTCGCGGTCGAGCGTCTCGCTCACCCGGCGCTGCTTGCCGATCCATTCCGCATAGTCGCTCATGCCCGTGCTCCCACCAGGGCGCCGAGGTCGGCGGCGGTAAGCGTGTCGAGTTTCTCGACCGCCTGCCGCAGCCGTTCGCCCTCTTCGCCGAGCAGCGCCGTCGCCTTGGCGGTGAGCCCGGCGGACAGCTCCGCCTCGCCGAGTGGGCGGGCAAGATCGTGCGAGAAGGCGATGCTGCGCCCGTCCTTCAGCCGGAGCAGGCCCTTGGCCTGCATGTCGGTCAGGGCCGGGTCGCCGTCGACGGTGATGCGCGGGGCAAAGGCGGCAAGACCGGCGTCGGTCGCCAGCGTGTCGGTATAGGTGTCGTCGCGCGCGGTATCGCGATCCTCCAGCACCATGCCGGCCAGCCAGTTGTAGCTGAACTTGACCTCCAGCCCGGTGCGCGGCGCCTTGACGTCGCAGACCGACAGCCAGCGCGGGTTGGTGTGCAGCACCATCGCCTCGACATCGCCGATGCCGATGCCGTCCTCCGCCCGCACCGTGCGCAGCGCCTCGATCATCGCATGGGTGCCGTGGCAGCAGGCATGCAGCTTGTACTTGATGTCCTCGAACAGGAACGTCTCCGGCGGCGGCGACTGCCAGGCGGCCTCCGGATCGGGCTTGTCGGAATGGGTGGGGATGAAGCCTTGCGCGTTCATCAGGCCGTCGTCGGCGGAGGTGAAGCCGAGGGCGGCGAGCCTTGCGCATTCGACGCCATTGGCGGCGGCGATGCCCGCATTGTACGGCTTGCCCATGGTGCCGAACTGCGACTTGAGGCCGGAGGCGCGGGTGGCGCAAAGCCCGATGGCAACCCGCATCTGGTCGCGGGTCAGGCCGAAGAGGCGCCCTGCGGCAATCGCCGCGCCGAAGGCGCCGGCTGTCGCCGTCTGGTGGAAGCCGCGATTGTAATGGATGGACCCCAGCGCCATGCCGATGCGCACCGAGGCTTCCGCGCCGACCAGAAACGCCTCGACCACGGCGCGCGCGCTGGCGCCGACCGTCTCGCCGGCGGCAAGGGCGGCCGGATAGATGCCGACGGAGGTATGGCCGATATGGCCGAAATGGGTGTCGTCGTAGTCGAGCGCGTGGCTCGTTGCGCCGTTGACCAGCGCGGCCATGCGCGCCGGGGCGGGCGCGCCGCCGAAGACCGAGGCCGTGCCGCGGCCGCCTTCCTCGTCCGCGAGCTGGCGCAGCTTGCCGGCCAGCGGCTCATCGATGCCGGCCCGCCCGCAGACCAGCCAGTCGAACAGCGAGAAGCGGGCCATGGCGAGCGCGCCGGCCGGCAACTCGCCGGCGGGCAACATGGCAAGGTCGAGGATGCGGTCGATCAGCGTCATGCCTTCGGGGCCCCGTAGGATTTCGGCAGGCCGAGCACCTGCTCGGCGATGAAGCACAGGATCAGGTTGGTGGAGATCGGCGCCACCTGGTAGAGCCGCGCCTCGCGGAACTTGCGCTCCACGTCGTATTCCTCGGCGAAGCCGAAGCCGCCATGGGTCTGCAGGCAGGCCTCGGCCGCTTCCCAGCTGGCATCGGCGGCCAGCATCTTGGCGCTGTTCGCCTCCACGCCCGGATTGTGGCCGGCATCGTACATCGCGGCGGCGCGGTAGACGATGGCCTCGGCCGCCATCATGTGCGCATAGGCGCGGGCAAGCGGGAACTGCACGCCCTGGTTCTGGCCGATCGGGGCGCCGAAGATCACCCGCTCCTTGGCGTAGTTGGAGCCCTTCTCGATGAACCACTTGGCATCGCCGATGCACTCGGCGGCGATCAGGATGCGCTCGGAATTCATGCCCGACAGGATGTAGCGGAAGCCCTTGCCTTCCTCGCCGATCAGGCTGGACGCTGGGATGCGCGCGTTGTCGAAGAAGATCTCCGTCGTCGCGTGGTTGATCATCGTGCGGATCGGGCGGATCTCGACGCCGTTGCCCTTCAGCTCGCGCAGGTCGATGAGGAACACCGACAGGCCGTCGGTCTTCGACTTCACCTGGTCGCGCGGCGTCGTGCGGGCCAGCAGCACCATCAGGTCGGAGTGCTCGGCGCGGGAGATCCAGATCTTCTGGCCGTTGACGATGTAGTCGTCGCCGTCGCGCTTTGCCGTCGTCTTCAGCGCCAGCGTGTCGGTGCCGCTGGTCGGCTCGGTCACGCCGAAGGCCTGCAGGCGCAGCGTGCCGTCGGCGATGCCGGGCAGGTATTGCTGCTTCTGCTCGGGGCTGCCGTGCCGCAGCACCGTGCCCATCGTGTACATCTGCGCGTGGCAGGCGGCGGCGTTGCAGCCGTTGCGGTGGATCTCTTCCAGGATCACGGCAGAGGCCGACAGGTTGAGGCCCGAGCCGCCATACTCCTCCGGGATCATCGCGGCGAGATAGCCTTCGCGGATCAGCGCGTCGACGAAATCCTTGGGATAGGCGCGGCGCGCATCCAGGTCGCGCCAGTACTCGCCGGGGAACCCGGCGCAGACCTTGGCGACACCGTCGCGGATGGCACTGTATTCGGCTGTCGGATCGAAGGCGTTCATGGTGTTTCCTGAGACATTCGGGCTTGCCGCAAAATCGCAGGTCCGGCGGCCGGCCGGAAATATCTTTGCATGCACGGAGCTATTGCGCAGCCCTATAGCCTGCGCCGTTCCGCCGCGGCCGGGATGCGCACTCATATGCGCGCCGCCCCGCGTCCATGTGGCGGGCGCAGCGGGGTTTTTCGCCGTGTTTGCGGCCCCCGGCAGGGCCGGCCGGGCTATTGCGGAATGACGGCGATGCCGTGCCCCTTGGGCAGCAGGCGCACTTCGGCGCCGGCGCCGACCTCGCCGCCATCGGCGGGCGCGATGACGAAGAGCTCGCCGAGCGGCGTCTCGATCTCGTATTCCATGTGCTTGCCGAGATAGCTCGCGGTCCTCACGGTTCCGGTCAGCCCGCCGGCATCGCCCTCGCCAAGCGGTTCGAGGCGCAGCGCGTCGGGCCGCAGGGCGACCTTCACCGGACCGGGATTGAGCCCGCGTGCGGGCGCCTCGACGCTGGCGCCGGCGAGATCCAGCACCGCCGTCTCGCCGGCAACGCTGGCGATGGTGCCGTCGACCACGTTGGCATCGCCGATGAAGTCGGCGACGAAGAGGTTCGCCGGGGCGTTCCACAGGTCGCGCGGGGTGGCCTTCTGGGCGATGCGGGCATTCGACATGACGATGACCTCGTCGGAGACGGCGAGCGCCTCCTCCTGGTCGTGGGTGACGTAGACCACCGTCAGGCCGAGATCCTTCTGCAGGGCGCGGATGTCCTCGCGCACCTTGCGGCGCAGCCGCGCATCGAGGTTCGACAGCGGTTCGTCGAACAGCAGGATCGAGGGCTCCAGCACCAGCGCGCGGGCGACGGCGACGCGCTGCTGCTGGCCGCCGGAGAGTTCCGACGGCAGCCGCGTGTCGTAGCCGGACAGGCCCAGCAGGCCGAGCTTCTCGCGCGCCATCTCGGCCGCCTGCGCCTTGCCGATGCCGGAGGAACGCGGCCCGTACATGACGTTCTCCAGCACGCTCATATGCGGGAACAGCGCATAGGACTGGAACACCATGGTGACGTCGCGCTCGGCCGCCGACAGGTGCGTCACGTCCTTGCCGTCGATCAGGATCCTCCCCTCGCTCGCCAGTTCCAGCCCGGCGATCATCCGCAAGGTGGTGGTCTTGCCGCAGCCGGAGGGGCCGAGCAGCGTGGTCAGCGATCCGGCCTCGCAGCGGAAGGCGACGTCGTCGACGGCGGTCACCGCGCCGTAGCGCTTGGTGACGCCGATGAAGTCGAGGCTTGCCGGTCCCATCAGTGTCCCCCTGCGGCGATGGTTTCGCTGCCGCGCCGGCCCAGCCGCGCCTCGCCGACGAGGAAGCGGATGGTGGCGATGGCGGCGATCATGAAGATGATCATGAAGGCGCAATAGGCGATGGCGAGCGAGTATTCGCCTGCCTCCACCCGGCCGACGATATAGGCGGTCGCCATGTTGTAGCGCGCCGTGACGAGGAAGATGATCGCCGAGACCGCCGTCATCGCATGGACGAAGGAGAAGATCAGGGTCGCGACGATGGCCGGCTTCATCAGGGGCAGCACCACGGTCATCAGCGTGCGCCCTGTGCTGGCCCGCAAGGTGGCCGAGGCCTCGTCGAGCGAGGGATCGATCTGCGACAGGGCGGCGATGCCGGCGCGCACGCCGACCGGCATGTTGCGGAAGACGAAGCAGGCGATGAGGATGAAGCCGGTGCCGGTGATCTCCACCGGCGGCACGTTGAAGGCGAGGATATAGGCGACGCCGATCACCGTGCCGGGAATGGCGAAGGACAGCATGGTCAGGAATTCCAGCGACCTGCGCCCGCGGAACTTCTGGCGCGCCAGCACATAGGCGGTCAAAAGGCCGATGATCGCCGTCAGCGGGGCGGCGGCCGCCGAGACCAGCACCGTGGTCCAGAAGCTGTCCCAGGCCGAGCCCGCCCAGAACAGGCCGTTGTCGGTCCACTCCACCAGGAAGCCGGTGCGCAGGTGATCGAGCGTCGGCGTCATGTCGAAGCGGCCGATATCCTTGACGAAGCCGCCGATCAGCACGATCGAGTAGACGGCGATGGTCAGCCCGATCCAGGGAATGATGACGCTCCACAGGCCGGCGGGCAGGCCCTTGGGCAGGGCGGCCGGTACGCCGCTGTCGCCCTTGCCGGACACGGTGACGAAGGAGGCGTTGGCGAGCAGGCGCATCTGCACGAGGAAGGCGGCGAGGGTGAAGGCGAGCAGCACCATGGCCAGAACGGCGGCGCGGCCCGGTTCGTGCTGGGCGCCGACGACGGCGAAGAAGATCTTGGTCGACAGCACCTCGAAATTGCCGCCGAGCACGAGCGGGTTGCCGAAGTCGGCAAGGCTCTCGACGAAGGCGAGCAGGTAGGTGTTGGCGATGGCCGGCAGCAGCAGCGGCAGCGTCACGGTCAGGAGGATGCGGGTGCGGGTGGCGCGCAGGGTTTGCGCGGCCTCTTCCAGCGTCGGCGACAGGGCCTTCAGCGAGCCGACCAGGATCAGGAAGGACAGCGGCACCTGCGACAGGACCTGCGCCAGCAGCACGCCGGGCAGGCCGTAGAGCCAGCGCGAGCGGGGAATGCCGAACCAGTCCCACAGGGCGGTGGTGATGAGGCCGGTGCGCCCGAACAGCACGATCAGCGCAAGGCCGATGACGAAAGGCGGCGTGATGATCGGCAGGATGGCGAGCGCGTCGAAGGCGCGCGGAAAGCGCACATTGGTGCGCACCGCGATCAGGGCAAGGCCGAGCGCCAGCGTTGTCGAGAAGAAGGCGGCGAGAATGCCGAGAATGACGGTGTTGGGGGCAACGCCGCAGCGGGCGGTCGACCACAGGCAGGCGAGCGACCAGATGTCGCCCTGCAGCAGCCGGTCGAGGAAGACGGCGGCGCGCGCCTCGCTCTCCCCGTGGAAGGCTTCGGACAGCATCCGCAGCACCGGCCAGAACACGAACATCACCACCAGCGCGCCGATGGTGATGACGCTGACGGAGACGAAGCGGTCGTTGCGGAAGGCGCCGAACCGGGCGATGGCGCCGGCAAAGAGTGCGACGAGGGCAAGGGCGAGAATGCCGGCGCCCGGGCCGATGGCCCGCCCTACCTCGCTCCCGGCAAAGCCGATCCCGGCGGCAAGGGCCGGGAAGAAGCCGGCAAGGATCATCGCGACGAGCGCCAGCATGCCGCCGATCGCCCCGAAAAGGGCGCTGGCGCGCTGGGCCCCGGCAAGGCTCGCGCCGGCCGCAAGGACCAGCGCCAGACAGCCGAGCGCGGGCGCCACATGGCCGGAGGCGAGCGCTCCGGCCAGGCGGGTTCCGTCGTCGGCATGGTAGGCCAGCACCGCCGGGCCAATCAGCCCGGCAGCGGCCAGGATCACCGGAAAACGGTCGATCATCGCGATGCTGTCGCTTGAGGGACGGTGGCGCGCCTCACTTCGGCGCGGCACCGACCTCCGCATCCCACTTGGTCAGCAGGCGGGTGCGTTCGGCCGACGAGCCGTATTTGCCGAAGTCGTAGTCGATCAGCTTGACCGACGACAGGTCCGGCGCCTGCTCGGGAGCCTTGGCACCCTTGTTGGACGGCACCTGGAACGAGTTCGCCGCCGCGCCGAGTTCCTGCGCGGCCGGGGTCAGCGCCCAGTCGTACCACTTCTTGGCGTTGTCCATGTTCGGGGCGCCCTTGATGATCGACATGGAGCCGATCTCGTAGCCGGTGCCCTCGCACGGGGAGACCACCTTGACCGGTGCGCCCTGCACGACCTGGGTGACGCCGTCGTGCTGGAAGGTGATGCCGATCAGCGTCTCGCCGGTGGCGGCGGCACGGGCCGGGGCGGCGCCCGACTTGGTGTACTGGTTGATGTTCTTGTGCAGGGCCTTCATGTACTCGAAGGCCTTGTCCTCGCCCATCAGCTGCACCAGCGTCGCGACCATCGTGTAGGACGTGCCGGACGAGTTCGGGTTGGCCACCTGCACCTCGTCGCGGAACTCCTCGCGCAGAAGGTCCGACCAGCAGGTCGGCTCCGGCGCGCCGGTGGAGGCCAGCATCTCGGTGTTGAACGAGTAGCCGAGCGCGCCGGCATAGATGCCGACGGTCTTGTAGCCCGACTGCTCGGCCTGGGACACGGCCCAGGGCTGCAGCTCGGCCAGCATCGGCGACTTGTATTCGACCGTCAGGTCCTCCTCGGCCGCCTGCAGGTGCGGGTCGCCGGTGCCGCCCCACCACACGTCGCCGCGCGGGTTGGCGGCTTCCGCCTTGATCTGGGCGAAGGTTTCGCCGGACGACTTGCGGGTCATGTTGACCTTGATGCCGGTCTCGCGCTCGAAGGCCTGGACCATCGGGCGGCACCATTCTTCCTGCACGGAGCAGTAGACGGTGAGCTCGCCGGACGCCGAGGCGGGCACGGCCCACATCAGGCCGGCAAGACCGAAGGCGGCGCCCGACGCGAGCGCCTGCAGGCTGACGGTGATCTTCATGGTTCTCCTCCCTTTACGATGCATCATTGCAAAGCTGTGCATTCGTTGGTTCAAATTGAACGGCGCAGCGCCGGTCGTCAATCTCCCGTCTGCGACGCAGCGTCTTTCGGGTGCGACGCCGGGGCGAGCGGCAGGCCGGTGACGCGCGCTGCATCCTCGGCGATGCCGGGGGCTGCGACGACGATCGGGTTGCCGCGGGTCCAGTCGCCGCTGAAGAAGTCGCTGACGCGGGCGCCCGCCTCGCTGGCGATGACGACGCCGGCGGCCACGTCCCAGGAGTTGATGTGGCCTTCCAGATAGCCGTCGCTGCGGCCGCAGGCGACGGAGGCAAGGCCCATCGCGCCGGAGGCGGAGCGCTTGACGTTGGCGCCGGCCTCGAACAGGGCGCGGACGTTGTTGATGTAGCCGGCGACCGGCAGGCGCGGCGACCAGCCGTGCTCCACGGTGGCGCGGGTGATCGTGTCGGTGGCGGCGACCTTGATCGGCTTGCCGTTCATCGTTGCGCCGTGGCCGCGGCGGGCAAGATAGGTCTCACCGAGCGCCGGGGCGGCGATGCAGCCGAGCTCCGGCGTGCCATCGAGGAGGAAGCCGATGGAAATGCACCAGGTCGTGTCGCCATGGGCGAAGTTGGCGGTGCCGTCGATCGGGTCGACGATCCACACGCGCTCGCTCACCTCGCCGCCGCCTTCCTCGCCCAGCACGCTGTCCTGCGGGAAGACCTCGGCGATGCGCGAGCGGATCAGGGCCTCGACCGCGCCGTCGGCCTCGGTGAGCCAGTCCTGGGCGCCTTTCAGGGAGATTGCCATGGCGTCGCGGTTCTCGAAATACCGCATCGCCAGGGCCGCGGCTTCCGCGGCAAGTCCCTGAAGGGCAAGAAAACGCAACGTCACTTCCGGGTTGGCGGATCCGCTCATGCTTTCCTCTTACTTAGCCGACAAATATCTGTCATCATTGTTTTTCCACGTATTCAGCCGATGGAAAAGCGATTTCCTCGGCATTTTGCCGCCACTATTGCCTGCCAGAATCAACGATCTGGCCGGAAAATGGGAGGCACGACACCGGATCATGGCGCCGGCGCCAATAGCAATCGGCGATTGCCGCTCCCGGGACAAGGGCCCGAAAAGCGACAAGAGCCGCAGCGACGACACCCGGCGCGACAAGAGGACGACAGAAAGATGATGAGTGCGAGTGCGGTCTTCGTGCAGCTGATCGGCGGCGTGGCGCTGCTGATCTGGGCCGTGCGGATGGTGCGCACCGGGGTGGTGCGGGCTTTCGGCTCCTCCCTCAGGGCGGTTCTTGCGTCGGCGACGCGCAACCGGGCGATGGCGGCCTTTGCCGGCGCCGGCGTCACGGTGTTGATGCAGAGCGCGACGGCGACGGCGATGCTGCTCACCTCCTTCTCGCGCAGCGGCCTCGTCCCGCTGGCCATGGCGCTGGCCGTGGTGCTGGGCGCCGATGTCGGCTCGGCCATCGCCGCGCAGATCCTGTCGCTCGACGTGTCCTATCTCTGGCCGGTCTTCGTCACCGCCGGCGTCTTCATGTTCCTGTCGATGGAGGCCGACCGGGCCCAGTGCATCGGCCGGGCGCTGATCGGCCTCGGCCTGCTCACGCTGTCGCTGCAGACCCTGCGGCTGACCGTGGTGCCGCTCGCCGAGTCCGAGACCTTCGGCCTCGTGCTCGCCGCCCTCGGCAGCGAGCCGATCCTCGCCGCGATCCTCGCCGCGGGCATCACCTGGGCGGCGCATTCCTCGCTCGCCGTGGTTCTCGTCATCGCCACCCTGGCGCTCACCGGTGCGGTGACGCCGACGCTGGCCATCGCCGCCGTGCTCGGCGCCAATGTCGGCGCTGCCGCAGCGCCGCTTTCGGCCAACTGGGGCGGGGCGCCGGAGACCAAGCGCGTGCCGCTCGGCAACATGCTGATGCGCGGCGTGGTTGCGGCGGTGCTGGTGCCGTTTTCCGGCGTGCTCGCCGACATCGCCACCAGCCATGGGCTGGTCGGCGCGCGGCTGACCGTCGACGCGCATCTGGCGTTCAACATCGTCGTGGCACTGATCTTCATTCCGCTGGTCGGTCCGGTGTCGCGGCTGCTGGAGCGGCTGGTGCCCGCCTCGGCCCAGCCGGCGGACCCCAAGCGCCCGCGCTATCTCGGCAGCGCCACCACCGACATGTCGTCCGAGGCGCTGGCCGCCGCCCATCGCGAGGCGCTGGCGCTCGGCGACCGGGTCGAGGCGATGCTGATCAAGTCGATGGAGGCGCTGGAGACCGGCGATCCGAAGCTGATCCGCGAGATCCGTACCTCGGACGACGCGGTCGACGCGGTCAACGAGGCGATCAAGCTGCATCTGGTGCGCATGTCCCGCAAGGGCATGTCGGAGGAGGATTCGCGCCGTTTCATGGAGATCCTTTCCTTCACCACCAACCTGGAGCATATCGGCGACGTCATCGACAAGCAGCTTCTGGAACTGGCGGAGAAGAAGGGCCGCGGCAACCTTGCCTTCTCCTCGGAAGGCCTGGCCGACCTCAAGGCGTTCCACGCCCGGGTCGCGTCGAACTTCGCCACCGCGCTCAACGTCTTCGCCACCGGCGACGCGGACCTGGCGCGCCGGCTCTTCGCCGAAAAGACCGCCATCCGCGACCTGGAGCGGCACTATGCCGAGCGCCACTACGCGCGGCTGCGCGACGGGGTGAAGCTGTCGATGGAGACGACCTCGATCCATATGGACGTGCTGCGCGACCTGAAGCGCATCCATGGCCATTTCGTCGTCGTCGCCCAGCCGATCCTGGAGGCCTGCGGCGAGCTCGCCGACACGCGCCTGCGCGCCTCGGCGCCCGCGCCGGCACCGGCCGCCCGCGAGAAGAAGAACGAAGAGTTCCGCGACACGAGCACCAGCGGCGCGCAGCCCGCCTGACGGCTCCGCCTTTCCCGCTTCAAGCCAGGACGGCCGCGCGAGCCTCGCGCGGCCGTCTTGCGTTTCGTCTCTCGCCTTTCCCGTCCCGCGGGGTTGACGGGCGCGATATATCGAATATTCTCGAATTATGGAAAAGACAGCCGCCCTTTCGGCCTTTGCCGCCCTGTCGCAGGAGACCCGCCTCGACGTCCTGCGCCTGCTCATCCGCGCAGGCGGCGAGGGCATGGCTGCGGGCGACATCGCGGCCGCGCTCGACGTGCGGCAGAACACGCTCTCCACGAACCTTGCGATCCTCACCCGCGCCGGCGTGCTGCGCAGTCACCGGCAGGGGCGCACGATCCGCTATTTCGCCGACATGGGCGGTCTGACGGCGCTGCTTGCCTTCCTGATGGAAGACTGCTGCGGCGGCGCGCCCGATGTCTGTCGTCCCGTCCTGGCGGCGCTGCCGGCCTGCTGTGCGCCGGACCCCGTTACCTGCGAAGGAAGCTCATGACCATCGTCATCCACCACAATCCCGACTGCGGCACCTCGCGCAACGTGCTGGAGATGATCCGCGCGTCCGGCGAGGAGCCCGTCATCATCGAATATCTCAAGACCGGCTGGACCCGTCCGCAGCTTCTGGCCCTGTTCGCCGGCGCCGGGCTGACCCCGCGCACCGCCCTGCGCGTGTCGAAGTCGCCGGCCGAGGAGCTCGGCCTCACCGATCCGTCCGTCGACGACGAGACGATCCTCGCCGCCATGCTGGAGCACCCCGTTCTGGTCAACCGGCCCATCGTCGTCACGGAAAAGGGCATCCGCCTGTGCCGCCCGTCGGAAGTCGTGCTGGAGATCCTGCCCAATGCCGGCATCGGCACCTTCCGCAAGGAAGACGGCGAGATCGTCGTCGCCGGCAACTCTTCCGGAGACGCCTCGTGAGTTCCGTCGCCGATCTTGCCGCCGCCGACCTGCCGAACATCGACTTCACGCAGATGCACCGGGTCGACCCGGCGGACTACGCCCTGCCGGGCGAGGCCTACCATGCCCCGCGCATCCTGCTGCTCTACGGGTCGCTGCGCCAGCGCTCCTTCTCGCGGCTCGTTGCGGAAGAAGCCCGCCGCCTGCTCGACTGGCACGGCTGCGAGACGCGCATGTTCGACCCGCGCGACCTGCCGCTGCCCGATGCGGCGGAGCCGGACCATCCCAAGGTGCGCGAGCTGCGCGAGCTCGCCATGTGGTCGGAAGGCATGGTCTGGGTCTCGCCGGAGCGGCACGGGGCGATGACCGGCATCATGAAGGCGCAGATCGACTGGCTGCCGCTGTCGCTCGGCGGCGTCCGCCCGACCCAGGGCAAGACGCTGGCGGTGATGCAGGTCTGCGGCGGCTCGCAGAGCTTCAACGCGGTCAACCAGATGCGCATTCTCGGCCGCTGGATGCGGATGGTCACCATCCCCAACCAGTCCTCCGTCGCCCGCGCCTTCGCCGAATTCGGCGAGGACGACCGGATGAAGCCGTCCTCCTATTACAACCGGATCGTCGACGTCACCGAGGAGCTGGTGAAGTTCACGCTGATGGTGCGCGGGCGCTCACCGGCACTGGTCGACCGCTATTCGGAGCGGGTGGAGACGGCGGCCGAGGTCTCCGCGCGCGTCAACCAGCGTTCGATCTGATCCGCTTTCCACCGCTCTTGCCTGCCGCTGCCGCCCCCGTGCTATGTCTGGCGCGGTCGCGCCCATGCTATGTCTGGCGCGGTCGCGCCCATCCTATGTCTGGCGCGGTCGCGCCGGCGCTATCGTCCGGCGCAAATGAGACGGACGCCTGAGGGCGGATCGTCGATAAAGGGCGGAAACCGGGTTCGGCAGGCATGATCGACAAGCTGGAAATGTTCATTGCGCTGGTGCGCGAGCGCCATTTCGGCCGCGCGGCGGAGAGCATCGGCGTCACCCAGCCGACGCTCTCCTCGGCCATCCGCCAGCTCGAGGACCAGCTCAACGTCCAGCTCGTGCATCGCGGCTCGCGCTTCCAGGGGCTGACGCCGGAGGGCGAGCGGGTGCACCTTCTGGCCCTTAGGATCGTCGGCGACATGCGCGCCCTGCGCGACGAGATGCGCGCGGTCCGCTCCGATCTGGAAGGCACCTTGCGCATCGGCGTCATCCCGACGGCGCTGCCGATGGTCGCCGATCTCGTCTCTCCCTACGCGCTGCGCCATCCGCGCGTGCGGTTCCAGATCCTGTCGCGCACCTCGGTCGAGATCCTCGACCAGATGGACCGGCTCGACCTCGATGCCGGCATCACCTATCTCGACGCCGATGCCCGGCGCCGCCGCACCGTGCTGCCGCTCTACCGCGAGCGCTATCGTCTGCTTGTCGCCGTGTCCGATCCGCTGGCAGCGCGCGACCGGGTCGGCTGGCACGAGCTCGGCGGCGAGCAGCTCTGCCTGCTGACCCCCGACATGCAGAACCGCGCCATCGTCGACCGGCACCTTGCGGCTGCCGGCGTGACGCCGAAGGCGCAGGTGGAATCGAATTCCATCATCGCCCTCGTCGCCCATGTCATGTCCGGCAAGTGGGCCTCGGTCGTGCCGGAAAAGCTTGCCGGCATGTTCGTCTCCGCCGGGGCCATCGCCGCCGTGCCGATCTCCGGCGCGGGGCGGGGACAACCCGACGGGGAGGGGCGGGGATATCCCGACGGGGAAGGACAGGGGGAGGGCGAGGACAAGGGCGAGCCGGTCGGCCTCGTCATGGTCCAGCGCGAGCCGCTGACGCCGCTGCTGGCGACGCTGTCGGACGTGGCGCGCCAGCTCGCCGTGTGATTTGCTGCGATTGGAGCGGCGAAACTCGAAATTTTCGAATTTCGAGACGGAATTTCGCAAAATCCGTCTCAATTTCGAATCGAGATCAAGCTGTTGAAATAAAAAGAAAATCGACGATTTTCTCGGATTTTTCGCCGATGCCGTTCTCATTTCCGGTTTTTCCCGGAACGCGGCTTATCCCCGTCCATGCCCTGGCCGTTGTCCCCCCTGGCGCCCCGCTTCCGGATTTATTTTTACCTTGGCGAGAATGCGGCCTTGTTTTGGACACCGTTGCCGTCCATATAGTGTTCATCGATCTTGGCTGTTGAACTTTGTTCCTGAGCGCGCTTGGCGCGCGACTGGCGATCTTCCTCCTCAAAATCGATCTGAACCGTTTGCCATGCGTTCTTCGCGCGGCAGGCACATACCCGTTCGCGATCTGAAAAGGAAATCGCCATGAACACCGGTACCGTTAAGTTCTTCAATTCCACCAAGGGCTTTGGCTTCATCGAGCAGGGCGGCGGTCAGCCCGACGTCTTCGTTCACATCTCCGCAGTCGAGCGCGCTGGCATGACCAGCCTCGTCGAGGGCCAGAAGGTCAGCTTCGAGATCGTCACCGATCGCCGCAGCGGCAAGGCTGCTGCCGACAACCTGCAGGTCGCGTAACGATCCGCAGGGTCAGGGCGCGCGCTCCTGAAGCGCGCACCTGACAACGCAAATTGTGCTTCTGAGCGCTGACCACGGATGTACTGGCAGCACTCATCGAGGCACTTGGGAAAGGCCGGGCTCGCCCGGCCTTTTTTGCGTCTGGAGGTTGGAACCGGGCCCGATCCCTACAGCACCGCGCCGATCTGCCAGGGCACGAATTCGTGGTCGCCGAGGCCCAGGGCCTCCGATTTCGTCTGTTCGCCCGAGGCGGCTGCGATCAGCCGGTCATGGATCTCGCGGCCCTTCTCGGCCAGCGACACGCCGGTTTCCAGCACTTCCCCGGCATTGACGTCCATGTCCTCGCGCATCGCCCGGTAGAGCCGGTCGCTGGTGGCGATCTTCAGGGTCGGCGCGGGCTTGGAGCCGAAGGCCGAGCCGCGTCCGGTGGTGAAGGCGACCAGCTGGCAGCCGCCGGCGATCTGCCCCGTCGCCGAGACCGGGTCGTAGCCCGGCGTGTCCATGAAGACGAGGCCCGGCCCCTTCACCTGTTCGCCGTAGCCGACGACCTCGTTCAGCGGCGTGGCGCCGGCCTTGGCAACGGCGCCGAGCGACTTTTCCAGGATGGTGGTGAGGCCGCCGGCCTTGTTGCCGGGGCTGGGATTCTGGTCGAGCGAGGCGCCGTTCTGCGCCGCATAGTCCTCCCACCAGCGGATGCGCTCGATCAGGCGGTCGGCGACCTCCTGCGAGGCCGCGCGCGATAGCAAAAGCTGTTCGGCGCCAAAGATTTCCGGGGTTTCCGACAGAACGACGGTCGCTCCTTGCGCCACCAACAGGTCGCAGGCGATGCCGAGCGCCGGATTGGCGGTGATCCCCGACCAGCCGTCCGAGCCGCCGCATTGCAGGCCGAGCTTCAGCGCCGCGACCGGCACCGGACGGCGGGCGGTCCGGTTCACCTCCGGCAGCAGCTCGCGCACGGTCTCGACGATCCGCTCGATGGTGGCGTGGGTGCCGCCGTTTTCCTGGATCGCAAGGCCGTGGAAGCGGGTCTCCGCGCCGTCCGAGTAGAGCGCCTTCATGCGCGCCACCTGCATCACCTCGCAGCCGAGGCCGACGAAAACCGCTGCACCGACATTGGGATGGGTCGCATGGCCCCACAGCACGCGCTGAAGAATCTCCCAGCCCGGACCGCTCGACGACATGCCGCAGCCGGTGCCGTGGGCGAAGGCGACGACGCCGTCGATGTTCGGCCATTCGTCCAGCATGCCGGAGGCGTTGAGGATGTCGGCGGCCCGCCGCACCACCGTCGCCGAGCAGTTCACCGTGGCGACCAGCGCGATCATGTTGCGCGTGCCGGCGCGCCCATCAGTGCGCGGGTAGCCGAGGAAGCTCTCCGCGATGGTCACCTGGTCGAGGCGCGGAATGGCGGCGCGCGCCTCATCCAGCTTGTCGGAGATGCGGTAGGCGCGTTCGTGCTCGCCGATCTCGCAATTGTGCGAATGGACATGCGTGCCGGCGGCAATCGCGACCGTGGCATAGCCGATCACCTGCCCGTACTTGACCACCGGCTCGCCGGCGCCGATGGCGCGGCGGGCGATCTTGTGCCCCGGCGCGATCGCGGCGGACAGCGGCGCGCCCACGCCCAGCGGATCGCTGCCGGCCTCCGCGCGGGCGGCAAGCACCGCGACATTGTCGCGCTCCGAAAGCACGAGCGGCGGACGGTCGACAAGGCCGGTTGCAGTATCAGGCATGACGGGTTCCGGGATGGGAGAGGGCCGTGACGACGCCGCGCAGCTCGGCAAGGCCGCGCATGCGTCCGATCAGAGGATAACCCGGATGGGTGTCGCGGTCGAAGTCAGACAGCAGCTCGTGTCCGTGGTCGGGGCGGAAGGGGATATCTGTATCCGCCCGGCCCTCGTTCCGGCGCCGGCGTTCCTCGGCCAGCAGCGCGGCGGCAAGCGCCACCATGTCGGTGTCGCCGGCAAGGTGGGCTGCTTCCTCGAAGCTGCCGTCCGCCTCCTTCGCGACATTGCGCAGATGGGCGAAATGGATGCGCGGGGCAAAGCGCCGGGCAATCGCCGGCACGTCGTTTTCCGGATTGGCGCCGAGCGAGCCGGAGCACAGGGTCAGGCCGTTCGCCGTCGCCTCGTCCTGGCCGAGAATCCAGGCGATGTCGTCGGCATCCGAGACGATGCGCGGCAGGCCGAGAATGTCGCGCGGCGGGTCGTCCGGGTGGACGCACAGGCGCATGCCGAGTTCGGCCGCCGTCGGCACCACCTCCTTGAGAAAGCGGGAGAAATTTGCCCGCAGGGCATCCGCGTCGATGCCGTCATACAGCGTCAGCGCCCGGCGCAGGGCCGGGATGTCGTAGCGGTCGTAAGCGCCGGGCAGGCCCGCCATGATCGATGCGACGAGCTCCTCGCGGGCGGCCGGATCGCTTGCCTCGAACCACTGGCGGGCGCGGGTGCGCACCTCGTCCGGGTAGTCGTCCGCAGCGCCCTCGCGCTCCAGCATGAACATTTCCAGCGCGCACATGCGTGCTGCGTCGAAGCGCAGGCAGGTGCCGCCGCCGCGGACCGGGCTGGCGAGATCGGTCCGCGTCCAGTCCAGCAGCGGCATGAAGTTGTAGCAGACGGTGAAGATGCCTTCGGCCGCAAGGTTCGCCAGCGACTGGCGATAGTTGGCAAACAGCGGGGCAAGGTCGCCCTCGCCGCGCTTGATGCGTTCGTGCACCGGCAGGCTCTCCACCACCTGCCATGAGAGGTCGAGCCCGGATGCGGCGATCAGCTCCTTGCGGGCGGCGATGGCCTGCCGGGTCCAGACCTCGCCATAGGAAATCTCGTGCAGCGCGGTGACTACTCCCCGCGCGCCGGTCTGCGAAATCTCGTGAAGCCCGATGCGGTCGAGCGGTCCGTACCAGCGCCAACTCTCAAGCATGACAGGCCTCGACCATTGCGCGGGCGCCCCGCTCTGCAAGGCCCGCATGGGCCTCGGCGAGACGGGCGCGGAACGCTGTGTTGCCGGCAAGGCTTGCCGGAAAGATCTCGCGCAGGCCCAAAAGGGCGGCGACCTTCGCGGCCGAACCGTCCGCCGCATCGCACAGGGCGCGCAGGCGGTCGGCCATCGGGTCGCGCACGTCGATGGATTTCCCTGAAAGATCGGTGCCGCCGACATAGGTTATCCACGCGGCGACCGCGAGGATAAGGCCGGACATCGGCCGGCCGGCGGCAAGCCCTTCCTCCAGCTGCCCGAGAATGCGCTGCGGCAGTTTCTGCGAGCCGTCCATGGCGATCTGCCAGGTGCGGTGGCGGATCGCCGGATTGGCGTAGCGCTCTTTCAGCCGGGCGGCATAGGCGGCAAGGTCGACGCCGGGCGGCGGGGTGAGGCCGGGCAGGATCTCCTCGGCCCATAGGTTATCCAGAAAAGCCGAGAAGGCCGGATCGGCGACGGTCTCGGCGATGGTCTCAAAGCCGGCAAGGTAGCCGAGATAGGCGAGCGAGCTGTGCGTGCCGTTGAGGCAGCGCAGCTTCATCAGCTCGTACGGGGCGACGTCCGTGACGAGTTCCGCGCCGCAGGCCGCAAGGTCCGGCCGGTCGCCGCCGACGAAATCGTCCTCGATCACCCACTGGCGAAACGGCTCGTGCAGCACCGGGCTTTCGTCCCGGCAGCCGATCAGGCGGGCGACATGGTCGAGATCGGCCGGGCTGGTCGCCGGCACGATCCGGTCGACCATGGTGGAGGGGAAGCGGCCTTCCGCCGCGATCCACTGCGAAAGGCCCGGGTCGATCCGCTCGGCCAGCTCCAGCACCAGGCCGCGCAGCATCGCGCCGTTGTGGGGGAGGTTGTCGCAGGTCAGCACGGTGAAGGGCTTGATCCCCGCCGCGCGGCGGCGGGCAAGCGCGCGCACCAGGAAGCCGAGGGCAGAGGCGGGCCGCGCCGGATCGGCAAGATCGGCTGCGATGTCGGGATGGGTGAGCGACAGCCGTCCGGTCGCCGGCTCGTGGCAATAGCCCTTTTCGGTGACCGTCAGGGTGACGATGCGGGTGGCGGGGGCGGCCATCAGCGCGACCACCGCTTCCGGATCTTCCGGCGCGACGAGGACGCCGGCCAGCACATCGACGATGCGCGGCACCTCGCCGCCGGGGCCGAGCTCCAGCGCGGTATACGCGAAGTCCTGCGGCGCCAGCCGGTCGCGCTGGTCCGGCCGTTTCAGCGAGACGCCGACAATGCCCCAGTCGCCGCCGGACGCGGCCATCGCCTCGGCGATGTAGAGGGCGCCATGGGCGCGGAAGAAGGCGCCGAGGCCGAGATGGACGATGCCGGTGCCGGGGCGGGGGCCTTCGCGGCGGGGCGTCAGGTGGGGCAGGTCAGCGGGCAAGCCAGCCTCCATCGACAGGGATCACCGCGCCGTGCACGTAGCGGGCGGCCGGGGAGCAGAGGAAGACGGCGGTGCCGGCGATGTCCTCGGGCGCGCCCCAATGACCGGCCGGGATACGCTCGAGGATCGCGGCGGAGCGGTCCGGATCCTCGCGCAGCGCCTTGGTGTTGTTGGTGGCGATATAGCCGGGCGCGATGGCGTTGACGTTGATGCCTTTTGCCGCCCACTCGTTGGCGAGGATCTTGGTAACCCCCGCAACCCCGTGCTTGGCGGCGGTGTAGGACGGCACGCGGATGCCGCCCTGGAAGGACAGCATGGAGGCGATGTTGACGACCGCGCCGCCCTCGCCGCGCGCCAGCAGGTCGCGGGCGAAGGCCTGGGTGGTGAAGAACAGCGCCTTGAGATTGACGTCCATCACCGCGTCCCAGTCACCTTCCGTGAAGTCGGCGCTGTCCCCGCGGCGGATGATGCCGGCATTGTTGACGAGGATCGAATGTCCCGTGCCGGCAAAGACGTCGCGCGCCGCCATCGGGTCGGCGAGATCGAGGGCGAGCGAGGACGCGCGGCCGCCGGCCGCCTCGATCGCGGCGACGGTCTCAAGGCAGGAGCGGCGGCCGGCGCAGGTCACTTCCGCGCCTGCGGCGGCCAGCGCCAGCGCGATGGCCTGGCCGATGCCGGTATTGGCGCCGGTCACCAGCGCCTTGCGGCCGGAGAGCGAGAAGGAGGGGCTCATTTCATCTCCGCCATGCTGACGAAGTCCATGTCCGTATAGTCGACATTATCGCCGGCCATCGCCCAGATGAACGTGTAGCTGCCGGTGCCCGCGCCCGAGTGGATCGACCAGGGCGGCGAGATCGCGGCTTCCTCGTTGGCGACGATGAGGTGGCGGGTCTGCTGCGGCTCGCCCATCAGGTGCAGGACGCGCTGATCCTCCGTCATGTCGAAGTAGAGATAGGCCTCCATCCGCCGGTCGTGGACATGGGCCGGCATGGTGTTCCAGACCGAGCCGTCCTCCAGCGTGGTGTAGCCGAGCACGAGCTGGCAGCTTTCCATCACCAGCGGATGGACGAACTGGTTGATGGTGCGCTTGTTCGAGGTCTCGGTGGCGCCGAGCTTCAGGCTGTTGGCCTCCGACAGGCGGATCAGCCGCGCGGGCAGGGAGCGGTGGGCCGGGGCGGAGGTGATGTAGAACCGCCCGCCGCCGGAGAAGGTGACCGGGCCGGCACCCATGCCGAGATAGAGCACGTCGCCGCGCTCCAGCGTCCAGCTGTCGCCGTCCGTGGAGACCTCGCCGGTGGCGCCGATGTTGACGACGGCCATCTCGCGCCGTTCCAGGAAGGTGGCGGTGCGGGTCTCCTCGACCTTGTCGAGGGTCAGCTTGCCGGCGCCCGGCACCGCGCCGCCCAGCACGAAGCGGTCGTAATGGGTGTAGACGAGGCGGATCTCGCCGTCGCGGAACAGGCCTCCGGCATGGAAGTGGCGGCGCAGCTCGTCCGTGTCCATGCCCTTGGCATGGTCCTGGTGGACGGCGTGGCGGGTCTCTACGCTCAGCATGGCGGCTCCTTGAAGGGGTGGGGTTTCGGGATCAGAGGAAGTCGTCGCGGCGCGGCGTGAAGCCGTCGATCAGGCGCCCTGCCTGAAGGCAGCGGCAGCCGTGCACCGCGTTGGAGGGGATGACGAAACTGTCCCCTGGGCCGACCTCGAATTCCTCGCCATCCAGCGAGAAGACGAAGCGGCCGCTTTCCACATAGGTCGACTGGATGTGCGGGTGGTTGTGCAGCGGACCTTCCGCGCCGGCTTCGAAGGTGAAGGCGACGACCATCATCTGCGGACTGTCCGTGACGACCCGGCGGGTTATCCCCGGTCCGGTCGCGACTTCCGGAAAGGTGGCAAGGGGAGACATGGGGGGCGACATGGGCGGGCTCCGATTGGATCAGTGGAACAGCGACGGCAGCCAGAGCGACAGCGCCGGCACGTAGGTGACGAGCAGCAGGGTCCCGACGGCGGCGAAGTAGAAGGGCCAGATCGTGCGGACGGCATCCCACACGGTGATCCGGCCGACGGCGCAGCCGACGAAGAGCACCGCGCCGACCGGCGGGGTGCACAGACCGATGCCGAGATTGAGGATCAGGATGACGCCGAAATGGACCGGGTCGACGCCGAAGGCCTGGGCGACGGGCAGGAAGATCGGCGTGGTGATGACGATCAGCGGCGACATGTCCATGAACGTGCCGAGGATCAGCAGGATCACGTTGATCAACAGCAGGACCAGCAGCGGGTTCTGCGAGACGTCCTGCATGACCGCGACGAGCGTCGCGGGGACGCGAAGCACGGCGAGCAGCCAGCCGAAAGAGGCGGCGCAGCCGATCACCAGCAGCACCATGGCGGTGGTGCGCACCGCGGCGGTCGTCGCCAGCACGAAGTTCTGCCAGTGCATGGTGCGGTAGGCGACGGCGGTGATGAAGAGCGCGTAGACGACCGCGATGCAGGAGCTTTCCGAGGCGGTGAAGATGCCGGAGCGCACGCCGCCGAAGATGATGGCGATCAGCAGGATGCCGGGGGTCGCGTTGATCAGCAGGTGGCCGACCATGCCCCAGCCCTGGAACGGGTCGATGGGGTAGTTGCGCTTCTTGGCGACGTACCAGGCCGCGAACATGAGCGACAGCGCCAGCAGCAGGCCGGGCAGGATGCCGGCGGTGAACAGGTCGGCGATGGAGATGCGCCCGCCTGCCGAGATCGAATAGATGATCATGTTGTGCGAGGGCGGCAGCATCAATGCGATGATCGAGGAGACGACCGTGACGTTGACGCCGTAGTCGACGTCGTAGCCGCGCGCCTTCATCTGCGGGATCATCAGGCCGCCGATGGCCGAGGCGTCGGCCGCGGCCGAGCCGGAGATGCCGCCGAACAGCACCGAGGCGGTGATGTTGACCTGGCCGAGGCCGCCGCGCAGGTGGCCGACCAGGGCGCCGGCCAGCGCCACCAGCCGGCGGGCGATATCCCCGCGCACCATCAGCTCGCCCGCATAGATGAAGAACGGGATCGCCATCAGCGCGAAGACCGAGACGCCGGAGTTCAGCCGCTGGAAAACGACGACCGGCGGCAGGCCCATATAGGCGATGGTGGCGAAGGACGAGACGCCGAGGCAGAAGGCGACGGGCGTGCCGATCAGCAGCAGGACGGTAAAGGTGCCGAAGAGGATCAACAGTTCCATCGGTCAATCCTCCAGTTCGGTTTCGCCGAAGCGGGCGGTCGGCAGGCCGGCGGCGCGGCGGGCGAGGCGCTCGAGCGAGAACAGGACGATGAGGACCCCGCCGCCGACGAGGGGCAGGAAGTCGAACGCACCGGAAATGCCGAGCGAGGGCAGCTTGTTGCCGGCGGTCTTGGCGGCGAGTTCGGCGCCGTACCAGACCATGCCCGCACCGAAGGCGATGACCACCGCGTCGGAGACCGAGTGCAGCGCCAGCTTGACCTTCAGCGGCAGCACGTAGAGCAGCACGTCGAAGGACAGGTGGTAGCCCTCGCGGATGCCGACGGCAGCGCCGAGGAAGATGAACCAGCCCATCAGCATCACCGATGCGGGCTCCGTCCAGGACTGGCTGTCGTTGAGCGCATAGCGCCAGAAGACCTGGACCGAAATGAATGCGGTCATCAGCACGAGGCCCGTGCCCGACAGCCACAGGGCGATGCGGCCCATGGTGCCCGTGATCCGCGCGATGTCGCGCATTGTCCCTTGCAAGATGCGTCCTCCCGGCAAGAAGAAACCCGCGGCGAACCGGCCGCCGCGGGTTCGAAGTCAGGCAGGGATCACTCGGTCGCCTGGATACGGGCGACGAGGTCCTTCAGCTTGTCGGAGGTCACGTATTTCTCGTAGACCGGCTTCATCGCCTCGATGAACGGCGTCTTGTCGATGTCGTTGACGATCTTCACACCGGCCTCGCGCACCTTGGCCTCGGAGGCGGCCTCGCGCTCGGCCCACAGCTTGCGCATGTGCGGGACGGAGTCCTTGGCGGCCTGGCGGATCAAGGCCTGGTCCTCGGCCGAGAGCTTGTCCCAGCTCTTCTTCGACATGACCAGGACTTCCGGCACGATCAGGTGCTCGTCGAGCGTGTAGTAGCCGGCGACCTCGAAATGGCCGGAGCTCTCGAAGGACGGCCAGTTGTTCTCGGCACCGTCGATGACGCCGGTCTGGATCGAGGAATAGACCTCGCCATAAGGCATCGGCGTCGCGTTGGCGCCGAGCGCGTTGACCATGTCGACGAACAGGTCCGACTGCATGACGCGGAACTTCATGCCCGACAGGTCGGCCATGCTCTCGACCGGCTTCTGGCGGTTGTAGAAGGAGCGCGAACCGGCATCGTAGAAGACGAGGCCGACGAGGTCATGGGCGGAGAAGGCGTCGAGGATCTCCTGGCCGATCTCGCCGTCCATCACCTTGTGCATGTGGTCGACGGAGCGGAAGATGTAGGGCAGCGAGGGAACCTGGGTCTCCTCGATGATGTTGTTGAACGGCCCGAGCGAGACGCGGTTCATGTCGATCACGCCGAACTGGGTCTGTTCGATCGTGTCCTTCTCCTGGCCAAGCTGGGCCGAGTGGAACACCTCGATCTCGATGCGGCCGTTGGAGCGCTCCTTGACGAGGTCGCCCAGATACTTGACCGCCTCGACAGTCGGATACCCGTCCGGATGGGTGTCCGAGGACCGCAGGACGATGTCGGCCGCCTGCACCGTCATGGCGGAGGCGGCAAGCAGTCCGAAGGCTGCCGTCATGGTCTTCCAGTGTTTCATGTTCAGTTCCTCCCTAGAGCAGTTTCAGCCCGGTCACAGCCTGTAGGCTGCCTTGACCAGGGTGTAGGTGAGGTCGCGTGCGACCTCGTATGCCTCGCCCTCGCCGAGCCTCCCTGTGGCGACGAGTGTGGCAAGGAATGCCGCATCCGACCGCCGGGCCACGTCATGGCGGGCGGGGATGGAACAGAAGGCGCGGGTGTCGTCGTTGAACCCGACCGTGTTGTAGAAACCGGCGGTTTCCGTCGCCATTTCGCGGAAACGGCGCATGCCTTCCGCGCTGTCGTGGAACCACCAGGGCGGGCCGAGGCGCAGCACCGGATAGGCGCCGGCGAGCGGCGCCAGCTCGCGCGCATAGGACGTCTCGTCCAGCGTGAAGAGGATGATGGTGAGGCCGGGCTCGTGGCCGACCGCGTCGAGCAGCGGCTTGAGCGCCCGCACGTAGTCGGTGCGCGTCGGCACGTCGAAGCCCTTGTCGCGGCCGTGCCGGGCCATGATCGCCGGCGAATGGTTGCGGAACGCACCGGGATGGATCTGCATCACCAGTCCGTCGTCGAGGCTCATGCGCGCCATCTCGGTCAGCATGTGGCCGCGGAACCGGTCGGCTTCCTCCGCCGTGCAGCGTCCGGCCAGCGCCTTGTCGAAGAGGCCGGCGGCCTCGGCCGGGGACAGATCCTCGGTGCGGGCGCTGGGCGCGCCGTGGTCGGTCGAGGTGGCGCCGTGCTGCTTGAAGAAGGCGCGCCGCGCACGGTGGGCGGCGAGATAACCCGGCCAGGTCGTCGTGTCCTCGCCGGTGATCTCGCCGAGACGGGCGACGTTGGCGGCAAAGCCCTCGAACTCGGGATCGATCACCGCATCGGGCCGATAGGCGGTGATCACCCGGCCGTCCCAGCCGCTCTCGCGGATCGTGCGATGATGCTCCAGCGAGTCGAGCGCCGATTCCGTCGTGGCGATGACCTCGATGTTGAAGCGATCGAACAAGGCGCGCGGCCGGAACTGCGGCCGGGCAAGGCAGTCGGCAATGTGGTCGTAGATGCGGGTCGCGGTCTTTGGGCCCAGCGGCTCGTCGATGCCGAAAACTTCCTGGAAGGCGTGGTTCAGCCAGAGCGCGGAGGGCGTGCCGCGGAAGAGGTGGAAATTGTCGGCAAAGAGCTGCCAGATGCGGCGCGGGTCGCGCTCGCTCGTGCCGCCGTCGACACGGGGCACGCCGAGATCGGTCAGCGGGATTCCCTGCGAACACAGCATGCGGAAGACGTAGTGGTCCGGCACCACGAAAAGCTCGGCCGGATCGGGGAAGGGCTCGTTCAGCGCGAACCACGCCGGATCCGTATGGCCGTGCGGGCTGACGATGGGCAGGTCGCGGATGGTCCGGTAGATGTCGCGGGCAAGGCCGCGCGTGCGCGGCTCCACCGGAAACAGCCGGTCCTCGTCCAGTAGCGCCATTCCGATCCTCCCTGCCGGCCCTGACACGTTATTTTCGCGTCTCATTGTTGGGGCTGGCGAACTAACTAGTAATCTAATATGTTAGTCTGCAAGTCGAGTCAACGCCTCGGGGAAACGGGGCGACGAATTGTCAAACCGGGCGGCAGTCGCTAGGACGAGCCTCCCGGCAAATGCCGGAAAACCGGCGCGGACGAAACGTCCGGCAGCGCGGCGCCAAGGCCTCGTCCGATCTTGCGGGCGGGCTGCGGTGGTCGCAGGGAGGGCAGGTGGATGACGGAACAGATCAAGCTCAGGACGCTCGACATGTCGCGCGTGCCGTCCGTGACCGATCTGGTGTTTGCCGAACTCTACAACCGGGTGGTCGGCCTCGACCTGTTGCCGGGCACCAAGCTGTCGGAGGCGGAAGTCGCCAAGCAGATGGGCGTCAGCCGGCAGCCGGTGCGCGATGCCTTCTACCGGCTATCGCAGCAGGGCTTCCTGCTGATCCGTCCGCAGCGCGCCACGGTGGTGACGCCGATCTCGGTCGAGGCGGTGCACCGGGCCCGCTTCATCCGCACCGCGCTCGAACTGGAGACGATGCGCGCGGCCATGGCCAACATGACCGAGGCGGAGATGGGCGAGCTGGAAGACATGATCGGCGAGCAGGAAAAGGCGGTGGATCGCGACGACCGTGCCGGCTTCCACGCGCTCGACGACAGTTTCCACAACCGTATTTGCGAGATCGCCGGGCAGGGGCACGTGTGGGCACTCATCCGCGATCACAAGGCCCATATGGACCGGGTCCGCTATCTGTCGCTGGAAAACGGCGCGCGGCTGGCGCTGGAGGACCACATCTCGATCCTGGCGGCGGTGCGCGGCGGCGATCAGGACGGGGCGATCACGCGGATGCGCTCGCATCTGGCCCGTATCGCCGGCATCATCGACGATATTCGGGCCGCCCACGCAGACTATTTCGATCCCGACGAGGCCTGAGGAGAGGGTCGCGCCGGTCAGTCCGTCAGGTCATGCGGCCGCGGGCGGCGATGTCGATCTCCTGAACGCCGCCGTCGGCACCGAGCAGCCAGGCCCGGTCGAATAGGTTCGTCACCACGCAGCAATGGTTCGGCACGATGCGGACGCGGTCGCCGACGGCAAGGCTGCCGGCGGGGATCTCGACCACCGCATGTTCCTCGCTGAGCGCGGCGATCTGCGCATCCGGATGGCCGATGACGGTGCCGTGTCCGGTGAGGCCGAGCAGATCCGAGGACAGCGCCTTGGAGCCGGCATCCAGCACCGCGCGCGTTGGTGTCGGCCGGCTGACGACGGTGGCATGCACCGTCAGGGCGCAGTCGTCGAGGGCGCAGGCGCCGCGCTCGACCAGCGAGCGGTCGTTGTAGATATAGGTGCCGGCCCGGTACTCGGTGACGAGGTTGCGGGACCCGCCTTCCGCTTCGCCCGCATGCCACATGTCGGGCGAGCCGCCGCTGGAGATTTCCGGGCAGTCGATGCCGCGTGCGCCGAGCAGGCCGAGCGCCTCGCCCATGAAGCGTTCGACATTGCCGGCCTTGCCGGGGGCGGGATAGGTCATCAGACCGGCGAAGACGAGGCCGGGCGCCGCCGCGATGCGGGCGGCGAGATCTGCTGCCTCTGCTGGCGTCTGGACGCCGCAGCGCCCGGCGCCGGTATCGCATTCCACCATCACATGCAGCGTTGCCGCACCGTCCGCGAAGGCCGCTGCCAGGCCGTCCACCGTCGTCTCGCTGTCGGCGACGACGGCAAGGCGGGCGATGCGTCCGGCCAGCGCCTTCAGCCGCGCAAGCTTGGACTCGCCGAGGATGTTGAAGGTGATGAGGATGTCGTCGATGCCGGCATCGGCCATGACCTCCGCCTCGCCGATCTTCTGGCAGGTGATGCCGCGTGCGCCGGCCTCGATCTGCGCCTTGGCGAAGCGCGGCAGCTTGTGCGTCTTGATATGCGGCCGGCTCTTGAGGCCGAGCCGGTCGCAATGGGCCTGGAAGCGGGCGATGTTGGCGAGCGCAACCGCCTCGTCCAGCACGAGGGCGGGCGTTTCGGGCTGGAAGGGCGCGTCGGCGGTCATGGTGTGGTCCGTTCGTCTCAGGCGGCGTGGGGATCCTCGACACGCGGCCAGATGGCGCGTGTGAGGGTGTGGTAGGTGTTGGTCGCCGGATCGTTCGGGTAGGGCCCGTCGACCGCCGCATAGAGGATGTCGGCGGCGATCCGCGAGAAGGCATCGTGGAAGTGATTGGTCGACTTCACAACCAGGATCTTCATCGCCGCCGGGTCGATCCCCATGTTGGCGAAAGCGTCCGGGCTGAAGATCTGCGAGCGCACCGTGTTGAGCACGACGCGCAGGCCGCCAACGCGGATCGTCACCGAATCGCCCAGCGGCACGACGCTGGTGCCGAAGCTCTGCACCGCGTTGCGCACCACCTTTTCCACCGTCACTTCGGCATCGATGGGCTCGCCCGCCGCGGCCGACATCTTGCCGCCGAAGCGCAAGGGGAGCGTCGCGCCTTCGCCAGCGGAAATGCAGGTGCGCACCGCGACCGGGTCCCAGATCGAGGCGAGGGCGGCGTCCGTGAGATCGCGGGCGATCATCTCGCGCAGCACGATGGTGGAATCGCCCGGCACGCCGCCGCCCGGATTGTCCCAGACGTCGGCGATAACGACCGGCCGGCCGTCGATCTCGGCCGCCCTGTCGAGCGCCTCAGCCGGGGTGAGGAAGTCCGGCCGGGTGCGACCGCGGAAGGAGAAGAGCTCCATGCCGAGTTCGCGCGCCAGCTGGTCGCCCTTCGGCCGGTCGCCGTCGGTGATGACGACGAGGCGGGAGCCGAGGTCCGGCACATCGGCGGCCATGAAGCCGTGGATCACCGAGACCGACAGGACGCCGTCATGCCCTTCCAGCGCCTTGAGCTTGTCGACGAAGCCGCGCATGGGCTGGCGGCTGGTCGGCAGCACCTCGATCATCCGGCAGTCGAAGACCGAGATTTCCGGCTTCACCTCGCCGACCGACATGCGGTGGGCGAGATCTATGAGGCTTTCGGCGGCGATGACGAAATCGGTGTGCGGGAATTCCTTGAAGGCGACCAGCAGGTCGGCATTGGCCGTGCGCTTTGCCGACAGGTGGCTGTGCGGATCGAAGGTGGCGCCGACGATCGTGCCCGGCCCGACGATGGCGCGCACCGCCTCCAGAATCTCGCCCTCGCAGTCGAGGCAGCCGTCGGCGACCATCGCGCCGTGCAGGCCGAGCAGCACGATGTCGAGCGGCAGCGCGGCGCGGATCTCGGCCAGCATCTGGTCGCGCAGCAGCTCCCAGGTGCGGGCGTTGACGAGCCCGCCCGGCTCCGCCCAGGTCGCGGTGCCCTCGATCACGTCCCAGCCGTATTGCCGCGCGCGGTCACGGGCGACCGGGAAGACCGCGCTGCACAGCGTCGGCGTTGCGGGGTGCTCGCCGGGGCCGGCATAGAAGCTGTCGCGGAAGTCCTGCAGGTCGGTGCGCAGGGGCGAGAAGGTGTTGGTCTCCGTTGCCAGGGACCCGACGAATACGCGTTTCATTTCGGCCATCAGGCGGCCTCCCCGAGAAGCTGGCCGGCATGGTGGCAGGCACTGGAACGTCCGTTGCCGAGATCCACCGGATCGGGCCGCGTCGAGCGGCAGATGTCGGTGGCGAGCGGGCAACGCGGATGGAAGGCGCAGCCGGAGGGCGGCGAGGCGGCGCTGGCCGGTTCGCCGAGATCGGCGACCGGCTGCCGTCCCGGCCGGATGCGCGGGATGGAGGCGAGCAGCAGGCGCGTATAGGGATGCGCGGGCTTTTCGAAGATGGCGGCCTTCGGCGCCGTTTCGACGATGCGGCCGAGATACATGACGGCGACACGGTCGGAGATGTGCCGCACGACGCCGAGGTCGTGGGAGATGAACAGCATCGAGATGCCGCTGTCGCGCTGCAGGTCCTTGATGAGATTGAGCACCTGCGCCTGGATCGACACGTCGAGGGCGGAGACCGCCTCGTCGGCGATGACGAGGCGCGGCTCGACGATCATCACCCTGGCGATGCCGATGCGCTGGCGCTGGCCGCCGGAGAACTCGTGCGGATAGCGGGTCATCACCTTCGGATCGAGGCCGACCTTCACCAGCGTGTCGGCGATGCGGGCGCGCACCTCCTCGCGGGTGCGGGCAAGGTCGTGGATACGGACCGGTTCGGCCAGCGTCTGCTCGATGGTGAGGCGCGGATTGAGCGAGGCGAACGGGTCCTGGAAGATCATCTGGATCTCGCGGCGCAGCGGCCGGAAGGCGCCCGCCGAAAGTCCCAGAATGTCGCGGCCGCGGAACCGCGCCTCGCCGCTGGTTGCCGGCTCGAGCTTCGTCAGCGTGCGCCCGACCGTGGACTTGCCGCAGCCGCTTTCGCCGACGATGCCCAGCACCTCGCCCTCGGCAAGGTCGAAGGAGACGCCGTCGACCGCCTTGAGGATGCGTTTGGGGCCCGGCAACACGCCGGTCGAGGGCGCGCGGAAGGTGAAGTGGGTCTTCAGGTCGCGGACCTGGAGAAGGGGGGCGGCGTCGGTCATGCGTCCGGCTCCAGCGGGTAGTGGCAGCGGGCGAAATGGGTGGGCGCGAAGGCGGTGAGCGCCGGCTGGTCGCTGTCGCAGCCGGCTCCTGCCCGCGCGCAGCGCGGATGGAAGGCGCAGCCGGCGATGGCCTCGTCGAGCGTCGGGACGCGTCCGGGAATGGCGGAGAGCCGGTCGACGTCCTCGTCGGCCTCGGGAATCGAGTCCAGCAGGCCGCGGGTGTAGGGATGGCGCATGTCCTGGAAGAGCTCGCGCGCACCCGCCGTCTCGACCACGCGGCCCCGATACATCACGGCGATGCGGTCGCAGGTCTCGGCGATGACGCCAAGATCGTGGGAGATCAGCATGACGCCCATGCCGGTCTCCTTCTGCAACTCGACGATGAGATTGAGGATCTGCGCCTGCACGGTGACGTCGAGGGCGGTGGTCGGCTCGTCGGCGATCAAGAGGCGCGGCGAGCCGGCGAGTGCCATGGCGATCATCACGCGCTGGCGCTGGCCGCCGGACAGTTGGTGCGGGAAGCTGTCGATGCGTCCGGCCGGATCGGGGATGCGGACCATGGTCAGCAGCTCCAGCGCCCGGTCGCGGGCGGCACGGCGCGACATCGGCTGATGCTCGCGGATCGCCTCGATGATCTGGTCGCCGATCCGATAGACCGGATTGAGCGAGGTCATCGGCTCCTGGAAGATCATCGACATCTCGTTGCCCATGACCGCGCGGCGCTCGCGCGGCGACAGGCGCAACAGGTCGCGGCCGCGGAAGAAGATCTCGCCGGCAAGAACGCGCACGGGCGTTCCCTCCAGCAGACCCATGATCGCGAGCGAGGTAAGGCTCTTGCCGCAGCCGCTCTCGCCGACGATGCCGAGCGTCTCGCCGGTCGACAGGCTGAGCGAGAGGTCCTGCACCACCGGCAGGATGCCGTCGGGCGTGGCGACGCCGAGCGTCAGGCCGCGCATGTCGAGCAACAGGTCGCTGGCGTCTGTATTCGGGCGCGTCATCTCACACCCCCTTGATGTCGTTACGGAACCGCGGGTCGATGCTGTCGCGCAGGGCGTCGCCGACCAGGTTCATGGAGAAGACGGACAGGATGATCAGCGCGCCGGGGAACAGCAGCAGCCAGGAGGCGCGGGTGACGTAGATGCGCGATTCCGACAGCATGTTGCCCCAGCTCGGGACTTCCGGCGGCAGGCCGAGGCCGAGAAAGTCGAGGGCCGCGGCCTGCAGCTGGGCGAAGGCGAAGATGAAGCTTGCCTGCACCAGGAGCGGCGAGACGAGGTTCGGCAGGATGTGGCGGAAGAGGATGCTGGCATGGCCGGCGCCCGAACACGTCGCGGCATCGACGAAGACCTCGCCCTTGAGTTTCAGCGTCATGCCGAAAAGGATGCGGGCGGTGGTGGTGGCATAGACGATGCCGATGACGATCACCGTGTTGACGACGCTGCGCTCCAGCAGGGTCATCAGCACGAGGGCGAGCAGCAGCGCCGGGAAGGCCATCAGCACGTCGACGACGCGCATGATCACATGGCCGAGGCGGCTGAAATAGGCCGAGACCATGCCGGCGAGGCCGCCGGCGATCAGCGCCACGACGACGCTGCCGATGCCGATGATGATGGCCATGCGCGCGCCGTAGAGGCTGCGCGAGAAGCTGTCGCGGCCGTAGTGGTCGGTGCCGAACAGGTGCTCCAGGCTCGGCGGCGACAGGCGCACGAGCGGGTCGATTTCCAGCGGATCGTAAGGGGCGACGAGCGGGGCGAAGATCGCGGCCAGCGCGACCAGGATCAGCCAGCACAGTCCGGCGGTGGCGAGCCAGCGCCCGCGGAAGATGCGGCCCATGGTGAGGATCGCGGTCATGCCTCAGCTCCCTGGCTTTGCGGCTTGAGAGAACGGGTCCGGGTCATTTCAGCGACACCCTGGGGTCGAGGCGCGCATAGGCGAGGTCGACCAGAAGATTGATGACCATGTAGAGGACGACGATCACCAGGATGACGCCCTGGATGACGGGATAGTCGCGGCGCAGGATCGACTGCACCACGAGGCGGCCGATGCCGGGCAGCGAGAAGACGGTTTCGGTCACCACCGCCTCGGAGACGAGGGCGGCGAAGGTGAAGCCGAAGGCGGCGGCAACGGCGATCAGCGCGTTGCGGAAGACGTGCTTCACCGAGACCTTCCACGGGGCGAGGCCCTTGGCGCGGGCGGTGCGCACATGGTCCTCGCGCTGCACGTCGAGCATGGAGGCGCGCACCAGGCGGATGATCAGCGCGGCGTTCGGCGCGGCAAGGGTGAAGCTCGGCAGCAGGAGGTAGCGCAGGTTGGCGAGCCCGCCGTCGTCGGTCACGGACGGAAAGCCGGACGAGGGCAGCCAGCCGAGGGTCACCGAGAAGATCAGGATCAGGTAGAGACCGAGCCAGAAGGTCGGCACGGAGGCGAAGAGCATGGCGCCGCCGGACGTGACCTGGTCGACCCAGGTGCCGCGATAGCTGGCGGCGACGACGCCGATGGGCACGCCGAGAATGACGATCCAGACCATCGTCATCAGGGCGAGAAGGATCGAGGTCTCCGCGCCGTCGGCGATCACCGAGGTGACGGGGACGCGGAAGAAGATCGACGTGCCGAAGTCGCCCTGCAGCACGTTGCCGAGCCACAGCAGGTATTGGGTGTAGAGCGGCTGATCGAGACCGAGTTCGCGCGTCAGGCTGGCGATCTCCTCGGGCGTGGCGCTATCGCCGAGCAGGACGGCAGCCGGATCGCCGGGGATCAGGTGCACGAAAAGGAAGACCAGCAGCGAGGCGGCGAGCAGCGTCGGCACGAGCGTCAGCAGTCTCCGCAGGGCATATCCGAGCATGAGCGTGACTTTCCGCGAAATGTCGGGAGGCGGCCAGCCCGCCCCCGGCCTGTTGCGAGTGTCGCCCTAGGGACGGAGTTTCGCAAAGGCCGGAGGGGACCGAGGGGATCGTGCGTTACTTCGAGACGTTCCAGAAGTGCGGCCAGATCAGGGTTGCTTCGCCGAGGCCCTTAAGCGCCGGGGAGGCAATGTTGTAGGTGTAGACGTCGCCCGTCTTCATGGTCGGGACCTGCTCGTAGACGAGCGCCTGCAGCTCGCCCCACAGCTTCTGCCGCTCCGCCGGATCGGCCGAGGCGGTGAACTTCTCCGAAAGCGCGGTCTTTTCCGGCGTGGCCCACCAGCCGGGATAGTTCGGGTTCATCACCGAGATCAGGATCGGATCCGGCACGAAGCCGTGATGGGTGAAGAACAGGTCCCACTGGTCCGGCTCGCCGCGCTTCTTGATGAGCGTCGCCCAGTCGTAGACCTGCAGGTCGATGTTGAAGCCGGCCTGGGCAAGCTGCTTGGTGTAGACGATCGCCGTGTCGTAGTGGAACGGGTAGTTGGTCGACACCATGAACTTGATCGGCTCGCCGTTGTAGCCGGCTTCCTTGGCCAGCTCCTTGGCGGCCGCCGCATCGCCCTTGCTGAAGTTCTCGGCGCCGGATTCGGTGTACCAGACATTGCCCTGCGGCATGAACGAGCCGTTGGCACGCCACAGCTTCTCCGGACCGATGGCGACCTGAAGCGCCGGCGTCTTGTTGATCGCCGTCTGGATGGCGCGGCGCAGGGCGAAGTTCTCCTTCAGTGGGCCTTCCTTGGAATTGAGGAAGACGAGACCGAAGATCGGGCCGCCGTTGAGGATCGTCGTGACGTCCGGGCTGGCATCGAGGGCATCGAAGAGGTCGCCTGGGATGTTCTCGGCGTAGTCGTAGTCGCCGGCCTGCAGGCCGCTGACGCGGGTGCCGACATCGGGAACCGGGATGAAGCGGAGCGCATCGAACTCGGCCTTGCGGGTGCCGCCATAGCCGTTCGCCTCGCCTTCCGGCGAATCGTAGTCGTCGAAGCGGACGAGCTCGACATGGCGGTTGGGCTGCCATTCGCCGAAGCGGTAGGGACCGGTGCCGATGTAGTTTTCCGGTGCGATCGGCTCCTTGCCGGCGCCTTCCATCACGGAGGCCGGGTAGATCGCCGGGCCGCCGTTGATGAAGGCCAGAAGGTTCTTCCAGGGGCCGAAGGGTTGGCTGAGGCGCAGGGTGACCTCATGGTCGCCGGTCGCCTCGATGCTCTCGACATTCGAGAACAGCAGGCTGCCGCGCGAGCCGAACTCGCCCCAGCGCTTCAGCGAGGCGACCACGTCCGCCGAGGTCATGTCGGTGCCGTTGTGGAAGGTCACGTCCTTGCGCAGGGTGATGACGATGGTGCGCCCGTCATCCTCCAGCCGGTCGCTCTCGGCCAGAAGCGGCACGGGCGAATTGCTGGCGTCGAAGGTGTAGAGACCCTCGAACATGTGGTGGGCGATGGTCGTCGACAGGTCCGAGGTGACGACGTGCTGGTCGAGGCTGGGCGGCTCGCCGACAGTGGCGTAGCGCAGCGTGCCGGCCGCAAAGGCGGTGCTGGCCATGGATGTCGCGATCGCCGCGGCGAACACGGTTTTCCAGCGGGGGTTCCGAAACATTCCATTCCTCCAAATACAGGGTCCTCTGGGTAGCCCGAATGGGCTACACGGGCGGGCGACGTGCAGTCGCCGGCCGTGCAGCCATCCCACGATCTGCCGTGTCTGCGCCGGCTGTTCGTTGTGTAAAAAATTTTCATAATCTGCCTAAACTGTCAAACGGGAATTTGAGTTTCCCGCTAAACTGCGGTAGATAATGAAAGAAACTTTCATATTGAGCCGAGGATTTCCATGACCAAGGGCATCACCCGTCACGACACCGCCGATCTCGCCGCCGGCGGGCAGAAGCGTCCCTTCGCCAAGGCGGTCACCGCCGGCGGGTTCGTCTACGTCTCCGGCCAGGTGCCCGTGGAAGGGGGTGAGATCATCACCGGCGGCATCGTCGCGCAGACCGAAAAGGTGATCGAGAACATCAAGTCGGTGCTGGCGCTGGCCGGCTGCGGGCTGGAGCATGTGGTGAAGGTCAATGTCTGGCTGGACGATGCCCGCGACTTCTCCAGCTTCAACGCCGTGTTCGAGCGGCATTTCGGGGCCCACCCTCCGGCGCGCTCCACGGTGCAGTCGCCGTTGATGGTGGATGCGAAGGTCGAGATGGATGTCATCGCCTACAAAGCCGATTAATCTTGCCCCGGAAACCGGGGCGGATGGCAGGGAAGGGGCCGGGGGCGTGTCCAAGGTGATCGATATCATCGCGCAGCTCAGGCGGCTCGACGGTGCCTTCCCCAAGCGCGAGCAGCGGGTTGCCGACTACGTGCTGGCGAACCTGGAGACCATCGCCTACCAGCGCCAGAGCGAGATCGCCCAGGGCGCCGGGGTGTCCGATGCCACGGTCAACCGGTTCTGCCAGACGCTCGGCTGCGACGGGTTCAAGGACTTCAAGATCCGCCTCGCCCAGAGCGTGGCCGTGTCGCTGCAATACATGGACGTGCATGCGCCCGACAGCGGGTCGCTGTCGGACGCGCTGGTGGCGCAGGTGTTCGGCGCGCTGATGGACACGCTCAACCGGGCGCGGGCGCAGCTCGATCCGCTGGCCGTGGAGGCGGCGATCGACCTCTTGGCCGGGGCGCGGCGGATCGTCTTCTTCGGCGTCGGCGGCGGGTCGGCCAACGTGGCGCGGGAGGGGGCGAACCGCTTCTTTCGTCTCGGCGTGCCGGCGGAGGCGCATTCGGACGGCTATCTGCAGCGGATGATCGCCTCGACGCTGGAACGCGGCGATGTGGTCTTCGCGATCTCGGCGAGCGGGACGCCGGCCGAGCTGCTCGACAGCGTCGCCATCGCCCGCCAGTACGGGGCCCAGACGCTGAGCCTGACCAAGGCCGGCTCGGACCTGGCCGGCGCCACGGACATCGCGCTCGGCCTCGACCTGCCGGAAGATCAGGACATCTACAAGCCGAGCGCCTCGCGGCTTGCCTATGTGGCGATCATCGACGTGCTGGCGGCCGGCGCCGCGCGCAAGCGGCCCGAGCGCGTGCGCGAATATCTGCGCCGTATCCGCACCTCGCTGGTGCCGCTGTCCAAGGATGTGGGCCCCAAGCCCATCGGCGACTGACCGGCCTTTCCGGCCGGGGTCCAGCGCGACCGAGGCTCCCGCGCAAGGTGTTGCCGGTTCTTGCGCATCTGCGCGCAAAGCGACGCTGCGGAAGGGGCTGGCTATCCGGTTTCATTATATCTGCTTCGAATATTGGTATTTGATTGACATACCACTCTGCCGTCTCCTTGGCTGAGAAAAACGTGCGGACGACCGCGGGGCGGGGGCCCCGAAAGAAGCGGCGCCGTGCGCGAGCCAGCCAGTGCGGGGAGCCATAGATGTCGAGACTTGCGGCCTTCAATTTCCAGAAATGGATCGACGAGCACAAGCACCTGCTGAAGCCGCCGGTCGGCAACCAGCAGGTCTTCAAGGACGCGGATCTCATGGTCACGGTGGTCGGCGGGCCGAACAAGCGCACCGACTATCACGACGATCCGGTCGAGGAGTTCTTCTACCAGCTCAAGGGCGACATGGTCCTGAAGCTCTACGACGGCAAGGAGTTCTACGACGTGCCGATCCGCGAGGGCGAGATCTTCCTGTTGCCGCCGCATGTGCGCCATTCGCCGCAGCGTCCGCAGGAGGGGTCGATCGGCCTCGTCATCGAGCCGTCCCGCCCCGAAGGCGCGCTCGACGCCATCGAGTGGTACTGCTTCGAGTGCCAGCACCTGGTCCATCGCGCCGAGCTCGACCTGGAGTCGATCGTCGACGACCTGCCGCCGGTCTACAAGGCGTTCTATGCCTCGGAGGAAGACCGCACCTGCCCGAATTGCGGCACGGTGCATCCCGGCAAGGAGCCGCCGGAAGGCTGGGTCGTTCTCTGAGCGAGCCGGGGACAATCGCGTCCATTCCCATCGACTGAAGACGGCCGGCCCGCCCGCCGGGGCAGCGCCGTGCCGGGAGGAGCATCACATGACCAAAACCAAGCATCTCGCGCGTTTCTTGCCCGCGACCATCGCCCCTGTCGCAATCGCCATGGTGGCGCTGGGCGCCGGACATGCGGAGGCCAAGGAATTCCGCCTCGGCCTGATCACACCGCCGCCGCATATCTGGACGGTTGCGGCCAACTCGTTCGCCGACGAGGTGAAGTCGGCCTCCGGCGGCGAGCACAGCGTCACCGTGTTTCCCTCGCAGCAGCTCGGCAACGAGGCGCAGATGATGCAGCAGCTGCAGACCGGCGCGCTCGACATGGCCTTCCTGACCATCGCCGAAGTGTCGAACCGCGTGCCCGACTTCGGCGCCTTCTACGCGCCGTATCTCGCCGACGATGTCGGCCATGCGTCTCGCATCCTGCGCTCGGACGTTGCCACCGGCCTGCTCCAGGGTCTGCCGCAGAAGGCGGGCGTGGTCGGCATCGGCTACTCGATGGGCGGGCTTCGCCAGATCGTCAGCCGGTCTCCGGTGACGACGGCGGCGGATCTTTCGGGCAAGAAGCTGCGCATCACCCCGTTCGAGCCGATCAAGGACTTCTACAATGCGCTCGGCGCGGCCTCGACGCCGATGCCGCTGCCGGCGGTCTATGATGCGCTCGCCAACGGACAGGTCGATGCCATCGACATGGATGCGGAGCTGATCTGGGGGCTCAAGTACTACGAGCACGCCGACACGATCCTGTTGTCCAACCACATGATGTTCCCGATGGTCGGGCTGGTCTCGGCCAAGGTGTGGCAGGGCCTGTCCGAGGGCGACCGCAAGATGGTCGCGGACCTGATGAAGCGCCATCTCGACGGGGCCATCGACACCTATGTCCAGAAGGAAGGCGAGTGGCTGCTGTCCATCGAGGGCACGGGCAAGACGGTCGTCGAGGCGGATGCCGCATTCTTCGCCGATGCCATCGCCAAGTGGGAGGCGATCTGGACCGAGAAGGCCCCGGCGCTTGCCGATCTGCGCAAGGTGGCCGAAGAAACTCGCTGAGGAGGGATGCGCCGGGCGGCAGTCGTGTCGCCCGGACGATCCGCCGAGATTGCCGGCGCGGGATGGCGTTGCGTCGCCGCCCGCGCCGTTTCGGGCCAGAGGGAGGGAGGTCCCGCGATGCTCTACCGCCTGTCGGCCTTGTGGGCGCGCTGCGAAATCGCCGTGGCCGCCGTGCTTGCGGGGGCTATTACCGTCCTGATCCTGATCAACGTCGCCACGCGCACCGCCCGCATGGCGATCTACTGGATCGACGAGGCGGCGATCTACACGATGATCTGGATGACCTTCCTTGCCGCATCCGCTGCCGTGCATGATCGCAGCGCCGTCGCGGTCACGCTGGTCGGCGACATGCTGTCGGACCGGGCGAGAGCGCGCCTCACGGCAGCGCTCGATATCGTCGCGCTCGGTTTCGGCCTGGCGCTCGGCTGGTTCTGCTGGCTGTGGTTCGATCCCGCCGGCCTTGCAGCTGCCGGCTTCGACATCGAGACGTTCCAGGGCAACACGTTCAACTTCATCTATGCGGAACCGACCACCACGCTGGGGATCCGCAAGGCCTGGATCTGGATGATCATGATCCTCTTCACCTTCGGTTTCCTGCTGCATGCGGCGGCGAACCTGTCGCGTTCGCTTCCCGCGCTCGGAACAGCAGGCAGGAGCGGCGAATGACCGGCGTCGTCTTTCTGGTCCTGCTTTTCGCCGGCGTGCCGATCAGCCTCGTGCTGTGCCTGTCGGCGGTCTGGTATATTCAGGCGAGCGGCAACGAGGTGCTGTATTCCAGCTTTGCGCAGCAGCTTTTCGCCGGTGTCGAGAGCTATGGATTGCTGGCGATCCCGCTGTTCATGCTCACCGGCGAGCTGATGAACGAGGGCGGCCTGACCCAGCGGCTGATCCAGGCAGCGCGGGTCTTCGTCGGCGGGTTTCGCGGCGGTCTTGCCTATATCAACCTGCTCGCCAACATGTTCATGGCGGCGATCATCGGCTCGGCCGCCTCGCAGATCGCGGTGATGTCGCGGGCCATGGTGCCGGCGATGGAGGAGGAGGGCTACCGACGGGAGTTCGCCGCCGCGACGACGGCGGCCGGAGGGCTGCTGTCGCCGATCATTCCGCCCTCCATGCTGTTCGTCATCTACGGTGTGCTGGCGCAGATCCCCATCGGCGACATGTTCATGGCCGGTATCCTGCCGGGGCTGATCCTCTCGGCGAGCTTCTTCGTCATCGTTGCGCTGGTCGGCCTCAAGGAGCAGTTCCCGAAGGGCGAGTGGATGTCGCCGGGCGTGGCGCTCGCCGCGATCCGCGATTGCCTGCCGGCCGCGCTCATTCCGCTGGCCATCGTCGGCGGCATTCTCTTGGGCATCGCGACACCGACGGAGTCGGCGGCGGTCGCCTCGCTGGTGGCTTTCGTGATCGGTCGCTTCGTCTATGGCGAGCTGAAGATCACCCGGCTCGGCGCGCTGTTCGTGCGCACCGCCGCAAATTCCAGTCTCGTGATCTTCCTGATCGCCTCGGCCAATGTCTTCGGCTGGGTGATCATCTACGAGGCGATCCCGCAGAAGCTGGCGGCGCAGATCACCACGCTTACCTCTGATCCCTTCGTCTTCCTGCTGATCGTCAACCTGGCGCTGTTCCTGATCGGCATGGTGATCGACGGCATCGCCGCGGTGATCCTGGTGGTGCCGATCCTGCTGCCGATCGCACAGACCCACTATGCCATCGACCCGTTCCAGTTCGGGGTGATCGTCTGCCTCAACCTGGTGCTGGGGCTGCTGACCCCGCCGGTGGGAGCAGGGCTCTATATCGCCTCGGCGATGAGCGGGGCGAAGCCGATGGCGATCTTCCGCGCGCTCTATCCGTTCCTGGCGGCGGTTGCCGCGGTGCTGCTGCTGCTGAGCTGGGCGCCGTCGATCTCGACAGTGCTGATCCGCTGAAACCCGTTCAGAAGGTCGCGGCGACCTGGCGCAGCTGCTCCAGGAAGAAGCTCGCGGCCGGCGTCAGGCTGCGGCCCTTGCGGTAGGAGACGCCGACCGGGCCGATGGGGATCGGGACGTCCCAGGGGACACGGGCGAGGATGCCGGCGGCGATGTCCTGCTCGGCGACGTGGCTCGGCAGGACGCCGATCATGCTGGAATTGACCAGCAGGCTGCGATTGGCGAGGAACGACACCGATTCCACCGCATTGATCGGCGAGGACAGGCCGTGATCGAGGAAGACCATGTCGATCTGCCGGCGCAGGGTCGTTTCCGGCGGCGGCAGGATCCAGCCGTACTCCATCATGTCGGCGAAGGTGACCTTCTTGCGCTCCTGCAGCGGATGGCCGACGCGGGTGACGGCGATGACCTTCTCCTCGTAGAGCCGTTCCTGCAGCAGCTCGTCCCGGTGCCGGTGCGTTGGCAGCCGTCCGACCACCAGATCGAGCTCGCCGGACCGCAGCGCCGGCATCAGCACCTCGTTGGTGCCTTCCTGGATCTTGATCGACAGGTTGGGCTTTTCGGCGAGGACCCGGGCGATGGTGCGGGGCAGAAGCAAGGCCGAGGCGGCCAGCAGCGTGCCGACGACGATCCGGCCGCTTGAGCCTTCCGACAGGTCGTCGAGCTCCTGCGCGGCATGAGAGATCTGCGCGAAGATCAGCTTGCCGTGGCGGGCCAGCGCCTCGCCGTAGATGGTCGGGACGACGCCCCGGTTGGTCCGCTCGAAGAGCATGACGCCGAAGTCGGTCTCCAGATCCTTGATCAGCTTGGTGGCGGCCGGCTGCGACAGGTTCAGCTCGCGTGCGGCATGCAGGATCGAATTGTGCCGCTCGACCGCCACCAGCAGGCGAAGCTGCTTCAGCTTCAGCCGGGTCAGGATCCGCTCGACGATGCGGAAATGCTTCGGTGTCGGTTCGCTCATCGGCCGTCCTTGCGCGAGAGGCGCGCCTTCAGCCGGTACCTGATCGACCGGGCTCACGCAACCAGGATCGGCTCTTCGAGTGAGAGCGCGGCGTTGATCATGCTCATGGCGGTGAGGGCCGACGACTTCGGATTGTCGGCCAGCTGGTACCCATTGAGGCGCAGCGAGAAACTGCCGAAAGCGCCTTCCGCCTCCAGCTCGTGGCAGTTGGAGGTGCAGGCCGGATCGGCGACGAGCTCCACCCCGGTCGCGTCGAAGCCGATGCCGGCAAGGGCGACGCTGGCGGTGACGTTGGCGTTCTTGGGGTAAAGGCGCGCGGCCTCGCGCGCCGTGCCGCGAAAATGGATCCGGGCGTCCGCGAGACTGTCGAGGTCGAGCACGGTTTCGGCCGGCGTGCCGCGCCAGCTGGCGACCGGCTTGCGGCCGCGATAGGTCACCCGGTCGAGCCCGCCGCGCCGCGCCGCCGACAGGACGTCGAGACCGCCGATGGCGCCGGAGGCGATGCGAAGGCGGGCGCCGGAGGCGGAGGCCGCCTTTGCCAGCGTTTCATAAAGCTCCTCATCGGCCAGCGCACCGGCGGAGACGCTGACGAGATCGATGCCGCGTTCCAGGATGGCGGCGCCATGGGCGATCAGGCCCGGATGGCCGGCGCAGTCCAGCACCAGATCGGGACGGGTCGCGAGGCCGTCGATGCTATCGACCACGGCGATGTTCGGGCCGGCGGCCTCCCGTGCTGCGGCCAGGCGTCCGGCGCGGCCGATCACGCCGCCGAGCTGTACGGCGGAGGACGCGGAAATGGCGCGGATGACGTGGCTGGCGATGGCACCGTAGCCGATGATCGCGACGTGTTTCATGCAAGACTCCGAAGGATATCCTGTCGCCCATCCTGCGTGATCGGCAGACGGTTTGCTATCCAATATCCAGATAGCAGATTTGAAACATGATATTTGCTGCGATATCTGAACGACGCCACTCTCCGCCAAGACAGATGCCGGCCCGTTATGAGGGCAGGCCGTGGGAGGACGGGTGGCAGCCGTGACGATGAAGACCGGGCACGCTTCGCAGACGGTGCGGGACGAGGACGAATCCGCCGCCAATGCGCTCGTCGGGCGTGCCGTGCGCCGCCGCGAGGACGATGCCCTTGTGACCGGGCAGGGCCGTTACGTTTCCGACATTCCGCTTCATGATGCGCTGCATATCGCCTTCGTCCGCAGCCCCTTGCCGCGCGGCGCGATCCTGAGCTGCGATGTCGAGGCCGCGCGGGAGATGGATGGGGTCGCCCATGTGGTGACGGGCGAGGATCTTTCCGGCTTTGGTCCGCGGGAAGGCGATGCCCTCGGCAGGCTCGCCGTCAATCCGGTCCTGCCGTTCGAGGGCGAGGCCGAATTTCCTGTCCTTGCGCGCGGCTTTGTTGCGGCCGTCGGCCAGCCGGTTGCGGCGGTTCTCGCGAGCGGGCGTTCCCTTGCGCAGGATGCCGCGGACCTGGTCGGCGTCGACATCGATGAGGACGGCGCGGCGCCGGACTATTCCGGCGCGGATGTGCCGGGCTTTCGCGGCGACTGGTCCAGCGGCGACGTTGACGCAGCCTTTGCCGCGGCCGCCCTTGTGGTCGAGGTGGAGGTGCAGCATCCGCGTCTTGCGCCGTCTCCTCTCGAGCCGCGTGCGATTGCCGTCGACTACGACGCGGAGCGGGATCGTGCGCTGGTCTGGTATTCGAGCCAGACACCGCACCGGGCGAGGCGTGAGCTCTGCCGGATACTCGGCATCGAAGAGGCGCGAATCGCGGTCCGGGCGCCGGATGTCGGCGGTGCCTTCGGCATGAAGGCCTCGCTCTATCCCGAGGAGGTATTCGCCGTCTGGGCCGCCTTCCGCTTTCGCCGTTCCATCCGCTGGGCGTCGAGCCGCAGCGAGGACCTGATGTCGGCAACCCACGGCCGCGGGGCGCGCAGCCGGGGGCGGCTGGCGCTCGACTCCGAGGGCCGCTTTCTGGCGCTGGCGGCCGAGGTGGACTGCCCGCTCGGCCACTGGCTGCCCAACAGCGCCGGCATTCCGGCCTGGAATGCAGGGCGGATCCTGCCGGGCGGCTACGACATTCCTGCGGTCGATATCCATTCCCGAGCAAAGCTCACGCACAGCGCGGCGGTTGGCATCTATCGCGGTGCGGGGCGTCCGGAGGCCAATTGCCTGATGGAGCGGCTCGTCGACGAGGCGGCAAGCGCCAGCGGTATCGATCCGCTGGAAATCCGCCGCCGCAATTTGCTGGCACCTGACCGGCTGCCGCATGCGGGGCCGACCGGTACAAAGCTCGATTCCGGCCGCTATGCCGAACTTCTCGACAAGCTGGCAGGGGATGCGGACTACGACCGGCTGAAGGGGCGGCGCGACCGGATCCGGGCAGAGGGCGGCGTCGCCGGCCTCGGCCTTGCCTTCTATGTCGAGCCCTGCGGGACGGGCTGGGAAAGCGCGAGGGTGACGCTGCATCCGGATGGGCGCGCAGAGGTGGCGAGCGGTGGTAGCAGCCAGGGGCACGGCCGCGAAACGGCCTTCGCCCAGATTGCGGCCGACCGGCTGTCCCTGCCGCTTGAGCGGGTGCGCGTGCTGCACGGGTCCACCGAAGACTGCCCGACCGGCATCGGCGCCCTGGCCAGCCGCAGCACGCCGATCGGCGGAAGCGCGCTCGCCGAGGCCTGCGATGCCGTTCTGGGCAAGCTTGCGGATGGCGCGGACCGCGGCAAGCCGGTGAGTGCCGAGGTGGTTTACGAGGCCAAGGGCGAGGCCTGGGGCTACGGCGCCTATCTCGTTCTTCTGACCATCGATCCGGACACCGGAACGCCGACCATCGAAGAGGCGCATTGCTGCGACGACATCGGCACGGTGATCAACCCGATGATGGTCGAGGGCCAGATCCGGGGCGGCTTTGCGCAAGGGATCGGCGAGGCCTTGATGGAGCGGATCGTCTATGACGCCGACGGTCAGCTGTTGACCGGCTCGCTGATGGATTACGCGCTGCCGCGTGCCTCCGACATGCCGCACCTTTCCATCGGCAAGATGTCCACGCCATCGCCCGCCAACGCGCTCGGCGCCAAGGGGGTCGGCGAGGCCGGCACCATCGGTGCCCCGGCCGCGATCCTCAATGCCGCCAACGACGCGCTGCGCCCCCATGGCGCCGCGATCCAGTCCATGCCGCTGACCGCCGAGGCGCTGTGGCGCGCCCTGCGCTCGGCTCCAACGAGGTGACCGAAATGAATTATTCGAGGCTCGACGCCAAGGCCTATGCCCGTGCCAACATGAAGGGGATCTGGGCAGCGGCGCTCAATCCGTTCCGCGAGGATTTCTCCTTTGACGAGGACGGCCTGCGGTCCAACATCCGCCACTGGGTGGACGATCTTGCCATCGCCGGGCTCTTCATCGCCGGCAAGCAGGGCGAGTTCTTCTCCATGTCGCTCGCCGAGCGCAAGCGCAACTTCGAGATCGCGGTGGAGGAGACGGCGGGCAAGGCGGGGACGATCATGTCCTGCTCGGACCAGAACTTCGACACGGTGATCGAGCTTGCCCGGCACGCGGAAGCGGTGGGCGCCGACTACATCGTGGTGCATGCGCCGATCCTGCATTTCATCAGCGATCAGGACGACACGGTCTACGAGTACTACAAGGCGATCTGCGAGCGGGTGAACATCGGCATCGCCATGTGGAGCCACCCGGATTCGGGCTATCTGATGAGCCCGGAGCTGTGCGCCCGCGTGGCGGAGCTGCCGAACATCGTCGCCATCAAGTACAGCGTGCCGCGGCCGATGTATGTGAAGCTGACGGAAATGGTCGGCGACAAGATTCTCGTCTCCACCGCCTCCGAAGAGGAGTGGCTCGACAATATTCTCGAGCTCGGCTGGCAGCTCTACCTGTGTTCCTCGCCGCCCTATCTGCTGCAGACCGCGAAGGACCGGCGCATGCACGACTACACGCAGGCGGCCTTTGCCGGCGATGCGGAGCGGGCGAAGGCGGTCAGCGCCAGCCTCGATCCGGTGCGCAAGGCGCTGCGCGGCACGCGGCCCGGCGGCAAGCCGCAGGCGCACCAGAAATACTGGCAGGAGCTCCTGGGCCAGGTCGGCGGGCCGGTGCGCCCGCCCTTGCTGCAGCTGACCGATGCGGAGCGGGAGGCGACCCGCGCCGCCTTCGAGACTTGCGGACTGACGCTCTGAGGCATCTGCCGCGGCTCAGGCCTGCGGCAGGTCGGTGTTCTCCGCGTCCGGCGTCAGTGTCTGCTCCGCTTCGGCTGTCGGCTGGCGGGTGAAACCGGAGACGCCGGCCGTTTCCTCGTAGTCGCGGGGGATTTCCACCGGGCTGGAGGCATAGGCGGTGATCAGTTCGGCCAGCGAGCGCAGTGCATGCATGTGGATGCGCTCGTAGCCGTGCGAGCTGTCGACGCCGAAGGTGATCAGCGCGGTGCGCACGTCGGCACCGGCCTCGATGGCGCTGGCGGAGTCCGAGCGGTAGTAGCGGAAGACGTCCTTCTGGTAGCGGATGTCGTGCTCCTGGCACAGCTCCACCAGCTTCTTCGTCAGATGGTAGTCGAACGGGCCTGTCTGGTCGGCCATCGAGAAGGTGACGCCGAATTCGCTCGAGTTCTGACCCGGCGCCGTGGTGCCGTTGTCGACGGCAACCAGCGAGGCAACGTCGTGGGTGATGATCGAGGAGGCGCCGACGCCGACTTCCTCGGCGATCGTGAACAGCCAATGGATGTCGACGGGCGTTTCCGCCTCGGCCTCGGTCATGGCCTTCAACGCGGCGAGCATGACTGCAACGCCCGCCTTGTTGTCGAGATGCCGGGAGATGATGAAGCCGTTGTCCAGGAATTCCGGCTGCGGGTCGATGGCGATGATGTCGCCGACCTCGATGCCGAGGCGATCCAGGTCGGCACGGCCGAAGGCGAGGGCATCGACGCGCAGCTCCACGTGATCCCAGCCGATGGGCGAGGTGTCGATCTCCTCGTTGAAGGTATGGCCGGAGGATTTGAGCGGCAGGATGGTTCCGCGATAGGCGCCGGAATAGGAATACAGCGTCGCGCGTGCGCCTTCGGCGAAGCGTGCGGACCAGTTGCCGATGGGCACCAGCGCCAGCCGGCCATTGTCCTTGACGAACTTTACCTGGGCACCGAGCGTGTCGAGATGCGAGACGAGCGCCCGGGCGCCGCGGTCCTGGCGGCCGCGTCGGATCGCGCGGATGGCGCCGCGGCGTGTCAGCTCGACCGGCAGCCCCAGTTGTTCCAGCTGGGCCGAGACATACCGCACCACCGTGTCCGTGTAGCCGGTGGGGCTCGGGATCGCGAGCAGCGCCTTGAGGGTCTCGGCCAGATAGTCCGTATCGATGCTCAGTCGTGTCATGTAGCCCCCTGGTTGGCATGCTGGTCGGCGACGACCTGGCGGGCTGTGGCCGGCATGGACAGCGGGAACAGCAGGTCGACGAAGCGCTCTGCCGTCGGCTGCGGTTCGTGGTTTGCCAGGCCCGGCCGTTCGTTCGCCTCGATGAACCGGTAGTCGGCCTCCGTGGGGGAGGCGACCATCAGGTCGATGCCGGTTACCGGAATGTCGATGGCGCGGGCCGAGCGCACCGCCGCCTCGACAAGCGCCGGATGGACGATGTCGGTGACGTCGTGGATCGTGCCGCCCGTATGCAGGTTCGCGGTCCGGCGCACCTGCAGCTGGGTGCCGCTGTCCAGGACATCGTCCAGCGTATAGCCGGCCTGGGCAATGGTGCGGTCGGTCTCCGCGTCGAGCGGAATGTGGGATTCGCCGCCCGTTGCCGCGCCGCGGCGGCGGCTCTGGGCCTCGATCAACTCGCGAATGGTGCTGCGGCCGTTGCCGACGATGGTCGGAGGGCGGCGGACGGCGGCGGCGACCAGCCGGTAGTTGATGACGATCAGCCGAAGGTCCTGGCCCTCGACGCACTCCTCCACCAGCACCGTGTCGCAGAGCTGGCGGGCCTCATCGATGGCAGCGCGCATGTCGTCCATGGAGGTCAGGCCGACGGCAACGCCGCGTCCCTGCTCGCCGCGCGCAGGCTTGACGACGACCTTGCCGTGTTCGCGCAGGAAGGTTTCCAGCGCGTCGTCGCCGGCACTCGCGAGGATCTGTGCCGGCACATGCACGCCGGCGCCCTCGACCACCTTTCGCGTCGCGGTCTTGTCGTCGCAGATCGACATGGCCACGGCGCTGGTCAGCTCGCTGAGGCTCTCGCGGCAGCGGATCGTGCGACCGCCCTGGGACAGCGAGAAGAAGCCGTGTTCGGCGTCGGTCACCTCGACGCGGATGCCGCGGCGGCGCGCCTCGCGCACGATGATCGTGGCATAGGGGTTCAGCGCATCGTCGACATCCGGACCGGTGTAGAGCGTCTCGTTGATGAGGTTCTTCCGCTTGACGGTGAAATAGGGCACTCGTTGGAAGCCGAGCTTTTCGTAGAGCGCGATGGCCTGCTCGTTGTCGTGCATGACCGACAGGTCGAGATAGGCAAGGCCGCGCGCCGCGAAATACTCCGCCAGATGACGTACGAGGGCCTGGCCGACGCCGGGATGGCGCGCCTGCGGGTCGACCGCAAGGCACCACAGCGAGCCGCCGCGCTCGGGATCGTTGAACGCGCGAAGGTGATCGACCCCGGTCACGGTGCCGAGGATCTCGCCGCTGACCTCGTCCTCCGCCACGAAATAGCAGATCGACCGGGCATCGCGCTTGGACCAGAAGAAGTCCGGCGGCACGGGGACCATGCCGCGACCAGCGTAGATGCGGTTGATCTCGTCCGCATCCGCCTGCGAGGTGAGCCGGCGCAGGAAGAAGCCGGAGGGCGCCCGCTTGGACGCCCGGTAGGTGGAGAGGTCGAGGCGGAACGTATGAGAGGGATCGAGAAAGATCTCCTGCGGGGCGTTGGCCAGCAGCACATGCGGATCGCGCACATAGACGGCGATGTCGCGGCGGTCGGGCAACTCGCCCTCCAGCGTCGCCACGAGCCGCTCGGGCTCCGAGAAGGTCTGTCCGAACATCAGGCGTCCCCAGCCGAGGTCGAGCGCGCAGTTGGCGGTGACCGCCGGCGCATCGCTCGGCTGGTTGTCGATCGGCGGCTTGAGGCCGTGCTCGCGCATGCGCTTGAGCCGATGCGAATAGGCGTCCCGGTGCCGTGCGTCCTTCTGGCGGGATTCACGGGGCGTTCGCCCCGATCCTTCGCCGCGCTTCCCCCCGGAGCCGCCGGTCTTGCTTGCCGTCATCGTCGTGTCCTCAGATGTCGTTGGTCTGCAGCCAGAGTTCCAGCAGGGCCACCTGCCAGAGCTCGGAGCCCTGGAGCGGCGTGATGTGGGCCGTCGGATCGGTGAAGAGGCTGTCGAGATAGTCCTTCTGGAACAGCCCGCGTTCCCGCGCCGGAGCGGAGGTCAGGGCATCCCGCACCATGTCGAGATAGGGGCCCTGGATGTATTTCAGCTGGGGCACGGGGAAGTAGCCTTTCTTGCGGTCGATCACCTCATGCGGGACGACCTTGCGGGCGGCTTCCTTGAGGACGCCCTTGCCGCCCTGCGCCAGCTTCAGCTCCGGCGGAATGCGCGCGGCCAACTCGACCAGTTCGTGGTCGAGGAAGGGAACGCGCGCCTCCAGGCCCCAGGCCATGGTCATGTTGTCGACCCGCTTGACCGGGTCGTCGACCAGCATGATCTCGGCATCGAGACGCAGTGCCCGGTCGACCGGGGTTTCAGCCCCGCCCTGCATCAGGTGAGCCGCGACGAAGTCGAGGGCCTCGTCCTTGTCCGCCATCCACTCGGGCGAGAGGTGGCGGCCCATCGTCGCGCGCGAGCGGTCGAAGAAGACGCGGGCATAGTCGGCGACGACATCGTTGGAGCCGGCCAGCGGGGGATACCAGTGATAGCCGCCGAACACCTCGTCGGCGCCCTGGCCCGACTGCACCACCTTGATGTGCTTGGACACCTCGCGGCTGAGCAGGAAGAAGCCGATATTGTCGTAGGAGACCATCGGCTCCGACTGGGCGGCGATGGTGTCCGGGAGCGAGGTCATGAGATCGGCCGAGGGCACGAAGATCTTGTGGTGATCGGTGCCGAAGCGCTCGGCGATCAGGTCGGAATAGACGAACTCGTCGCCCTTCTCGCCATTGGCTTCCTCGAAGCCGATGGAGAAGGTCATCAGGTCCTTCTGGCCCTCCTCGGCCAGCAGGCCGACGATCAGCGAGCTGTCGACGCCGCCCGACAGCAGGACGCCGACCGGAACGTCCGAGACCATGCGGCGGCGCACGGCGAGACGCAGCGCTTCCAGCACCCGGTCGCGCCAGTCGTCGGCGGACAGGCCGCTGTCTTCCTCGCGGCGGGTGTAGGACGCGTTCCAGTAGCGGTGTTCGCTGGAGTGCCCGTCGGCCTCGATCCGGCGCACGGTCGCCGGCGGCAGCTTGCGCACGCCCGACAGGATGGTGCGCGGAGCGGGCACCACCGCATGGAAGCTCATGAAGCAAGTGAGCGCCGCCCGGTCGATACCGGTGTCGACGTCGCCGCCGGCCAGCAGCGCCTGCAGGGTGGAGGCGAAGCGAAGGCGCTTGCCCTTTTCCGCAAGATAGAGCGGCTTGATGCCGAAGCGGTCGCGGGCGAGCGTGACCGACCCGTCGCGGCGGTCATGGATGGCGAAGGCGAACATGCCGTGGAAGCGCTTCACGCAGTCGGCGCCCCAGGCGTGGAACGCCTTGAGGATCACCTCCGTGTCGCCATGCGAGAAGAAGCTGTAGCCCTTGGCCTCCAGCTCCTTGCGTAGCTCCGGGTAGTTGTAGATGCAGCCGTTGAAGACGATGGACAGCTCCAGCGCCGGATCGGCCATGGGCTGGGACGCCTTTTCCGACAGGTCGATGATCTTCAGCCGCCGATGGCCGAGCGCCACGGGCCCCTGTGCCATCACGCCGGATCCGTCGGGACCGCGCGGCGCCAGACGCTCCGTCATCCGGGCAACCGCCTCCGCATCCGCAAATTGTCCATCGAAGCGAAATTCGCCGGCAATACCGCACATGAAAGGAAGCCCCTTTGCTGCATATCGTGTTGCCGCAAGGTCCGGTTTTCCGGGGCTTGCGGATGACTTCTGCCATCGGGGCGGGCACAGGGCCCACCGCATCCGGTGGCTGGCTTGGGTCATTAGTTAGAGTACAAATCATTTGAAATCAAATCTTTTGTGGTGTAATTATCTGTGCAAGCCGCTGGACAAGGCCCAACGCAAGGAGAGACCCGTGACGGATGAACGCGCAGCCGCCCAAAAGGATGCAAGCGATGTCATTCGCTCGATCCGGCGGATCGTGCAGGCGATGGATGTCCGGTCGAAGCGGGTGGCACGCGAGACGGGGCTGACGATCCCGCAGATCGTCGTGCTCAACGCCGTGCGCGATTTCGAGGCGGCGACGACGGCGGAGATCTCGCGCGTTGCGAATATCAGCCCGCCGACGACGGTAACGATCCTGGAGAAGCTCGAATTGCGTGGTCTCATCACCCGGCGCCGGAGCACCGTGGATCGCCGCATCGTCCACACGGAACTGACGGAAACCGGCAAGGGGGTTCTCGCCGAGGCTCCGCCGCTCATTCACAAGCGGTTTTTCTCCGGCATGGCGGCGATGAGCACCGAGGATCAGGCATCGATCATCCGCGCGTTTCACACGGTTGCCGACCTGCTGGAGCCGGATGAGCCGGGCGGGGGAACGGGCAACGGACCTACGGAAGCGGGCCTTTCCGCCTGATCCGCCTTTCAAAAAAGAAAAAGGGCCGGAGCGTGTGCTCCGGCCCTTCTTGTATCGCGATGGATGTTTGCCGGTTCAGGCAAAGACCTCGGTAACTGCGGCGCGCGTCGCCTCGACGATGCTGTCGGCCTCGGCCCTGGTCAGGCAGAGCGGCGGCGCGAAGCCAAGGATGTCGCCCTGGGGCATGGCGCGGCCGATGACGCCGCGCTTCAAGAGGGCGCTGGCAACCGCCGGGCCGACTTTCGCGGATGCGTCGAAGAAGCGGCGCGAGGCCTTGTCGTCGACGAATTCCACCGCGCAGAGCAGGCCTTCGCCGCGTACGTCGCCGACCTTCGCATGGTCGGCAAGGGCCGCACGCATAGCCTCGTTGAAATAGGCGCCAGTCTCGCGGGCATTGGCCACGAGTCCCATTTCGTCGATCAGCTTGAGATTGGCGACGCCGGCAGCAGCGCCGATCGGGTGGGCGGAATAGGTCCAGCCGTGGCCGATCGGTCCGTTCTCGTCGGTGCCGCGCTCCAGCACCTCCCAGACCTTCTTGGAGATGATCGAGCCGGACAGCGGCGCATAGGCCGAGGTGAGGCCCTTGGCGATGGTGATGATGTCGGCCTCGATGCCGTAGTGATCGGAGCCGAACATGGTGCCGAGGCGCCCGAAGCCGGTGACCACCTCGTCGGCGATCATCAGGATGTCGTGCTTCTTCAGGACGCGCTGGATCTGCTCCCAGTAGCCGGCGGGCGGCGGCACGATGCCGCCGGTGCCCAGGACGGGCTCGGCGATGAAGGCGGCGATGGTGTCGGCGCCCTCGTTGGCGATCAGCTCTTCCAGCTCGGCGACGCAGTGGGCCGTGAAGTCGGCTTCGCTCATGTCGAGGTCGGGACGGCGGAAATAGTAGGGCGCCTCGGTGTGGAGCACCTGGGCGAAGGGCAGGTCGAACTTCTTGTGGAAGAGCTCAAGCCCGGTGAGCGAGCCGGTCATCAGGCCGGAGCCGTGATAGCCGCGCCAGCGCGAGATGATCTTCTTCTTCTCCGGCCGGCCGAGGATGTTGTTGTAGTACCAGACCAGCTTGACGTTGGTCTCGTTGGCATCCGAACCGCCGAGGCCGAAATAGACCTTCGACATGTTCGCAGGCGCGCGTTCCACGACCATCTTCGCCAGCGTGATGGAGGTCTCGGTGCCATGGCCGACATAGGCGTGATAGTAGGCGAGTTCCTTCGCCTGGGCGGCGATGGCTTCGGCGATCTCCGTGCGGCCGTAGCCGACATTGACGCAGTAAAGCCCGGCGAAGGCATCGAGGAGGCGATTGCCGTCGCGATCCTGGATGAACACGCCGTCACCGCCGGTGACGATGCGCGAGGGGCTTTCGCCGCGCGCATGCTGCGCCAGATGGGTGGAGGGATGGAAGAAGTTCTCCCGGTCCCACTTGTCGAGCTGGTCGTTGGTCAGCATGGATAGCTCCCTTGGTTGAGGCCGGCGGGCATCAGGCCCAGTCGCGGCAGACATATTTGAGGTCCATGAAGGCGCGCATGCCGTCTGCTGCGCCCTCCCGGCCGATGCCGGATTGCTTCATGCCGCCGAAGGGGATCGGCGCGCCGGTCACCTTGGTGCGATTGACGGCGATCATGCCGTAGCGCAGGGCCCGCGACAGGCGGTAGATGCGGCGCGGGTCCTCGCTGTGAACATAGGCGATCAGGCCGTACTCGCTGTCATTGGCGATCCTGACAGCTTCCTCCTCGCTGTCGAAGGGGCGGATCGCTGCGACGGGGCCGAAGGTCTCCTCGCGCATGATCAGCGCGTCATCGGGCACGTCGCACAGCACGGTCGGTGCGTAGAACAGCGGGCCGGCGGGAAGGCGCTTGCCACCGGCGAGAAGCTTTGCCCCGCGCTCCAGCGCATCGGCGACATGCGCCTCCTGCTTGGCGACCGCGCGCTCGTTCATCAAGGGACCGATGGCCGGGTCCTCAAGACCCGGTCCGACGGTGAGTGCGGCACTCGCCTCGGCGAAGCGCTTGCAGAAGGCCTTGTAGAGCGGGCGGGCGACGAGGAAGCGGTTCGCACCGAGGCAGTCCTGGCCGGAGGTCGCGAACTTTGCCTTGACCGCTTCCGCGACCGCGCGCTCCAGATCCGCATCGGAGAAGACGAGGAAGGGGGCATGGCCGCCCAGTTCCAGCACCAGGCGCTTCACCGTCGAGGCCGCCTGCCGGTAGATCAGCCGCCCGATCTCGGTGGAGCCGGTAAAGGACACGGCGCGCACGCGAGCATCGTCCATCCAGGCGCCGACAATGGTCGCCGCATCGCCGGTCACCACGTTGAACACGCCTGCCGGAAAGCCGGCGCGCTCGGCCAGCTCCGCCAGCGCAAGCGCCGAGAACGGGGTCTCGTGCGAGGGGTGGACAAGGACGGTGCAGCCGGCGGCAAGGGCCGCTGCGGCCTTGCGGGTGATCATCGCGCAAGGGAAGTTCCAGGGCGTGACGAGAGCGGCGACGCCGACCGGCTCGAGCCAGGTCTCCATCTCCGCATCCGGCAGGTGCGAGGTGACGCTCTGCGTGTCGGGCCGGCGGGCTTCCTCGGCATAGAATTCAATGAAGGCGGCGGCATAATCGATCTCGCCGCGCGCTTCGGAAATCGGCTTGCCCTGCTCCAGCGTCATCAGCCGGGCGAGATCCTCGCGGTTGTCGCAGATGAGCTCGAACCAGCGGCGCAGCAACTGCGCCCGCTCCTGCGGCAGGAGGGCGGACCAGACGGAGAAGGCCTTATGGGCAGGATCGATGGCGGCGCGCGCCTCGTCGGCGGACAGGCTCGCCACGTCGCCCAGCCGGCTGCCGTCGGCCGGGTTGCGCACCGGGAAGGTGCGGCCGTCCGTTGCCGCGGACCAGCGGCCGGCAATGTAGGAAAACTGCCTGAGCAGACGGGCGTCGTCGAGAAGGGGGGCGGTCCGTTCCGCCGACCTGGTGTTCGGTGCCGTCATGTTCCGTCTCCCGCATATGACTGGGGTCAGTGCGCAGCATGGGGCCGCGACAGGGAGAGGATGGGGCAAAAAAGGGGGAACAAGCGTCTGAAGCGGGCCGCCCGTGTAGACGATTCGTCTTTTTTGCGGCTGGCCGGCAGACCGATCAGTCTCCCTTGCCGAGCAGCAGATCGAAGGGAGGGGCATGCCCCGTCTTCACCGGCTTGGTGACGATGTAGGTGTAGTAGCGGGCGAGCCCGAGGCCCTGGTCGAGCAGGCGGTCGATCAGCCGCTGATAGCTGTCGACGTCGCGCGTGACCACCTGCAGCAGGTAGTCGAAGCCGCCGCCAAGGGCCCAGCACTGAACGATCTCCGGATAGGCCTCCACGGCCCGCTCGAAGGCCTGGAAGGCCGCGGAACTGTGGTTTTCCAGCTCCAGGGTGACGAAGACCGTGACATGGGGCGCGGTCTTTCGCAGGGCGACATCGGCCCGATAGCCCTCGATGACCCCGGCTTTTTCGAGCCGCTTCAGGCGCTCCCAACAGGGGGTCGGGCTGAGGTTTATCCGGCGCGCCAGCTCCGCCTTGGACAGGCGGCCCTCGCGGGAAAGAACCTTCAGGATGGCGATGTCGCGGTCGTCGAGGCGGATCATGCAGGCGTCATAGCGGGATTGGGGCAGGAGAGTCCATCTGCCAGAGGATGCCGCAGCGTTCAAGCTGCGGCCGGGACGCCTTATTCTGACGGGTTTTCAAATGGTGGGGAGAGCGTGCAGAGTGCACCGATGATTTGCCGGGTCGCCATGCGAGCATCCGGCCGTTGGGGAGTGACAGGAATGCCGGCGACTGAACTTCCGTTTTCCGACGCGGAATTCTCAAGGCGACTTGAAAAGGTGCGCAAGGCAATGCGCGAGCGGGACATCGACGTGCTGTTCGTCGAGGACCCTGCCAACATGTCCTGGCTGACCGGCTATGACGGCTGGTCCTTCTACGTCCACCAGGGAGTGCTCGTCTTCCACGATGCCGATCCCGTTTGGTGGGGGCGCCGGCAGGACGCCAATGGTGCCGTGCGCACGGTCTGGATGCCGGACGAGCGGGTCGCCTTCTATCCGGACCATTATGTGCAGTCGACCGTCCGCCACCCGATGCAGACCCTGGCGGAGCTGATCCGCGAGGCCGGCCACGGCACCGCGCGGATCGGCGTGGAGCTGGAGAACTATTATTTTTCCGCCAAGGCCTTCCTGACCTTGCAGGAGGAACTGCCGCAGGCGACCTTTGTCGATGCGACGGCGCTGGTGAACTGGCAGCGTGCGGTGAAGTCCGACGAGGAACTGGTGTTCATGCGCCGGGCCGCGCGGATCTCGGAGAAGATCATCGACGGCATCTTCGACCGGATCCACCCCGGCATGCGCAAGACGGACCTCGTCGCCGACATCTATGCCGATGCGATCCGCGGCACGGAGGATGCCTGGGGCGATTATCCCTCCATCGTTCCCCTGCTGCCGAGCGGATCGGATGCCGCCGCTCCCCACCTGACCTGGGACGGGCGCCACATCGCCGCCGACACCGCGACGTTCTTCGAGATCGCCGGCTGCTATCGGCGCTACCACGTGCCGTTCTGCCGGACGGTCTATCTCGGCAAGCCGCCGCAATATCTGCTCGACGCGGAAAAGGCGCTGGTCGAGGGACTGGAGGCAGGTCTTGAGGCAGCGCGCGCCGGCAACCGGGCCAGCGACATCGCGCAGGCGCTGGGCGCTCCGCTGGAGCGGGCCGGCATCGACCGGGCGGCGCGCTGCGGCTATCCGATCGGCGTTTCCTATCCGCCGGACTGGGGCGAGCGGACCATCTCGCTGCGTCCGGGCGACGACACGGTGCTGGAGGCGGGGATGACCTTCCACTTCATGCCGGGCCTTTGGATGGACAATTGGGGCCTCGAGATCACCGAGAGCATCCTGATCCGCGAAGACGGGCCGGCGGAGTGCCTGTGCAACCGCCCGCGCGCGCTCTTCGTCAAGGATTGAGGCGGCGGGACGGACCGGCATGGCACTGATCGACGACACCAAGACCCTGCTCGGGGAGCTGATCTCCTTCGCCACCGTTTCGAGCGACGGCAACCTGGAGCTCATCGCCTGGGCCGCAGACCGGCTGGGAGACCTCGGCGCCGAGACCCGGGTGATGGTCGACGAGACCGGGAGCAAGGCCAACCTGTTCGCGACCATCGGTCCGAACGAGGATGGCGGCATCGTGTTGTCCGGCCATAGCGATGTCGTGCCGGTGGCGGACCAGGACTGGTCCTCCGACCCGTTCCGCATGCGCGAGGCGGACGGGCTGCTCTACGGGCGCGGCACCTGCGACATGAAGGGGTTCATCGCCGCGGTGCTGGCGACGGCCCCGCTCTTTGCCGCGGCGAACCTGTCGCGGCCGGTCCACATCTGCCTGACCTACGATGAGGAAGTGGGCTGCCTTGGCGCGCGCAAGCTGGTGAGCGAGCTGCCCGGAATGGGCGTGCGGCCGTCACTCGCGGTGATCGGCGAGCCGACCGAGATGCGGATCATCGAGGGGCACAAGGGCTGCTGCGAATACACCACGAGTTTTCGCGGCCTGGAGGGGCACGGCTCGGTTCCCGATGCAGGCGTCAATGCGGTGGAATACGCGCTGCGCTACGGCATGCGGCTGATGGAGCTGAAGGAACAGTTGAAGGGGAGGGCGCCGGCCGCCAGCCGCTTCGATCCGCCCTGGACGACGCTGCAGCTCGGGCGGCTGATGGGAGGGGTGGCGCACAACGTCATCCCCGGCCTCGCCAGCCTCGACTGGGAGATGCGCCCGGTCACCGAGGCCGACCGGGCCTTCGTCTGCGAGGCCATCGACGCCTATGTCCACGACGAGCTTTTGCCGGCCATGCGCAGCGTGCATCCGCAGGCCTTGATCCGCCGCGAGGTGGTGGGCGAGGTCGCTGGCCTCGAGCCGGTCGAGGAAAACGAGGCGCGCCGCATCGTCGCCGAGCTGACGGGCGCCAACAGCGCCGATGTGGTCTCCTTCGGGACCGAGGCGGGCCTTTTCCAGCAGCTTGGAATGTCGGTCGTCGTCTGCGGCCCGGGCTCGATTGCGCAGGCGCACAAGCCGGACGAGTTCGTGTCGCTCGATCAGCTCCAGGCGTGCCTTGCGATGCTGGAGCGGCTGGCCGGGCGGTTGACGGTTTCCTAGTAGACGCGCCCGGACTGGCAGCGCGGCTTACCGTTGCCTGTGGCCGAGCAGCAGTGCCTGCATCACATAGGCGAGGATCGTCAGCCCGACCGCCCCTGCGGCGCCGATCAGGATCATGACGATCACGTCGATGGGGCCTCCCAGGTCGGAAAATCCCGAGTTGGTGATCGTCAGCACGAAGAAGATCGCGGCGATGGCGCCGACCGGTGCCAGTAATTCTGCCCGCAGAAGCCAGCGGCCGACGAGCCGCCGTTCACGCAGCAGAACGAAGAGGAATGCCGCGGTGACAAGCGCGGCCGCCGCGACGAGGGTCCAGAACAGGCCGGTGCCGAACATTTCCTCGAACACGGCCAGCAGGGTGGAAAGCGTCATTTCCTTCATGGCGTCCTCCTGTCAGGCGCGTCCGCGCAGCATTGCGTTATAGGTGGCCTTGAGGGCGATTTCCTTCATCAGCCAGGACACCCAGAGTTCCTCCAGCGGAGCGATGAGCCCGGGGAAGGACGGGACGAGATTGTCCTTGTAGTCGAACTCCACCAGCATGGCCCGGCCGACCCGGGTGATCAGCGGGCAGGAGGTGTAGCCGTCGTAGCGGGCGGTGCTTTCGCGGCCGGCGATCTGCGCAGCCAGCTGGTCTTCCACGACCGGCACCTGCCACTTCACGCTGGCGGCCGTCTTTCCCTTCGGCACGCCTGCCACGTCGCCAAGCGCAAAGACACTGGGATAGCGCAGATGGCGCAGCGTGTGCTTGTCGACCTCGAGCCAGCCATCCGCTGCGAATGGTCCCTGCTGCCAGGACAGCGGACTGTTGAAGCGGATGGCATCGGGTGCCCGCATTGGCGGAATGACGTTGGTGAAGTCGTAGCCGACCTCCTTGCGCCCCTCGGGGGTGTCGAAGGTGGCGATGCGGCGGCCTGGGTCGATGGCCACCATCACATGGTTTTTCACCGTCTCGAAGCCTCGGTCCTCGAACAGCATCCGGACCTTCTCGTTGACGATCGGCACCGAGAAGAACGCGCCCGAATGGGCCGCATAGATGATCTTCACCTTGTCGCGCGTGCCCTTGCGACGCGCGGCGTCATCCGTGAGGAAGGCGTATTTGAGCGGTGCGCCGGCGCATTTCATTTCGGTTGCCGGCCGGGTGAAGAGAGCGGTGCCGCCCTTTTCCACGAAGCGGCTCATTTCGGCGAAGGTGGCGGCCGCCTGGTCGGGCCCTGCATAGACCGAGCCGATGCCGTTGCTGCCGATGAGATCGGTCGACATGCCTTCGATGGCCTCGTAGTCGAGTTTCAGGCCGGTTGCGACCACGAGGAAGTCATAGGTAAGCGCGCGGCCCGACGTGGTGACGACACGTCTGGCTTCCGGATCGATCTCTGCAGCTGCCTCCTGGATCCATTCCGCCTTGCGGGGCAACCACTCCGCCGTCATCGAGACCGAGTAGGAGGCGGGCTTGAGGCCTGCGGCGATCAGGGTGAAGCCGGGTTGATAAAGATGCGCCTGACGCGGGTCGAGGAGTGTGATCCGCGCGCCCGGCAAGCGGGCCGTCAAGCGGTTCGCAAGCGCGGTTCCGGCTGCACCGGCGCCGAGGATGACGATACGTGCGCCGGTCGGTACGGGCTGGGCCTGTATCGGCCCGCTGTGTGTCGCTGCGGCCGAAGCCGCGGCCACAAGGGCGAGAAACTGTCGTCTGTTTGCAAGCAAGGCCTGTCCTCTCGTCCCAATGAAGGCAGCAGCACGCGGCGCTGCGCCGAGTTTATTATTTATTTCTAATTATCGAATATAAAAATGCAACGCATTGATCTTTCGCAAGGTGCGGCAAATTCTAACGTAACGTCAATTTCAGCCGTTGGGCTCGGTTGCGACCGAAAGACTGACGCGGTCCGCCGCAAAGCGGCTGTGGCTGGCCTGGATGGGATATCCCTGCCCGTCGACGTTCAGCGAACGGGTGAGCAGCACCACGGCCCCCGGCTGCAGGGCAAGATCCACCCGGTCGGAGGCGGTTGCCGGCGCTGCCGAAATCTCCGTCGACTGGCGCACGTAGTCCGCCACGCCGCAGGCCGCCAGCGCCCGTGTGATCGAGCCTTCCCGGCGATAGGCCTCGGGCAACCCGGAGAACCGGTCCGCGTCGAACCAGTGGACCGCACGGGACAGGGGAACGCCGTCCGCCTCGCCAAGCGTTTCGAGCCGAAGCAGGGGAGCGCCGGCAGCCAGCCGCAGCTGCGCCGCAAGCTCGGGCGTCGCGTTTTCCTGCGAGACGCCGACCAGTCGTGTGACGGCCTGGGCCACCTGACCGCCGAGGCCGGCGGAAAAGCGGGTGCGGGTGCCGATCGGATAGGTCACGCGGCGGCGCGGAACGATGGTCGTGCCGCGCCCCTGCACGGTCTCCACGACGCCTTCCCGGGCAAGCGCCGCCAGGGCCTGCCGTACCGTGTGGCGGTTGACGTCGAAACGCGCGGCCAGCACGGCCTCGGTCGGCAGGCGTCCCGTGTCGTCATGATCGCCATTGCCGATGCCGGCGCGAATCTCGTCGGCGATCTGCCGCCACAGGGCGACCCCCGTCTGCCGTTCAATTCCACTCATGCGTGTCCTTTCGCCGCCGCTTCGGCTTTGGGTCGTGAACTCATAATTCTGGCGAGAAACGGTCTGCGCGAACCTGATCGGATACAAGGAGCAAGCCCGCAGGAAACCGTCCGGTTTTCAAGGTCTTGCGACGCCGTTGCCGGCAGGTTCGCGCAGACCCGGAGGGCGTCGGCCCGACTTCGATCTGCGGCGTCGGGCCGCTCGGGCGGGGGGGGCTGCCCCGGCCATCACGCTCCTCCTGGCACATCATTGCCGGGCCAAACGCCGTTTCCGGCACAATTATGAGTCCACGACCTAGCCCTTCTAGCAAGCCAGGAGGTCGACAGCCAACAGAAGCGGAGCCGAAGCGACCGGGTTTCGCTGACCGGGGAGCGGTGGGGTGGGGCTTGCCCTGTCATGCCGCCGTCACGCGGAGCTTGTAGGGTCTGTATTGTCGGTTGTCTATAATACTAGACAAATATAGACGGCAGGTGTAGGGACACTGGGCGCGAAGGTGGCTGCTGCCATTGCGGGGCATGAGAGCCTCCCGGGCGAGTGCGAAACTGAAAACGGAGCGGCACATGAGGGAAGCGGAAACGCAAAGCGAGGCGGGGCCTGGCCTCAAGCGGCTGATGGACGTTCTGGCGGCCTCTCCCGGCGGCGAGATCGCGGCCTGCGCGGCGGCGCTCGGCGCGTTGCCGGAGGCGATGCCGGTGCGCGGACCCGAGATCGGGCTGGTCATGGTGCGCGGCCGCATCGGCGGCGACGGTGCTCCCTTCAACCTTGGAGAGGCGGCGGTGACGCGGGCCACCGTCCGGCTCGCCGGCGGCACCGTCGGCCACGCCTATGCGCTGGGACAGGACAGGGCAAAGGCGCGCCTTTCTGCGGTGCTTGCGGCCATGTGGAGCGACGGCGCGCGCCGCGACGACATCGAGGCGCACGTGTTGGCGCCGCTGGCCGCCGCCCGCGCCGATGAGGTCTCCCGCGTCAAGCGCGAGGCCGCCGCAACGCGCGTCGACTTCTTCACCATGGTTCGCGGAGACGACTGATGTCCGAAGCCGTTCTTTCCACGCTCGCCGTGTCCGGCGGTTTCAACGATCCGGTGTTCGAGGCGCAGGGCGTCTTCCGCGCCCTGATGGATGCGACCGCACGCCCCGGCACCCTTCACGATCTTCCCGTCTCCGTCGCACCGCCCGCTCCCCTGGGGTCGGGCTCGGGCGCCATCGCGGTGTCGATGTGCGATCCCGATACGCCGGTCTGGCTGGGCGATGGCGCCGACAGCGAGGGTGTGCGGGCTTGGCTGTCCTTCCAGTGCGGTGCGCCGGTGGTGCAGGAGGCGGACAAGTCCACCTTCGCTTTCGCGCGGGCCGTCGCCATGCCGGCGCTGGACGCCCTTGCCCTGGGGACGCAGGAATATCCCGACCGCTCGACGACGCTGGTGGTCGAGGTGGATGCGCTGGAGGGCGGCGCGCACCTGATCCTGGAAGGTCCCGGCATCGACGGGCAGCGGGTGGTGAGCCCAGCCGGCCTGCCTGAGGATTTCGCGGCGCAGCGCACTGCGAACCGGGCGCTCTTTCCGCGCGGGGTCGACATCGTGCTCGTCGCCGGACTGCGCATCATGGCGCTGCCGCGCAGCACGGTCGCAAGGCATGCCAACGAGACGGAGACGGGCTGATGTATGTCGCAGTCAAGGGCGGCGAGGCGGCCATCGCCAACGCCCACAAGATGCTGGCCGACCGCCGCCGCGGCGACCGGTCCCTTCCCTCGATCACCGTCGAACAGCTCGTCGAGCAGCTGGCTCTGGCCGTCGACCGGGTGATGGCGGAAGCCTCTCTCTATGCGCCCGAGCTTGCCGCGCTGGCCGTCAAGCAGGCGCGGGGCGACATGATCGAGGCGATCTTCCTTCTGCGCGCCTATCGCACGACCTTGCCGCGCTTCGGTGCCTCGTTGCCGGTCGAGACCGGCGAGATGGTCGCCGAGCGGCGGGTTTCGGCCACGTACAAGGACTTGCCGGGCGGGCAGGTTCTCGGTCCGACCTTCGACTATACGCACCGCCTGCTCGATCCTGCGCTTGCCGGCGACGAGGCGGTGGAGCCTGCCCCGGCGCGCGACAGCGAAGGCGAGCCGCTGACCCGCGTCGCCGACATTCTCGCGCAGGAAGACCTGATCGAGCGGGCCTATGCGGGAGACCCGGCCGAGATGCCGCAGGAACCCTCCGGCGACCTGACGCGCGAGCCGATGGAGTTCCCGATGGCGCGCGATCTGCGTCTTCAGGCCCTTGCGCGCGGCGACGAGGGCTTTCTGCTGGCTCTCGGCTATTCCACCCAGCGCGGCTACGGACGCACGCATCCCTTCGCCGGCGAGATCCGCATCGGCGAGGTCGAGGTGGAGATGGACGTACCGGAACTCGGCTTTGCCGTTTCGCTCGGCCGCATCCGTGTCACCGAATGCCAGATGGTCAACCAGTTCGCCGGTTCGGCGAAGCTCCCGCCGCAGTTCACCCGCGGCTATGGCCTCGTATTCGGCCAATCGGAGCGCAAGGCGATGGCGATGGCGCTGGTCGACCGGTCGCTGCGCGCGGGCGAGTTGGGCGAAGACCGCGTCGCCCCGGCGCAGGACGAGGAATTCGTCATCTCCCATGCCGACAACGTCCAGGCGACGGGCTTCGTCGAGCATCTGAAACTGCCGCACTATGTCGACTTCCAGGCGGAACTCGATCTCGTCCGCCGGATGCGAGCGGAATTCGAGGCGCGGCGGGGAAGCGAAAGCGACACGCAGGAGGCCGCCGAATGAGCGCTGCAACCGCACTTGGCGAGGACCTCGCCACCTACAATTTCGCCTATCTGGACGAGCAGACGAAGCGGATGATCCGCCGGGCGATCCTCAAGGCCATCGCCATTCCCGGCTACCAGGTGCCCTTTGCCAGCCGCGAGATGCCGATGCCCTATGGCTGGGGTACGGGCGGCGTGCAGGTGACCGCCTCGATCATCGGGCCGCAGGATGTCCTCAAGGTCATCGACCAGGGGGCGGACGATACCACCAACGCGGTGTCGATCCGTGCGTTCTTCCAGAAGGTGGCCAATGTCGCGGTGACCACGAAGACGCGCGAGGCGACGATCATCCAGACGCGCCACCGCATCCCGGAGGAAAAGCTGCAGGCCGGGCAGGTGCTGGTCTACCAGGTGCCGATCCCCGAACCGCTGCGCTTCCTGGAGCCGCGCGAGACGGAAACCCGCAAGATGCATGCGCTCGAGGAATACGGCTTGATGCACGTCAAGCTCTACGAGGACATCGCCCGCCACGGCCATATCGCGACCACCTATGCCTATCCGGTGCTGGTGTCGGGTCGCTATGTGATGGACCCGTCGCCGACGCCGAAGTTCGACAATCCGAAGATGGACATGAGCGATGCCCTGCAGCTGTTCGGCGCCGGTCGCGAGAAGCGGATCTACGCCATTCCGCCGCATACAAGGGTCGTCAGTCTCGACTTCGAGGACCATCCCTTCGAGATCCAGACATTCGACGAGCCCTGTGCCCTGTGCGGTGCCGAGGGTGTCTATCTCGACGAGGTGATCCTCGACGACCGCGGCGGGCGGATGTTCGTCTGCTCCGATACCGACCATTGCGAGAGCCGCCGGGCCGACGGTCACCGCGGCCGTCTGTCGCCGGACGAGGCCTATATGGGCCATGGCAAGACCGAAGGGGAGGCGGTGTGATGACGATGCTGGATGAAACGCCGCTTCTGAGTGTCGAGGGACTGTCGCGCTACTACGGCGAACGGGTTGGTTGCCGGGATGTCTCGTTCGAGGTTTATCCGGGCGAGGTTCTGGCCATTGTCGGCGAGAGCGGCTCGGGCAAGACCACGCTGCTCAACTGCATCTCGACCCGGCTGGAGCCGAGTGCTGGCAGCGTCAGCTACCGCATGCGGGACGGCGAAAGCCGCGATCTCTACCGGATGAGCGAGGCCGAGCGGCGCCTGTTGATGCGCACGGACTGGGGCTTCGTGCACCAGAACCCGGCCGACGGGCTGCGCATGACCGTCTCGGCCGGTGCCAATGTCGGCGAGCGGCTGATGGCCGTCGGCGAGCGGCACTACGGGCGCATTCGCGACACGGCCACCCACTGGCTGTCGCGGGTTGAGATCGCCGCGGATCGTATCGACGACCAGCCGCGCGCCTTCTCCGGCGGCATGCGCCAGCGATTGCAGATCGCCCGCAATCTCGTGACCGGGCCGCGTCTCGTCTTCATGGACGAGCCGACCGGCGGGCTCGACGTTTCGGTGCAGGCGCGTCTGCTCGACCTGCTTCGCGGTCTTGTCAACGACCTCGGCCTTGCTGCCATCGTCGTCACCCACGATCTCGCGGTCGCCCGGCTGCTGTCGCACCGGATGATCGTGATGAAGGATGGCCGCGTGGTCGAGGAAGGGCTGACCGACCGCGTGCTCGACGATCCGCAGGCGCCTTACACCCAGCTTCTCGTCTCTTCCATTCTGCAGGGGTGATCATGTCCGATCCCGTCAATCGAAATGCCATTGCCGTAAGGTCGAGTGCTCTGTCGAAGTCCTTCTGCATGCACCTGCAGGGCGGCCTCGAACTGCCGGTGGTGGAGGAGGCGTCCTTCGAGGTGCACGCTGGTGAGTGCGTCGTGCTCGGCGGTCCTTCGGGCGCGGGCAAGAGCTCCATCCTCAAGATGCTCTACGGCAACTACGCCGCAACCGGCGGGGAGATCCTGATCCGTCACGGCGAGACAATGGTCGATCTCGTCACGGCCTCGCCGCGGCTTGTACTGGCCATCCGCCGCGAGACCCTTGGCTATGTCAGCCAGTTTCTGCGCACGGTTCCGCGTGTCGCGGCAATCGATGTGGTTGCCGAGCCCCTGGTGGCGCGCGGTATCAACGCGGATGTCGCGCGGGAGCGGGCTGCAACAACGCTCGAGCGGCTCAATCTGCCGCTACGGCTCTGGCAGCTGCCGCCTGCGACCTTTTCGGGCGGCGAGCAGCAGCGCGTGAACATCGCTCGCGGCTTCATCACCGATCACCCGGTATTGCTGCTCGACGAGCCGACGGCCTCGCTCGATGCGGCCAACCGGCGTGTCGTGATCGAAATGATCGCGGAGAAGAAGGCGCGGGGCGTGGCGCAGATCGGCATCTTCCACGACGAGGAAGTGCGCGAGGCCGTTGCAGACCGGATCATCGACGTGCGCGGCTTCGCGCCGGCGCGCGCAGCCTGAGGAACGGGGCATGGCACGACTTTCCGAAACTCCGTTCATCCATCCGACCGCCGAGGTCAGCGACTGCGAGTTCGGCTGCTATACCGAGGTGGATGCGCGGGTCAGCATCAGCGAGACCCGCATGGACGACTACTCCTACGTGATGCGCGACGCGATGATCTGGAATGCCGAGATCGGCAAGTTCGCAAACATCGCTGCCTGCGTGCGGATCAATGCCACCCACCATCCGATGGAGCGGGCAACGCTGCACCATTTCACCTATCGGGCGAACGACTACTGGGACGATGCGGACCAGGAAGCGGACTTCTTCCGGCGGCGGCGGGCCTTGAGGGTCCGGATCGGCCATGACGCCTGGATCGGCCACGGTGCCACCATCCTTCCCGGCGTGTCGGTCGGCAATGGCGCGGTGATCGGATCGGGGGCCGTCGTGTCGCGGGACGTCGCGCCCTACACCATCGTCGGAGGTGTCCCGGCGCGGCTGATCCGCGAGCGATTTTCCGCGGAAACCGTCGCGCGAATGCAGGCGCTTGCCTGGTGGGACTGGAGCCATGAACGCTTGCGCGAAACGCTCGAAGACTTCCGAAGTCTCGATGCGGAAGCGTTCCTGGAGCGTTACGAGACTGGCCAGTGAAGTCGTGAGCCGTCGAATTACTGCGCTGTATCCGGCAAACGTCAGGGAACTGTCATAAAACCGCAGATTCCCTGTCATCTATACCGAGTACGCAAGCTTCAATCATCAGGATTGAGGCGCAGATGTTCAAGCTCGACGGTGTGACGCGAAAGTTCGGACTGCTGACCGCGGTGGATGCCGTGACGCTCGACATTCCGGACGGACAGATGGTCGGTGTCATCGGCCGTTCGGGTGCGGGGAAATCCACGCTGCTGCGGATGCTCAACAGGCTCGTCGATCCGAACGGCGGGCGGATCATGTTCCGCGACACCGAGGTCTCGGCCCTGTCGGGAGCTGCCCTGCGCTCCTGGCGGCGCGACTGCGCGATGGTGTTCCAGCAGTTCAATCTCGTTCCCCGCCTCGACGTCGTTTCCAACGTGCTGCACGGCACGCTGAATGCCCGCTCGACGCTCGCGACCGTCTTCAACCTCTTTCCCAAGGCCGACATCCTGCGCGCCATCGACATTCTCGAGCGGTTGGGCGTTGCCGAGCATGCGCTGAAGCGCGCCGAGGCGTTGTCGGGCGGCCAGCAGCAGCGCGTGGCGATTGCGCGGGCGCTGATGCAGTCGCCGAAGGTGCTGCTCGCCGACGAGCCGATCGCCTCGCTCGATCCGCTGAACGCCAAGATCGTCATGGATGCGCTCAAGGACATCAACGAACGCGAGGGCATCACCGTCATCACCAACCTGCATACGCTGGATACCGCACGCACCTATTGCGAGCGGATCATCGGCATGTCGCAGGGGCGGGTCGTGTTCGACGGTACGGCGGACGAACTGACGGCCGACGCGGTGCGCGAGATCTACGGGACCGACGGCGACGGCAATGAAATATCCGAGGCCATCACCTCGACAAGCATCGACGCCCGGCCGGTGCCGGCGGCGGTGACCACCCCATCCCCGGCCTTGCTGCGGACGGCCTCCGCCTCCGCCTGAGCCGCAGGATCCGGCGCGGTGTCCGCGCGCGGTCAAACACAAGAATCATCCAACGACTCTTTCAGGAGACGTCACATGCTCAAGAAGCTTCTCTTGGCCGCCACTGCGGTTGCGACCATGTCCGTTGGCGCTGCGGCGCAGGACATCACCGAGTTCCGCATCGGTGTGCTCGGCGGCGAAAACGCCCAGGACCGTCTGGCCTCCAACGAGTGCCTGCGCGCCTATGTCCAGGACCTGCTCGGCGTCGAAACCAAGATCTTCACCCCCGCCGACTATGACGGCGTCATCCAGGGCCTGCTCGGCGGCTCGATCGATCTCGCCTGGCTCGGTGCCTCGGCTTATGCCAAGACCTACCTGACCAACCCGGAAGCGGTCGACGTCGTCCTGGTCAAGACCAATCTCGACGGCTCGTTCTCGTATCATTCCATCGGTTTTGCCCGCAAGGACAGCGGCATTGCCTCGCTGGAAGACATGAAGGGCAAGAAGTTCGGTTTCGGCGACCCGAACTCGACCTCCGGCTACCTTATCCCGTCCATCGAGATCCCGCAGCAGACCGGCGCTTCCATGGAGAACGGCGCCTATTTCGGCGAGGTCGTCTTCACCGGCGGTCATGAGCAGACCATCGTCGCCGTGAAGAACGGCGATGTCGACGGCGGCGTGACCTGGGCCGACGGCCAGGGCGAGTGGATCGACGGCTACAATTCCGGTGCTCTGCGCAAGGCGGTCGATGCCGGTCTCGTGGACATGAACGACCTGGTCGAGATCTGGCGCTCCAAGCCGATCCCGGAAGGTCCGATCGTCCTGCGCCGTGCCCTGCCGGCCGACGTCAAGGAGAAGGTCACCGCCCTGCTGAAGGACATGCACGGCAAGGATCCGGAGTGCGCCTACAACGTGGCGGCCGGCGAGACCGCGGGCTTTGCCCCGATCACCCACGATGCCTACGAGTCGATCATCGCGGTCCGCAAGGCCAAGAGCAACTGATCGAACGATCTTCTTGATTGCCGGGCGGGACTTCGGTCCCGCCCGTGCGCTTTGGCCACAGGCACCTGCAGCAGGACTTCATGACGGACACGGCTTCCGCCAGGCCGGGCGATATCCGCGCCGACTATCTCGCCCATGCCCGCCAACGGCAGATGTACAGCGGCATCCTGCTGCTCGTCTTCGTGCTGTTGATGGTGTCGGGTTTTCAGCTTGCCGATGCCCGAAATGCTGGCGGTTTCTGGACCGGTATTCACCAATTCTTCGACTTCCCCTCCGAAGTGGTCTCGGAAGCCGTGGCCAAGGCCGCAAACCTGCCCGGCCTGATGTGGAAGTTTCTTCCCTCGTTGATCGAGACCGTCAACATTGCCGGCGTCGCCACGCTGATCGGCGCCTGCGGCGGGGCGCTGCTGTCGCTGCTGTCGACGCGCGGCCTTGCCCGCTTCCCCAGGCTCATTCCGCTGTTCCGGCGGACGATGGATGCCATGCGTGCGATCCCGGAGATCGTCATCGCCCTGGTGCTCATCTTCATCCTCGGCGGCGGGCCGGTGCCGGCGATGATCGCCATCGCCTTCCACACGACGGGAGCGCTCGGCAAGCTGTTTTCGGAAGTGAGCGAGAATGCGGACCGCAAGCCGGTCGAGGGCCTGTCGTCTGCGGGCGCAAGCTGGAGCCAGGCCATGTGGCTCGGCGTGCTGCCGCAGGTCACGCCGAACTGGCTCTCCTATGCGCTCCTGCGCTTCGAGATCAACGTGCGCGCCTCCGCAATTCTCGGCTTCGTCGGCTCGGGCGGCATCGGCTACGACCTCAAGACGGCGATGCAGTGGGGGCAGGGCCGTTACGATCAGGTCGTCGCGATCTTCCTGCTGCTCTTCGCCACCATCGTCGTCATCGACCAGGTGTCGAGCCATTTCCGGCACAAGCTGGTGAAGGGGCACTGACATGACCGCCATGATCTCCACGACGCCCGCCGGCACGCTTGGCGATGCGGCGGTGGCTGCTTTCGACCGCAAGCGGAGAGTCGCCTTCGCTGTTCCCGCGGTGGTTCTCGTCTATCTGACCTACGTATTCTTTGCCTTCGACATTCCCGGCATTGCCGCGAATGCAAGGACCGACAATGTCGCAATCCTCCTGTCCGACTTCTGGAGCCACAAGACGCATGTGACGCGGGACAACCGCTCCGGCGCCGTCACCGTCGCCATCGAAGGCGAGAACAAGGGGACCTATCCGCCCGGCCGTCTGCCCGACTGGGTGGGCATGCAGGATGGCATCACGCGCATCGACCTCGGCAAGGGCTACGAGGTCGTCTACGAGGGCGAGGGCGCGCGCTTCACCATCCCGGACTACGGCGTGGTCCGGGTCGAACCGGAAGGGCGGGGCATTCGCCTCGACCTGCCCGAAGGCGACATTCCGGACTGGATCAATGCGTCTTCCGCGCGCGTCACCGTGACGACGCCCGAGGGCCGCTTCTCGATGACGCGCAATCGCACCGAGACGTTTCGCTACGAACCGGGCTGGGAGCTGTTCTTCTTCACGCTCGACAGCCCGTTCAGCGGACTGTCCTTCCCCGAGTTGGCGAACCTTGCCATTTCCGGCGAGCGTATCGACCCGGCGCGGCCGAACGTCGTTCACATGATCTCGGACTTCTGGAACAATCAGATGTGGCGGCATGGCGATGTGGCATGGGCGTTGTTCGAGACGGTCCTGATGGCCTTCCTCGGGACGATGGGAGCGGCGGTCGTGGCGCTGCCGCTCGCATTCCTCGCAGCGTCCAACTTCACGCCGGCGCGCAGCCTGCGCTTCGTGCTCAGGCGCTTCTTCGATTTCGTCCGGGGCGTCGACGGGCTGATCTGGACGATAATCCTGAGCCGGGCCTTCGGACCCGGTCCGCTCACCGGATCGCTGGCGATCCTGATGACCGACACCGGTTCGTTCGGCAAGCTGTTCTCCGAGACGCTGGAAAACATCGACCGCAAGCAGGTGGAAGGCGTCCAGTCGACAGGCGCCTCGCCGATCCAGCAGGCGCGCTTCGGCGTCATGCCGCAGATCGTCCCGGTGCTGCTCAGCCAGGTGCTCTACTATCTGGAATCGAATACCCGTAGCGCCACCGTGATCGGTGCCATCGTCGGCGGCGGCATCGGCCTGCTGCTCACCCAGGCGATCATCACCCAGAAGGACTGGGAGGAAGTCAGCTACTACATCATCCTCATCGTCCTGATGGTGATGGCGATGGATAGCCTGTCGGGATGGCTCAGAGGCCTGTTGATCGGACGGACCGGACGGACGTAAGTTCGACGGCTTATTGCCGGGATATTTCCCGGCAAGTCCTGCCCGTCACCGGGGCCGGAGCGAGGCGTTGCCACCCCTGGCGCATACGCCCTCGCCGGCCGTTGGTTCCAAAAAAAGCGGAACGCATGCGATACGCGATCTACTTCACGCCCGATGCCGGGCACCCGCTGGTACGTGCGGCCGAGGACTGGCTCGGCCGCAGCGTGTTCGGCCGCAGCGTGGAGGCGACCGACCTCGGCGGCTTTTCGTCGGATGCGCGTGCCGGGCTGATCGCTTCGGCGGTGCGCTACGGCTTCCACGGTACGCTGAAGGCGCCGTTCCGTCTGGCCGCGGGGCGGAGCGAGGCGGAGCTGACTGCAGCCTTCGACCGTTTTTGTGCCGAGACCGCGCCGCTCTCTCCCTTGCAGCTCAAGGTTTCGAACCTCGACGGGTTTTTCGCGCTGACGCCGGCCGGTCCTGCGGACGAGCTCGATGCGCTTGCTGCCACGGTGGTGCGGCAGTTCGACCCCTTTCGGGCGCCCCTCACCGAGGCCGAGATTGCGCGTCGGCGGCCTGAAAGGTTGTCGCCGCACCAGCGGGATCTGCTTAAGACCTGGGGCTATCCCTATATTTTCGACGCATTCCGCTTCCACATGACGCTCAGCGACCGGCTGGACGGGGAGACGGCGAGGGCCGTTCACCGCGCTTTGGACGAACAGTTCGAGGCGCTGGTGGCGGACCCGGTCGCCTTCGATCGGCTGGCGATCTTTGCCGAACCGGCTCCGGGCGCTCCCTTCATCTGCCTGCATCAGGCACCCCTTGCGGGAACAGGCGGCTGACAGACCGTTCCCTTCGAGAAAGACGGACCGATGGATACCATACTCACCAATGCCCGGATCGTGCTCGCCGACCAGGTCGTCGAGGGTTCGCTGCACCTGCGCGACGGCCGCATCGCCGGCATCGACAGCGGTCCCTCCTCGCTGCCGGGTGCGCAGGACATGGGCGGCGACTATGTGATCCCCGGGCTGGTCGAGCTGCACACCGACCATCTGGAGAACCATTACGCGCCGCGGCCCAAGGTTCGCTGGAACCCGATCGCTGCCGTCTGCGCCCATGATGCGCAGATTGCCGCCAGCGGCATCACCACGGTTTTCGACGCCCTGCGCGTCGGGCTCGACGAAGACACCGACATCACCGATGTCGACATGCGGCGGCTGGCCGACGCCATCGAGGCGGGCATGGCGAAAGACTGGCTGCGGGCGGATCACTTCATCCACCTGCGCTGCGAGGTGTCTGCGCCCAACTGCCTGGAGAGCTTCGAGATCTTCGAGAACGACCCGCGCGTGCGCATCGCCTCGCTGATGGACCATTCGCCCGGCCAGCGCCAGTTCGTCAGCCTCGAGGCCTACGCAGTCTACTACAAGGGCAAGCGCGGCATGAGCGACGCGGAGTTCAACGACTTCTGCGAGCGGCGGATGGCGCAGTCGGCGACCTGGTCGGACAAGAACCGCAAGATCGTCGCCGAGCGCGCCAAGGCCCGCGGCGTGATGCTGGCCAGTCACGACGACGCCACCGATGCCCATGTCGACGAGGCCGTGGAGCTGGGCATCCGGGTCGCGGAATTTCCGACGACCCTGGAGGCGGCGCGCGCGTCCAAGGCCCAGGGTTTGGCGGTTCTGATGGGTGCCCCCAACGTGGTGCGCGGCGGCTCGCATTCGGGCAATGTCTCGGCGCGCGATCTGGCCGCGAACGGCCTGCTCGACATTCTGTCGTCGGACTACATCCCCTTCAGCCTCATCCAGTCCGCGTTCTTCCTGGGCGAGGTGGTCGACGGCATCGACCTGCCGGAGTCGATTGCCATGGTTTCGCGCACGCCGGCCCGCTCCGCCGGGCTCGATGACCGGGGCGAGATCGCCATCGGCAAGCGTGCCGATCTGGTGCGCGTGCGCGTCGAGGAGCACATCCCGATCGTGCGTACAGTCTGGCGCGAAGGCAACCGGGTGGTCTGAGCCATGCAGGGGGCAGCATTGGGCAGGCCGGGACCGCTGATCGCCGTTGTCGGGCCGAGCGGGGTCGGCAAGGACACGCTGCTGGCGCGCGCGCGGGCGGCCCTTTCCGGGCGTCCGGACATCCTTTTCGTGCAGCGGTCGATCACCCGGCCGGCGAGCGCCGATGCCGAGACGCATGTGCCAATGACGGCAGAGGCCTTCGAGGAGGCCGAGCGAGCCGGTGCATTCGCCTATAGCTGGCGCGCGCATGGCCTCGGCTATGGGCTTCCCGCATCGCTGACTGAGCACCTTGCAGCGGGGCGTCCTGCCGTGGTCAACGGGTCGCGCAAGGTTCTCGCCGGCATGCAGGAGCGGTTCCCGACGCTCTGCGTGATCCAGATCGTGGCGGCCCCCGATGTGCTGGCCGCGCGCCTTGCCGCGCGCGGGCGTGAAAGCGCGGACGACATCGCCGCCCGCATCGCCAGGGCCGGGGAAGCGCTGCCGGTCGCGCCTGCGTGCATCATCGACAACAGTGGAGACATAGACCGGGCAGCCGATGCCCTGGTTGCCGCCATCGTCGATCTCGCCGATACGACGCGTCTCTGAAGATCCCTGCCGCGATCTACTGCGCCTCTTGCGCAAGGCTCGAAGCTTTGCGACAAGAAGTGCAGCATTGCTCGCAATGCGAGTATTGATAAAAATGCGGATGCAGATGGTTGCGGATCGGGTCACAGCACCACGGCATTGCGGACAGGACGGGAGTGGATCGGATGTCGGGGCAACTGGTAACCCATCGCACCAGCGGGTTGGTGCTGTCTCTGGACGAGACCGTTGCCAATGATCGGATCATCGAGGAAATTCGGCGCGGCCGCTATGAGGCCTCCGAACTCTCCATGGCCTCGCGTTTCGTGCGCAAGGAGGACCGGGTGCTGGAGCTCGGGGCCGGTATTGGATTCATCTCCGCCGGCGTGATGCGCAATGTCGGGCCGGCCTATTACGCCGCGGTGGAAGCCGATGCTCGTCTGATCCCGCATATTCGCGAGACCCATCGCAAGAATGGTGTGACCGGGGTCGAGGTGATCAACGCGGCGTTCGTCTCGGATCCTCAGGTCCTGAAGGCGGGCTTCGTCGAGTTCACCCTGCACCGCGAGTTCTGGCGCTCTGGGATCGGCCAGGATCAGGAGGGCGTGACCGAGACGGTGCGCGTGCCGGCGGTGGACGCCTCCGCCTTCATCGCGGACAAGAAGATCACGGTGCTCATCGCCGATATCGAGGGGGCCGAACTCGATCTGTTCCGCGACCTGCGTGTCAGCGGGCTCAAGCGGATCGTGCTGGAACTGCATCCGCACAAGATCGGCAAGGCAGGCATGATCGAGATCTTCTCTGGCCTGTGTGCGGACGGATTTGCCTACAATGCGGCCTTGTCGGAAGGCCCGGTCGTGTGTTTCGAGGCGGTCGGCGACACGGACAACAGCGAGGCGGAGCTCTTCACCCGCTTCGCCTGAGCGCCCTTTCAAGGGCTTTCGTTTCCCTCTCTCGTTCTTTAGTCCGCTTGCCGGAGTGCGGTCCCTTGGCGACACTTGTCGCCAGGAGGCTGGCGCTTGCCGGCTCGTCCGGGGAAAGCCTTTGAATATCACGCATTTGGTGCGATGGTCGGAGAAGCCGACATGACAGTTCAAACCGGTGCCATGGCGAAATTCCTGATCATCGACGATCATCCGCTGTTTCGAGAGGCGTTGCACAGTGCGGTGACGTTGGCCTATCCGGATGCCGACACGCAGGATGCCGCCTCGCTGCCGGAGGCCTGCGACATCCTCGCCGCGGAAGGCGGCTTCGATCTCGCACTTCTCGACCTCAGCATTCCCGGCGTGCGCGGGATGGACGGGCTGCTGCACCTGCGCACCAATTTCCCGCGTCTTCCGGTCGTGGTCGTCTCCGGCCACGAGGACCCCAAGGTCGTTTCGCAGGTGATCGCCTATGGGGCTGCCGGCTTCATCCCGAAGTCGGCCAAGAAGGCAGCCCTTGCCGATGCGATCCAGAAGGTGATCAATGGCGCTGTCTTCGTGCCGGACAATCTTGTCGCTGCCAGCGACGAACAGATTGATGCGCATGCCAGGGACATGATCAGCCGCGTCGCGACCCTGACGCCGCAGCAGCTCAAGGTGCTGGGCATGATCTGCGACGGGTTGCTCAACAAGCAGATCGCCTACGAGTTGCAGGTCGGCGAGACCACCGTGAAGGCGCATGTCTCCGAGATCCTACGCAAGCTGAACGTTCACAGCCGCACCCAGGCGGTGATCGAGATGTCGAAGCTGGAGCAGAATTCGGGGCTCGGTTCCGCCGATCCCTTCGGTCATGATAAAGGCGGGGTCGGCGGCCGGGACTGAAGACCTGGCGGCCTGTTTCCGCTTACGGAGCCGAGGCGAGCATATGCGCCATGAGGGCTCTCAACTGGGCGGGTTTCAGCGGCTTTGCCATGAACTCCGCGCCCAGATCGGCCGCCTGGCGCATGACAGGCTCCGATATGTCCGCAGTCGCCAGGATAACCGGAAGCCGCCGCCGGAGCCGGCGCAGCAGTGCGGCAACGGTCAGGGTGCCGTGGTCGCCGTGGTCGAGATGCTGGTCGGCAATGATCAGGTCCGGCATGAACCCTTCGTCCAGCACCTCTTCTGCCCCTTCCTGCGACGCCGCCACCCTGTGCTCGCAGCCCCAGCCGTCGAGCAGGGTCGACATGGCGCGGGTCACCTCGATGTCGTTTTCAAGAAGCAGCACGCGGCGGCCGGCCAGGGTCGCATCGCTGATCGGCCGCTGAGCCGTTTGCGGCCGGATTTCGCCGATTGACGGCGGCTCGCAGCGTTCGGCGAGGATGCGGAAGCGGCTGCCCTTGCCGACTTCCGAGGTCAGGCTGAGGTCGTGGCCAAGGGCCGTGACGAGGCGGCGCACGATCGAAAGGCCGAGGCCGAGAGCACAGTCGCCGTCGCGGCCCGCGCGGTCCTTGGCCGCCGGCCCGCGGTGGAATTCGTCGAAGATCAGCTCGCGCTGGTCGAGCGGGATGCCGCAGCCGGTGTCGACCACCTCGATTGCCACCATGTTGCCGCGCCGACGGGTGCCGATCAGCACGCCGCCGCGGTCGGTATAGCGGATGGCATTGGAAATCAGGTTCTGCAAGGCGCGGCGCAGCATGGTCCGGTCGGAGCGCACGTGGTCTCCGGTGATGGAGGTTTGCAGGCGCAGGCCCTTTGCCTCGGCGATCGGCCGGAGATCGGACAGGAGGGACTCGATGACCGGCACAAGCGGCACCGCGGCAGGGTTGGGCACCATCACTCCGGCATCGAGCCGGGAGATGTCCAGCAGCGTGTGCAGCAGCTCGTTCATGGTGTCGAGCGAGCGCTCGACCTGCATGACCATCGCCCGGCCGCGTTCGCTCTCCTGCAGGTCGTAAAGCGCCGACATGGTCAGCTGGGCGGCGTGCAGCGGTTGCAGCACGTCGTGGCTCGCCGCCGCCAGAAACCGTGTCTTCGACTGGTCGGCGCGCTCGGATATCTCCTTCTGGCGGGCAAGTTCCGCGTTGGTCTTTTCGAGATTGCGCAGCGTGGAGGTCAGCTCGTCCGTGCGCCGGCGGACCTGCCCCTCCAGCGCGATGGCGGTCTGGAACAGCGAGAAGGCGTTGCGCTGCTGGTCCATCGCGCGCTCGACGCGATTGATCAGAGCATCGTTGATGCGCTTGAGGCGTTCGACGTCGTCGATGTCGAGAATGCTCACGGGCCGCTCCTGTCGCTCTCGCCGAGACCGAAGGCAATGCCGGTAAAGGTCTGGTTGAGATGCATCGACAGATACTGTTCGCCGTAGGTGTTGAAGCCGATGACCTTGTTCTCGTGATAGATCGCGGCAATGCGATGCGTCACCTGGCGGTTGCGGGCGTCGATCCGGCGCAGCACGCAGTCGAAGCCGAGCACGAAGTCGATGCCGCCGATGCGCTCGCGCACTGCGTCGAAGGCGGCGCGGGTGGTGCGCGTCATGCCGGCCGGCTCCGCGACGGTCATGACGATGCCGTCGTCGATGGCGCAGAAGAACGAGAGCGACCCATCCGGGTTCATCTTCTGGACGGAGCGGCAATAGTATTCGCCGCCGACCCGCACGACGAGCGGATGCGAGGCAAAGCTCATCGGCGAAAGGCTTTGCGGGTCCATGCCGATCACGCGGGCGTATTCCTGCGCCGCGGGTGCTGCGTTGAACTCGTGAACGATGCGCCGGTCGGGATCGGAGCGTGTGACCACCAGCTTGTCCGGTGTCGGCACGAAATTGTCGGTCTTGAAGATATGGAAGGGGACCTGCGTCTCGACCAGGACCAGGAGCGCGGCATCGCTTGCCGGTTCGCCGTCCAGGATCAGGGTCGTTTCGCCGAAGCGCATGTCGTCGCCGGCCGAGCCGCCGAGCAGGGGAATATCGTCGAGGCCCCAGTGAAGGGCGGCGGTGACCGATTCCTCGGCAAAGGAGAGGCCGTCGATCAGGCACAAGGCGAAGGTGTTCGATATGCGCACGGCGCTCCCCGGCGCGACGAAGGAGCGCTTTGCCTCGCCCACCTGCGCGACGATCCGCTCCATGCCGGCACGGCGGATGTCGCTGATGCGATGGGCTGCGATCCGGAAGCGGGCAGCCGGGAAGAGGATGACGATGAGATTGCCTTCGGAAATGCCGCTTCGGGTGATCTCCCCGGCCGTCGAGCAGGCTGCATAGCGCAGGCCGGGGCAGGCCTGCGACAGTGCGCTTGTCACCATGCCGGGTGCGAAACGGGCCGAGGAGAAGAACACCAGGGCAAAGCCTGCAGAACTGCGCTCCCGCGCGGCAGCCACGCGGGTCCAGTATCCTGCATCGCCCGGATCGTCGCATTCGAGTGCGATCACACCGCAGGCGTGTTCGATGCCGCCGTTCGGCTGCACGCTTTCCTCCCTCGTGCCGCCCGTCATCTCCCCGGTCCGGCCGGCCGGCAAGGACCGGCTGCCGGATGACGCTGCGGCGACAGTTCAGTCTAGGGCTGCTCGCTTCCCCGTGACAAGCGGACGTTCGGCTTCGACCGAAAGTACAGTGTACAAGCGCCGGGTCCTGCCTTTTCCTGAAAGCGTCCGGACGGGAGACCGGGCAAACGGCCCGCCAGGCGTTAGCCGCCGGCGGCCGGGCCGGGAGGAGCTTTCATGGATTTGGTTGGCGAGTATCGGATTTTGGCTGGTCGCGGTGCGGTTTGGGCAGCGCTGAACGATGCGGATGTGTTGCGTCGGTGCATTCCTGGCTGCGAGGAGCTTGAGAAGGTTTCGGACCGGGAGATGACGGCGACGGTCGTTGCGAAGATCGGTCCTGTGAAGGCGACGTTCAAGGGCGCGGTGACGCTGGAGAACCTGAACCCGCCGGAGAGCTACACGATCGTCGGCGAGGGCAAGGGCGGGGTTGCCGGCTTTGCCAAGGGGGCGGCGGACGTGTCGCTGGCCGAGGACGGGGCGGAGACGGTTCTGAGCTACACGGTGAAGGCGCAGGTCGGCGGCAAGCTGGCGCAGCTTGGCAGCCGGCTGATCGTGTCGACGTCGCGCAAGATGGCGGACGAGTTCTTCGGCAAGTTCAAGGAGATCGTGGAGGGCGGCGCGGCTGAGGCTGGTGCTGCTGGTGCTGCGGCTGCGGGCTCTGCTGGTCTTGACGAGCCGGACGCTGGTGAGATCGAGGCGGCGAAGAGCGCGGCGCTGTCGCGGCTTCCCGAAGAGGTCGGCGAGGCAGTCTCGGGTGCGGTGTTTGAGGCGGAAGAGCGTGTGACGAAGGCGGCGCGCGAGGTGGAGAGCGAGGTCGAGACGGCGGCTGGCCGGGGCTTTCTCGGCGGGCCGATGGTGTGGGGTCTTGCCGCGCTTGCGGTTGTGATCGTGATCCTGGCGCTGATGCGTTGAAGTTGGCGCGCCGAGCTTGGCGCGCTGAGGTTTGAGCAACAGGTTTGAAGATGGCCGGCCTGCCCTGAAGGGGCGTTGGAACAGGCCTTTTGGAACGAGGGAGGATTTGCATGGCCGAAGTGAACATGGTCGTGAACGGTCGGACGGTGACGCGGGTGGTCGAGGACCGGACGCTTCTCGTTGAGTTCCTGCGCGAGGGGCTCGGCCTGACGGGCACGCATGTGGGCTGCGACACGTCGCAATGCGGGGCGTGCGTGGTGCATGTGGACGGCAAGGCGGTGAAGTCCTGCACGATGCTGGCGGCGCAGGCCTCGGGCTGCGACGTGACGACGATCGAGGGTCTGGCGTCCGGGGGCGAGTTGCACCCGGTGCAGGCGGCGTTCAAGGAGCATCACGGTCTGCAATGCGGCTTCTGCACGCCGGGGATGATCATGGCGGCGGTGGACATGATCGCGCGCCATGGCGGGGGTCCGCTGGACGAGGCGACGATCCGGGCCGAGCTGGAAGGCAACATCTGTCGCTGCACGGGCTACCACAACATCGTCAAGGCGATCGCGGCCGCGAGCGAGACGATGGCCGGGATGAAGACGGCGGCCGAATAGGGCGCCGAACAGGGGACCGGAGGGGGCGTCGCACGGGGTTTGAGGCGCCGCCGCCCAGGCCGCCCAGGCTGCCCAGGCCGCCCAGGCAAGGGGCCTGCCGCCGTTCGGGGGATGGCGATGCGGCGGGCCTGCCGGGAGACTGTTCGAAGCGAACTGTTCGAAGCGATTGGCACGTCGAAGCTATCGACATGAGGAACGCATGCAGGGCGGGTGCCGGGCGGGAGGATGCCGGGCATCGCGGCCCTTGCGAGGGAGGACGAGATGGCAGGTTCGGTTGAAGGTATCGGCGCACGGGTTCAGCGCCGCGAGGACAAGCGGTTCATCACCGGCAAGGGCCGCTACACGGACGACATGACGGTGGCGGGGATGGCGCATGCGGTGTTCGTGCGCTCGCCCCATGCCCATGCGAAGGTGGTGTCGATCGACGCGGATGCGGCGCGGGCCATGCCGGGCGTGATCGCGGTGCTGAGCGGGCAGGAACTGGTTGCGGACGGGGTCGGCAACCTGATCTGCGGCTGGATGATCCACTCGAAGGACGGCAGCCCGATGAAGATGGGCGCCTGGCGGGCGCTGGAGAGCGAGCATGTGCGCCATGTCGGCCAGGCGGTGGCGGTGGTGATCGCCGAGACGCGGGCGCAGGCGCGCGACGCCGCCGATACGGTGGAGGTGGAGTACGAGCCCTTGCCCGCCGTGGTCGATGCGCTGGACGCGCTGAAGGAGGGGGCGCCGCAGCTGCACGAGGAAGCGCCGGGCAACCTGATCTACGACTGGGAGATCGGCGATGCAGCGGCGACCGAGGCGGCCTTCGCCTCGGCGGCGCGGGTGACGCGGATGGAGATCCGCAACAACCGCCTGGTGCCGAACCCGATGGAGCCGCGTGCAGCGCTTGCCCAGTACGACGAGGCGGACGAGCACTACACGCTGTGGACGACCTCGCAGAACCCGCATGTGGCGCGGCTGGTGCTGTCGGCCTTCTACAACATCGCGCCGGAGCACAAGCTCAGGGTGATCGCGCCGGATGTGGGCGGCGGCTTCGGGTCGAAGATCTACATCTATCCGGAAGAGATGGTGTGCCTGTGGGCGTCGAAGAAGACGGGCGTCCCGGTGAAGTGGACGTGCGAGCGCACGGAGGCGTTCCTGACGGACGCGCATGGCCGCGATCACTATTCGGAAGCGGAGATGGCGCTGGACGCGGAGAACCGGATCCTTGGGCTTCGGGTGAAGACGGTGGCGAACCTTGGCGCCTACATGTCGCTGTTCTCCTCGTCGGTGCCGACCTATCTCTACGCGACGCTCCTGTCCGGCCAGTATGCGATCCCGGCGATCCACTGCAACGTGAAGACGGTCTACACCAACACGGTGCCGGTGGATGCGTATCGCGGGGCGGGGCGGCCGGAGGCGACCTACCTGCTTGAGCGGATGATGGAGACGGCGGCGCGCGAGGTGGGGATGGACCCGGCCGAGTTCCGGCGCAAGAACTTCATCCGCTCGTTCCCGCACCAGACGCCGGTGATCATGTGCTACGACGCGGGCGACTACGATGCCTCGCTGGAGGCGGCGTTGTCGGCGATCGACTATGCGGGCTTTGCGGCGCGCAAGGCGGAGGCGGCGCGGCGGGGCAAGCTGCGCGGCATCGGCCTGTCCTGCTACATCGAGGCGTGCGGCATTGCGCCGAGCCAGGCGGTCGGCTCGCTGGGAGCGGGCGTCGGCTTGTGGGAATCGGCGGAAGTCAGGGTGAACCCGGTCGGCACGATCGAGGTGCTGACGGGCTCGCATAGCCACGGCCAGGGGCACGAGACGACCTTCGCGCAGTTGGTTGCGGAGCGGTTCGGGGTGGGCCTCGACACGGTCGCGATCGTGCATGGCGACACGGACAAGGTGCAGTTCGGCATGGGCACCTACGGCTCGCGCTCGGGCGCGGTCGGCATGTCGGCGATCGTCAAGGCGCTGGACAAGGTGGAGGCGAAGGCGAAGCGGATCGCGGCGCACCTGCTGGAGGCCTCGGAAGGGGACATCGCGCTGGAGGGCGGCACGTTCAAGGTGGCCGGCACGGACAAGGAGCTGCCGTTCTTCCAGGTGGCGCTTGCCGCCTATACGGCACACAACCTGCCCGCCGGCATGGAGCCGGGGCTGAAGGAGGGGGCGTTCTACGACCCGACCAACTTCACGTTCCCGGCCGGCACCTATGTGTGCGAGGTGGAAGTGGACCCGGAGACGGGCAAGGTCGAGATCGTCGACTTCGTTGCGGCGGACGACTTCGGGACGATCATCAACCCGATGATCGTGGAAGGGCAGGTGCATGGCGGTCTGACGCAGGGCATCGGCCAGGCGCTGCTGGAGAATGCGTCCTATGACGCGGACGGGCAGCTGCTGTCGGCGTCCTACATGGACTACACGATGCCGCGGGCGGACGACGTGCCGTCCTACCGGTTGATGACGACGGTGACGGTGTGTCCGGGCAACCCGCTGGGGATGAAGGGCTGCGGCGAGGCCGGGGCGATCGGCTCGCCGCCGGCGGTGATGAACGCGATCACCGACGCGATCGGGACCAACGCGCTGGAGATGCCGGCAACGCCGCAGGCGGTGTGGGCGGCGCTGCAGGCGGCCCGGCCGGCAGAAGCGGCTGAATAGGAGCAGCGGAGTGATCTGCGCTGCGCCGGCAACAAGCAGCGGAGTAGGGCCGCGGAGCAGGCCGCGCAATCCTTGAGGACGGTGCTCCCGGACGGCCCTTGGCCCCCGGGGCGCCTCACCAGACGAGCAAGAGGCCCGGTCGGATGCCGGGCGAGGGAGAACCGGGATGTACGAGACGACCTATCACCGGGCGACGAGCGTCGCCGATGCGGCGGCGAAGATCGCCGCTTGCGAGGACGGCAAGATCCTGTCTGGCGGCATGACCCTGCTGCCGACGATGAAGCAGCGGCTGGCCGCGCCGTCCGACCTTGTCGACGTGACGCATGTCGCCGACCTGAAGGGCATCACTGAAACGGGTGGGGGCTTGCGGATCGGGGCGGCGACGACCCATGCGGAGGTTGCCGGCTCACCGAGCGTGCGGCGGCTGGCGCCGGGTCTTGCGGAGCTTGCCGGCCATATCGGCGATCCGCATGTGCGCCATCGCGGGACGATCGGCGGGTCGATCGCCAACAACGACCCGGCGGCGGACTATCCCTCGGCAATGCTGGCCTTGGGGGCGACCATCGTCACCGACAAGCGGCGATTGGCTGCGGAGGAGTTCTTCACCGGCCTGTTCGAGACGGCGCTGGAGGAGGGGGAGATCGTGACTGCGGTCGAGATCCCCGCCTGCGCGGCCTGCGCCTATGCCAAGTATCCGAACCCGGCCTCGCGCTATGCGATGGCCGGCGTGTTCGTTGCGCGCACCGACGGCGGCGTGCGGGTCGCGGTGACGGGGGCGGGCGCGGGCGGCGTCTTCCGCCACGAGGGGCTGGAACAGGCGCTGTCGCAGAGCTTCACGCCGGAGGCCGCAGCCGCCGTCACGACCGATGCGGACGACCTCATCTCCGACATCCACGGCTCGGCCGAGTACCGCGCCAACCTCGTCGCCGTCATGGCCAAACGCGCCGTCGCAAAACTCAACGGCTAAGGCAACCGCAGGCCGAAAGGCCCGGGAAGGACCGGCAAAGGCCCGCACGCAGGAAACGGGCGGAACACCCCGCCCGCTCACACAACCCAAAGCAAACAGCCCGGATGGAAAAACCATCCGGGCTGTTGGTGTTTCGAGGAACGTCTCAACCCGCTGCAGGATCCCCGACAAACCGGTGTTTGTGCCGGCGCCGTCGTGCTGAAGAAGCGGCATGGTTAACAAAATGTAAATCTTCCGTAGCAGTGCAAAGTAATTAATCTAAAATTTGCCTCCGTATCGTACTATAGTGAGGCCTGAATCGAAGCGGCGACGTCGCGCATCAAGAAACAATCCGCGACTTTCGATTGAATAATAGGTAAAATAACGGAGAGCGGTCATGTCACTTGCACGGTTCTTTCTGTCACTTATTGCAGGCGCGTGGTTGCTTGCCGTCCCCGCTGCCCACGCGTCCGGTCCTGTCGTCCTGACGGTGGAGGGCAACATCGACGGCAGCGCCCCTCGCGATTTCACCGTTGCCGATCTGGAGGCAATGGGCGTCAGCAAGGTCACCACCTCGACGCCGTGGCACGACAAGGTCGTGACCTTCGAGGGAATCCTCCTTTCGGACCTTCTGGAGAAGGTCGGCGGCAAGGGCGAGATGATCGAGGGCGTCGCGCTCAACAATTTCTACACCGAGATCCCTGTGTCCGACGCGACGGCCTATGACATCCTTCTCGCCTTCAAGGCGGATGGCGCCTATTTGGGCGTCCGGGACAAGGGGCCGCTTTTCGTCATCTATCCCTTCGACCGTTTCCCGGAGCTGAGAAACGAACTCTATTACTCCCGCTCGATCTGGCAGTTGCGTCGCATCAAGTTGAAGTAAGCCGATGACCCTGTCGATCCTCCTCAAGCGCGCGACATCCGTCGGCGACCGCTTCCGCCATTTGGCCATTACGGTCCTGGTGGTTCTGGTGCTGGCGGTCCTGTTGCATGCCGAGGCGGTGTTGACGACCGGGGGAGCCGTCGACAAGTCGATGCGCTACGACATTGCCATGTCGGGGCTCAACGGGCGTGTCGACGCGGTAACGGCACGCCAGCGCATCTCGCAATACGCGGCGACCGGGCGGGTATCGGACGCAGAAGAGGCGTGGCTCTTCTACAATATCCTGGCAAGCCGTATCGAGACCTGGTCGTCGGGCGCGTTCGGCGCCTTCGTTTCGGTATCGCCGCAACGCAAGGCGATGCTCGACGAGCTGTCGCGGGATGTGGCATCGATCGAGAGCGATTATGCCGCCTTGCCGGATCGGGCGGCGTTGGCGCGCATCGATGCCGTACTGGAAAAGGCTGTGGGCGTCATCGATCGCATCGGCGGCGAGGCGCTGATGGACAATCTGGTCGAGGCCGCCGAAATTCGTGCCACATTGCTCGAGCGCCAGAGGCTCCAGAACATCCTGGTGGAAGTGCTGGTGGGGACCGGCGCGATCTTGCTGCTGTTCATGTCCTTCCAGGCCCGTTCGCTGCGCCGGGCCAGGGCAACGGCGGAGCAGACGGCACGGGAGTTCGAGTTCACGGCCCGACACGATCCGCTCACGGGCCTGCCCAACCGCATCGCCTTCCATGACGCACTGGAACAGGCGATATCGACCGGAAGGCCGCGTGACGGCAGGCGACTTGCCGTGCTTGCGCTGGATCTCGACGGGTTCAAGGCGGTCAACGACATTCTAGGTCATGCGTCCGGCGACGACCTGCTGCGCTCGGTGGCCGACAGGTTGCGCCGGATCGTTGCCGACTGGGGCCCGCGCGACGTGGTCTCGCGGCTCGGCGGCGACGAGTTCACAGTGCTGACCCGGCTGTCCGGAGGAGAGGAGGAAGCGGTCGCCAGGGGCAAGCTGCTCATCGACGGCCTGCATGAGGCTCATACCCTGAGCGGTGGCAATGTGGTGGTCAACGCGACGATCGGCGTTGCCCTAGCGCAGGACGACGAGAGCGGCTCGTCGATGCTGCAAAACGCGGACCTGGCGCTGAGCCATGCCAAGGCAACCGGCAAGGGTCGTGTGCAGCTCTACGATGTCTCCATGCGCGCGGACGCAACGCGCCGCCGCCAGATCGAGGAAGGCATTACCCAGGCGCTGGAGGACGGCGACATCGCCACCCACTACCAGCCACAGGTCGACATGCTGACCGGCCGCATCGTCGGCCTGGAGGCGCTGGCGCGCTGGCGTCACCCCACGCTCGGTTGGGTTCCTCCCAGCGAGTTCATCCCCATCGCCGAGGCGTCGGGCCGGATCGTCGAGATCGGCGAGCGGATCCTGGAGCAGGCCTGCCGAGACGCGCTCGCCCTTTCCATGGAACTGCCGGTGGCGGTCAACCTGTCGGTCGCCCAGCTCGCCCGCGAGGATCTTGCGGAAACCGTTGCGGATGTGCTGCTGCGCTTCGGCCTGCCGGCATCGCGGCTGAAGCTGGAAGTGACCGAAAGCGTGGTCATGAAGGACACGCGCCGGGCGATCGCCACCTTGAAGAAACTGAAGGCACTGGGCGTATCGATCTCGCTCGACGATTTCGGAACCGGCTATTCGGCGCTGTCGTATCTGCGCAGCTTCCAGTGGGACGAACTCAAGATCGACCGCAGTTTCGTAAGGTCGCTCGATACCGACCGTCACAGCCTGTCGATCGTCACCTCGATCCTGGAACTGGCCGCCCGGCTCGACATCGGCGTGACGGTGGAGGGCGTCGAGACGGAGCAGCAGGTGACGCTTCTGACAGGTGCCGGTTGCCGGGTGGCGCAAGGGTTCTTGTTCGGGGCACCCGTGCCGGCCTCCGACCTTGCGGCCCTGCTTGCGCGCGGCGGCAGACCGGGAGGCGGGGCCGGCAGCCTGGCCCCGCAGGCTGTCGTGACGCCGGTGCGTGGGGTGTTCTGATCCACTCATTTGCCGAGCCCCGGCGAAGCTGCTAACCAGACCGGAGGTTCCCGTGAAACGCCTGTCCGGGAGGGGCGGGTGCCGGGGCGCGGCTTGCCTCAAGCCGCATCTTTCTCCAGAGGAGGTATGTGCGTACCATGTCCGACCCTTGCATCATCTGCGTGGCGATAACTGGTTCCGTGCCGCAGAAATCGGACAACCCGGCGGTGCCGATCACCGTTACCGAGCAGGTCGAAAGCACGCAGGAGGCGTTCGAGGCGGGAGCCACGATCGCTCATTGTCACGTGCGCGAGGAGGACGGCAAGCCGACCTCCGATCCGGAGCGGTTTGCCCGGCTGGTCGAGGGGCTGAAGAAGCATTGCCCCGGCATGATCATCCAGCTGTCGACCGGCGGTCGCTCGGGTGCCGGCAAGGCCCGTGGCGGCATGCTGCCGCTGGCTCCCGACATGGCGTCCCTGTCGGTGGGGTCCAACAATTTCCCGACGCGCGTCTACGAGAACCCGCCGGATCTCGTAGATTGGCTGGCCTCGGAAATGCTCGCCTACAACGTCAAGCCGGAGATCGAGGCCTTCGATCTGTCGCACATGTTCCAGGCGGCCTCTATGGTCAAGGACGGACGCCTCAAGGGACCGCTGCATGTCCAGTTCGTGATGGGCGTGAAGAACGCCATGCCGGCCGACCGCAAGGTCTTCGAGTTCTATGTCGAGACCTTGAAGCGGCTGATGCCCGAAGCGACATGGACGGGAGCCGGCATCGGCCGCAACCAGATCGAGCTCAACCGCTGGAGCCTAGAGCTTGGCGGCCATTGCCGCACCGGCCTTGAGGACAATGTCCGTCTCGACAAGGACCGGCTTGCCCCGTCGAACGCCGCCCTGGTGCAGCGGGTCGTCGATCTTTGCCCGCAATACGGCCGCCATCCGGCGAGCGTTGCCGAGGCGCGCGCGCTCCTCGGGCTTGCCGCATGAGGCTCGGCCGGGGCGTTTGACGCCCGGCGGATCCGCCAAAAAGGGGCAGGGCCCGCACCGGCATCGGTACGGGCCCTTCTTTTTGACGTGTGCAGGCTTACTTGCCGGCCAGTTCGTCCTTGAGGCTCATCACGTCCTCCGCCGACATCTGGCCGACGGTCGTGACCTCGCCGGACGAGATCCGCCACAGACGGAACGGGCCGGTGATGTCGCCGTATTCGTCGAAGCCGACCGGTCCGATGACGCCTTCATACTTGATCGGCTTGCCGGCCTTGATCAGCTCGAGCGCCCTGGCGAACTCGTCCTTGCCCGCGAAGATCGGCTCGCCGTCGGCGGCAACGACCTGCGGAATGGCGGCCTTGATCGCGTCGGCTTCGGCGGAGCCCGCCTTGGCGATGGCGAGGCCGACAATGGCGCCGGCATCGTAGGAGCGGTCGGCGGCAGGGGCGCTCGGCTCGATGCCGCCTGAGAAGTCCTTGTAGGCGCCGTAGAAATACTCCGTCGACTTGGTCGGCGTGGTGCCGGACGACGTGCCGAAGGCGTTGTCGAGGAACTTCGCGCCGACGCTCTCGATGAAGTCGGTGGAGTTCATGCCGTCGTTCAGCAGGAAGGTCTGCGGTCCGCCCTGCGAGATCCAGGCGCGGGCGATGGTGGCGCCGTCGACGGGGTAGCTGACGAGATAGAGCGCTTCCGGCTCGCCCGCCATCGCGGCGGATGCCTCGGCGGAGTAGCTCGCCTGCTTCTCGTTATAGGGGGTCGTGGACGTGATGGTGCCGCCGAGCTTTTCGAAGGCGGAGGAGAACTCGCGCACCATGTTCACGCCGAAGTCGTTGTTCACATGGACGATCGCGAGCTTCTTCAGCCCCTGGTCGATGGCATATTTCGCCGCTGCGGTGCCCTGGAGGGCGTCGGACGTGATGGTGCGGAAGAAGTAGCCGCCGGTCTTTCCGTCGCGGGCGAGCTGGGTCAGCGTCGGCGAGGAGGAGGCGGGCGAGACCTGGACGACGCCAGCGGGCGCGGTGACCGAAGTCAGGATCGGGATCGACACCGAGGAGATGATGCCGCCGATGACGACCGGCACCTTCTTGATGTTGACCAGCTGGGTCGCCTGATCGACGGCGACGTTGCCCTGGCTCTGGCTGTCGCGGGTGTCGGTCACAAGCTTGCAGCCGTCGAGAACGCCGCCGGCCTCGTTGAGATCGCGGAACGCCATCTCGACCGACTTGGCGCCGGCCTGGCCGTACTGGCCGGCGGGGCCGGTGAGTTCGAGGACGAGGCCGACGGTGACCTCGCAGGCCTGTGCCGCCGGACCTGCCGCCAATGCGGCGAGGACGCCGCCGGCAAGCGCGGAAGTCCATTTCAACTTGCTCATTGCTGTTCCCCTTCTCGTCATTCTGCCGCCGGTTGTTCGTCCGTACGGTCATTGATCCAGGTTTCCTGGACGAAGCGCCACGCCACTCCCAAAGGGGCGTCGGCATTTCTGGAGAACAGCGCGCCGGCGCGGCGGAAAGTGGTCCTTCCGCCGTGCTCCTGCCGTTCCAAATAGGTCATCAAGGCCTCCTCGCCGGTCTCCCTCAGCACCGCGATCTCCTCGATGGTGATCGCGAACCCGTCGGCAAGCCGTCCTCGCGCGGCGGCCAGCATCGCAGTGAGGCCTGCGTGATCCTGCAGGGCGCCGTCCGGGTCGATGCGATGGAAGTCCGGTTCGAAGGCGGCAAGGGAGGCGGCAAAGGCGCTGTCGGAAAGCCGGCCGGAGAACCAGTCGACGAAGAATTCGTGCCGGGCGAGGATCTCGCGGGCGGCAGCAGCGCCAAGGTCGCCCGCGCCCGTCATGCCGCTTTCTCGTCGTTGAGGTTGTATTTCATGATGCGGCCGTGGCGCCCGTGGCGGTCCCGCTCCAGCGTGTAGACGTCGCCGTCCAGTTCGCGTGAGGAGGCGAGCACGTCCGCGATCTTCGCGCGGTCGTCGGCATCCAGGGCGATATCGCAAAGGCCGAGATTGGAGGGAAGGTGTGCCCGGTTGCGCGCACCGACGATGACGGCGCCGACCTGATCGCGGTCCAGCACGCAGCGGCTGGCAACGCTTGCGATGTCGGTGCCGTGCTTGTCGGCAACCTGCTTGAGGGCGGCCAGCAGCGCCTGAAACAGGTCCCAGCCGCCGAAATCCTCGATGATCAGCTTGTATTTGACCAGTGAGCGGTTCTCCAGCTCGGCGGCTGGCTCCGCCTGGCCGAGCCACTTCTCGCTGAGGAAACCGCCGGCGACCGTGCCGTAGCACAGGAAGGAGATGCCGTTGTCGCGGGCGATGCCGGCGAGCCGCTTGGCCGGGCGCGTGTCGAGCAGGGAATACTGCACCTGCGCCGAGACGAGAGGAACGCCTGCGGCCAGCATGGCGGCGACATGGTCGCTGTCGAAATTGGTGACGCCGATATTGCGGATCTTGCCGGCCTGGCGCAGCTCCTTGAGCCACAGGGCAACGTCCAGCCAGCCGGGCGCGTTGTAGTCCCACCAGTGGAACTGGACGAGGTCCAGCCGCTCGCAGCGCAGCCGCGACAGCGACCGGTCGACCAGCTCCTCCACATGCGCGCGGTCTATGCCGATCAAGCGGTCGAGATCCGGCACCAGCTTGGTATGGACGCAGATCCGGGACAGGGCTTCCTCTCCCCGCAAGTCGCGGTAGCGCTCGCGGAAGGCGCCGATCAGCTCTTCCACGCCGGTGTAGATGTCGGCGCAGTCGAAGGTGGTGATGCCGGCATCGGCAAAAGCGATCATGTCGTCGATTGCCGTGTCTCGGTCGACGGCGCCGTGCCCGCCGGCAAGTTGCCAGCCGCCGCGGATGACGCGGGAGATGACGTGATCGTCCTTCAGGACATGGGTTTCCATCGCAGTCACGGGGTCACTCGCCGTTTGCGCCGTCGTCGCCGGCACCTGGAAGGGGAACGGCGGTGGTCGCCGCGTGGGAGAAACGGCGCAGGCTGAGTCGCGTGATGCGCAGCCGGCTGGCGCAGTTGGGATCGGGGCAGGCGACATCCGCGTCGCTGGTCATCCAGTCGTTGGGATGGGTCGGGCGCTGCTTTGCCGCCAGCAGCGGCAGGACGGCCGCGATGGAGTAGATCGAGAAGCCCTGGCCAGGCGGCAGGTGCAGCATCTCGCCGCGCAGCTCGAAGTGATCGCCCGGCTTTGCCCCGCAATAGACCTTGCCGCCGTCTTCCGGCATCACCGCCTCGACCCGGAGATCGTAGAGCTCGAAGCTGTCGTCGTTCGCCTCGTGGCTCATCGGGTTTCCTCGCCGGTTTCGGTCAGATGCTTGCGCAGGATGTCGAAGGCACGTCCGATATCCGCCTTGAGCGCGGCTTGTGCGGCCGGCGTGTCGCGCCGGGTGACGGCCTCGACGATCTCGCGGTGAAAGTGGGTGGCGGATCGGTCGGTGACGGGATCGAAGAGGCGGGCGGAGGCGCGCAGATACGGGCCCGACTGCAGCCACAGGCTCTCGATGATCGGGATCATCACCTGTGATCCGGCGGCGCGGTAGAGGGTGAAGTGGAAGGCGTGGTTGAGGTCCGCAGCCTCGCCGGAAATCTCGCGTCCCTTGGTCGCCAGCACGGCGTCGCAGGCATCGGTCAGGTGCACGAGTTGATCGACGAGCGCATCCGTGACGTTCGGCATGGCAAGGCCGATGACCTCGCTCTCGATGATCGCGCGGGCGCGGGCAAGGTCTTCCAGGCGGTCGCGGGAGATAAGCGGCACGCGGACGGAGCGGTTGGGCATCGCCTCAAGCGCCTGCTCCGAGATCAGGCGGGCCAGGGCCTCGCGCACGGGCATGGTGCTGGTGCCGAGGCGGTTGGAAACGTCGACGATGCGCAGGACTTCGCCGGGATCGAACAGGCCCTGGATCAGGGATCGGCGCAGTTCGTCATAGACGCTGTCCTGCACCGTGCGGCGCCCGACCGGATTGAGCGGGGCGAGCGCGCTTTCGCTGTCGCCGGCATCGGGCACGGCGCCGGCAACACGCAGCAATCCGCCAGCCGTCCTTGCAGCCATCGCCTCCTCCTTGGCTTCCCCCTCCGGGGCAGGTCTTGCGGCGTGAGAGTGCCGGAATGCGGTCGAAGCGCCTCGCAAGGCGGTGGTCGCACTTCCCTCGAAGCCGGCTGAAAAACCCGTCTGTTCCATCTTTACAATCAAACGCGATCTGTGATCAAGATATGTTTGATCAAACATCACGGATCGCGAGGCGGTTCTTTGGTGGCTGTCGATTGCCTTTTGGAGGTCGTGACAGACAGGGGCGAAAAGACCCCGCCGCCGAGGCGCCGGGATAAGGAGCGGATCCTTGCAGTCAGTCAGCAGCACTGCGGACGGGGCAGCGCGCGTATCGGCCGGCGGGTCGCCGCCGGTCCTGTCGGCGACGGGCGTTGCCCGGCGGTTCGGTGGCAACCGGGCGGTGGACGGCATGTCGCTGGACCTCCATGGCGGAGAGATCGTCGGGCTGATCGGGCCGAACGGCGCCGGCAAGACGACGTTTTTCAGCCTTATCGCCGGAAGTCTCGTGCCGGATGCCGGTGAAATCCGCCTGAAGGGCGAGCGGATCGAGCGACAGCCAGCCGCACGGCGGCTGGCCATGGGGCTCGGGCGCACGTTCCAGATCCCGCGGCCCTTCGCCGGCATGAGCATCCTCGACAATGTCATGGCTGCGGCGCAGAACCAGACCGGCGAAAGCATCCTGCGCAACTTCCTGCAGCCCGGTACGGTGCGGGCCGAGGAGCGTGCGGCACGCGAGCGGGCGAGGGCGCTGATCGACTTCGTGACCCTCGGCCATCTCGTCGACCAGCCGGCCCGCGTCCTGTCCGGCGGTCAGCGCAAGCTGCTGGAGCTTGCCCGCGTGATGATGGCCGAGCCGGCGGTGATCCTGCTCGACGAGCCGGCGGCGGGCGTCAATCCGGCCCTGCTCGACGTCATCATCGACCGGATCGTCGAGATCAACCGCATGGGCGTCAGCATCCTCCTCATCGAGCACAACATGGACATGATCGCCCGCCTGTGCGGGCGGATCGTCGTGATGGCGTCCGGGCGGGAACTGGCGGCCGGTACGCCTGCGGAGATCATGGCCAATCGCGAGGTGGCGGAAGCCTATCTCGGCGAGGTGGTGCCGGAGGCGGCGACATGACGACAGCCGCATCCGCCGCATCGTCGGCGCCGCTTGCGACCCGCGGCCTTGTCGCCGGCTACGAGCCGGACCTGCCTATCGTCAAGGGTATCGACTTCACCCTGGCGCCGGGCGAATTCGTCACGGTGCTCGGGCCGAACGGGGCCGGAAAGTCGACCTTCGTCAAGGCGGTTGCCGGGCTGGTGCCGCTGCATGGCGGCACCTTGCATCTCTCCGGCGAGGAGATCACGGACCTGCCGCGCCATACGCTGGTGCGCAAGGGGCTGGCCTTCGTGCCGCAGACGGAGAACATCTTCGCGACTCTGACGATCCGGGAGAACCTGCAGGTGGCGGCCGCCATCCTGCCCAAGGCGGAGCGCCAGCAGCGCATCGAGGCGATGCTCGCGGCCTATCCCGATCTTGCAAGCCGGCCGGGCGCGCTTGCCGGCGGCCTGTCCGGCGGCCAGCGCCAGATGCTGGCGACCGCACGCGCCCTCCTGGTCGAGCCGAAGGTGCTGATCCTCGACGAGCCTTCTGCGGGACTGTCGCCCAAGGCGGTGGCGGAAATGTTCGCGCGGTTGGTCGAGATCAACCGCAGCGGCGTGCCGATCCTCCTGGTCGAGCAGAATGTCAGGGCGGCTCTGGCGATTGCCTCGCGCGCCGTGATCCTGGTCGACGGCCTGTTGCGCCACGATGCACCGGCGGCGGATCTCGCCGCCGATCCCGATATCGGCCGCCTGTTCCTGGGCGCCCATGCGGACGGCGCCGCACCCGCCGGGGAGGGGACACGATGAGCGCCCAGATCCTGCTCGAGGGCCTGCTGGCCGGGGCGATGATCGGCCTTGGTGCCGTCGGCCTGACGCTGACCTATTCGATCCTGCGCTTTGCCAATTTCGCCCATGGCGAATTGCTCAGCTGGGGCGCCTATCTCTCGCTCAGCCTGTCGCTGGCCATCGGTGCGGTGTCCGGCGCCAGCCTTGCCCCGCTCGATCCGTTCAGCGTGTCGGTGGCGCTGATCCTTGCCGGATTGTTGGCCATGGCGCTCACGGCGGTTCTGGCGCTTGCCGTCGACCATCTCCTGTTCGCCAGGCTGAGACGGCGCGGGGCAACGGCGATCATCGTGGTGATGGCGAGCTTCGGTGCGTCCATGGCGCTGCGCAGCCTGCTCGAATTCCTCTACACCTCGAAGCCTGCCTACTATTCCCGTGAACTCCAGATTGCCATGCCGCTGCCCGGCGGCATCCGTGCCACGCCGGACCAGCTGTTGCTGATCGGTCTTGCGTTCCTGGCGGTGATCGCCGTTCACCTGCTGCTCACCCGCACGGATCTCGGCCGCGCCATGCGTGCGGTCAGCGAGAACCCGGCGCTGGCCGGCATCGTCGGCATCGATACGGCGAAGATCGTGCGCGCGGTATGGATCATCGGCGGCGCGCTGGCCTGTACAGCAGGCACCATGTCGGGCCTGCTGGTGCAGATCCGCCCCTATATGGGCTTCGACCTGCTGCTGCCGCTCTTCGCCGCCGTCATCCTCGGCGGTATCGGATCCGTGCCCGGCGCCATGCTCGGCGGGTTGATCGTCGGCCTGTGCGAGGCGCTGGCGGTCCAGACGATAGGCGCCGAATGGCGGGCGGCGGTTGCCTTTGCCGTGATCACGGTCGTTCTGGTGGCGCGCCCCACCGGCCTGTTCGGGAGGGCGGCATGAGCCTGGAGCTTCTGGCCTACTGCGCCTTTTTCCTCACCGTTGCGCTCACCTATGCGGTGATCGTCCTTGGCCTCAATGTGCAGTGGGGCCAGACGGGGCTGTTCAATGTCGGCGTCGCCGGCTTCGTCGCTGTCGGTGCCTATGTGTCGGCACTGCTGACGTCGCCGGCGGTGGAGGGACGCCTCGGCGGTTTCGAGCTGCCGATCCTCGTCGGCTGGCTTGGTGCCTTCGCAGCATCCGGGCTGCTCTCGGCGCTGATCGGCTGGATGACCATTCGCCTGCGCGCCGATTATCTGGCGATCTCCACCTTCGGCATTGCCGTTACCGTGCAGCTTGCCGTGCTCAATCTCGAGGGCATCACCGGCGGCCCCTTCGGCATCAGCCTGATCCCGCGTCCCTTCGGCGACCTGGCCGGCCGCTCGCTCGCCTTTTCGCTCGCCAATATGGCGCTCCTCGTCGCCGTTGTGTTCGGCCTCTATCTGATGCTCCAGCATCTGGCGAAAAGCCCCTGGGGCCGCGCGCTTCGCGCGATCCGCGAGGACGAAGTGGCGGCCGAGGCGCTCGGCAAGAGCCCGCGCCGCTTCCGGATCGAGGCCTTTGCGCTCGGCGGGGCGATCATGGGACTTGGAGGTGCGGCGCAGGCGCATTTCATCGGCTTCATCGCGCCGGAGAACTACCTGCCGATGTTGACCTTTCAGGTCTGGGCGATGCTCATCGTCGGCGGTTCCGGAAACAATCGCGGCGCCATCCTCGGCGCGCTGTTGGTCTGGGCGCTCTGGGCGGCATCGTCCGCGGTGGTCGAGGCCTTGGCGCCTGCCGGCGAGCAGGCCCGCGCCGCCTCGCTGCAGACCGTGATCATCGGTGTCGCCCTGTGCGCCATCCTTCTCTTCCGCCCGCAAGGGCTGCTTCCCGAACCGGGCGGCACGCGTCGCCGCCTGCCTTTCCTTCACAGATGGCGCGGCACACCCGCCGCGACGACAGGATCCGACCGCACATGACCAGCCGTCCCGATACGACGAAACTCGGCCCCGACCTGGAGATCAGCCGCATTCTCACCGGCCTCTGGCAGATCGCCGACATCGAGAAGGACGGCACGCCCGTCGATCTGGAGGCGGCAGCCGGGCACCTTGCCGATTATGCGGCCGCCGGCTTCACCACCTTCGACATGGCGGACCACTACGGCAATGCGGAGCTCGTTGCCGGCCGGTTGCTGGCGCGCCACGGCGAGGGGGAGGGGCGTCCGCTCGCCTTCACCAAGTGGTGCCCGGAGCCGGGACCGATGACCGAGGACGTCGTGCGGGCCGGCGTGCAGGAGCGGCTCGACCGGCTTGGCGTCACGTGCGTCGACCTGCTGCAATTCCACTGGTGGACCTTCGAGCATCCGGGCTGGCTCGATGCCCTCAAGCATCTTGCGAAGCTCCGCGAGGAAGGGCTCATCCGCGAGATCGGCGTTACCAATTTCGATGCCGGCCATCTGCGCGTTGCGCTGGCCGAGAACCTGCCCATCGTGTCCAACCAGGTGTCCTTCTCGGTGGTCGACCGGCGCGCAGCCGGCGCCCTGACCGCCCTTTGCCAGGAGCGGGGCGTGCGGCTTCTCGCCTATGGCACGCTGTGCGGCGGGTTCCTGTCCGAACGCTGGCTCGGCAAGCCGGAGCCGACGGAAATCGCCGACTGGAGCCGGATGAAATACAAGCGCTTCATCGACACGGCCGGCGGCTGGCAGGCTTTTCAAGGGCTGCTCTCGGCGCTCGACCGTATCGCGAAGAAACACGGGGTTTCCCTCTCCAATGTCGCGACGCGCTGGGTGCTTGAAACGCCCTCCGTCGCCGGCGTGATCATCGGCGCGCGGGTGGGCGAGCGCGAGCACCGGGCGGACAATCTCCGCCTCTTCGGCTTTGCGCTCGACGACGAGGACCGCGCCCTGCTGGAGGATGCTTTCGGGGCGATGACGCCGATCCCCGGCGACTGCGGCGACGAGTATCGCCGCCCTCCGTTCCTCACCGCGTCTGGCGACCTCAGCCACCATCTCGACCAGATCCCCAGCGTCTACACGCCGGAGCCGGTGCCGGGCCGGCCCAACCGCTGGCGCCTGTCGTCGGGCAGCATCTGGGAGCCGCTTGCCGGCTTCAGCCGGGCCATGCGCATCGGCGACCGGGTTCTCGTCTCCGGCACGACCGCCACCCATGGCGCCGACCATTGCGTCGCACCGGGCGATGCCGAGGCCCAGACCACCTATATCCTCGACAAGATCGCCGCCGCGCTCACCGCCTTCGGCGGTTCGATGGAGGATGTGGTGCGCACGCGGGTCTACCTGCAGGATGTCGGCGCCTGGGAAGGTCCATCGCGCGTGCATGGCCGGGTCTTCGGCGAGATCCGCCCGGCCAACACGATGCTTGCCGTCGGCGATCTCATCGGCGGCTATGAGGTGGAGATCGAGGTCGAGGCGGTGCTGGACCCGCAGTAAAGGCGGGGCGCCCGCGCTTAGCTGATGGCGCGCCAGGCGAGATAGCCGAGGCCGGCAAGCAGCCCTGCCGGCAGCAGCCGAAAGGCGAGGAGGCCGACGACATCCTCCAGCGGATAGGCGGGCCGGTCGAACCAGAAGGTCGGCCGGCTCTCGATCACGTTGAGGATATATTTGCGCCGGTCGCGCGAGCGGACGGGCAGGCGCGGCAGCTCGAAGGGCAGCATGTCGAGCACATGCTTCGTGCACAGGCGGTTCTCGGCCGGGAAGTGGAAGAAGAACGGCTTGCCGCCCGTGCGCGTATTGACGAGGTGGGCGCCGTCGAACCGGTAGAGCTTGCGCTCCAGCCCCGACTGGCAGGCCGAGCTTGCGAAGATCTCCTGATCGTAGTCGAGCGCGGCGCGGCCGGGATTTTCCATGAACCACTTGTTGAGCAGCGACTGGTCGCAGTCGACGGCGCTGGCATAGTCGAGTTCGGAGAGCATGGCGGCAAGCGCGCCGGCCTCGCCAACATAGCAGCCGGCATTGAGATAGCGGTACATGCCGCTCTTTCCGCCCGCCTTCGGGTAGGAGCGCGATGCGCGCAATCGGGCCGGGAGCTTCCAGGTGAAGCCTGGTTCCGTGGAGATCACGATCGGAGCGCCGAAGGCGAGAAAGCGGGCGACAAGCTCTGCCGGGTCGCGGATCAGGACCACATCGAAACAATCGGTATGGACGACGATTTCGTCCTCCGGCAACGTGCGAAGTCGTTCGAGCACCAGACGGGCACGTGCCGCATGCCCGGGATAGGGATGGCCGGTCCAGACGATGTCCGGAACGATGCCGAAGCGGGCAAGCGAGGCGCGATACCGGTCGAGGCCGGGCCCTTCGTGGGAGGCTGCGGTAATGAACCGGGGCGGTTTTGCCCTGACGGCCGCCGTTTCCTCCGTCTCGCACATCCTCTGGCCTCCACGCATGCTGATCATGCAGCGCCTTAACCCGACCCGGGGCGTCCGGCAACGGCTTTCAGGTCAGCGGCGTGGCGAAGGAGGCAGAGGGCAGCCCGTCCTTGATCCGCTCCGCCTCCAGCTGGGCGATCTTCAGGTCGATGACCGTTCGGTCGAGCATGCCCGACACATTGTCGGAGGTCGGCAGGGTTTCGGCGACATGCAGGTAGCGCTCGGCGGCGACCGCCATCAGCCGGCGGAGTTCCGGCAGCGGGTCGGGATGGTCGTCGGCGCGAATGTCGATCCACGGATAAGCCTCGCCGCGGACGATCTTGAGCGCCGCAGACTGCTTGCCGCGCTTGTCGCCGCCGGCTGCCTCGCCGGCTTCCATAGCGGTGAGCAGCCGGTCGGCGAAAGCCTTCTCCGGGTGGCGGAGATAGGTTTCCAGCGTTGCCTCCAGGACCGCCGGCCTCGCGAGCATGTTGCCGGCGACCGAAACCCCGTCGGCGAAGAGATGCCCTGCCCAGGCAACGCATTTCTCGCCGGTAAAGGCGGCGCTGCGCCCCGTCGCATCCATCACATGAAGCTGGCGCGAGTGGGCCCCCGCATCGCGGCCGGTCATCGCCGCGACGACGTCTTCAGCCGAAGCGCCGGCCTGCAGCATCTTCATGCCGTCGGTACCGTAGAGCGGCGAGATGAAGGCCTGGGTGGCGATGGCGCCGACGCCGCCCGCCATGTGCGGGACGACGGCGCCAACCGCGAAGAAGCGGCTGGCGACGGCAATGCCGAACTGGCCGGTCGCGGCATCGCGGGCGACAATCGAGTAGGTCATTCAGGCGGTCTCCCGTCAGCGTCCGGCCGCATAGGCCTGCATCAGCCGCGGCGTCGCGGCGGCACGCAGCAACCCGTTCGGGTCGCGGCGGGCGGCCGTCAGCCGGCCGATGGACCAGGCGGGCGCCACGTCGAGAGCATGCCCGCGCGCGCGCAATGCGTCGAGCACCGGCTTGCCGAAGCTCTCCTCCACCATGATGTGGCCCGGCTGGCGCTGGCGCGGATAGAACGACGCCGGGAAGTGGGTGGTGTGGAACAGCGGCTGGTCGATTGCCTGCTGCAGGTTGAGATCGTGATGGGCGAGACGCAGGAACAGCGACAGCTGCCACTGGTCCTGCTGGTCGCCGCCCGGCGTGCCGAAGGCAAGCGTGGGAACGCCGTTCTTCAGCGCAAGGCTGGGGGTCAGCGTCGTGCGCGGCCGCTTGCCCGGAGCAAGCGAGGTCGGCAGCCCGTCCTCCAGTAGGAACATCTGGGCGCGCGAGTTGAGGCAGAAGCCGAGCGCGGGAATGATCGGCGAGGATTGCAGCCAGCCGCCGGACGGCGTGGCGGAAACCATGTTGCCCCAGCGGTCGATGACGTCGATATGCACCGTGTCGCCGCGCTTTTCCGACAGATGCGCCATGGTCGGCTCGTAGACGCCGGTCGCCGAGGTGCCAAGGCCCTCGATCACCTGCATCGCCTTTTGCACCTGTGCCTCGTAGCCGGGGACGATGCCGGGACGCAGGTCGAAGGAGGCGGTCTCGCCGATCAGTGCCCGCCGTCCGGCACTGTAGGCGTCGGACAGCAGGTGCTGCATCGGCACGTCGGTGAAGGCAGGGTCGCTGTAATAGACCTCGCGGTCCGCATAGGCGAGCTTCATCGCCTCGGCGACGAGATGCACGAAGTCGGCGCCGACCGGGTCGACCTGGCCGATGGCCGTGCCCTTGAGCAGGGCGAGTGCCTGCAGCAAGACCGGGCCCTGACCCCAGGGGCCGGTCTTGGCGACGGTCCAGTCGTGATAGTCGTAGGTCAGCGGCGTTTCCGTGGTCGCGCGCCAGTTCGCAAGATCGTCGGCGGTCAGCACGCCCTTGTGCCGCGTGCCGCTGGCGTCCATCGCCTCGGTCTTTTCGACGAAGGCGGCGATCTCTTCGGCGATGAAGCCGCGGTAGAAGCAATCGCGCGCCGCCTCGATCTGTGCCTCGCGGCCGCTCTTCGCCTCCGCTTCCCTCAGCAGCCGCTCCCAGGTGTCTGCAAGGGCCGGGTTGCAGAACAGCTCGTCCGTCGCCGGCGCCTTGCCCCCCGGACACCAGGTGGCATGCGAGGTCGGCCATTCCTTTTCGAAGAAGCCCGCAAGGCCTGCGATGGTCGCAGAAACGCGCGCCAGCATCGGATGGCCGCTGCGGGCATAGTGGATCGCCGGCTCCAGGACATCGCGCAGCGGCAGCCGCCCATGGTCCCGCAGCATCAGCATCCAGCCGTCGAAGGCGCCGGGAATGACGGTCGCCAGCATCCCGTCGCCGGGGATCAGCGACAGGCCCTCGCGGCGGTAGTGCTCGATGGTCGCGCCGGCCGGAGCCGGGGCCTGGCCGCAGATCACCTCCATCTTGCCGCTCGTCGCATCGTGCAGGATCACCGGCAGGTCGCCGCCCGGGCCGTTGAGATGCGGCTCGACGACCTGCAGCACGAAGCCGGTGGCGGCCGCCGCGTCGAAGGCGTTGCCGCCCTTTTCCAGGATGCTCATGCCGATCGCCGTGGCGATCCAGTGGGTCGAGGTGACGACGCCGAACGTGCCCCGGATTTCCGGTCTGGTGGTGAAGGTGGACATCCGATCTCCCTTGGGGGTTTTCCGTGTTGTTGCCGGGCCGAAGCGCGGGGTCAGCTCTCGCGCGGGTCGAGCGCGTCGCGCAAGCCGTCGCCGAGCAGGTTGAAGCCGAGAACGACGAGGAAGATGGCGGCACCCGGCCACCACGCCATCCACGGCGCCTGGGTCATGAAATTCTTGGCAACGTTCAGCATCGATCCCCAGCTGGGATCGGGCGGCTGCTGGCCGAGGCCGAGGAAGGACAAGCTCGCCTCCGCGATGATTGCGGTCGCGACCGTCAGCGTCGCCTGCACCAGCACCGGCGCGAAGACGTTGGGCAGGATGTAGCGCCACATGATGGCGACGTCCGACAGGCCGACGGCGCGCGCGCCCTCCACATAATCCTCCGTCTTCACCGACAGCACCTGGCCGCGGGTCAGGCGGATGAAGATCGGTGTCGCCGACAGGCCGATGGCGATCATCGCGTTGGTCAGGCTCGGACCGAGGAAGGCGGCAAGCGCGATGGCGAGGATGAGGAAGGGTGTCGCCAGCAACGCATCGGTGATGCGCGAGATGATCTGGTCGGTCCAGCCGCCGAAATATCCGGAGACGAGGCCGAAGGGCACGCCGACGACCACGGCGATCAGCACCGAGACGACGCCGGCGAGCAGCGACGCCTGGGCGCCCCAGATCATGCGCGAGAGGATGTCGCGGCCGATCTCGTCGCTGCCGAGCCAGTAGAGCTCGGACGGCGGCTTGCGGATCGCCGACCAGCTGGTCGCGGCCGGGTCGGCGATCGGCAGGATCGGGGCCAGCACGGCGATGCCGACGAAGAAGGCGACCAGCAGGAAGCCGAAGAGCGCGCTCTTGTTGCGTTTCAGCTTCTTCCAGGCGCGGCTGCCGCTGCGCGCGGGCAGGGCGCCGTCGTCGGCATCTGCGGGCAGGAGCGGGGAGGCGGTGGCGGGCGTGGTCACAGCGTCGCCCTCATGCGCGGGTTGAGCAGGAAGTAGAGCACGTCGGCGATGAGGTTCATCAGGATGAAGCCGGCCGCGGTGCACAGCACGACACCCTGGACGACCGCATAATCGCGGGTGAAGACCGCATCGACGATCAGCTTGCCGAAGCCGGGAATGGTGAAGATCTGTTCGGTCAGCACGGCGCCGGCGAGCAACTCGCCGAACAGCAGCGCACCCAGCGTGACGATGGGCAGCAGCGCGTTGCGGAAGGCATGCTTGAGGATGACGACGCGCTCGCCCAGGCCCTTGGCGCGGGCGGTGCGCACATAGTCGGCCTTGAGCACGCCGAGCATCGCCGAGCGCGTGTGGCGCATCAAGGTGGCGGCAAGGGCGGTGCCGAGCACGAAGGCGGGCATGATCATGGTCTGGAACGAGCGCACCGGGTCCTCGAAGGGCGATGCGTAGCCCGAGGCCGGCAGCCAGCCGAGTTCCACGGAGACCAGCAGGATCAGCATGATGCCGAGCCAGAAATTGGGGATCGACAGGCCCGACAGCGCCACGAAATTGGCGATGTAGTCGATGGGGCTGCCCTTCTTCACCGCCGACAGGATGCCGGCCGGAATGCCGATCACCATGGCGATGATCATCGCCATCACCGCGAGCTGGATGGTCACGGGAAGCTTGTCGAGGATCAGCTGCAGCACCGGCTGGTTGGTGCGCAGGGAGATGCCGAGATCGCCCTGCACCAGCCCGCCAAGCCAGTAGGCGTATTGATAGAAGATCGGGTCGTTCAGCCGGTACTTCTCGCGGATGAAGGCGAGCACTTCCGGGTCGCGCTCCTCGCCGGCGAGAACCAGAGCGGGATCGCCCGGCAGGAGCTTTTGCAGCGTGAACACGAACACCGACACCAGCAGCAGTGTCGGGATCGCGATCAGCAGGCGTCTTGCGATGAAGGTCAGCATGAACGGGCCGTGTCCGGAAAAGGGATGCAAGGCCCGGACCGCCCGGGCCTTGCATCTGTCGCGTCAGGATTTGAACTTGACGTTCTGCAGGCGGATCATGCCGTCCGGATAGGGGACGAAGCCTTCGACCTTGCCGTCCAGCGCCCAGATCCAGGTCTGGTGATAGAGGTAGATGATCGGCAGATCCTTCGCGAGGATCTTGCGGGCTGCGTCATAGCTCGCCTTGCGGGTCGCTATGTCGTTGCTGGTACGCGCCTTGTCGAGCAGCGCGTCGACCTCCGGGTTGCAGTACTTGCTGTCGTTGATGCCGCCCTTGCAGGTCATGAACTGGTGGATGTTGCCGTCCGGGTCGGTGCGGCCCGACCAGCCCACCTGGCTCGCCTGGTAATTGCCGGCCGTCTGGTCGGCGAGCAGGCTGGCGAACTCCATCGACTTGAGCTTGACGACGAAGCCGGCCTCGGCGGCCATCGACTGCACCACCTGCATCAGCTGTGTCTGAACCGGATTGTTGGCGACCTGCACCTCCAGCTCGAAGGTCTCGTGCCCGGCTTCCTTCATCAGCTCCTTGGCCTTGGCGATGTCACGCGCCGGGATCGGCGTTTCCTTGTCGTACCAGGGGCTGGTCGGCGGGAAGGGCTGGTTACCCGGCGCGAACACGCCCTCGAAGACCACCTGGTTGATCGCGTCACGGTCGAGCGTCAGCTCGAACGCCTGGCGCAGCCGCGGGTCGTTGCCGAACGGGTTGTTGCCGCGCTCGCCATTGTCGACATTGATGGTGATGCCCTGGTAGCCGAGGCTGACCGCGTCCGCATAGACGAGGCCCGCGTCCTCCTTCACCGAGGCCGCGTCGGTGGCCGCCAGCCGCTCCAGCATGTCGAGATCGCCCGAGCGCAGGTTGGCGAGGCGCACGGTCGTGTCGGGGATCGGCAGGAAGGTCACGCTGTCGAAGTGGATCGCGTCGGCATTCCAGTAGTCGGCAAAGCGCGTCAGGACGATGCGGTCCTGCTGGACGCGCTCCTTGAAGGCGAAGGGGCCTGAGCAGACCGGATTGGAGCCGAAGTCGGCTCCGGCGGCAGAGGCGGCCGTGGGCGACACCATCATGCCGGCGCGGTCGGCAAGCTGCGCAAGCAGCGTCGCATCCGGCTGGGCGAGGGTGATCTTCACCTGCATCGGGCCGGTGACCTCGACGCTTTCGATCGACTTGACCTCGCTCTTGCGGCGGCTTTCCGGCAGGCCCTTCGAGCGCTCGATATTGGCCTTTACGGCCTCCGCGTCGAAGGCGGTGCCGTCATGGAACGTGACGCCGTCGCGCAGGTCCATGGTCAGGATCTTGCCGTCGTCCGACCACGACCACGCGGTCGCCAGCATCGGGATGATCTCGAGGTCCGGCGTGATGTCGACCAGCTTGTCGCAAAGCGAGGCATAGACGATACGGCCGACGAACGTGCGGGACTGGTCCGGATCGAGCACATCCGGATCCTCCTGGAGGCCGATCCTCAGGTCGGCCGCGGCGGCGGGCAGCGCGACAAGGGCGCTGGCGCTCAACAGCAGGGCTGCAAGAAGACTCTGTCGCATTCTCAAGGCTCCTCTGGTCAGGTTCTTATGATTCAGATTGCGGGACGGAGTTCTGCTGGCGTTCGCTTCTGTCCCGGTAAAGCGAAAGACGGCGGCGGGCGGCCTGCGAGGCCTCCGGTTCGGCAAGGACGGCGGCCTCCTCCTTCGCCGCCCGTTGCCAGTGGTGGCAGGCGACGCGGCGCCCCGGTTCTACCTCCCGAAGGGCCGGCCGGTCCGCGGCGCAGCGCAGATCGGCAAGCGGACAGCGGGTATGGAAGCGGCAGCCTGAGGGCGGCGCGAGCGGCGAGGGCACGTCGCCGTCGAGCTTCACAGCGGCCTTGCGGGCTCTGGGGCTGGGGATCGGGATCGCCCGCATCAGGGCCTGCGTATAGGGATGGAAGGGCGCATCGTAGAGGGCGGCCGTGTCGCCTTCCTCGACGATCTCGCCGAGATACATCACGGCGACCCGGTCGCTCATGTGGCGAATGACAGCAAGGTCGTGGGCGATCAGCACCAGGGTCAGGTCGTATTCCTGCTTCAGGTCCTCCAGAAGGTTGATCACCTGCGCCTGGATCGACACGTCGAGCGCGGAGACCGGTTCGTCGCCGATCAGCACTTTCGGGCCGGATGCCAGTGCCCGGGCGATGCCGATGCGCTGGCGCTGGCCGCCGGAAAACTCGTGCGGGTAGCGGTCGGCGAATTCGGCCCTCAGCCCGACGCGCGTCAAAAGGCGAGCGACCTCCCCCCGACGCCACGCGGCATCGCCGAGGCCATGGACGCGCATCGGTTCCTCTATGATGGCGCCGACGCTCATGCGCGGGTTCAGCGAAGAGAACGGATCCTGGAAGACGAATTGCAGATCCTTGCGCAGCCGCCGCATCTCTTTTTTCGGCAAGGCGGCGATGTTCGTGCCGCCGTAAAGCACCTCGCCCTCGCTGGGGTCGATCAGGCGCAGCAGCAGGCGGGCGAGGGTGGACTTGCCGCAGCCGCTTTCGCCGACCACCGCCAGCGTCTCGCCGCGATGCACCTTGAGCGACACGCCGTCGACCGCGCGCACGCTCTGGCGTTCGCCGAACAGCTTCATGCCGACGGGGAACCGCTTGGCAAGGCCACGGGCCTCGAGGATCACGTCGCGCGGGTCGCCGGTCATGCCGCATCTCCGAAGTGACGTTCCAGCGGCGCATAGCGGCAGGCGGCGGCATGGCCGGCGGTGATCTCCGCGAGCGGCGGCGCCTGTGTGCGGCACGCGGCATCGGCAAACGGACAGCGCGGGGCGAAACGGCAGCCCGGCGGCATGCGCTCGACCGTCGGCACCATGCCCGGAATCGTCGCGAGCTGGCCGCCGCGCTCACTGAGCGAGGGGATGGAGCTGATCAGACCGAGCGTATACGGGTGCTGCGGGTCGTCGAAGATCGCCTCGACGGGGCCGGTCTCGACGATCCGCCCGGCATACATCACCGCCACCTTGTCGGCGACCTCGGCCACGACGCCGAGGTCGTGGGTGATGAGGATGAGGGCGGTGCCGGTTTCGCGCTGCAAATCGCGCATCAGATCCAGGATCTGGGCCTGAATGGTCACGTCGAGCGCCGTGGTCGGCTCGTCGGCGATCAGCAGGCGCGGATCGTTGGCGAGCGCCATGGCGATCATCACGCGCTGGCGCATGCCGCCCGACATCTGGTGCGGATAGTCGTCGAGCCGGCGTTTCGCGGCCGGCACCTTCACCCGCTCCAGCATCTCCAGCGCACGGGCCCGCGCCTCGGTCCGCCCGACCGGACGGTGCCGGCGGACGATCTCGGCGATCTGGTCGCCGACCGTGTAGACCGGGTTCAGCGAGGTCATCGGCTCCTGGAAGATCATCGCGATGCGGTCGCCGCGCATTCGCCCCATCTCCCGGCGGGAAAGGGCAAGCAGGTCGCGCCCCTCGAACAGGGCGCGGCCGCGCACGATCTCGGCCGGGGGCATGGGCAAAAGGCCCATCAGGGCGAGCGAGGTCACCGACTTGCCGCAGCCGCTTTCGCCGACGATGCAGAGCGTTTCGCCGGCGGCGACATCGAAGCTGACGCCGTCGACCACGTTGGACGAAGTGCCGCCGAAACGGAGGGCAAGGTCCTCGACGGCCAGGACCGGCGTCCGGGATGCGGCCGTTGGCGGGGTGCCCATCCTATTCGGCATCGGCAGGGCCCTCGACGGTCTGCAGCATCAGCCTTTCCTGCAGGCTGAGCAGGTGCTTGCGCATGGTCCGCTCGGCAGCGACCGGGTCGCGCCGCTCCAGCGCGTCGACCAGCTCCTCGTGCTGGGAATGGTAGAGGCGCTGCGAGCTGGGCGTGCGCAGCGCTTCGCGCACATGGCGCCAGTTCTCGTCCTGGCGCACCCGGTCGACCACGTCGAACAGCGCCAGGAACAGGGTGTTGCCGGCGGCCATGGCAACGGCCCGGTGCAGCGAGCTGTCCCAGAGCTCGCGGCTGTCCATGTCGGTTGCCGCGGCGACCTTCTCCGAAATCTCGCGCATGCGGGCGATGTCGGCGGCGGTGGCCCGCAAGGCGGCGAGGCGGGCGAGCGCCGGCTCGATGCGCAGTCGAACCTCCATCACCTCGAACATGTTGGTCAGTTCGGGCAGATGGCGAATGCGGTTCTCGGCCCGGTTGCGGGCCGCAGAGATGAACGTGCCGGCCCCCTGGCGGCGCCAGATCCGCCCTTCCGCTTCGAGCACGTCGAGGGCGCGGCGCACCGCCCGCCTGCCGACGCCGATTTCTTCCGCGAGTTCGCGCTCGGTCGGCAGCTGGTCACGGGCTTCCCGTTCCAGCTGGTCGACGATGATGCGCAGGCGCTCCAGGGCCAGGCTGGAGTTGCGCTGTATCGGGGTCTCGTCGGTCACGGGAGCTCGAACCTGCCTCGTACCTTTTGCTTTATTGGTCCCATTATTGGCGCAGAAGAGAAGGGCTGGCAAGCCGGTGCGGAAGGCGGTTTTTTCAAAGCTTGCAAAACGCGCATACCTGATGAAATTTTCAGCTTCTTTTGAGGCTGTTGGCATTTGCATGAGCACCTTCCTGCTTACGAACCAATCACCTATTGGTTCGTAATGGACAGCGCGCGACAGCTGGTCGCTTGAGAGGCGGGCGGGGCAGGCGTAAGGTGCCGGTCCTTCCGATCGACCGGAGTTTCCCCATGCAGATCATTGCCACCGTGACCGGCCTTTACATCGGGAAGGCGCGCGAGCGCTGGGATGGCAAGCCGCCCTCGGCTATCGGCAAGGAGGCCGTCCGCGGTCCCCTGGAACTCGGCCTGGACGGCTTCGAGGACGACGAGCAGGCGGACCGGGCCGTTCATGGCGGGCCGGAAAAGGCGCTGCACCACTATCCTGCCGATCACTATGCCTACTGGGCCGCGCGGTGGCCCGAACACGCCGAGCGCCTTGTTGCCGGCGGTTTTGGCGAAAACATCTCGACCCTTGGCGTCACCGAGGCCGATGTGTGCCTCGGAGACCGCTTCCGCATCGGCTCGACGCTCGTCGAGATCTGCCAGGGACGCCAGCCGTGCTGGAAGCTGCCCGCCCACACGGGGATCGACGAGATGGCGATGGCGATGCAGAAGAGCGGGCGCACCGGCTGGTATTACCGCGTTCTGGAGGGCGGGCGGATCTCGGTCGGCGATACGATGGAGCTGACGGCCCGTCCCTGTCCCGACTGGCCGCTCGACAGGGTCGTCGCAGCCCGCTTCGATCCGCGCCTCGATCCGTCGGTGGCCGCTGCCATCGCCGCGTTGGCGCCATTGTCGGCGTCCTGGCGTGCGGCATTCGAGAAAAAGTCGAAAGCCGGGTTTTCCGAAGACACGACGGCCCGCCTCAACGGAGATTGAGCCGGCCATCCCGGGCCTTGCGGGGCATGTTTGGGCGCAAGGGCCGCCTTCGGCTCATCGTGTTCCCTTGCAGCGATTTCAGCTCCTGCTAAATTCCGCGGCGCAAATCCCGAGGAGGGAAATTTGACGACGGAAGACATTTCGCGCGTTCCGCATTCGGTGTTCTCGCTGGATGCCGTTCCGCTCGCCGACCGGTTCGAGGTCTGGCGCGAAAGCATCGGTTGTGTCTTCGAGGTGGGCGTGCCGCGCGAGCGTCGGGCCCACGGATTTCGCGCGGAGCTCGATGCGCATGTGATCGGCGATGTGGCGCTGGCCCGAACCAGGACCGAGGCCCAGTCCTGGGCGCGCTCGTCGGCGACCATCGCGCGCGACGGCATGGATCATCTGATGATCCAGGTCTACGAGCAGGGCCGGATGGAGTTCCACCATCGTGGCCGCGACGAGGTCTTCGGCCAGGATGCATTGGTCGTCTTCGACCTTGCCCAGGAGATGCGGTCGCAGACCAGCGACTTCACCAACCTGTCGCTCCTCGTCCCGCGCTCGCTCATCGAACCGCAGCTGAAGCAGGCCGGCGATCGGCACATGCAGGTCATTCATGCGCAGGGAAATCCGCTTGCCCGCCTGCTGATCGATCACATGACGACGCTGAAGGCGCTGGCGCCGGACATGAGCCTGTCGCAGGGAACCGAGGCAAGCGCGGCGACCGTGGCGCTGACGGCCGCCTGTCTCAATGCAAGCCGACGCGACGACAGTCAGGGCGAGGCGGGCATCGCCTTTGCGCTGCTGGTGCGGGCGCGCCAGCGGATCGCCGAGCATCTTCGCGATCCGGATCTGTCGCCGGCACGGGTGGCGCGGCTGTCGGGCGTGTCGCGTACCCGCCTTTACGAGATGTTCGAACCGTTCGGCGGGGTGCTGGCCTATATCCGCGAACAGCGGTTGCGGCTGGCGCTGCGCATGCTGATCGACCACCGTTTTGCCGAACGGCCGATCTCGGCCATTGCGGCCGATTGCGGTTTCGCCAATGACAGTGCGTTCTCGCGCGCCTTCCGTGCCCGCTTCGGGACCACGGCGCGAGACATGCGGGCAGCTCCGGCCGGTGCGGAGCGGGCGAGCAGCGATTTCGACCGCGATCTCGACCGCCGCTACGAGGAGTGGATCCGGCTTCTCAGTGCCTGATGGATGCGGCGCGGGACAGATCCCGCGCCGGCCTCATGCGTCAGCGCCAGGCGATGATCCTGCCGGAGGAGCCGTCCGCCGTGCCGTCCATGCGGTTGGTGCCGTTGAGGGCGAGCACCGCGACGCGCTTGCTCATCATGCCGGTCAGGACGACCTCGTTGCCCCGCAGGGACCAGCTCGAGACGCTCTGCAGGTCGGTGCCCATGCATCCGAATGTGGAGGCGAAGTCGCCCATGCCCGCGCCGGTGGGGCGCAGCGACAGGCGGCACTGCTTGCCGTCGACCTCGACATTCCAGTCGCCGGCGATCTGGCCCTTGGTGACGGGGGCGGGGGCTGTGCCCGGTTGGCCCATCATCGCGCCGAACAGCATCGCGGCGGCATTGCCCATGGCGTTGGGGTCGACCCGCACCGAGGCGGTGGTGCTGGACGATTTCGTGTGGCGGGTGCCGTCCGGCGTCACCCACGACTTCGACGAGGACGAGAGAGTGGCGGTGCGCTGCATCGGCGATGCGGCCTGGCTGGTGCTGCCGAAAGCCGGAGAGCCGAAGTTCGGGGCCGCAAAAGCCGGCGGCGGTGGCGGCGGTCCGGAGCTGGCCGGGGCCTGGCACCCGGCGAGGGCGGCGGCAAAAAGCAGGGCGGCCGTCAGGCGAGCGCCAGACGAGCGGGCGGTGTTGGAAAGGGCCATGCGCGTATCCTGAAATCCGTTCTGGAAGTCCGTCCGGGGATCCGTGCCACATCGCCCCCCTCGACGCGGCGGATGGCACGCCTGTCTTTCTTGTCGGTAGCCGTGCCTGCGGCCAAGCGCGATCCGCAGCCGGCGGACGCAGAGCCGAAAAAAACGGACGCGCTGCAAGCTCGCGAACATGCCGACGGTCGCTGCGTGACGGGTGTCACACCACTGGGTGGTTGGGGCGGGCATGGTGAAAAGCGCCGCGTGCACTCGCGTGCGGTGCTTGACGCATCCGGTGGAGGTTCATTTGCGACAGACAGGAATTGCCGCGCTGCTGGCAGCGGTATTGGCCGTGCCCGCGGCGATAGCGCAGGAGACGCAGCCCGACACGCTGCTCGTCATCGACATGTCCAACTCCATGTGGGGGCAGATCGACGGCGTGGCGAAGGTCGATATCGCCCGCGAGGCGCTGGCCGGGCTGGTGGAGACCCTTCCCGACGGCGCGCCGACGGGTCTCATGGCCTATGGCCACCGTCGCACCGGCGACTGCGGCGATGTCGAACAGGTGGTCCCGGTCACCCCCCTCGACCGCTCTGCGCTCACCCGCGCCGTCGCGGCGATGAAGCCGCGCGGCAAGACGCCGATCACCGAGGCGTTGCGGCAGGCTGCGGCCGGGCTCAATGCCAATGACCGGCCGGCACGGCTGGTGCTGATCTCCGACGGCATCGAGACCTGCGGCGGCGACCCTTGCGCCCTTGCCCGGGAGCTGGCTGCGGGCGGCATCGACTTCACCGCTCACGTCATCGGCTTCGACATTGCCTCGCGTGCCGACCAGGCGAAGATCGCCTGTATCGCCTCTGCGACCGGCGGGCGCTACTTCAACGCCCGCAATGCCGGCGAACTGTCGGAGGCGCTGAAGAGCTCGACCGAGGCGGCGTCCGCTGAGCCTGCCGGCTTTCCGGTCACCTTCAGCGCGGTCGAGGCCGAGACCGGCAATGCGGTCGCTGGTGCGGTGGACTGGACGGTGGTCGATGCGGCGAGCGAGCAGCTCGTCGCGACCCTTGGCGGCAACGACGCGAAGATGGACCTGTCGCCGGGCGACTATCTCGTGACCGCCACGGCCGGAGATCGCGCCGGCGGTGTCGAGGTGACTGTCGGCGACCAGGGCGCATCGGTCGTGGTGAAGCTCGCCAGCGACGTGCCCGCAGCAAGCGTTTCTCCCGCTGCTGCCGGCGGCCCCGCCTCCTCCAGCCTTTCGGTCGCCTTCACGGGACCGATGGAGGAGAGCGACTTCCTGCGCATCCTGGATGCGGACGGAAACCGGCTGGAGACCGACAACTGGGCCTGGGTGCGCGACGGCAGCCCGGTCGAGATGCGCCTGCCCTCCGAGCCCGGCAGCTACGCGGTCGCCTATGTGTGGGCGAAGGCGGGAGACCGGGTGCTGGCAACCGCTGCGATCGAGGTAACGCCGGCCGACCTTGCCATCGAGTTGCCGGCGCAGGTGCCGGCCGGCACCACGGCCAAGGTCTCCTGGCGCGGCCCGAACGGGAATGGCGACTACCTTGCCTTCGTTCCTCCCGGCGGCACTGCGGACGATCACGATGGGCGCTATGCCTTCGTGCGCGACGGGGCGGTCCTGTCCATGCAGGCTCCGGCGGAACCGGGCGACTTCGAGGCGATCTATGTCGCCGGCAATGACGGACAGGTGATGGTCCGCACGCCGTTCAAGGTGGTGGACTCGCCGGCCACGGTCGCCATTGACGGGCCTCTCATGGTCGGCAGCCATGTGGATGTCGCCTGGACGGGCCCGGGCGGGGCCTCCGACTGGGTCGGCTTTGCCTCGGTGGGCGCGCCGGCCGGCGAGTATATCGGCTGGGCCACGCCCGAGGGTTCCAGCGTCCGCCTGCCGACGCCGGGGATCGCGGGCGACTACGAACTGCGCTATGTGCTCTCGGCCTCGGAAGGGCCGAAGGTTCTGGCCTCGCTCCCGGTTACCGTAGCCGAAGCACAGGTGAAGCTCGAGGCGCCGGCCGAGGTCGAGGCCGGAAGCGAACTGCAGGTGGTTGCGGAAGGCCCGATGGCCGGGGCCAACTGGGTTGGCTTCGCGCTGGTCGGCGACGGCGATGGGGCCTATGTCGGCGGTGCCTGGAACAGCGCCGAGAACATCGCGGACGGCCGGATCACGGTCATGGCGCCGGCAGAGCCGGGCCAGTACGAACTGCGCTATGTCATCGCCACCGGCGAGCCCCGTGTCGTCGCGCGGGTGCCGGTCACGGTGAAGTAGGCAAGAGCTTGCCGTAGAAAAGACGACACCCCGGCAGGCGGCCAGCCTGCCGGGGTGTTTTGCATTCGGGCGTAGGTGATCCGTCCTACTTGATGCCGGCGCGCATGAAGCTCTGCACGAACTGGCGCTGGAACAGCAGGAAGGCGATCAGCAGCGGTCCGGAGGTCATCAGCGTCGCCGCGTTGATCACCGACCACTCGATGCCGGAATCGATGGCCGAGAAGACGCTGAGGCCGACCGTCACGGGGCGCGTGTCGACCGAGTTGGTGACGATCAGCGGCCACAGGAAGTTGTTCCAGTGGTGGCTGACCGAGACGAGGCCGTAGGCGAGATAGGTCGGCTTGGCGAGCGGGATGTAGACCCGCCACAGGATGCCGAGGATGCTGGAGCCCTCGATGCGCGCGGCCTCGTCGAGTTCGCGCGGCACGGTCATGAAGGTCTGGCGCAGCAGGAAGATGCCGAAGCCGGAGGCGATGTAGGGCAGCGCGATCGCCGGGATGGTGTCGACCAGGCCGAGGATGCGCATGGTCTTGTAGTTCTCGACGATCAGGATGTCCGGCATCACCAGAAGCTGCAGCAGCACTAGCGTGAACAGGATCGAGCGGCCGGGAAAGGTGAAGCGCGCGAAGGCATAGGCGGCCAGCGTGCACAGCAGGAACTGGCCGGCGAGGATCAGCGTGACCAGCATGAAGGTGTTGAGGAAGTAGCGCGCGAAGGGTGCGGCACCCCAGGCCTTCTCGAAATTCTCGAAAGTCAGCGGCGCCAGCAGCTCGAAGCGGGCCTCGTAGGCGGAGGGGTGGATCGCCGTCCAGATCGCGAAGGCGAGCGGCAGGATCCACATCAGGGCCAGCACCCAGGCGGCGAGCGTGTTGAGCGTCCGGTCGAGGTCGAAGCGCCGGCGGCGCGGGCGGGCGGGAGCGTCGGCTGCGGCGGTCATTTGTAGTGCACCCTGCGGTCGAAGAAGAAGAACTGGCCGATGGCGAGCGCACACAGGATCGCCAGCATCGCGACGGTCAGCGTCGCGCCGTAGCCGGTCTCCCAGTACTTGAAGGCCGTCTCGTAGATGTGGAACAGCAGCAGCGAGGAGGCGTTGTCCGGGCCGCCATTGGTCAGGATGAAGATGTGATCGACCAGGCGGAAGGAGTTGATCACCGCGTTGATCGACACGAAGAGCGTGGTCGGCATCATCAAGGGGAAGGTGATGCGCCAGAAGATCGTCCAGCGGCCGGCGCCCTCGATCTTCGCAGCTTCCACCAGGGAGGGCGGGATCGCCTGCAGGGCCGCAAGATAGAAGATCATGAAGAAGCCGGCCTCCTTCCACACCGTGACGACGATGACGGCGTTGAGGGCGGTCGACGGGTCGCCGAGCCAGTTGGTCTGCGGCCAGCCGAACAGGGCCGAGCCGACCTGGTCGATCAGGCCGAAGCCGGGCGTGTAGAAGAACAGCCAGATATTGGCGACGGCGATCAGCGGCAGCACGGTCGGGGTGAAATAGGCCATGCGCACGAAGCCGCGCCCCGCGAGGCGGTCATTGACCCAAAGGGCCATGACGATGGCGATGCCGACGGAGAGCGGGATCGTGCCGAAGGCGAACCACAGATTGTTGCCCAGCACTTTCCAGAAGATGGGATCGCCCATCATCCGCTCGTAATTGTCGAGGCCGATGAACCGGGCCGGTCGCCGGCCGCGCGGGGTCGAGTGGAAACTGTTCCACAGCGTCATCACCGCCGGCACATGGGTGAAGGCGAAAAGGAAGAAGAGCGCGGGAAGCAGCAACAGCCACGCGTGTATCCACTCGCGGCTGCGTATCAGCATCGGCACTCTCGTGCGGCCTGTCGCGGTCGTCATCTTGCCCTTGGTCCTTCCCTCGCATCCCTGTCGGCCCGTCCTGCCCCGGACCGGGTCGGGGACCGGCAGCGACAGCTGCCGATCCCCTTGGTTTTTGGCGTGAGCCGGTTTCCCGGCCTGCCGTCAGGCGTCAGCGATACTCGGCGAGGATCGCGTCGGCCTGGGCCTGCGCGTCCTTCAGAGCGGTCGCCGCGTCCTTCTGGCCGGTGATGGCGGCGGCGAGCGCATCGTTGAAGATCGTCGTCACGCGCTGGTTCTGGTAGGTGGACAGCTCCGCGACGGCGAACTCGAGCTGGTCGCGGGCAACGGTGGCCGGCGGGAAGTCGGCGGCGTAGGTCTTCATCGCCTCGGTCTCCCAGGCGTCCGGACGCGGCGCGACATAGCCCGTGGCGATGGTCCACTTGGCGGCCTGCTCGGGACCGGTGATCCACTTCACGAAGTCGGCGGCCGCGGTCAGCTGCTCTTCGGACGCGCCCTTGAACAGGTAGAAGTTGCCGCCGCCGGTCGGGGCGCCGCGGCGCTTGTTGGCGGGCAGCATGCCGACGCCGAACTCGAACGGCGCGTTGTCACGCACGTTGGTCAGGTTGCCGGTGGTGGTCCACATGATCGCGGTCTGGCGCTCGAAGAAGGCCTTCGGCGTTGCGCCCCACTCGATGATGCCCGGCTCCATCACGCCGTGCTTGGTCGACAGGTCGACCATGTACTGCAGCGCCTCGGCGACCTTCGGGTCGTCGAAATTGGTCTTGTTGCCCTCGCTGTTGGCCAGGATGACGTCGTTCTGCGTCGTCAGGCCCTGGAACAGCCAGTAGGGGAAGCCGGAGCTCGGGATGCGCACGCCCCACTGGGTGACGTTGCCGTTGGCGTCCTTCTTGGTCAGCTTCTTGCCGAACTCGACCAGTTCTTCCCAGGTCGCCGGCGGCGTCTCGGGGTCGAGACCCGCTTCCTTGAAGGCTTCCTTGTTCCAGTACATCACCGGGGTGGAGCGCTGGAACGGGATGCCGTAGGTCTTGCCGCCGGTCTGGCTGTTTTCCATGAAGGCGGGATAGAAGCCCTGGAGCCAGGCCTTGTCCTCATCGCTCTTCAGGTAGTCGTCGAAGGGGACGATCAGGTCCTCGTCGATCAGCGTGAACATGTCGGCCGACAGGGCCATGGACAGCTGCGGCGGGGTGCCGCCGCGCGAGGCGGTGATCACCTTGGCGATGGTGTCCTGGTAGGAGCCGGAATAGACGGCGTCGATCTTCACGTCCGGGTTGTTCGCGACATATTCGTCGGTCAGGGACTGGATGGTATCGGCGGCCTTGCCACCGACAGCCACCGGAAAGAAGAACTGCAGCTCGACGGCCTGGGCGGAGGCCCATGTGCCGAGTGCCAGTCCGGTCGAAAGGGTCGCCGTGGCGACGGCCTTCATCAGCATCGATTTCAACATGTCTGCCTTCCCTCATGTTGTGCCGGCCGCTTTGCGCTGGCTTTGCCGGCTTGACGTCCCGCGCGCGGCGCGGAAGCGTTTCCTTGCGGAGGCCGTTTCCGGCTCCTGTTGACGTGGTCCCTCGCCTCAACCGGCGATGCGGGCTCCCGTGGCCGCCGCGAGATCGTCGCGGCGATGGCCGGTGGCGCCGTCGAAGACGTGCAGGTCCTGCGGCGCGAAGCCGAGGCGGATGTCCGTGCCGGCGGCGATGTCGTGGTCGCCCGGCAGGCGGACGGTGAAGATGCTTCCGCCGGCCTCGCAGTCGATCAGCATGTCGGCGCCGAGATATTCCAGGCTCGCCACCCGCGCGGCGAGCGGGCCGCGGTCCGCCAGGGTCAAGGCCTCGGGGCGCAGCCCGACCTTGTGGGCGGCAAGACCTGCGTCCAGGTCGGCCAGCAGCGCGCCCGGCAGCACGTTCATCGGCGGAACGCCGATGAAACGGGCGGCGAACGGCGTCTCGGGCCGCTGGTAGAGGGCGCGCGGATCGCTCGCCTGTTCCAGCCGGCCGCCGTTCAGCAGCACCACCTGGTCGGCCATGGTGATGGCCTCGACCTGATCGTGGGTGACATAGACCATGGTGAAGCCGAGCTTCTTCTGCAGCGCGCGGATCTCCACCCGCATCTCGTGGCGCAGCTTGGCGTCGAGATTGGACAGCGGCTCGTCCATCAGGCAGACGGGCCGCTCGGCGATGATGGCGCGCCCCAGCGCCACGCGCTGCTGCTGGCCGCCCGACAACTGCGAAGGCTTGCGGCCGAGCAGGGCGGACAGGCCCAGGAGCTCGGCCACGCGCTTCAGCCGCGCCTCGCGCTCGTCCCTGGCCACACGGCGCACCTTCAGGCCGAAGACGATGTTCTCGGCAACGTCGAGATGGGGAAACAGCGCATAGGACTGGAACACCATCGCAAGATCGCGTTCGGCCGCCGGCAGGTGGGTGACGTCCCGCCCGCCGATCAGGATGCGTCCCGCATCGGAGCTTTCCAGGCCGGCGATCATCCGCAGCGTCGTCGACTTGCCGCAGCCCGACGGACCCAGCAGGACGGTGAACGTGCCGGCTGGCACGCGGATCGACAGGTCGTCGACCGCCTTGTGGGCGCCCCAGACCTTCGAGACGTTTTCAAGCAGGATTTCCTGGCCCCCCGGGCGGCCGTCTGTCGCGGGCGTGTTCATCAGCGCTCCTCGTTGTTGTTGGTGCACACCAAGCTCTTGCGTCCGGCCGCCGTCAGCAGCGCCTCGACGGAGGCGGGCAGGGCGGCGTCGCAGAAGACCGCGGCAACGTCGGTGATATGGCCGCCGCGCACATGCGCGGGGCGGCCGAACTTGCTGGCGTCGAGCACCAGGAAGGCGCGCCGGCAATTGGCGAGGATCGCCTGTCGCGCGGCGACCTCGTCCTCATGGAAGTCGAGCAGCGTGCCGTCGGCATCGACGCCGGCAACGCCGAAGATCCCGATGTCGACCTTGTAGGCGGAGAAGAAGCGCTCGGTCTCGGCGCCCAGGATGTCGCGGTCGCCGTGGCGCAGCCGTCCGCCGGCGATGGTCACTTCGAAGTCCGGGTTCTGCGATGCGGAGAAGGCGACATGCAGGTTGTTGGTGAACACGCGCAGCCCCTGGTGGCGGCCGAGCGCCTGCATCACGATTTCCGGCGTCGTGCCGATGGAGAAGGCAAGCGAGGCCCCGTCGGGAACCTCGCGCGCCACCGCCTCCGCGATCGCCCGCTTCTGCGGCAGGTTCAGGATCTGCCGGCGTGCGTAATGAAGGTTGCCGGCGGGCGCGGGGGGCTCGACACCGCCATGGGTGCGCCGCAGAATGCCGTGCTCGCACAGCCGGGTGAGATCACGCCGGATCGTCTGCGTGGTCACCTCGAACCGCTCGGCCAGTGCCTCCACCGAGGCGAAGCCGTTCGACTGCACCAGATCGGCGATCTCGCGCTGGCGCGCAGTTATGGCCAGGTCGCTGGTCATGAGCGACTGTCTTCCTCCCGAATGCGGACGTTCCGTCTCTACTTCGTTCATATGAACATAGCACAACGTTCATATGAACATACAATGACAGAATTCACCTTGGTGGAAATTGGGGTCTCGCCGTGCCCGGCAGGCCGCACCGCGGCGGGTCGGCGGTGTCTGTTTTTGCAAATGGTTCGCAATTGCATTGACAAACTGCAAATGGTTCTCATAATCATTAAAAGGAAGAAGGCTGCCGACCCGCATCCAGCATGGCAGCGACACCAGAACCACGGGATGGCAGCGCATGTGCAGCACGGTCTTCAGCAGGCTTCGACGGATCGCAATGGCGGGCACGCTCGCGCTTGCGGCCTTGGGCGTCCTTTCGCCCGCCGGGGCGCGGGCCGAGCCGCCGCTGTCGGTCGTCGCGACCACCGGCATGATCGCCGATGCGGCCCGGCAGATCGGCGGCGACCGGGTGAGCGTGCGCGCGCTGATGGGGCCGGGCGTCGATCCGCATGCCTATCGCCAGACGCGCTCCGACATCGCCGCCATGGTCCGCGCCGATCTCGTCCTGTGGCACGGGCTCTATCTCGAGGCGCAGATGGAGGAGTTCATGAAGGAGCTCGGCGCCCGCAAGCCGGTCGTCGCGGTGGCCGAGAGCCTGCCGCGCGAGCTGCTGATCTCCCATGTCGACTATTCCGACAAGTTCGACCCGCATGTGTGGATGGATCCGCGCCTGTGGTCGCGGGTCGTCGAGACGGTGCACGAGGCGCTCGCCGCGGCCCGGCCCGAGGATGCGGAGGTCTTCGCCGCCAATGCCAAGGCCTATCAGGACGAGTTGGCGCGCCTTGCCGACTATTCGGACACGGTCTTCGCTAGCGTGCCCGAAACTGCGCGGGTTCTGGTCACCGCACACGATGCCTTCAGCTATTTTGGTCGCGCCCAGGGCTTCGAGGTGCTCGGCATCCAGGGCATCTCGACCCAGAGCGAGGCCGGGCTGCAGCGGGTGGCGGAACTCGTCGATATCCTGGTGCAGCGCAAGATCGGCGCGGTCTTCGTGGAAAGTTCGGTCTCCGACCGGTCGGTGCGGGCCTTGATCGAGGGTGCTGCGTCCAGAGGGCACACGGTCGTCATCGGCGGCGAGCTTTTTTCCGACGCGATGGGGGCGGAGGGTACCTATGAGGGCACCTATCCGGGCATGATCGACCACAACGCCACGATCATTTCCCGTGCCCTTGGCGGCGAAGCGCCCGAGCGGGGCATGGCCGGACGGCTGGCGGCAGGAAGCTGAGGAGCACGATGGCCATGCAGGCGCGGGACAGGATCGAACTGGTGCAAGGCCGAGAGGCCGAGGCGGCGGCACGGGCAGAGGCCGCGCGGGCGGCGATGGCCCTGCGGGAGATCACGGTCTCCTACGGCGAAAGCCCGGCGGTCTTCTCCGTCGACGCCACGTTTCCGCGCGACAGCCTCGTCGCCATCGTTGGCCCGAACGGAGCCGGCAAGTCGACCCTGCTGAAGGCCGCGCTCGGCGTCGTGCCGCGCCTGTCGGGCACCGTCACCGTCTTCGGCACGCCGCTGGAGCGGGCGCGCGAGCGGGTGGCCTATGTTCCGCAGCGCGCGTCGGTCGATTGGGACTTCCCGACCCGCGTCATCGATGTGGTCATGATGGGGCTTTACCGGGAGCTCGGTCTGCTGGGCCTGGTGCGGGCCAGCCACCGCGAGCGGGCGCTTGCCTGTCTTGCCCGTGTCGGCATGACCGATTTCGCCACGCGCCAGATCGGCCAGCTGTCCGGCGGGCAGCAGCAGCGGGTGTTTCTTGCCCGCGCGCTGGCGCAAGGGGCTGATCTCTATCTGCTGGACGAGCCCTTTGCAGGCGTCGATGCGGCGACCGAGAAGGCCATCATCGACGTGCTGAAGGAGCTGAAGGGGGAGGGGCGCACGGTCGTTTGCGTGCATCATGACCTTGCGACCGTCGCCGACTATTTCGACCGGGTGCTGCTGATCAATACCCGCCGCATCGCGGAAGGGCCGGTCGCCGAGGTCTTCACGGCCGAGAACCTGCAGGCGACCTATGGCGGACGGCTGGCCTCTGCGCATATCGACCAGCTGCGTTTGTCGGAGCAGGGGTGATGCCGGTGTCGGGTTCCCCGCTGGAAGCCTTCGTTTCCGCGCTCCTGCTGCAGGCCGGCTACAATGCGGCGCTGGTCGCCATCGGCGCGGGGCTGCTCGGCATCGCCGCCGGGGCGGGGGGCACCTTCCTGTTCCTGCGCAAGCGGGCGCTGGTCAGCGACGCCATCGCCCATGCGACGCTGCCGGGCGTCGGCATCGCCTTTCTCGTCATGGTCGGCCTCGGGCTCGACGGGCGCAGCCTCGTGGGGCTGCTGGCCGGCTCCGCCCTGTCGGCCGCGCTCGGTCTTCTGTGCGTCGAGTGGATCACTCGCCGCACCCGTCTTGCCGAGGATACGGCGATCGGCGCGGTGCTCTCCGTCTTCTTCGGCTTCGGCATCGTGCTGCTGACGGTGATCCAGACCCTGTCGCAAGGGCGGCAGGCGGGGCTGGAAGGCTTCCTGCTCGGCTCGACGGCGGGTATGCTCTATTCCGATGCGGTGGTGATCGCGCTCGGCGGCGTGCTCGCCGTGCTCGCGCTGGTCGCGCTGCGCCGGCCGATGACGCTGGTGTCTTTCGATCCGGGCTTTGCGGCCGCCCTCGGGCTCAACACCCGCCGCATCGATCTTGCCATGATGCTGCTGGTACTGGCCGTCACCGTGACGGGGCTGAAGATCGTCGGGCTGGTGCTGGTGGTGGCGCTGCTGATCATCCCCCCGGTCGCCGCCCGGCTGTGGAGCGAGCGGACCGACCATGTGGTGCTGATCGCCGGCGCTATCGGCGGCGTATCGGGCTATGCGGGCGCGGCCATGTCCGCCGCCGCGCCGGGCCTGCCGACAGGGCCGATCATCGTGCTCGTCGCCTTCTCGCTGTTTCTTCTGTCCCTGGCCTTCGCGCCCGGTCGCGGCGTGCTGGCCGCCGCCATCCGCCATCGCCGCTTCCAGCTGCGCCTGCACCGCCGCCAGGGCCTGCTGTCGCTGGCCCGGGGCGAGCCGATCTTCGATCCGCTGACGCTGAAGGTCCTGCGCCGCGAGGGGCTGATCCGCCCCGACCGGGTGCCGACCGAGGCCGGACGCATCGAGGCGGGCCGCGCGCTGGTCGACGAGCGCCGTTTCGAGGTGGCGCGCCGGATCCACCGGGACGATCCGCTCAGCCACCGCTACGACGGGCTGACGCCGATTACGGCCGTGATGACGGGCGACGAGATCGCCGAGATCGACCGCATGCTTGCCGCTTCGGCGACGCTGCGGCGCGGGGAGGCAAGCTGATGGGTGCCGAGTTCGTCCAGCTGTCGCTGACGCCGATCCTCATCGGCGTGCTCTCGGCGATTGCCTGCGCACTGCCGGGCAACTTCCTGATCCTGCGCCGGCAGGCGCTGATCGGCGATGCGATCAGCCATGTGGTGCTGCCGGGCATCGTCGTTGCCTTCCTCGTCACCGGCAGCCTGGCCAGCCTGCCGATGCTCGCGGGGGCGGCAGGCGCTGCGCTGGTCGCGGTCCTCCTCATCGAGACCATCCGCCGGCTCGGCCGCATCGAGCCGGGGGCCGCGATGGGCGTCGTCTTCACGGCGATGTTTGCCGGCGGCGTTCTGCTGCTGGAGCAGAGCGACACCAGCGGGGTTCATCTGGATGTCGAGCACGCGCTCATGGGCAATCTGGAAAGCCTGATCTGGTTCGATGCGACCGGCTGGGGCTCGCTGCTGGATCCGGCAGCGCTTGCCGGCCTGCCGCCCGAGCTGCCGCGCATCGCACTGGTCGCCGCCGCGATGACCGCGCTGATGCTGGTGTTCTGGCGGCCGCTGAAACTCTCTACCTTCGACGAGGGCTTCGCCGCGACGCTCGGACTGCCGGTGCGGCTGATCGGCCTGGGGCTGGTTGCGGCCTCCGCGGTGGCCGCGGTTGCGGCCTTCGACGCGGTCGGCTCGATCATCGTCATTGCCATGTTCATCTGCCCGCCGGCGACGGCGCGGCTGATGACCGAGCGTCTGGAGCGACAGGTCGCCTGGAGCGCGATCTTCGCCGCGCTCTCCGCGGTGCTCGGCTATGTGCTGGCCGGGTATGGACCGCAGTGGTTCGGCGCCGTCAACGCCGTCAGCGCCGCCGGCATGATCGCCACCGTGTCCGGCGTCATCCTGGCCATTGCCTGCCTTTTTGCTCCGCATCGTCGGCGCGTCGGCCAGCCTGTGGCCTGATATTTTCACCAGTGATTGCGATTTGCGCCTTTATTTCAATGTATTTGATCATTTTTATCAAATTACTCTGCGTAACTATGACAGTTTTGAGAAAGTTGTAATTTCAATTTCGACTTGAATTGCCCGTTCAATGTCGAAAATAGGATCAATATTGCAGCTTCTATCGATTGTGTGAGCCTGTCCTCGGTGCGAAAGTTCGCGCATAGAGTGTGATTGGAATTCATTCAATTTTTTCGATGGAGGGCTGTGATGTTCGACGTCTCGAGCGTTCGCGAGATCGAGTACGGCGCCAGCGGCGTCACCTATGTCTACCAGGACCACGACAATCCCAAGCTCTGGTACATGGTGCCGGTGCCGCGGCTGCGGACGCTGGACGGGGCACCGTCCTTCGGGATGACCGAATACACCTCCAATGGCGGCGGCATCGCCGGCCTTTGCACCTTCGAGATGGAGCTGGTGCAGCCGCTGGAGGCGCGCCGCGCGGCCGAAGAGATCCTCGGCTCCGACATCTCCTGGGGCGGCTTCGTCTGGGTCGGCGGGACCGCCTATTTCTACTATGACATCGCCGGCGAGAACCAGGTGCTGGCGGTCGAGCCGACGCTCTACGGCACCAATGTCGCCGCCTTCCAGATCGAGCTCGAAACGGCCGAGGCGGTCAACAGCTTCAAGAACGCCTTCAGCGGCGACGAGGGCGGTGCCTCCACCTTCCGCGTCGAATACGAGATGCAGGTGCTGACCAAGCTGCTCGGCGCCAAGGCGACGGTGATCTACACCGCCGAGGCGGCCATCGAATACGAGAAGAAATACAAGACCGTCCGCGACACCTGGGGCAACCAGAAGCAGGTGCTGCAGGAGGTCAAGCAGGTGCTGCGCCAGTCGGGCGCGGGCGAAGTCAAGGTCGAGCTCGGGCCGGGCAGCAGCGACGAGCTGGCCCAGCGGGTGCGCGACTGGGGCTGGACGACGCTGGAGAACCAGGTCGCCAACACGGTGGCGGCGGCCGCCGTCATGGCGACGGGTCCCAATCCGGTCTCGGCGACGACCTCGTTCAACCAGACCTACCAGGAAGACACGGTGATCGACTGGTCGACGCCGGTGAGCAGCTTCATGCGCCGCTTCAGCTCCGAGGAGTGGCGCCAGGTCTTCACCAGGGTCGACAACCGCAAGCTGTCGGTGGTGTTCAACCTGATCGGCGAGCTCAACCGCTCCGGCACCGACGATCCGGTTGCCGAGACGGTGGCGGTCACCGTCACCTATCCGACGCGGCCGACCGACAACACGTTCACCTTGATCGTCACCAACGGCGACAAGTCCTCGAAGATCTTCGAGGCGCCGGGCGATTTTTCCGGCAGCCGCTACAATCCGGAATTCAGCTATACCTATGTGATCAACTTCAAGGACGGCAAGACCTTCAAGAGCGATCCGATCACAACGACGGATACGCTGGTCAACATCACGCCGAACGTCTTCGGAACGCGGCAAGTGACCTTCATCGGCCAGAATATCCCGTTTTCGGGTCCGACCGGGGTGCGGGAGGTCAATATCGACTTCTTCTTCGCGCCGCCGGCGGGCAACCCGGCCATCGTCCAGACCAAGACCCTCACCGCCAACGGTGCGGAGAACGGGGTCCGCTTCGACAGCTTCTACAATCTGCCCATCGGCCAGAACTACAGCTACCGGCTGCGCTACCAGATGGCCGACAACAGCGAGATCGTGTCCGAGCCGCCCGGAGCCCTGTCGTCGGCGCCCGACTATACGGGCTCGGGCAATGCGGACATCGTCTTCGTGGCCGATCCGAAGGGACTGTTCACCCAGTTCACGCTGCGCGCGTTCAACTACACGACGGAAACCACGACGCTGCTGCTGGTGGACGTCAACGCCCAGTATTTCGATCCGGTCAACAATGGCGACAAATGGATCGCCGAGAACACCTGGTCGAACTGGCAGCCGACAGGGCTCCTGAGCTTTGCCGAGCCGCGCTGGAACTTCCAGGCCGTCGACAACACCAACAACGCCTATTTCAACCTTTCGGGGACGATCTTCTACTCGAACGGCGAGAGCTTCACCCTCGACGGCTATCGCCAGTCGAGCGAATACAAGACCATGACGGTCACCAACACGGTGCAGAACTACAGCGTGAAGGTCGACAGCAGCCTCGTCGACTGGACGCAGGTGGCGAGCGTCAACCTGACCATGTTCCAACTCAAGCCACAGGTCCGCGATAAGTTCGGCAAGGACGTGCCGGCCTTCCTGTCGCGGCCGCGCCACGAGATGACGACCGCGCAGCGGATCGAGGCAGAGGCCTCGCAGCAGAATGTGATGCTGTTCAGCCTGCTGGGTGCGCCGTCCGGCGTCGTCGTCGACAGCCTGGAGCGGTTCTACGGCATCCAGCGGCCGATTGCCGAGCCGACCATCGAGTTCTACTACACGGCGGTCTATGTGCTGAAGGACGGCACGACCCGCGAGCTCGAAAGCCAGGAAGTCTCGGGCCGCCTGTCGGTGGAACTGCCGGCCTTGCCGCCCGCGACCGTCACGCCGGGCCTCGTGCGCCAGGTGATGGAGCCCGGTGCGCTGGCCGCGCGGATGCGCCAGGGCGGGTGATCGCAATGTCCCCGCCGATCCCCTCCGGGAGCGCGCGGTTGCAGCAGGGGCCGGGGGGCGCACCCCCGGTACCGCTCCCTTCCTTGCGGGTGGGAGCCGGCCCGGCTGCGGCCGTCTCGCCGCTCGACAGCCTGCTGGCAGCGGTCCGTCCGCTGTTGCCGCCGGCAGTGCTTGCGCCCGGCCGTCCACCGAGCGACCTGACGCCGTCCGGCGCGCCGATGGAGGCGGCCTTCGTCTGGGCCGACGGCGAGCCGGGTTGCGATCCCCGCGTCAGTCTCGATCCGGCGCCCGGCGCGCTGCCCGGGATCCGGCTTGAGGCCGCGCTGTCGCTCTGCCGGGCGGTCGCGGGCTCCGAGCCGTCGCCAGAGGTGCTTCGGCTGGCCGCGCGGCTGTCCTGCTGGCAGCGGCAGGCGGGCGGGCGCTATGGCGCCTGGGCGGGCCTGCGCCAAGGCGCAGCGGGTCGCCTCGCGGCCAAGCTCTATCTGGAGCTGGCGCCCGCGACGGATGCCGCAGGTCGCCCGCTCGGGGCCGGTTTCGAGCAGCGCCTTGCCGGCGCGCCGCCGGTGCTGACGGGGCGGAACGTCCGGCCGACGATGCTGGGTGTCACGCCGGATGGCGGCCTGTTGGAGCTCTATTATCGCACCGACCCGCTGTTTCCCGGCGATCTCGATACCTTGATGCGCCGGTTCGGCCTCATCCCGCGCGGGCAGGAGGTCCGCCGGCTGGTGGAGCGGCTGACCGGGCGCAGCGTCCGCTTCGAGATCCCCTCCAGCGATGTCGGCTTTTCCGTCGCCTTCCAGATGGCGGGCGAGGGGCGGGCGCGGCGCGCCCATGCGGTGGCCTTCACCTTCTACTCCAATGCCGCCGCCCTGCTCGGGCCGGATGCGCGCGTGACCGACGCGCTGCTTGCCGAGGGCGCGGCGCGCGGCTGGGACATGACAACCTATCGACAGGCCCTCGTCTGTTCCGGTGCGCCGCACGGCGAGAGCGACGCCCCGCTGCAGCGGCACGGGCTGGTCGGTCTGGTGCTGGCCGGCACGGCTCCGCTGCGCGTGACGGCAACGCTCGCCGCCTCCGGGCGGAGCCGGGAGGCCTGCCATGGCTGAGCCCGCCCCGCGTCTGGCTGATCTTCTGGCCGATCTTCTGGCCTTGCAGGCCTCGTCCGGGGCGTTCCCCTCGCAGGTGGAAACGCCGGCCGGGTGTGTCGCCGACGAGAGCTGCTTCGTCACGGCACAGGCGGCGCTGCTGCTTGCCGCGCTCGGCCGAAGCGAGGCGGCGATCCACGCCCACGGGCGGGCGCTCGATTTTCTGGAGACGTGCGAGGATGGGGGCCTGCCGGGCGCGTTCCGCTTCTATCCGCAAGGGGGACGCGGGCCGCGCCTGGTCGACGGGCTGCCGCCGGATGCGGACGATACGGCGCTCGCCTGGATGGCGCTGGTCGGCGGCCGCCGCCGCGAGGCACGCGAAGGGCTGGTCCGGCTTGCCGGCCTGTTGCCGCGCCTTGCCTGCGGGCCGCTGCGCCGCGGCGATCCGCCGTTCGCGCGGGCACCGTTGTTGCGCACCTGGTTTCACGAAAGCGATCCCGGCCCCGTCGACCTGACGGTCAATCTCAACGTGCTGGCGGCGCTTGCCGCTTGCGGTGCAGGGCGCTCGGGCTGTTCGCTTTCCGTCCTGATGCCGCGGCTGGCCGGGCGCGTTTCCGCAGCCGTCTCCCAGCATGCGCCCAGCCGTTCGGCGATGCGCGTGCTCAGTCCCTACTACGCCCACCCGGCGGAACTGGCGATCGCCGCGCTGCGGGCGCGGGCCTGCGGCGTCCCCGGCCTCGACGGTCTTGCCGCATCGCTCGCGCCGGTGGACGCACGCGACCGCGCCGCCCGCCGCCCGCACGACCGTCCCCTCTATTGCAATGCCCATGGCCGCCCGCTCTGGCGTGCCCCGGCCCTGCAACTCGCCCGGCAGCTTGCCGACCGGGCAACGACCCCTTTCGACCCGTCTCTTTCACCGGCCAGATTTTCGGGAGGTTTCCATGATTGCGATGCCCAGGTCCGTCCTTGCTGAACTCGATGCCGGCGAGCGCCCGGCGGCGCGCGCCAGCACCAAATACATGGAGACCTTCCAGCTCTCCCGGCCCGCGCTCGGCGGCACCGACATCGTTACCTATGCGAATGGCGCCGGCGATCTCGACCTCTACACCATCGGTACGGGAGGCGAGATCTACCGCCTGCGCCGGGGCGAGAAGTCGATGGCGCCCTATGACGACACCGACCTGCACATCCGCGGGCGGCAGCTGTTTCTCTACACCTCCGGTACGGAAGGCAGCGACACACCCAACATCATGACGCTGGGCGACAGCGGCCAGCTGTCGCTTGCCGAATACCAGGCGACCACCAGCAGCTACTACCAGCGCGAGACCAAGCCGCGCGATGCGGGCGAGACCATCCGCCAGTTCCGCGGCGCGCGCGGCATCACCGGCAATGTCTATATCAACGTCATGCTGGATGTGCCGGGCGAAGACTACGGCCTGCTCGCCAACAATTTCTTCAAGCCGGGCACCAGCGAATGGGCCGGGCCGGTCTGGGCGCCGGTGATGGGACCTGGCGGCACACAGGCCCAGGTCAAGAGCATCGCCATGGTGGCCAACAGCGCCGTGCAATCGGCGATCTTCGCCATCGGCAAGGACAATTCCGTCCTGTTCAGCGAGACCAGCGACCGCACCTCGGCGCTGCGCACGCTCGGGCCGAAGAAGGCGACGGCGCTCTATGTGGTGGCGGATGCCAACGATCGGCTGGCGATCTTCGCGGTCGAGCAGGGCACCGGCAAGCTGTTGCTGAAAAAGGAGAAAAAGTACCAGTCAGGCACGGTGAAGCAGTTCGACGACTGGATCCAGGTCGATCCCCCGCAGAGTGTGCCGCTGACCGAGATCTACGCCTCCGTCACCTTCGACGACCTGTTGCAGGTCTTCGGCATCGGCACCGACGGGCGGCTGTGGCGCGCCGGGCAGGCGCCGGGCAGCGGGCGCAGCGCCGATCCGGTATGGCAGACGCTGTTTCCGCTCGGCAACGAGATCCCGTCCGATCCGGGCTCCAAGGCGACGATCTTCACCGTCGGGCGCGACCGGGCGGGCTATGCCGAGGCCTATACGGTGTCGGCGGCCGGCGACCTCACCCGCTTCTGGCAGTCGCCGACCTCGCGCCAGTGGTTCGACCAGCGCATCGACCTGCTGCGCCAGGACAACGACATGGTGCCGGTCGAGACCCATGCGCTGGAAGTGGTGGTGCTGGACGAAGACGGCATGCCGCTGTCCTTCGCGCCGGTCTCGATCCAGGCCTCGTTCCTCATCACCCTGTTCGTCGACGGGCGCTCCTATCGCTGCAGCCAGCTCAACCGGGTCGCGGCGCAGACCGGACCGGGCGGCAAGCTGGTGATCTACCAGCAGGCAACGGCGCTGGCGGCGGCGACGATCTATATCGAGACGCCGGGAACGCTGGCCGGCACGCCCATCGTGGTAGAGCCGAACCTGCAGCTGCAGGAAAAGCTGGCCGCCCTTTCGGTCGCGGACATCAAGAACGCCAAGGATGCGGCCGGCAACTACCTGCTGCCTGCTGAGTATCGCTCCAGCGACGAGTATGCGCAGAGCCTGCAGCAGATCACTCAGGCCTCGATGGAGATCGCCGGCCAGCGCGAGACGCGGGCCGCGCGGGTCGTCTATCACACGGTCTCCCGGCGCAAGGCGGCGCGCGGCTTCGATCCGCGGCTGGACTTGCGCGCCATGTCGGGAACCGCCTGGTCCATCGACTTCACCTCCGGCTTTCCGCAGTACCAGCCGATGACGCTCGCGCAGGTCGCCGACTGGAAGGGCGAGCGCCTTGCCGCCATGCGCGCCTCGGCGGCCAATGACGACGGCGCCAAAGTCGCCGGTTTCCTCGGCATCGACTGGGGCGATGTGTGGAACGGCATCAAGAACGCGGCGAACTTCGTCATCGACGGGCTGACCAAGATCGTCGTCGAGATCATCGACGGCATCGGCCGGGTGCTGTTCGAGATCGCCGGCAAGGTGTTCGAGGCGATCATCGAGTTCGTGCAGCAGGCCTTCGACTTCGTGCAAGGGGTCTGGAACTGGCTGAAGGTCAAGCTGCGCCAGCTTTTCGAATGGCTCGCCTTCCTGTTCAACCTCGGCGACTTCCAGCGCATGGCCGAGGCGGTGGAACACAACACACGGGTGCTGCTCGACTTCACGGCGGCCGGCGTCGACCACGTCAAGGACATGATCCTGTCGGGCATCGACACGCTGAAGGAGTCGCTCCAGTCGGTCGTCGACACGATGATCGACGAGCTCAACAAGGACGACAATCCGACCTACGACCAGTTCTCGTCGCAGCAGGAGATGACCGACAACCAAGCCTATGAGATGGAACACAATCTCTTCGCCAATGCCTACGAGCAGAATGGCGGAAAGGCCGACGAACGGGGCGGCAGCGGCGCGGTCAGCCTGATGAGTTCCAGCGCCCTGTCGAGTTCGCTCGACGGGCTGATTGCGATGATGGAGGACCTTGCCAACAACTTCCAGTTCGGCGACGGCAAGGAGGCGTTCAACGAGGCGCTGACCTTCTTCACCGCCATTGGCGATGATCCCAATAACGCCCTCAACCTGTTGATGAGCGGCGTCATCAAGCTGATGGAAAGCGTCGCCCTTTTCGCGCTGGACGCGGCCAAGGGCGTCATCGCGACGCTGATGGACCTGGTTCGCGAGGTGGTGGAATCCTTCCGCGACGTGCTGTTCTCGGAATGGGAAATCCCGGTCCTGTCGCAGCTCTACAAGTTCTTCACCGGCAGGAGCCTGTCGATCCGCGTCAGCCAGATCGCCTCGTGGCTGGTCGCGATCCCGGCAACGCTGATCTACAAGCTGGCGACCGGCAAGGCGCCGTTCCCGGACGAGGCTTCGCTCGACGCCTACAAGAACTATGTCACCGTCGACTGGGTGAAGTCGAAGTTCGGCATGACGACGGACAAGCAGGTGCTGTTCGACAGCACCTCCGAAAAGGTGGTGGCCGGCGTCTCGCTCGGCATCTACGCCGCCGCCATGGTCGTGCGCATCTTCACCGACGGGCTCACCGGGTTCCTCAGCTCCACCGGCGCGATCCCCGACCAGGGCAGCAAGGTGCCGGAGGGACTTAAGAACTACTCGAAGAGCTGGACGCCGAAGGGCAAGAACCTTGCCGGCCTTGCCGCCGTCCTGATGCGCTACGTCACCACCTTCGCCACCATGCCCTGGCTGATCCGGCCCGGCTCGCCGGCGCCGAGCTGTCCGGCCGGCGATCCCGGTTTTGCCGGCGTCATCTGGATCTGCCAGGTCATCGCAGGACCGACGCGCGGACTGCTGATCCTGGCGTTTCCCGGCGGCAAGGCGCGCACCTACACGGCGGAGCTGACCATCACGCTGTGGGGCTTTGCCAATATCGGAATGATTTCATGGAATTACGCGGCGAGCCCGAAAAAGGACAAGCTCGCCAAGCTCGGCCTGTCGCGGGCGCTGACCAATGTCATTCCCGGTCAGGCCACCCGCTTCCTGTTCGTTCCCGATATCCAGGAAGCGACCTATTACATCCCGGCGATCATCGGCGAGGCGCTGATCGTCGTCGGCAATCTCGGCTCCGCCGGCGTCGCCGTCTGGGAACTCACGGAAGTGGTGAAGGACGAGTGAGACGGCGCTTGGCGGCGGTCCGGGAGGAGGGGCGGCGCCCTTCTCCCGGACCCTTCGATGCGGACGGGCGGAGCGGAAGCTCGCCCGTTTTCGCGTTTCAGATCAGGTGCTTGCGGAAGAAGGCGATGGTCCGCTCTTCCGCGAGCCGTGCCGCCGTCTCGTCGTAGCGCGGCGTCGTGTCGTTGTGGAAGCCGTGGTTGACGCCCGGATAGAAATGCACCTCGTAGCTCTTGCCGTGCTGCTGCAGCGCAGCCTCGTAGGCCGGCCAGCCGGTGTTGATGCGCTCGTCGAGCCCGGCATAGTGAAGCTGCAGCGGCGCCTCGATCGACGGCACGCCGCCGGCCGGGGCCTGACGGCCGTAGAAGGGCGCGCCGGCGCCCAGTTCCGGATAGGCGACCGCCAGTGCGTTGACCACGCCGCCGCCATAGCAGAAGCCGACGGCGCCGACCTTGCCGGTGCAGTCGTCGCGGGCGGCGAGATGCTCGAAACCGGCAAAGAAGTCATTCAGCAGCTTGGTCGCATCGACCGTGCGCTGCAGCTCGCGGCCGCGGTCGTCGTCTCCCGGATAGCCGCCGACAGAGGTCAGCCCGTCGGGTGCCAGCGCCATGAAGCCGGCCTTGGCCATGCGCCGGGCGACGTCCTCGATATACGGGTTGAGGCCGCGATTCTCGTGCACCACCAGCACGGCGGGCAGCTTTTCGGCAGTGCCGGCCGGGCGCACCAGATAGGCGTTCACGGTGCCGTGGCCGTTGGGCGAGGCGTAGGCGATCCGCGACGTCTCGATGGCGGGGTCGTCCGGGGCGACCTGCCGGGCGAGCGCGTAATCGGGCGAGAGCTGCCGAAGCAGGGCCAGCGCGGTCACGCCGCCGACGGCGAACTTGGCGGCGCGGTCGAGAAATTCGCGGCGGTCGATCCGGCCGTGCGCGTAGAAATCGTAGAGCTCCAGCAGCTCCTGCGGAAAGTCCTTCGCGGTCTTCCGCCGCGCCGGCGCACCGTCGATGCCAGACATCTCGTCCATCGGTTCTCCTCCGTCGTGCGAGGCTCCGTCCAGCGCCGCCGACTCCCATGAAGTGGTGAGGCTGCAGACTATGACATGGAGCGCGGCGGAAAAAAGGCCAATTCCATCGGTGTTTTCGACGGGATGACGAGTTGTGCGCGTGTCCGGCAATCAGACGTTGAAGGCGTCCGCCCACTCCGGATGCTTCTTGCGCTGGGCGTTGACGAAGGGGCAGAGCGGCATGATGCGGAAGCCCTTCTCGCGGGCGTCGGCGACCAGGCGCTCGACCAGAGCGAGGCCGACGCCGGTGCCGCGCATGCTCTCCGGCACGCCGGTGTGATCGGCGATGACGAGCTTGTCGCTGGCGACCGAGAAGGTCAGTTCCGCCTCGCCGTCGCGGCCCGCGACGCGGGCGACGTAGCGCCCCTTGCTGCCGGACTGCTCGAGCTCGATGGTGATCGCGTCGGTCATCGTCTGTCTCCTTGATCGGCCGAAAGCTGCCATTTGCGGGCGGGCCGCTTCGCGATCCTGTCAGCTAGGCATGGGTCGGTGCAAGCGCCATGGGTGGATGTCATCAATCGAATATAGCGATTGATTTAGAGATAATGTTCGTCTTTCACGAATTATGGTGCGGCCGGAAAATCGGGCTCGCGACGTGCCCTGAAACCGCTCTTGCAGGATTTTGCAAGATTTTGCGAAATTTCGAGAATCGGCCTCCCAAACTCTCTCAATCGTCTCAAAAATGCGGCGCGCCGCTTTCGCAGCGCGCCGGAGCTTGTCGTGCCCTCCTCATGCCGGGATGGGGCCGGGATGGGGCGGGGATAGGGCGGGGATAAGGGGGGCGTGCGGTCTCAGCCGACCGGCGCGTTGTCCGCCCGCTTCACCGCGATGATGCTCGAGCGGCCGAGCGTGCCCTCGCCGTCCGGGAAGGGCGCCTTCGGATGCTGGATGCCGACGAACATGGTGCGCCGGTCGGCCGACCAGGTGAGGCCGGTCACCTCCGACCCGTTCGGGCCGGTCAGGAAGCGCTCGATGCGTCCCGTCGCCGGGTCGCCCGCCAGCATCTGGTTGTTGCCCTGGCCGGCGAAGTCGCCCTCGTTGTCGTCGTCGCCGTCGGTCTGGATCCACAGAAGGCCGGTCGTATCGAACATCATCCCGTCGGGCGAATTGAACATGTTGCCCTCGTTGACGTTGTCCGAGCCGCCATAGGCGTCCTTGTGCACGGTCGGGTTGCCGGCCATGACGAAGAGGTCCCAGGCGAAGGTGTCGGCGGCGTGGTCGTCGTTTTCGGGATACCAGCGCACGATCTGGCCGTACTTGTTCTCGGCGCGCGGGTTGGGCCCGCCGACCGGCGTCTCGTCGCCGCCGGCATTCGGCTTGACGCCGCGGCGCGTGTTGTTGGTCAGCGCGCAATAGGCCTCGACCGCGACCGGGTTGACCGCGACCCATTCCGGCCGGTCCATGGTGGTGGCGCCGACCTTGGAGGCGGCAACGCGCGTGAAGACGGCGATCTCGGCCGCCGACATGCCTGTCGCCTCCGGCGTCAGCGCGACCCACTCGCCCTTGCCGTCGTCGGCGAAGCGGGCGACGGAGAGCGTGCCCTCGTCGAGCAGAGCCGAGGTGTCGGCGCCCGGCGTGTAGATGCCGCTCGAGACGAAGCGATAGAGAAACTCGCCGCGCTCGTCGTCGCCCATATAGACGACGACGCGGCCGTCACGGGCGATCACCAACGCCGCGTTCTCGTGCTTGAAGCGGCCGAGGGCGGTGCGCTTGACCGGCACGGAGGCCGGGTCGGAGGGATCGATCTCGACGATGTAGCCGGCGCGGTGCGGCTCGTTCGGGTTCTTCGAGACGTCGAAGCGCGGATCGAACTTCTCGTAGGAATAGACGCTCTTGGCGCCGATGCCGTAGCGCTTGAAGTGCTCGGGCAGGGCGAAGGCCTCGTCCGTCGAGCCGAAATAGCCGTTGAAGTTCTCCTCGCAGGTCAGGTAGGTGCCCCAGGGCGTGCGGCCCGCACCGCAATTGTTGAAGGTGCCGAGCGAGGCGGTGCCGGTCGGATCGGCTTCGGTCTTCAGGAGGTCGTGGCCGGCGGCCGGACCCGACAGGCGCATTTGCGTGTTGTGGTCGATGCGCCGGTTGAGCGGGCTGTCGACGACGATCCGCCAGCCGTCTTCGCCTTCCGCCACTTCCATGACGGTGACGCCCTGCAGGTTCTGCAGCTTGCGCACGTCCTCGCTGCTGGCCGGCGTGCCCTTGTCGTTCTGCGGCAGGTTGAGCTTCGGGTTGACGTATTCGTGGTTGACCGCGATCACCTGGCGGCTTCCGACGGTGAACAGCTCCATGCCGTCGGTGTTTTCGCCGAAGATGCGGTTGGAGGTGGCGGCATCGCCGCCGGTCGCGTGGTCGAACTCGGCGGCATCGGAAAACAGCGGGTCGCCCCAGCGCGCCAGCACCTGCCAGGTGTAGCCGTCCGGCACATGGACGGTGGCGTCGGTGGCGATCGGAATGGGCGCGAAGGCGAAGCGCGAGGTGGCGGCCTCGGCGGAGACGGACGACAGCAGGCCGGTCACACCGGTCCCGAGCCCCATGGCGGCCGCGCCCGAGCCATAGGCCAGGACACCGAGAAAGCCGCGGCGGCTCAACGCGCGCTCGACCACCTGGTCGAAGCCGGTCGACTGCGGCGCGGGCCGGCGGGCCTCGTCGAACGCGTCGAAGGAAAAGTCCTCGAAATCGATATGCTGGCGGTCGTTGCGATCCATCGCTGGCACTCCCTCAGGCTGGCTAGACGCGAGACGGCATCCCGCCGTCGACTGCCATTTCCTAGCCCGGAGAGGTCTCATGCGTGTGACGGAGACGCGTGTCGGATCATGCCTCACAGCCAAGACAGGTGTCAGATCGACTGGATTTCAGAGGATCGCCATCCCTGCGACTGCGTGCAAGCTCATTCGGTCTTGAGATCGATCTTCAAGACAGTCGCCTGGGCGACGGCGCAGAAGCCCATGCCGAACATGAAGAGGTGAAGGTCGCCCCTGATGCGGCCCCTCGTTCTCCAATGCTCTTCTCCTTTTCGGGCAGCACCAAGCTGCCGGCCGGCAAGGGTGGCAAGAGCGAAACCACAGCCAAGATCACCGCCGCTCCGACTCACCTGTGTGACGATGAAGCCCTTGCTTGTCAGGATCCATTGTCCAAATTACGCTGCGGCCACCCGATCAGAGGATCCGTATAAATGACCAGCGCTTCCATGCCCAGCTGGGCCGGCGAGCACGCCGACGACGAGATCGTGCCGCGCGACATTCGTTTCGACATTTCCGGCAATGCGGAACGGCACTGGTTCGGCGGCGATCCGCTGCGCACGGCGATGGTCGACGGGTTCTCGATCTTCCTGCCCGAGGGCGAGCGCTTCTTCATCCGTTCGCTGAAGCACTATGCGTCGAAGCTCGGCGATCCGGAGTTGATCAAGGAAATCAACGGCTACGCGGTGCAGGAGGCGTTTCATACCCGCGAGCACGAAGACTACAACCGGACGATTGCAAGGCTCGGCTACGATGTCGAGGAGATGGAACGGCCGATCAAATACGTGCTCGGCAATGTCTCCGTGCCGCTGATCCGGCTGGCGGTGACCTGTGCCATCGAGCACATGACGGCCAATTTCTCGACCATGACGCTGCGCCACCAGGAGATTTTCGCCGATGCCAATCCGGCCTATCGGCGGCTATGGATGTGGCACGCGCTGGAGGAGCTGGAACATAAGGCGGTGGCGCTCGACGTCTACAAGCGCGCGGCGGCCGGGATGCCGGCCTGGAAGCGCTACGGGCTGCGGGTCTCGGCGATGAACGGCACCGCCTTCCACTTCAGCCGCATCCTCCTGCGCAACGTCCGCCTGTACGCGCAGGCCGACGGCATTCGCACGGGCTTCCGCTTCTGGTCGCGCTTCGCCTGGCTGCTGCTGGTGCGGCCCGGCTACACGCGGTTGAGCCTGCTGGCTTTCCTGCGCTACTACAAGCCGGGCTACGATCCGCGCAAGGTCGACGACAGCGACCTGATCCGCAAGGGGCGGGCCTGGCTCGCCAACGAATATGCCGCCGGCGACCCGGCCAAGGAGACCCCCGCCCGATGACCAGCCGCGCCTTCGGATACATCCTGCGTGCGGTCGAGCGCGGCGCCTTCCCGAAGAGCCGCAAATGGGCATGGAAGCGGCTCTACAACATGCTGTCGCGACTGTGGCGCGACAGCGACTGGCGCTTCATGAACTACGGCTACCTGCCGGCGGGCGATGCCTTTGCCCTGACGGCGGAGGACGAGCCGGAGCGCGCGTTCATCGGCCTCTACCACCAGGCGATGGCCGGGCTCGCGGTCGAGGGCGCGCGCGTGCTCGAAGTGGGCTCGGGCCGCGGCGGCGGGGCGCGCTACATCGCCCGCTACATGGCGCCGGCCGCGGTGACCGGCCTCGACTATTCGCCGGAGACGGTGCGCCGGGCGCGGCAGCTCAACGACGACACGCCGAACCTTGCCTTCGAGGTGGGCGACGCAGAGGCGCTGCCCTTTGCCGATGGAAGCTTCGACATCGTCGTCAACATCGAGTCCTCCCACTGCTACGCCGATGTGCCGGCCTTCGCCCGGGAAGTGGCGCGGGTGCTGGCGCCGGGCGGCTGCTTCACCTGGGCCGACATGCGCGCGGCAACGATGATCGAGGGGCTGGACCGGGATCTCGGCGCCTCGGGCCTGGTGCTGGAGAGCGAGACCAACCTGTCGCCGGGCGTGGTCAGCGCGCTCGACGCGGTCAACGAGCGCAAGATGAGCCGCATCCAGAAGAGCGCGCTGATGCGGCGGTTCCTGAAGGAATTTTCCGGCGCCAAGGGCTCGCTGCTCTATCGCAACCTGCAGTCCGGCGGCGTCGTCTATCTTGCCCGCCGTTACCGCAAGCCTCTGGCGTAAAAGCAGTTTGACGGCCCGCCCCGGCTGTCAAGCAGATGTCATGTCCACCCCGTAACACTGCCGGATCGGCCCGTGTGCCGCCTGCCATCTTCGGGGGAAACATCCATGAAATTCTCGGTGCTCGGCGCGCTTGCCGCCGCGCTTCTCGGCTCGACCGTCGCGGCCTCCGCCGATCCGGTGTTCAACCGGGTCGCCTCCTTCCCGGTCAACACCAACCTGCCGGCCGGCACGGACGGCAAGAGCGAAACCTCGGCCGAGATCATCACGGCGACCGCCGACGGGTCGATGCTGGTCTATTCCGACAGCCCGCTGGGCGGGGTCGGCTTCATCGACATCACGGATGCGGCGTCGCCCAAGCCGGCCGGCTTCGTCGGCCTCGACGGCGAACCGACCTCGGTGACGGTGCTGGGCGGCAAGGTCTTCGCCGGCGTCAACACCTCGACGAGCTACACCGCGCCGTCCGGCCGGCTGGCGGTGATCGACATCGCCTCGCGCGAGATCGGAGCCTCCTGCGATCTCGGCGGCCAGCCCGATTCCGTCGCCCTGTCGCCGTCCGGCGATCTCATGGCGGTGGCAATCGAGAACGAGCGCGACGAGGACCTGAACGACGGCGCGCTGCCGCAGATGCCGGCGGGCTTCCTGGTGCTGCTGCCGGTGGTCGACGGCCTGCCCGACTGCGCCAAGGCCCGCAAGGTCGACCTGACCGGTCTGGCGGCCATCGCCCCTGAGGACCCGGAGCCGGAATTCGTCGACATCAACGCGGCCAACGAGGTCGTGGTGACGCTGCAGGAAAACAACCACATCGTCGTCGTCGATGGCGCCAGCGGCGAGATCCTCTCGCATTTCTCCGCAGGGACCGTCGATCTGGAGAATGTCGACGTCGAGGAAGAGGGCGCGCTGACCTTCGACGGCACGCTGACCGGCGTTGCCCGCGAGCCCGATGCGGTGCAGTGGCTGGACGGCGAGCGGCTGGTCGTTGCCAACGAGGGCGACTACGAGGGCGGCTCGCGCGGCTTCACGATCTTCTCGAAGTCCGGCGAGGTGCTCCACGAGAGCGGTCTCGACTTCGAATACCGCGTCGCGACGGCCGGCCACTATCCGGAGAAGCGCTCGGGCAACAAGGGCGCCGAGCCCGAGGGGCTCGAGGTCGGCCGCTTCGGCGAGGAAACGCTGATCTTCGTGCTGTCCGAGCGCGGGTCGGCCATCGGCGTCTATCGCGATACCGGCGCGGCGCCGGAGTTCGTCCAGCTGCTGCCGACCGGCGTTGCGCCGGAAGGGGCGGTCGCCATTCCGGGACGCAACCTCTTCGCCGTTTCCAACGAGGCGGACCTCGTCGAGGAGACGGGGCTGCGCTCGCATGTGACGCTCTATGAGCGGGCGGAAGGGGTTGCCGCCTATCCGATGATCGTGTCGCGGATGGATGACGCGGGCCGGCCGATCGGCTTCGGCGCCCTGTCGGGCCTTGCCGCCGACCCGAGCGCGCCCGGCATCCTTTATGCTGTCAGCGACAGCGCCTACGGCATGCAGCCGACGATCTTCCGCATCGATGCGAGCGGCCATCCTGCCCGCATCACCGATGCGATCCGCGTGACGCGGGCCGGCCAGCCGGCGCAGCTGCTCGACCTGGAAGGCATCGTCGCCGACGGCAAGGGCGGGTTCTGGCTCGCCTCCGAGGGGCGCTCCGACAAGCTGGTGCCGCATGCGCTCTACCGCGTCGACGGCAAGGGCGAGATCAAGGCGCAGGTCGCCTTCCCGCCGGAGCTGCTGGCGGTGGAGACCCGCTTCGGCGCCGAAGGCGTGACGCTGATCGGCGACACGCTGTGGATCGCGATCCAGCGCCCGTGGAAGGACGATCCGAAGGGCACGGTGAAGCTGGTTTCCTACAACACCGCGACGAAGGAATGGGGCGCGGTGCGCTATCCGCTGGAGGGCGCGGAGACGGGCTGGGTCGGCCTGTCGGAGATCGCGCTCCATGGCGAGCACGTCTACATCATCGAGCGGGACAACCAGATCGGCGACAATGCCCGGCTGAAGAAGCTCTACCGCGTGCCGGTGTCGGCGCTGGTGCCGGCCCCGCTCGGCGGCGAGCTGCCGCTCGTTGCCAAGGAAGAGGTGCGCGACTTCATCCCGGACCTGAAGGCGACCGGCGGCTATGTGGTCGACAAGATCGAGGGCTTTGCGGTCGATGCCTCGGGCACCGGCTATGCGGTCACCGACAATGACGGCGTCGACGACAGCAACGGCGAGACGCTGTTCTTCTCCACCGGCAAGATGTGACACGACACGGACCTGCCGCCGTCGCCCGATAAGGCGGCGGCGGGAGCGCTCAGCGGTTGCCGATCTGATGGTGTCGCCGGTCAGTCCTGGCGGCGGAAGACCATCATGGTGAAGAGGCCGAGCGGGCCGAGGCGTTCTTCGAGGACCAGTTCCATCGAGGTGTTGTCGAGCACCGTCTCGCGGCGGAACAGCGGGTCCCAGCCGAGGGTCGAGGCGAAGCGGGCAAGGCCGCGCTCGATCAGCGCAAGCAGACCTTTGTCGGCGGCGAAATGGTTGACGATGATCACCGTGCCGCCGGGCCTGACCACCCGCTCCAGCTCCTGGAGCACGGCGGAGGGGTCGGGCACCACGGTCATCACATACATGACGGTGGCGATGTCGAAGCGGGCCGCGTCGAAATCCATCTCGGACGCGTCCATCGCCCGCAAGGTGGCGACGTTCTTCAGCTTCTTGCGGCGGACGCGCTCGCGGGCGCGCTCGAGCATCGGCTTCGACAGGTCGATGCCGGTCACGGTCAGGGTCTCCCCGTAGAGCGGCAGGGACAGGCCCGTGCCGACGCCGACTTCCACCAACTCGCCGCTCAGCCGGTTGGCCTCGCGCGCGGCGGCGCGCTGGCCGAAGACCAGCGGCGCGGTGAAGACCCAGTCGTAGACCGGCGCCCAGCGGGCATAGGCGCTTTCCACCGACCCGGTGGACAGGCCGGCGACGCGGGCAAGGCCGAGGCGCTTGGCAACGCGCTCGGCAAGGCGGCGCAGGCGGCTGACGGGGAAGAACTCGACACTCATTACAGGGATACCGCGGTGGCGGGCTCGGCGCGCGAGGCACTGAGGCCGGAGTTGACGGGAATGGTGCGCTCGATCCAGCCGCCGCCGAGAACGCGGGCGCCGTCGCCGTCGTCGTCGAAGAAGACGCAGGCCTGGCCCGGCGCGACGCCGGTCTCGCCGTCGACGAGATCGATCACCGCGCGGCCCTCGACGAGGCGCAGCACGGCAGGCTTGGGCGGACGGGTGGAGCGCACCTTGGCGTGCAGCTCGATGCCTTCGGGCGGGATGTCGGAAAGGCTGCCGGGGCCGATCCAGTTGACCTCGCGCAGCACGATCTCGCGGGTGCCGAGCGCCTCGCGCGGGCCGACGACGACGCGGCGGCCTTCCGCCTCCAGACGCACGACGTAGAGCGGCTCGCCGGTGGCGATGCCGATGCCGCGGCGCTGGCCGATCGTGTAGTGGATGATGCCCTGGTGGGTGCCGAGCACCCGGCCGTCGACATGGACGATGTCGCCCGGCTCGGCGGCGTTCGGCTTCAGCCGCTCGATGACGTCGGCATAGCGGCCCTGCGGCACGAAGCAGATGTCCTGGCTGTCCTGCTTCTCGGCGACGGTGAGGCCGAACTCGCGAGCGAGCTCGCGCGTCTGCGGCTTGGTCAGCCCGCCGAGCGGGAAGCGCAGGAAGTCGAGCTGCTCCTGGGTGGTGGCAAAGAGGAAGTAGCTCTGGTCGCGGTCTAGATCGACCGGGCGGAACATCGCGCGGTGACCGTCGAGGAGGCGGGAGCGGACGTAGTGGCCGGTGGCCAGCACGTCGGCGCCGAGGGTGCGCGCGGTCTCCAGCAGGTCGGAGAACTTGACCGTCTGGTTGCAGGCGACGCAGGGGATCGGCGTCTCGCCGGCGATGTAGCTCTCGGCGAAGCGCTCGATCACCTTCTCGCGGAAGCGGTCCTCGTAGTCGAGCACGTAATGCGGGATGCCGAGGCGCTCGGCGACGCGGCGGGCGTCCTGGATGTCCTGGCCGGCGCAGCAGGCACCGGCGCGGTGCACCGCCTCGCCGTGGTCGTAGAGCTGCAGCGTGACGCCGATGACGTCGTAGCCTTCGCGCTGCATCAGCCCGGCGACGACGGACGAGTCGACGCCGCCGGACATGGCAACGACGACGCGGGTGTCCTCCGGTCGCTTCGGGATGTCGAGACTGTTGAGCATGAATGTCACCTTGCGGTCCTGTCGGAATGCGGGCCGGCAGCCGCTGCGCGGCGGCGGTCGGGCTCTGCGCGGACGGTCGCTGGAGGACGCGCGTGAGGTCTCTGTATCTGGCGGCCCGCTTCTGTTGCCGGCGACTATAGCGGATCACCCGGCCCATGGGAAAGGGGACGCCGACGCGCGGCAGGGCGGTTTTCGCCCCTTCGGCCCGGCAAAGCTTGCCATACCCGGCAAACTTTACCCGGCATGTGAGGCGCATGCGGCGAGTCCGCAAGAGGTCGTTCACCGAAAAGGCGAGGATTTCCGCGACTTTTCCAATCTGGCCCGGCATTTGCTCTCCTTCCTTGCGAAAGATGGCGCGAGGCGGGAAATCCCCCTGCCGGCGCCGGAGAGTTGCGGAGACACGCGTGAACCTCGCAGGCCACATCCCGACGATAGCGACAGGCGTCATGGCGGCTGCCCGCTCCGGCCTTGCCGGCGGCGGCGACAGTGCCAATGGTGCGCCCGGCGCGATGTCGGCGTTTGCGGCGCTGCTGGGCGCGGTGCCTGGCGGGACGGCGGTGCAGGGCGTGCTGCAGGCGGCCGGGACGGCGCTCGGCGGGGCGACGGGCGGCGGGGCAACGGGCGGCGGGGCAACGGGCAGCACCGGCAAGGCCGGCGCGGGCAGCGTCCCGGTCTCGGCCGGGCGGGCGATCTCCAGCGATCTGGCCGGCCGTGTCGACTTCGGCGAGACGGGCAGCCTGCTGCCGCTCGACTTTCTCCAGCGCCTGATCGCGGGAACCGGCGCCGAACTGCCGGCGGGCCTTGCCGCGGGCGGCGAGGTGAGCGTCGGGATCGAGGCGGATGCGGTTGCTGCGGATCAGGCCATCTCCGGCCAGGGTCTGGGGCGGGGCAAGGCGAAGGACGGTAGCGCGACCGGGATTGCCGGCATTCTCTCCGGGCTGATCGCCCAGAACGGCAAGGCGGCCGAGGTGTTGCCGACGACGCCGGCCGGCCAGGGGGCTGGCGCGGCGGCGGATGGTGAGATCGCCCAGGGTGCAGGCGCTGGTGCGGCTGTCGCCGGCGGCGAGGCCGCTGCGGTGCCCGGCACGCAAGACGGAACTGCCGGAGCCGGCAAGGCGGATGGCGGGGCGGTTTCGCTCGCCGCGACGCTGCCGGGTGCGGGCAGCGAACTGGATCTGGACCTGACTTCGGCCGGCAAGGCTGACGGCAAGACGGCGGGCGCCGGGGCCGGCATCGATACTGCCGCGGCGAGCGCATCGGGCAGCAGCGAAGGCGAAGGCGACGCCGCCTCGCAGGCGCTGCAGCTGGCGCTGGCGGCAAAGCGCGGCGGCGAGACCATCGCCACCAGCGAAACGAGCCCGCAGCCGGTCGCAAGCGGCCAGCAGGCGGGCGAAGCGGCGGCCAAGCGCGAGACGCAGGCCGGGCCGGCGACGGTCGCGGCCGGCCTTGCCGCAGGCGCGGCGGCGGACCCGGAGGGCGAGACGGCCCTTCCGTTGCAGCTTTCCGGCAAGGGCGAGACGGCGGCGCAGCCCGGCACTGCGACGGCGCAGGCCGGGACCGTCGATCCGGCAGTTTCGGCCCAGGCCGGCAAGGTTCTGGCCGCGGGCGGCGCAGGCCAGGTGACCCCGAGCCAGGTGCAGGCCGATGTGGCGCGGATGCGCCGCGAGCAGGCCGCGGCCCAGGGTTCGCCGGCAGCCGTATCTGCATCTGAATCGGCGCAGGCACAGGCCGAGGCCTCCCTGGCGGCGGCAGGGCGGGCGCCCGTCGCGTCCCCATCGGCTTCCACCTCCTCGCCGGAGACGGCAAGCGCGACCGCCACGGCCGTATCGCCCGCCACATCATCGGGGGCGTCGCCGGCAGGGGCCGCGCGTCCGGTAGGGTCCGGCGTGGCAGCGTCCGCAGGGGCAGCGTCAGACATCGCGGCAACCGTTGCGGCCGATGACCAGGCCGCGACCGGAACGACGGCCGCCCGCGAGGCCGGCCAGCAGGCGAAGCCGGGACCTGTCGCCGTGAGCGTCGCCGATGCAGCGGCGCGTGCTGCGGGTGCAGCTGTCGCGGCCCGTGCGGCAGTGAGCACGCCGGCGGCGGAAATCCCCGCCGATGCCAGGGCTTCGGTGACGATCGAGGCCGGCGACGAGGCCGTTGCGGCAAAGACGGAGACGTCGGCGGCGCGGCCGCAGGCGGCTGCAACCCAGGCGCAAATGCCGGCCGTGGAAGCTGCCGCAGCCGCGACCCTGCCACGCGGGACGGCCTCGGCCGAGGCCCGGACCGTGGCGATGGGCGAGGCGGACAGCCTTGCAGCTGCCGACCTCAGCGCGAGCCTTTCGAATGGCGGCGACGGGGACGGCGACGCGCCGCTGCCCGGCGCCAAGCCGCAGGCCCAGGCGACGCAGGGCACGGCGGCTGCCGACACGCAGCGGCCGGGCGTGAGCGCTGCGGCGCTCGCCTTCGCGGCGGCGATGAGCGACGGCGCCGGCGAGACGGGACGCAACGAGGCGCCGCTCGACGGCAGCTTCGACGGACGCATGGAGATCGGCCGCGCCGAGGCGCAGGCCCACGTTTCAACCGCCGCCTTGCGCGGATCGACGGCGGCGCTGCCACAGAACGTGGCAGTGGCAAGCGCTCATCTGGCGACGGAAGTCGCCAGGTTTGCCCAGAAGGGGCAAACGCGCTTCCAGATCCGTATGGACCCGCCGGAACTCGGCCGGGTGGACGTCGAACTGAAGGTCTCGCGCGATGGCACGGTGAGGGCGCACCTTACCGTGGAGCGGAGCGAGACGCTGGACATGTTCCTGCGCGACCAGCGCGGGCTGGAGAGGGCACTGGATGCCGCCGGCCTCAAGCTGGACAGCGGAGGACTCGAAATGTCGCTGAAAAACCAGAATGGTTTCGCCGGATTCGAGCGTGGCGAGGGCGGCAACGACCGCTTTGCGCCGGGCGAGGGCGGCGGCCTCCAGAAGGAGGACGGCGACACGCTGCCGATGGCAGCGGCACGGGCCTATGTGAGCGGCGCGAGCGGCGCCCTCGACATACAGATCTAAAAAGCGCTCGAACGGCGGCGCCGCAGCTTCGGGCTGGGCGGCGACAGGAGTGAGACGACATGACGACGAGCAGCATCAGTGGAAGCGGCACGAGCGGCGGGGCGACGACCTCCTCGTCGCTGACGGCGCTGTCGAACAATTACGAGTTGTTCCTGTCGATCCTGACGACGCAGATCCAGAACCAGGATCCGCTCAATCCGATGGAGTCCGCGCAGTATACCGAGCAGCTGGTTCAGTATTCCTCGGTCGAGCAGCAGATCAAGACCAACGACCAGCTGGGCGACCTGCTGTCGGTGATGGCCGCGACGACTGCCTCCGGCTATGTCAGCTATCTCGGCACGAACGTCACCGCCTCCGGCAACACCACCAGCCTGAAGGACGGCGAGGCGGAGTGGACCTACGACACGCCGGAAGCGGGCAAGGCGCGCGTGGAAGTGCGCAACAATCTCGGAGCGGTGGTGTTTGCCGAGGATGCGGACCTGTCCTACGGGCGCAACAGCTACAGCTGGGACGGGCGCACGACGGCGGGATCGACCGCGCCGGAAGGCGAATACACCATCTCCATCGCCCGCTACGACGCCAACAACCGGCCGACCGTGCCGGTGGCGACCGAAATCTCCGGCACCGTCGACGGCATCGAGTTCACCTCGTCCGGCGCGGTGCTGCAGATCGGCGGCGTCTATGTGTCGGCAGGCTCGGTGCTTTCGGTCAACCGCAACTGAGCGGACTTTCCCCCCCAGTGGTTCTTTCAGTGCTTCTTTCTCGCCCGATTCCGGGTCGGCAGCACATGCCGGCCCGGCGATTCCATATCCGGCGAAATCTTGCGATGGCTTGAGAAATTTTCGCCCGCCCGCCGTCCTTCTCATTTTGCGACTGGTGCCGTTCATGCCCGGAGGGCAGGGTTTTCCTCGGCTCGCGGCATGTTTTGCGGGTCACGAGTCGTTCAAATTCTTACCGAATTGTTGCTTGTCGCTTAGGTAATTTTTAAAGGCAAACCGTTACATTCATAGTCAACGTGGTCATGTTGAGTGTGAGTGTACAATGACCGACCGAGCGAGTGCGCGTGTCAAATATGTAATCGGCCCCGACGGTTCGCCGTTGACGATCGCCGATCTTCCGCCGGCGACAACCCGGCGCTGGGTGATCCGGCGAAAGGCCGAGGTGGTGGCTGCCGTCCGTGGCGGATTGCTGTCCCTCGACGAGGCCTGCAAGCGGTATACGCTGACCGTGGAGGAATTCCTGTCCTGGCAGAGTTCCATCGACCGTCACGGCCTTGCCGGACTGCGCGCGACGCGCGTCCAGCAATACCGGAACTGAACGGATCCGGCCGGCTCGCTTCCCCGCATCGGCCCGCAACGCAGATCAAGTCCCAAGACGTTTCCAGAAGGCCGGCCGCAACGCCGGCCTTTCGGCGTTTGCAGGACGACGCTGCTGTGCGCCGTGTGGGAGGACGCGGAAAGGGGGAGCCCGTTGCTCCGCCTGCGTAATTCGCCGCCGCTCTGGGAACGAATAGGCCCCGGGTCGCGCTGCGCTTGCCCGGGGTGACGGCAGAGGGGATGCGGGGCGGGTGCGTCATTCTCAGGCTGTTATCCCGGTCCAGCCTCCCCCTCGGACGTCATCCCGGCCGCAGGCGCAGCCGGAGAGCCGGGAACCATGGGTGCCCTCAGCCGGCGTGTGGCGGGAGGCCTCCGCGTGGTGTCTTCCCGGAGGAGGCCGAAGGCCGAAGAGCCGGGATCGGGGAGGCACCGTGGTCGTGGCATGGTTCCGAAGCGCTCGTCATACGCCCTCGGCTCTCCGGTCCCGGCGCGCGCTTCGCTTGGCCGGGGTGACGGTCGAGGGGGTGGTGGCCGCGACTCATCACGCTTGGCGAAAGGTTAACGCAACCCGGTCGATTTTGCCGGTTCCCTATCGCATTTCGCGACGATAACCGATGGAAATCCCGAGATATTTACCCTTTCCTAACGCGCGTTAACCACTCGTTTACCATCTGGCGGGCAAAAATTGCCTACCGGCCATCCGGGGTGGCTTTTTCCATCCCCCTCATCCCCAGAAGCTGCCCTGGGTGGCCCGGTCTCGCCAAAGGGTTTCCGCGACAGCATCGACGGGTGGACACGTGAACGGACTTGCGGATCTTGTGAAGACACTCGGCCCGGCGCGACTCGGCGCCATGGGCGCGGTGGCGGCGATCCTGGTGGGCGTCTTCGCCTTCATCATGCTGCGGGTGACGACGCCGCAGATGACGCCGCTCTATACGGACCTGACGTTCGAGGATTCCTCGGCGATCATTTCCCAGCTCGACAGCCTGGCGATCCCCTACCAGATCCAGAACGAGGGGGCGACGCTGCTGGTCCCGGAGGCCGACGTGTTCCGCACCCGCATGCGGTTGGCCGAGCAGGGCCTGCCGCTCGGCGGTTCCGTCGGCTACGAGATCTTCGACAAGGCCGACACGCTGGGCTCCACCAGCTTCGTGCAGAACATCAACCGGACGCGGGCGCTCGAAGGCGAGCTGGCCCGCACGATCCGTTCCATCGGCCGCATCAAGTCGGCCCGCGTGCATCTCGTGCTTCCCGAGCGCCGCCTGTTCCAGCGCGATTCGCAGCCGCCGTCGGCCTCGATCGCGCTGTCGGTGCGCGGCGACCTGGACCCGGGCCAGATCCGCGCGATCCAGCACCTGGTGGCGACCGCCGTCGAGGGGCTGCAGCCGAATTTCGTGTCCATCGTCGACGAGACCGGCCGGTTGCTGGCCAGCGGCGCGGGCGACGAGGGCGAGGGCTACCTTGCCTCCTCGCTGCAGGAGCGCACCCAGTCGATGGAAGCGCGGCTGCGCAACCAGATCGAGGAGATCCTGAACTCGGTGGTCGGCGTCGGCCGGTCGCGGGTGCGGGTGGCGCTCGAACTCGACCACACGCGCATTTCCGAGACCCAGGAGACCTTCGATCCGGAAGGCCAGGTGGTCCGCTCGACCCAGTCGCGCGAGGAAAACTCCTCGACGCAGGGGCGGCAGGGCGGCGTCACCGCCGGCAACCAGGTGCCGGGCGGCGAGCAGCAGACGGGCGAGGGCGGCGACCGCGACATCGCCAACCAGTCCGAGGAAATCGTCAATTACGAGATCTCCAAGTCGGTGAAGACCGAGGTTGTGGAAGCGGGCGGCATCCGCCGGCTCTCCGTCGCGGTGCTGGTCGACGGCGTCTACGCGCCGGATGCGGGCGGCGACATGGTCTACACCCCGCGCACCGACGACGAACTGGCGCGCATCCAGACCCTGGTGCAGTCGGCCGTCGGCTTCAACGACCGGCGCGGCGACACGGTCGAGGTGGTCAACCTGCGCTTCGCCCAGGCGCCGAACGCGCTGCTGGGCGAGGAAGAAGCCGGCCTGTTCGAGTTCACCCGCGCCGACCTGATGCGCTTCGTCGAGCTGGGCGTCCTGTTCCTGATCGCCCTGCTGCTGACGCTCTTCGCGGTGCGCCCGCTGATCAAGCGGATCCTGGCCAAGGAAGAGCAGGCAGCTCCCGTGCTGCTGGGCGCCGACGGCCAGCCGCTGGAGCCGGCGCTGCTCGCCGACCATTCGGCGGGCGCCGGCGAGGACGAGGGCGACGGCATGCCGCGCATCGAGTGGCTGGAAGAGGCGCAGGCGCAGGGCGCCGTGCAGGTCGCCACCATCGCCAAGGTGGGCGCCCTGATCGACGAGTATCCGAACGAGGCAGTGGGGATCATCCGCGGCTGGATGAATGAGGCAGCATGAGCATCGCAGGCAGCATCCAGGCCGCTCCGGGCACCCATCTGACGATCAGCGCGACCGAGAAGGAGCGCGATCTGCGCGGCGTCGAGCGCGTCGCCGTTCTGCTGCTGGCGCTCGGCGAAAAGCACGGCCGGCGCATCTGGGAGCAGCTGGACGAGATGGAGGTGCGCGAGGTCTCCGCGGCGATGTCGCGGCTGGGCCCGGTGACGCCGAACATGCTCGACGAACTGTTCGTCGACTTCGTGCGCAAGATCTCCAGCAACGGCGCGCTGAACGGCAATGTCGACGTGACCGAGCGGTTGCTGTCGAGCTTCCTGCCGCGCGACCGGGTGTCGCTGATCATGGAAGAGATCCGCGGGCCGGCCGGCCGCAACATGTGGGAGAAGCTCTCCAACGTGCAGGAGAACGTTCTCGCCAACTACCTGAAGAACGAATACCCGCAGACCGTCGCCGTGGTGCTGTCGAAGATCGACCCCGACCATGCCGCCAAGGTCCTCGGCATCCTGCCGGAGGAGCTGGCGCTGGAGGTGATCTCGCGCATGCTGAAGATGGAAGCGATCCAGAAGGAAGTGCTGGAGAAGGTCGAGCAGACGCTGCGCGTCGAGTTCATGTCGAACCTCACCAACACCTCGCGGCGCGACAGCCACGAGATGATGGCCGAGATCTTCAACAATTTCGACCGCCAGACCGAGGCGCGCTTCCTGGCCGCGCTCGAGGAAGAGAACCGCGACTCGGCCGAGCGCATCAAGACGCTGATGTTCACCTTCGACGACCTGATGAAGCTCGACGCCGGCAGCTGCCAGACCCTCCTGCGCAACGTGGAGAAGGACCGCCTCGCCATCGCGCTCAAGGGCGCCTCGGAATCGGTGCGGGAGTTCTTCTTCTCCAACATGTCGTCGCGCGCGGCGAAGATGATGCAGGACGACATGGAAGCGCTGGGGCCGATCCGCCTGCGCGATGTCGACGAGGCCCAGTCGGGCATGGTCGCAACGGCCAAGGATCTCGCCGCGAAGGGAGAGCTGATGCTCTCCAAGAGCAAGGGCGACGACGAGATCATCTACTGAGCGGCCTGAGGAATGACGACAAGAATGGCGAGCGCGCACATGAAGGTTCACCGTTTCCTCTTCGATCGCAATTTCGCGGCCGTCGAGCTTCCGCAAGAGGAAGAGATCGAAGAGGTTGTCGAGCCGGTGGAGCCGACGATCACGCTGGCCGAGCACAAGGCGCTGCTGGCCATCGCCGAGCAGGCGGCGTTCCAGCGCGGGCGCGTCGAGGCGCTGGGCGAGCAGCAGACGAGCGAGGAAGGCCGGCTGGCCGACGAGGCGGCGCGGCTGGCCGAATCCGTCTCGGCGCTGATCGGCCAGCTCGACGTGGAGCAGGCGCGGCACGAGAAGGACGCCGTTGCGCTGGCCTTCCTGGTGGCGCGGCGGATCTGCGCCCACCTGATCGCCCGCGAGCCGCTCGGCGAGATCATCGCCTTGATCTCGGAGTGTCTCGGGCCGCTGCGGCGGGCGCCGCATCTGGTGATCCGGGTGCGCGACAGCGACCTGGCCGAGCTGAAGCCGCGGCTCGACCCGCTGGTCGCGGAAAAGGGCTTCGACGGGCGGCTGGTGCTGCTCGGCGAGCCGGACATCGCCGCCGGCGACTGCCGCATCGAATGGGCGGACGGCGGCATCGTGCGCGACCGCAAGGCGATCGAGCGGCAGGTCGACCAGGCCGCCAAGCGCTATTTCGAGGGCCGGCGCGCCGGCAAGGGACACAAAGCGTCCCTCAACCAGGAGACCGCCGAGGAGCGGAGTGACGGATGAGCGATACCAACGAAGTGCAGGAAACCGGCTTCCAGCTCACCGACATGGAAGCGCAGGACGCGCCCCGCGAGGGCGAGCGCGACCATTCGCAGGCCCGCAGCGCAGCCGACCTGGAAGCGGTGTTCGACGTTCCGGTGCAGATCTCGGCCGTGCTCGGACACTCGCGCATGCATGTGTCGGAGCTGCTGCGGCTGGCGCCGGGCACGGTGCTGAAGCTCGACCGCAAGGTCGGCGAGGCCATCGACATCTATGTGAACGACCGGCTGGTGGCACGCGGCGAAGTCGTCCTCGTCGAGGACAAGCTCGGCGTGACCATGACGGAAATCATCAAGTCCGATCGCTGATCGGAAGGAGAAGACCCATGCGACTGTTGATCGTCGGCACGCTGGAAGGCCAGCTGATCACCGCCTCGAAGATCGCCATGGACCGCGGCGCCTCCGTCACCCATGCGGCGACGATCGAGGAGATGCTGAAGGTGCTGCGCGCCGGGCGCGGCGCCGACCTGGTGATGGCGGATGTCGGGCTGGACATCGCCGACCTGATCGAGCGGCTGGAGGGCGAGCGCTTCCACCTGCCGGTGGTCGCCTGCGGCGTCAAGACGGACGCGAGCGCTGCGGTCGGGGCGATCCGCGCCGGCGCCAAGGAATACATCCCGCTGCCGCCGGATCCGGAGATGATCGCCGCCGTGCTGGCGGCGGTGGCGCGCGACCAGTCGAGCATCATCTACCGCGACGCCGCCATGGCCTCCGTGGTGCGGCTGGCCGAGCAGATCGCCCCGTCCGACGCCTCGGTGCTGGTGACCGGCGAGAGCGGCTCGGGCAAGGAGGTGATCTCCCGCTACGTGCATGCCCGCTCGTCCCGCGCAAACCGCCCGTTCATCTCCATCAACTGCGCGGCGATCCCCGAGCAGCTGCTGGAATCGGAGCTGTTCGGTCATGAGAAGGGCGCCTTCACCGGCGCCATCGCCCGGCGCGTCGGCAAGTTCGAGGAAGCCAATGGCGGCACGCTGCTGCTCGACGAGATCTCGGAAATGGACGTGCGGCTGCAGGCCAAGCTCTTGCGCGCGATCCAGGAGCGGGTGATCGACCGGGTCGGCGGCGGCAAGCCGGTGCCCGTCGACATCCGGATCATCGCCACGTCGAACCGCGACCTTGCCGAGGCGGTGCGCACCGGCACGTTCCGCGAGGACCTGCTCTACCGCCTCAACGTCGTGAACCTGAAGCTGCCGCCGCTGCGCGAGCGGCCGACGGACATCGTCGAGCTGGCCTCGCATTTCGTCGAGCGCTATGCCCGCGAGAACGGCGTGCGCCGCCGCCCGATCTCGGAAGAGGCGCGGCGGATGCTGCTGGCCAATCCCTGGCCGGGCAATGTGCGCGAGCTGGAAAACACCATGCACCGGGCGGTGCTGCTGGCGAGCGGCGAGGAGATCGACGTCGATGCCATCCGCATGCCGGACGGCAGCCCGATCGCCCCCGGCCGCAGCCCCGATGCGCGGCTTGCCGCCGATGTCGCGGCCACCGCCGAGGCGGTCAGCCGGGCGCTCGTCGGGCGTACGGTCGCGGACGTGGAGCGGGACCTGATCCTCGACACGCTGGACCATTGCCTCGGCAACCGCACCCATGCGGCGAAGATCCTCGGGATCTCCATTCGCACGCTGCGCAACAAGCTGAATCAGTATACCGACGAAGGGGTCGACGTCCCCGGACCGGGCGAGGCGCGGGTCGCCGTCGCCTGAGGGTGGCGGGCGAACGGTTCGGTTGACGGTCCGGGCGGGCCGAAGAGTGTGACGAAGGGCGCGGCATGAGCGATGTGACGGCAGGCGAGGGCAAGGGCGCCACGGGGCTTTCCCAAGGGTTGGCCCCGGTTGCGGCGGCGGTGCCGGCAGCGGGCCCGGCTGCGGGTGGCGGCAGCGGTTTCCGCACGTCCATCGGCGGGCTGAGCCTTGCCTCTGCCTGGGACACGATCCGGCGCGGCGACATCGCGCTGGCGCTCGGCGTCATGGTCATCCTGGTGGTGCTCATCCTGCCGATGCCGGCGATGATGCTCGACCTGTTCCTGGCGATCTCGATCATCTTCTCCGTCTTGATCCTGATGACCGGCCTGTTCATCCAGAAGCCGCTGGAATTCTCGTCGTTTCCCACGGTGCTGCTGATCGCCACCATGCTGCGGCTGGCGCTGAACCTTGCCTCCACGCGCCTGATCCTGGCCAACGGCCACGAGGGCACGGATGCCGCCGGCGAGGTCATCCAGGCCTTCGGCAACTTCGTGATGGGCGGCAATTTCGTCATCGGCATCATCGTCTTCGCGATCCTGGTGATCGTGAACTTCGTCGTCATCACCAAGGGTTCGGGCCGTATCGCGGAAGTGGCGGCGCGCTTCACCCTCGATGCGATGCCGGGCAAGCAGATGGCCATCGACGCGGACCTTTCGGCCGGCCTGATCGACGAGGGGACCGCTCGTCAGCGCCGCCGCGAGCTGGAAGACGAAAGCTCGTTCTTTGGCGCCATGGACGGTGCCTCGAAATTCGTGCGCGGCGATGCCATCGCCGGCCTGCTGATCACCTTCATCAACGTCATCGGCGGCATCATCATCGGCGTCGCGCAGATGGAGCTGAGCTTCTCGCAGGCCGCGGCCTCCTACACGCTGCTGACGGTCGGCGACGGCCTCGTCTCGCAGATCCCGGCGCTGATCGTCTCCACCGCGGCGGGCCTGCTGGTGTCGAAGGCGGGTGTCGCCGGTTCGGCCGACAAGGCGCTCGGCCAGCAGCTGTCGGGCTATCCCAAGGCGCTCGGCATGTCGTCCTTCGTCATGGTGACGCTGGCGCTGCTGCCGGGCATCCCGATGATCCCGTTCCTGAGCCTTGCGGGTCTTGCCGGCTATCTCGCCTATCGCTCCAGCAGGTCGCACAAGGAAGTGGCCGAACAGGTGCGCGTCGCCGAGGTGGCGGCGGCCGCGCCGCCGAAGCCGTCCGAGCCGCCGGTGACGGATTCGCTGAAGATGGACGAGCTGCGCATCGAGCTCGGCTATGCGCTGCTGGCCCTGATCAACCAGAGCGCGGAAGGCGACCAGCTGACCGAGCAGATCAAGGCGCTGCGCCGCCAGCTGGCGGCCGATCTCGGCATCCTGATGCCGCCGGTGCGCATCCTCGACAACATCCAGCTGGGCGCCAACGACTATGTCATCAAGGTCAAGGAAGTGCCGGCCGGCAGCGGCCAGCTCTACCCGAACCACTACATGGTGATGGACCCGAGCGGCAATCAGGTGAAGCTGCCGGGCACCCACACGACGGAGCCGACCTTCGGCCTGCCGGCGACCTGGGTGGAGGGGCAGTACCGCGAGGATGCGGCGCTGCGCGGCTACACGGTGGTCGATCCGGCGACGGTGCTGGCGACGCACCTGACCGAGACGATCCGCGGCAACGTCTCCGAGCTCTTGACCTATGCGGACGTGCAGAAGCTGCTGAAGGAAATCCCCGGCGAGCAGGCGAAGCTGGTGGAGGACATCGTGCCCTCGCAGATCACCGTCTCCGGCATCCAGCGCGTGCTGCAGGCGCTGCTGGCCGAGCGGATCTCGATCCGCGACCTGGGCACCATCCTGGAAGGCATCGCCGAGGCGACCGGCTTCACCCGCAACCCGGCCACCATCGCCGAGCATGTGCGCTCGCGGCTGGCGCGCCAGATCACCGCGTCGAACCAGGCGCCGGGCGGCTACCTGCCCTTGATCGCCCTGTCGCCGCAATGGGAGCAGGCCTTCATCGAGTCGATCGTCGGCGACGGCGAGGAGCGCTCGCTGGCCATGGCGCCGTCGAAGCTGCAGGAATTCGTCCGCCTGGTGCGCGATGCCTTCGAGCAGGCGGCGCAGCTGGGCGAGGTGCCGGTGCTGCTGACCTCGCCGCAAACGCGGCCCTTCGTGCGCTCCATCGTCGAGCGGTTCCGCGCGCACACGACCGTGATGAGCCAGAACGAGGTGCATCCGCGCGCAAGGCTGAAGACGGTCGGATCGGTGTAACGAAAAAGCGCCCCGCAAGCGGAGCGCCGGAAACGCGATCGATGGCCTGAAGAACGGGCGCTCAGACAGTGACGTCGACGCCTTCGGTCTTCTTCTCGTCTGTCTTGATGTCGGACTTGGCGCTGTCCAGGCTTTCGATGGCCTTGTCGATGCCCTCGTTCTGCTCGGCGATCTTGGCCTGGGCCGCCTTCTTCACCCGGGCCGCGACGTTGTTGAACAGCATCTCGGTCGCGGTCTGGGTCTCGCTGACGCCGACGGAGAAGACGTTGCTCGCAACGGCCTGCTGATTCAGGAACTTCTCGGAATGGGCCTTCTGCTTGGCCTTCCACTGCTGGATCTGCTGATAGCCGGACACCTTCTTGGTGCTGCCATAGCCGCCGCCAAAAGATTTTCCGATGAGAGCCATGGCGGTGGAACGAGGTCCCTGATGCTGCGGGGTTGCCGGATATTCGGAGCCAGTGTCGCCGCAAACGGGTTAACAAATCCTTATCGGGCAAAACTGCCGTAACGGCAGCTTGTTGCGGAATGCGACAAGGCCGGGGGGCGGCCCCGGCCTCAGGCCGGAACCTGCTGGGTGATGCAATGGATGTTGCCGCCGCCGAGCAGCACCTCGCGCCCCGGCACGCCGACGATCTCGCGGCCCGGGAAAAGCCCGGCGAGAATGGCGGCGGCTTCAGTGTCGTGCCGCTCGTCGAGCAGGGGAAACACCACGCGCGTGTTGGCGATGTAGAAATTGGCGTAGCTGCCGGCGAGCCTCTCGCCGGCGCTGCGGGCCATGCCGTTGTCGCCGGCAGCGATGCCGGCGGCTTCCAGCGCGCTCATGTGGAGCGGGCCGGGCATGGGCAGGCGCACGACGCGCAAGCGGTGGCCGCGCGCATCGCGGCAGGCAGAAAGATGCTCCAGCGCCTCGGCTGAGCGCTCGTATTGCGGGTCGCCCTTGTCGTCCGTCCAGGTGAGCGCGACGGTGCCGGGCGCGCAGACATGCAGCAGGTTGTCGACATGGCCGTCGGTCTCGTCGAGATGGACGCCGCGCGGCAGCCAGACGACGGCGGTCGCGCCAAGCCAGTCCTTCAGCCCCTGTTCGATCTCGGCCCTGGTCATCTGCGGATTGCGGCCCGCCGACAGCAGGCATTCGGCGGTGGTGAAGACGGTGCCCTCGCCGTCGACATGGATGGCGCCGCCCTCCAGCACGAAGGGCGCGCGGTAGCGCTCCACCCCTTCGACCTCGGCGATGCGCGCGGCCATGGCATCGTCAAGGTCCCAGGGCGCGTAGAGGCCGTTCGCCTCGCCGCCCCAGGCGTTGAAGCGCCAGTCGACGGCGCGGATCTTGCCGCCCGGACCCGTGAGGAAGGTCGGCCCGATATCGCGCATCCAGCAATCGTCGGAGGGGATATCGAGGATGCGGATGCCGGCGGGCAGCAGGGCCTGCGCGCTGGCACGGCCCTCAGCCGAGGAGACGGTCACGGTGACCGGGTCGCTGGCATGGATCGCGGCGGCAACCGCGGCGAAGGCGCGGCGGGCGGGGCCGGCGCCCTCGCGCCAGTTGTCGGGCCGTTCGGGCCAGGCCATCCAGCAACCGGAATGGGGCTCGAACTCGCCGGGCATGCGGAAGCCTTCTGCGGAGGGGGTGGCGGCGAGGGTGGTGGCGAGGGGAGCCTGCGGCATCACGGTTCCTGTGGCACTCCTGCGACAGGGCAGGGACTTGTTTCAGCCTAGCGCAAGGCGGGGCGCGCGCCAACGCGGGGCGCTTGATCGCGGGAGCTGGACGGATTACCTCAAGCCGTGCCGCATCGCAGCGCGGAAGGAGCGAAAATGACGTCGTCGATCACCGTTGACCTGTCGGGCTATACCGACCTGCCGGCCGGCAAGGTCGCGACCATCGTCACCTATCTGGAGATGCGGGCCCGGCCGCTGGCGCGCCGGGCCGAGCGGCCCGACCTGTCGCTGGAGCGGATCGAACGGCCCGACCCGGTCGAATATCGCGCCCTGTTCCGCCGGATCGGCGACGAGTGGCTGTGGTTCGGGCGGCTGACGGTGAGCGACCAGGATCTCGTCGCGGCGCTGACCCGGCCGGGGCACGAGGTCTATTTCTGCCGCAAGGGCCGCGGCGGCGAGCCGGTCGGCCTGCTGGAACTGGACTTCACCGACCCGGCGGATGTGGAACTGGCCTATTTCGGGCTCGTGCCGGAGGAAATCGGCAATGGTGCGGGGCGCTGGCTGATGAACGAGGCGCTGTCGCAGGTGTGGTCGCGGCCGCAGACGCAGCGGCTGTTCGTCCATACCTGCACTGCCGACAGCCCGCAGGCGCTCGGCTTTTACCGGGCGAGCGGCTTCACGCCCTACAAGCGGGCCATCGAGATCGCCGACGACCCGCGCCTTGCCGGCGTGCTGCCGCGCGATGCGGCAGGCCATGTGCCGGTGATCGAGGGCGAGTGAGGCCGGGGCGAAGCGCGATGCGGCGCCCGGATCAGGCCGTCATGCGGATGACGGCGGCGCCGGTTGCCTTGAGAAGGTCGCTCGCAGTTGTGGCAAACACCGCATTGGGGGCGCCTGCAGCCGCCCAGATGCCTTCGAATCGGGTAAGGTCCTCGTCGAGATAGACCTTGACCGGGGCAAGATGCCCGATCGGGGCGACGCCGCCGATGGCAAAGCCCGTGCGCTCGCGCACGGTGCGTCCGTCGGCCCGGCCGAGCTCCTCGCCGATGCGCTGCGCGACGGCGGCCTCATCGACCCGGTTCGAACCGCTGACCAGCAGCAGGACGATCTCGCCGCTGGACTTGCCGAGGAAGACGAGGGACTTGCAGATTTCGGAGACGGAGCAGCCGCAGGCATTGGCCGCATCCTCCGCCGTGCGCGTGGACGACGGCATCTCGCTGATCTCGATGGTGAGGCCCGCTTCTGCGGCGGCCTGGCGGACGCGGTCTGTACTGCTGATTGCCATGGAGAAGTCTTAATCTCCGTTAACTATAACTCGTTGTTTGTCCGTGGACGACTCGCGAACGACTGCCCGCGATGCTGCGGTTAATGCGAGTCTATGGTACAAATTTTATTAAGGGTTCGTTTACCTCGCTCGAATCGGAATGATGCATGACCAGACCGCGTGACAATGTTGTACCGCATGCCAAGGTGCGCAGCCTTCGGGACGCCATCCGGAAGGTCAAGTTCGCCGAAGTCGAGCGCACCGATGTGGTGGTGGAGTTGCAGGAATCGGAGCGGGCCCGTCTGGAACTCCTCGCCGAGGAGCTGCAGGACGTCTTCAAGGAAGTGCCGGAGGACGACGACCAGTTCTCCTTCCAGATCGTGCCGGGCAACCTGCCGCGGCTGTGGATCGACATCACCAGCCACGTGGCGATGGGCCGCGACAAGCGCACCTATCGCTTCGTCAAGGACACCAGGCTCGGCCGCACGGTCATCCTCGAGACGCCCGAGCTCGACGACATGGCCGACTGCATCACCGAATACATCGCCGAGCGGGTGCTGGAGCGCGAGCGGGCGGTCGAGGGCGACTGGCTGAACAAGCGCCTGCGCGAGCCGCCGCGCACGACGCAGCCCGAGGCCGCCGTGCAGCCGCAGCAGGCGGCGCCGGCAACCACGCTGCCGGCGGTGCGGGGCCTGTGGGGACCGTTCGCGGCCTTCGCCATCGGCATCATGGTCGGCGTTGCCGCGCTGATCGGCTATGCCTGGTTCGCCAATCCCCTGAACTGACGTTTCTTCAATAGTGAGAGCTTCCGGCGCAATGCCGATGCCCGGGACGCAGCCTTGCGTCAGCCGGGTATCTTCAGCTTGTGCCGCGCGATGACCTCGACCTCGGCCGGCTCGTCGCGCATGGCGGAGGAGGGGATGCCGCGTTCTTCCATCTCGCAGTGCCAGTCGCCGGGACTTCCCGAAATCGAGAAGAGATTGTAGCGGGCGGCCGGGCGCTTGCGGCCCGGACCGTTGGAGGCGGAGGGCACGCCGATCACCGGGACGGGGCCGTTCGGCCCCTCGATCTCGGTGCGGGTGGCGAGATGCGTATGGCCGTGCAGCACCAGCTCGCAGCCGGCGCGCTTGACGGCGGCGCGCACGCGGGAGGCATCCGTCAGCCGCTTGTTCCACGCGGTGGCGCCGCGCTGCGGGGGATGGTGGATCAGCAGCACGCGGAAGGCGCCTTCCTCGCCGAGGCGGCCGAGATCGTCGCGCAGGCGGCGGGACTGGCCGCTGCCGAGCCGGCCGGTGGCGAACCACGGGCCGCTGGCTCTTGCGCTGGACGTGCCGACCAGAGCCACGCCGCCGCGGCGGCGGATGAAGGGAAAGCCGTCCTGCAGCGGCAGGTCGCCGGTCATGTACGGCCCCCAGGCATGCACCGCGCGGCGCAGGGCGCCGGGCACATAGGCGTCGTGATTGCCGGGCACGACCGTGAGATCGTCGGGAAGGCCGAGATCGTCGAGCCAGTGGCGGGCCGCCGAAATCTCCATGTCGAGGGCGATGTTGACGAGGTCGCCGGTGACCGTGACGTGGTCCGGCGCCTGTGCCTTCAGGTCGTCGAGCAGCAGGTCGAGCCAGCTGGCCGTCATCGAGCGGGCGCGCGAGCGGTGCCAGTTGACGTAGCCGAGCACCCGCTTGGACACGAGATCGCGAAAGCTGGCATCGGGCATGGGACCCAGATGCGGATCGGAAAGGTGGGCGAGACGAAACATGCGCCCACATCAGGAACAGGAAGGCGAGCGGTCAAGCAAAAAGCGCCGCGGAGGGTCCGGGCGCTTCCATCCGTCCCATGCGGACGGTGCTCACAAAGGCTCTTCGGCGGCGCGATGCGCGCCCTGCCGAGGGTCCTGTCAGTTGCTGCTGAACGTGGTCAGCACCGCGGCGATGCGCGGGTTGGTCAGGTCGACCGCCGGGCGCCACACATAGCGGCGACGAGCGAAAGCCGGGAACAGGGCCGACAACATGGGTCTCTCCTTCGAGAAGGCAGCTTGGAGACGGGCTTCGTCCCGGCGCGCGCGATGCGGGCTCTTCATCCGGGTGCCGCTCCTTCGGCTGCGATGGCACAATTGGCGGAATCGGGCGCGCGAACAAGCGCGATTCGGACAGTGCTCCCATGCAGGGCGCGCATGGTCGGTTAAGCAAAACTTGCGGTTTAGCCGGCCGGATGGGGGACGAGAGCCATGGAAGGGGATAGCGAGGCATGAGGCGAAGCCTGCCGGGCATGACGGCGCTGAGACGGCTGGTCCTCTCGCTCACCCGCTACCAGCGGGCGATGACGCTCGGCGTGCGCGTTGCGGCAACGGACGGGGAGGGGCGGCTGCTGCTGGTGCGCCACACCTATCTCGCCGGCTGGTACATGCCGGGCGGGGCGGTGGATGCAGGCGAGACGCTGGCCGAGGCCGCGCTGCGCGAGTTGCGCGAGGAGACCGGCGTGATCGGCGGCGAGCCGGCGCTCTTTGCCGTCTATCACAACCGGCGCAACCATATCCGCGACCATGTCGCGCTTTACCGCGTGGCGGTGGAGGCGGTGCCGGACGGGGCGCTGGCGCCCAATCGCGAGATCCGCGAGGCGGGCTTCTTCGCGCCGGATGCGCTGCCGCCGGACACCAGCCCGGCGACGCTGAGGCGCATTGCGGAACTTTCCGGCGAAAGCCCGCCCTCGCCGTTCTGGTAGGGCGTCACGTCACCCCTTCGGCAGCGCGTCGCGGCCATGCGGGCGATCGAGGTCCAGCACCGGGCCGAGCGGCACGATGCCGGTCGGATTGATGGTGTCGTGCGAGCCGTAATAGTGCTGCTTGATGGTGGCGAAGTCGCAGGTGTCCGCAACGCCGGGATACTGGTAGAGCTCGCGCAGGTAGCCGGAGAGCGCCGGATAGTCGGCAATGCGGCGGATGTTGCACTTGAAGTGGCCGACATAGACCGGATCGAAGCGCAGAAGCGTGGTGAACAGCCGCCAGTCCGCCTCCGTCAGCTGGCCGCCGACGAGATAGCGCTGGCGCGAGAGGCGGTCCTCCAGCCAGTCGAGCGCGGTGAAGAGGGTGGTCACCGCCTCCTCGTAGGCCTCCTGCGTGGTGGCGAAGCCGGCCTTGTAGACGCCGTTGTTGACCTCGTCGTAGATGCGGGCGTTGACCTCCTCGATCTCGGGGCGCAGGCCTTGCGGGAAGAAGTCCAGCCCGCTCTCGACGCCGGGAAGGTCGTCGAAGGCGGAGTTGAGCATGCGGATGATCTCCGCCGATTCGTTGGAGACGATGGTCTGCGTCTTGCGGTCCCAGAGGATCGGCACGGTGGCGCGGCCGGTATAGGCCGGGTCGGCCTTCACATAGACCTGCCAGGCGGTCTGCGCGCCCGTCTCGGGTTCGGGCTTCGCGAAGGTCCAGCCGTTTTCCAGCATCAGGGGCTCGACCGCGGAGAGCGAGATCTTGTCCTCCAGGCCCTTGAGCTTGCGGAAGATCAGCGTGCGGTGCGCCCAGGGACAGGCGAACGAGACCATCAGGTGGTAGCGGCCGCTTTCGGCGGCAAAGCCGCCCTTGCCGCTGGTCTCGGCGGCAAAGCCGCCCTGGCCGCTGGGGCCGGGCGCGCCGTCGCGGGTGACCCAGTTGCGGAAGGAGGACTCCTTGCGCTCGAACCGCCCGCCGGTCGAGCTGGTATCGTACCACACGTCCTTCCACACTCCGTCCACCAGCATGCCCATGTCGCGTTTCCCTTGTCTTGTCTCGTGTCGCTGTCGTTCACGATAGGAGATGGGACCGGGTCGCGCGCCTTCAACCGCGCGAATGGACCATTCACGGAGAGTGAACGATGGTCCGGGCCGCAAAATCGCTTTACGGTCCGGGCATTGCATGATACCGACCCCATCCGGTCATGACAGTCTTTCCGATTGCGAGAGGCGGGTCGGACCGGAACCGGTTGCCGCGGATGCCGAAAGGCGGGCCGCAAGAGCAGGACGCGATGAACAGGATCGAACGGCAGCGACGACGAGACTTGCGACGAGGCCAGCCCTCGCGCGTCGTCACACGTGTGCCTTGAGATCCGGCTAGAGCGTTGGGGGTGAACCGGCGGAGCGGATCGAAGGCACAAGTTTCCGCCTGACCGTACCGACCACCGAGATCCGATCCATGCTCGCACTGTCCTGGCTTATCCGGAACGAACTGCCTTCCGACCTTCCCGCCATTCTCGACCTGCAGGCCGAAGCCTTCGGCCCGGGCCGCTTCGCCAAGACGGCCTTCCGTCTGCGCGAGGGGATCGAGCACGACCGGCGTCTGAGCTTCGTGGGCATGAGCGGCGACGTCTTTGCAGGCTCGGTGTGGCTGACGCCGATCACCATCGGCGATGCGCCCTCGCAGCTGCTCGGCCCGCTGGCGGTGGCCCCGGCCTTCAAGAACCGGGGGCTGGGCCGGCTGCTGGTCAACCAGGCGCTGAAGACCGCGCAGGCGCTGGGCGAGAAGAGCGTGCTGCTGGTCGGCGATGCGCCCTATTACGGGCCGCTCGGCTTTGCGCCGGTGCCGATGGGGCGGATCACCCTGCCGGGGCCGGTCGATCCGGCGCGGCTGCTGGTCGCCAACCTGGTGCCGGGCAGCGAGATGCCGCATGGCAAGGTGCGCGGCGGCCGCGACGCGGTCGCGGCCTGAGGCGCCTTCAAGCCCGATAGCGCAGCTTGACTCCCCTCGCGATACCACAGGCCCTGCGAGGAGAAGTGGCTCAGCGCCCCCCGCGATACCACAGGCCCCGCGAGGGGAAGCGGCTCAGCGTCCCTCGCGATACCACAGGAATGACACGCCGCCGAGCAGCAGGGCGAGACCGAGCAGGCTCTGGAACAAGGGATAGCGGTCGATGCCGCGCAGGATGCTGGCCTCCGTCGTGCGGAAGCCGATCCAGCCGTCGCCGGCGAAGCTGGTGGCCCGGCGCATCGGCACCACCCGCGGCACGACGATGCGGTCGTCCGCCCCGGCGAGGCGGCGGACGCTGCCGCCGGTTTCGCCGGCAACCGGCGCAAGGGTCTCCACCGTCGACAGCACGTCGGTGAACTCGCGCGGGTTCGGCGGGCCGACATGGACCAGCGCCTTGCGGGTGCCGTCGTCGACGGAATAAAGGCCGAGATCGGGCGCCGGCGCGGTGGCGCGCCACAGGCCGGGGGAGACCTCGGTCGGGGTGAGGTTGCGCGTCTCGCCGCCGGGCAGGGTCAGCGTCATGTCGCCGACGGCCTCGCCGATGGTCTGGCGTTCGGCGACGACTTCCGCCCCGCGCGAGGTGAGGCGCAGGGCCTCCTCCTCCAGATCCGGCTCCTTCATCAGCCAGTGGGCGAGACGGCGCAGCAGGTCGACATGCGGGCCGCCGCCCTCGTAGCCGCGGGCCCACAGCCAGACGTGATCGGACAGGAGCACGGCGACGCGGCCCTCGCCCTCGCGGCTGAGCACCAGGAGCGGCTTGTCCTCGGCGCCCGTCATCAAGGTTTCGCCGTTGCGCACGGCCGCGTCGACCAGGCGGAACCAGCGGCTCCAGGCCGGCGGCTCAGAGGCCGAGCCGGGCAGGTCGCGCGTCACCGGATGGCGGTTGCCGACCTCGGAGATGCCGGCGCGGAACGGCTCCTCGTAGATCATGCCGCTGGGCTCGGCCGGCAGGACCGGCGACAGCGGCGTGCGGTAGATGCTGCCGCCTTCCGCGTAGTCGGGGCCACCGGCCACGAGCACGGCGCCGCCCTCGCGCACATAGCGGGCGATGTTGTCGAAATAGAGCAGGGGCAGCACGCCGCGCCGCTCGTAGCGGTCGAAGATGATCAGGTCGAACTCGTCGATCTTCACCGAGAACAGTTCGCGCGTCGGGAAGGCGATCAGCGACAGCTGGTGGATCGGCGTGCCGTCCTGCTTGTCGGGCGGGCGCAGGATGGTGAAGTGGACGAGATCGACGGAGGCGTCGGACTTCAGCAGGTTGCGCCAGGTGCGCTCGCCCGCATGCGGGCTGCCGGAGACCAGCAGGACGCGCAGGTTCTCGCGAATGCCCTCGATGGTGACGACGACGCGGTTGTTGATGTCGGTCAGCTCGCCGTCCAGCACCTCGGCGGAGAACTCGAAGATGTTGTTGCCGCCATGGGCGATGGTGACGGGAATGTCGATGGTGGCGCCGGGCTGGGCCATCTGCTGGGAGACGACCTCGCCGTCGCGCCGCACCACGATGGGCACCCGGCCGCTGGCGCCTGTCACGCCGCGGTCCTGCAGCTGCAGCGTCACGACCTGCTCGGAGCCGACCAGCGCGAATTTCGGGGCGCGGGCGATGGCAAGGCGGCGGTCGATCTCGTCCTCGCGCCCGGTGATCAGCGCATGCAGCGGGGCGTTGAAGCCAAGGTCGGCGGCGCGGGCGGGAATGTCGTGGACCTGGCCGTCGGTGATCATCACGGCGCCGCCGATGCGGTCCGGCGGCACGTCGGACAGGCTGTCGGCGAGCGCGGAGAACAGGGCGGTGCCGTCGGCGGTGGCGCCGTCGCCGCGTCCGGCGCGCGTCACCCGGACCTCGTAGCCGGGCAGGCCGGCAAAGCGCTGCTCCAGCGCGCTCAAGGCCTCAGCGGCGGCGCTGGTGCGGTCGGCAAGGCGCTGGCTCTGGCTTTCGTCGACGATGACGGAAACGACGCTGGACAGCGGCTCGCGGTCCTCGCGCTCCAGCGCCGGGCCGGTCAGGGCGAGCAACAGAAGCGCCATGGCGAGCGCCCGCAAGGGCCAGGCCGGCAGGCGCAGGACAAGCGCGCCGACGGCCAGCAACAGGGCGACCACCGCGGCGGCAATGAGCGCCCAGAGCGGCACGAGAGGGGCGAAGGAGAGGGACCAGATCAATGGATCGCTCCTATTGGCCGAGCCGTTCCAGCAGCGCCGGAACGTGCACCTGGTCGGCCTTGTAGTTGCCGGTCAGGGCGTACATGACGATGTTGACGCCGGAGCGGTAGGCATATTCGCGCTGCACGGCATCGTTGGGAACGGTCGGGAACAGCGGGTTGCCGGCCTCGTCCACCGCCCAGGCGGCGGCGAAATCGTTGCCGGTGATCAGCAGCGGCGAGACGCCGTCGCCGGCGCGCACCGGGCGTTCGCCGGTGTTCCGCGTCTCCGTCGCCTCGACCCAGAGCGGGCCGTCCGCATAGCGGCCGGGGAAGGTCTCCAGCAGGTAGAAGGCCTTGGTCAGGACGTGGTCGGCCGGCACCGGCTCCAGCGGCGGGATGTCGAGCCCGTCGAGCACCTGGCGCAGCCGCAGCACCGCCGGCGACGTGCCGAAGCCGGAAATCCCGGCCGAGAGCTGGTCGGCGGTGTCGAACAGGATGGTGCCGCCGTTGCGCATATAGGTGTCGATGCGCGCGAGCGCCTCGGCGGAAGGAACCGGCGTCGTCTCCGAGATCGGCCAGTAAAGCACGGGGTAGAAGGCGAGCTCGTCGGTCGCAATGTCGACGCCGACGGGGGCTTCCGGCTCCAGCGCCGTGCGGGTGGAGAGATAGCGGGTGAGGCCGAGAAGGCCCTGGCGGCTGGTGGCATCGCGGTCCGGCTGGCCGGTGAGCACATAGGCAAGGCGGGTGTCGAGCGTCGCCTCCAGCGCTGCAAGATCGTCGGACGTCTCCTGCGCCCGTGCCGTCTGCGGCAGGGCGAGCGCCGCGGCAATGCCGGCGAGAAGCAGCACGGCCGTGCCGCGGGCAAGCCGGCCGCGCAGCCCTTGCGCATCGCCGCGCAGCCACATCATCGCGATCGCATCGGCAAAGAGCAGCAAGAGGGCGGCGAGGAAGAGCAGCGGCCTCAGATCGCTTGCCTCCGTGGTGGGGTAGGTCGCGACCGTCGCAGCGCCGTCGAGCGGGCCTAGATCGAGCGGCATGACCTCGTCGAGCGAGGCGAAGAGGTTTATGGCGCGGAAGGCATCGTCGCTGCCGTAAAGGCCGGGCGGATGGCGGCGGCTGGCCGCGACATCGCCCTGGCGCGCCGAAACGGGCAGGGCGGAGGCCGGCGGCGGACCGAGCCGGCCGCGCCCGTCGAGGACACGCACGGGGGGCAGCAGCACCTCGGCCGGCTCCTGCACGGTGCCGGCGGCAGCGGCGGCCCCGGTGCCCTCGCCCCTTGCGCCGGACGCGGAGGAGAGCGCCACGATCCGCCGCAGCATGGAGACGAAGGTGCCGGAGATCGGCAGGTTCGACCAGCCGGTGTCGGCGGTGACATGGAAGAGGACCAGCGTTCCGCGTCCGCGGAGCGAGGCCGTGACGAGCGGCGTGCCGTCGGCGAGCGAGGCCCAGGTGCGGTCGGCAAGATCGGGTCCCGGCTCGGCCAGCACCTGCCGGTTGACGGTGACGTCGGCCGGCACGTCGAGGCGGGCGAAGGGGGAGGCGTCCGCAAAGCTTGCCAGCGGCTGCGGCTGCTCCCAGGACAGGCTGCCGCCCAGCGTCCGGTCGCCGGCGCGAAGGGCGGCGGGCACCAGGTCGTCGGTGCCGCCGGCCATGCGCGGGCCGGCGAAGCGCAGCAGCACGCCGCCCTGCTCGACCCAGGCGGCGACGGCCTCCATTGCGCCTTCCGGCAGGCGGCCGACATCGGCCAGCACGATGACGGAGACGCCCTGCTCGATGAGGTCCGGCAGGGCTTCGGCGAGGTTCTCCTCGCGCGGGCGGCGCAGCTCCGCAAAGGGCGAGAGCGCGCGCTCCAGATAGTAGAGCGGCGACAGCAGCGGCTGCGCCTGGTCGGCGGAGGCGCCGGAGACGATGCCGACGGTGCGGCGCTGCCAGCGGTCGTCGAGAAGCTGCACGCCGGCGGCGCTGTCCTGGCCGACCAGCTCCAGCCGGGCGACGTCGTTGCGCAGCTCGACGGGGAAGTCGAACCGGGCCGCGCCGGTGACGCCGTCCTCCTCGAAGGTGGCGTCCGCCTCGCCGAGGGTGAGGCCGCGCATGTCGAGTGCGCGGATGGTGCGCGGGGCGGTCGAGGGGGCGTCGTCGAGCACGGAGACGGTCAACGCCTCGATGTCGTTGCGGGCATCGGCGAGGACGGCGGGGCGGCCGAGACCAGTCATGACGGTCAGCTCGCTCTCGCCGGCAAGGGCGCGCAGGTCTTCCACGAAGCGCGGCGTTCCGGCCGCCGCCGCATCCTCGGCGAGCCAGACGATGGAGCCGGGACGGGTCTCCTGCGCGGCCTTGCGCAGGCCGAGGGTCAGCTCGCCCCGGTTGGCCGGCCAGGCGCGCGGCTCCAGCACGCGCAGCCGCTCCAGCGCGAGGCGGGCGTTCTGCGGCACGAGGGGCTGGTCGGCACCTTCTGCGGTGGCCGCAAGCAGGACCGGCCGGCCGCTGTCGGCGGCGGTCTCGACCAGCTGCTCGGCGGTGCGGCGGCGGGTTTCCCAGCCCGAGGAAGAGGCCCAGCCGTTGTCGAGGACGATCCACAGGGGGCCGGAGCCGGCGGGGGCATCGGCCAGCGGGCGCCAGATCGGCCCGGCAAGGGCGAGGATGATCGCGGCGGCCAGCAGCAGGCGCAGAAGGGTCAGCCACCACGGGCTGTTGTCCGGCGTCTCCTCGCGCTTGTCGATATCGGCGAGGAGGCGGGCCGGCGGAAAGGCGACGCGGCGCGGGCTCGGCGGGATCAGGCGCAGCAGCCACCAGATCACCGGAAGCAGCAGCAGGGCGGTGAGCACCAGCGGCGCGGTGAAGCCGAGCGGCAGGAAGGAGGTCATCGTCCGGCGCCTCCCGGTCCATGGAGCGGAATGCCGCTGAGGCGGCTGTGCAGGACCAGCATCGGCTCGGATGCGGGCCGGTCGGTATGGTGCACGACGAAGGTCCAGCCGGCGCGGCGGGCGGCATCCGACAGCGCCTGCCGGTGCGCCTCCAGCCGGTCGCGATAGGCGCGCCGCCACTGCTCGGCCTTGCCGCTGGTGAGCTTGAAGCCGGTCTCGGGGTCGCGGAACTCGGTGCGGCCGGTGAAGGGGAAGGTCTCCTCGATGGGATCGAGGACCATCACCACATGGGCGCGGGCGCCGGTGGCGGCGACCTTGCGCATCCAGGCCAGCGTCTCCTCGACCGGATCGAGCAGGTCGCCGATCAGCACCACTTCCGAAAAGCGGCGGATATCCTCCGTCGGCGGCAGGCTGAGCGGATCGGCGAGATGCCCCAGCGCATCGGCAATGCGCTCGGCCGCGTGACGGTCGGCGGCGGGCCGGCGCAGGCCGGGCAGGCCGATGCGCTCGCCGGTGTCGGCGAGAAGATCGGCAAGCGCCAGCAGCAGCACGAGGGCGCGGTCGCGCTTCAGCGCCTGCGACAGATGCGAGCGAAAGCCCATGGAGGGCGACAGGTCCGCCCAGAGCCAGACGGTATGGGCGGCCTCCCACTCGCGCTCGCGGACATAGAGATGGTCGTCGCGGGCCGAGCGGCGCCAGTCGATGCGGCGCACCGGCTCGCCGGCGATGAAGGGGCGGAACTGCCAGAAATTCTCGCCGGTGCCGGAGCGGCGGCGGCCGTGCCAGCCGGCATTGATCGTCATGGCCACCTGGCGGGCTTCGACCAGCAGATCGGGCAGGGCCTCGGCGAGCGAGCGCGCTCCGGCAACAACCTGCGGCCAGGGGGCCCCCTGGGGGTCGTCCTGCGCGGCGGAGCCCGGCGAGGAGAGAGAAAAGCGCCCCAGGCTGCTCATGAGCCGTTATCCGATCCGGCTCTTGATGCGGCCGATCACCCCGCGGATCGTCTGCCCGTCGGCGCGCGCGCCGAAGGTCAGCGCCATGCGGTGCTGCAACACCGGCTCGGCCAGCGCCAGCACGTCGTCCACCGACGGCGCAAGACGGCCGTCGACCAGCGCGCGGGCGCGCACGGTGAGCATCAATGCCTGGCTGGCGCGCGGGCCCGGACCCCAGGCGATCTGGCTGGTGATCTCGTCGTCGCTCTCGCCGGGACGGGCGGAGCGGACGAGTTCCAGGATCGCCTCGACGACGCTCTCGCCGACCGGCATGCGGCGCACGAGCTGCTGGCAGGTGACGAGATCCTCTGCCGACATGACGGCGGTCGCCTTCGCGTCCAGGGCGCCGGTCGTCTCCATGAGGATGCGCCGTTCCGCCTCGCGGTCGGGATAATGCACGTCGATCTGCATCAGGAAGCGGTCGAGCTGCGCCTCGGGCAGGGGATAGGTGCCCTCCTGCTCCAGCGGGTTCTGGGTCGCGAGCACATGGAAGGGACGCGGCAGGTCGTAGCTCTGGCCGGCGACGGTGACGTGATATTCCTGCATCGCCTGCAGCAGCGCCGACTGGGTGCGCGGGCTGGCGCGGTTGATCTCGTCGGCCATCAGGACCTGCGAGAAGATCGGCCCCTTGATGAAGCGGAAGGCGCGGCTGCCGTCGCGGGCCTGGTCCATCACCTCGGCGCCGAGAATGTCGGAGGGCATCAGGTCTGGCGTGAACTGGATACGGCGGGCATCGAGGCCGAGCACCGTGCCGAGCGTTTCCACCAGCTTGGTCTTGGCAAGGCCGGGCACGCCGACCAGCAGGCCGTGGCCGCCGGCGAGCAAGGTGACCAGCGCGCGCTCGACGACGCTTTCCTGGCCGAAGATGATGCGGGCGATTTCGGTGCGGGCGGCGGTGATCCTGTCCATCGCCGTTTCCGCATCGCGGGCGACCTGCTCGTGATCAACTTCCGGTGAAGTGACGGCGCTCATGGTCGTTTCATACCTCCTGATCACGCGGCAGCTGCGAGATCGCTCGTTCTGCCAGGCTCGGCCCGCGGTTGCCATCCGCCGTCTCGCCGTTGCAGTCTTGCGGCGGGAAACGGCCCGGGACTCAGTTTGCCATCCGGCGATGGTAACCCATGTCACGATAGGGTATGGGCCAAATGATGGCGGCGACAATGGGAGATGCGACAGGGATGACGCAAAGGCAGGCCGAGGACGCCGGCGAGATGCCCGCCGGGCTGGCCGATCTCGTCGCCCGGGCCGGCAAGACGCGCGGAACGCCGCCGGTGGAGCGCTGGAACCCGCCTTTCTGCGGCGACATCGACATGCGGATCGCCAGCGACGGCCGCTGGTACTACATGGGCTCGCCCATCGGGCGCGAGGCATTGGTGCGGCTGTTCGCCTCGGTGCTGCGGCGCGACGAGGACGGGCGGCATTATCTGGTGACGCCGGTCGAGCGGGTGGGCATCACCGTCGAGGATGCGCCCTTCCTCGCGGTCGAGATGCATGCGCAAGGCGAGGGCCGCGAGCAGCTGCTGACCCTGCGCACCAATGTCGGCGATGTGGTAAAGGCGGATGCAGACCATCCGCTCCGCTTCGAGCGGGAAACTGGCACAGACGGGCTGAAACCCTATATCAGGGTACGCGGCGCACTCGATGCGCTGCTGGCGCGGCCGCTGCTCTATCAGCTGGCCGAGCTTTTCGAGGAACACGACGTCGACCACGAGAGCGGGGGACGCGCCATGCTCGGCGTATGGAGCGGCGGCGTCTTCTTTCCGGCGGTTGCGGCCGGCGAGACGGATACGGAAACAGGCGGGGCAGGGTGAGCCTGGAGATCGAGCGGGAACGCGAGGCGCGGACAACGCCGGAGCTGTCGTCGGACATGGCAGCTGTGCTGGACAGCGCGGAAGCCTTTGTCGAGCAGGCGCGGCTGCGCCTTGCGCTGGCGGCGATGGACGAGGTGGGCGACCACATCCTCAATCCCGACATGGGCCCCTTCGCCTTCGCCAAGCGTCCGCCGCGCGATGCGGCCGTGCTGATCCCTGTGGTGGACCGGCCGGCGGGGGCCTCGATCATCCTCACCCGGCGCACCGACCACCTGACCAGCCATGCGGGCCAGATCTCGCTGCCGGGCGGCAAGATCGACCCCGAGGACGATGGCCCGATCGGCGCGGCGCTGCGCGAGGCGAACGAGGAAATCGGCCTCGAACCGAGGGCCGTGCGCCCCATCGGCGTGTTGCCGACCTATCTGACCGGATCGGGCTACCGGGTCGCCCCGGTGCTGGGCCTGGTGTCGCCGCAGGCGCCGATCTCCGCCAATCCGGACGAGGTGGCGGAGATCTTCGAGGTTCCGCTGCGCTTCCTCATGAACGACGTCAACCACCACCGGCAGTCCCGGATCTTCGCCGGAAAGCCCCGTTATTTCTACGCCATGCCCTATGGCGAACGGTACATCTGGGGGGTTACCGCCGGTATCCTCCGTCTCCTCCATGACACGGTGTGCCGCTGATGCTGCGTATCATTCTCACCCAACTCCTGCTGTTCTCGCTGCCCTTCATCGGCTTCGCGATCTGGCTGTTCATCAACAAGAAGGCCCAGACCTCGGAGAACTGGCGCAAGGGGCCGATGCTGTGGCTGATCATTGCCGGCGGCCTATTGGTCGTCGGCGGGCTGGTGATGCTGACGACGCATGGCGGGCTGCCCGAGGGAATGACCTACCGGCCGGCGGAACTGCGCGACGGCCAGTTCATCCCCGGCCGCTACGAATAGCCGGCAGCAGTCGCCGGGAGGGGCGCATGCACGATCCGATCAAGGCCGACTGGCTGGGCGAGCCTGCCCTGCAGGCCGTGTTCGACGCGCTCGAGCAGGAGGGCGATGCGGCACGGGTGGTCGGCGGGGCGGTGCGCAACACGCTGCTCGGCGTTGCCGTCAGCGATATCGACATCGCCACCACGGCGGAGCCCGCAACCGTCATCCGGCGTGTCGAGGCGGCGGGGCTGAAGGCGGTGCCGACCGGCGTCGACCACGGCACGGTGACGGTGGTCAGCGAGGGCCGGGCCTTCGAAGTGACCACCCTGCGCGAGGACGTGGAGACGCATGGGCGGCATGCGACCGTGCGCTTCGGCCGCGACTGGCAGCACGATGCGGCCCGGCGCGACTTCACCATGAACGCGCTCTATGCGGCACGCGACGGGACCCTGTTCGATCCTGTCGGCGGGCTGCCGGACCTTCACGCCCGGCGGGTGCGCTTCATCGGCGAGGCGGACCGGCGCATCCGCGAGGACTACCTGCGCATCCTGCGTTTCTTCCGCTTCCATGCCCAATACGGCGAGGGCGAACCCGACGCCGAGGGACTTGCCGCCGTGACCCGGCTGAAGGATGGCCTTACGGGGCTTTCGGCCGAGCGCATCGGCGCGGAAATGCGCAAGCTCGTTGCCGCGCGCGGCGCGGTCGCCACGCTGGAGGCGATGGCGGCAAGCGGCGTGATGCCGCAGGTCTTGGTGCCGCGCGTCGGGCTGGCGCCGTTCGCGGCCCTGCGGGCGCTCGATGCGCTTTGCCCCAACACGCGCGCGCCGGCGCTGGCGCTAGCCGCGCTCAGCGAGGGGGGCGAGGCGGAGCTCGACGCGCTGGCCGACCGGCTGCGCCTCTCCAATGCGGAACGGCGGCGGATGAAGGCGGCGCGGCTTGCTGCCGACGCGGCGCGCATGAAGTCGTGGGACGCCGGTCCCCAGGCCGTGGACCTTGCCGCGCTGGAACTGCTCTATCGCCATGGCCGCGAGGCGGCGACGGACGGCGTGCTGCTGGCCGCCGCCGAGGCGGGACTGACCGCGGAGGATGCGGCCTTGCGCGCGCTGCTGGCGGCGGTGGCGACACTCGACATTCCCCGGCTTCCGCTTTCGGGCGGCGAGCTGACCAAGGCCGGCGTCGCGCCGGGGCCGAAGGTCGGCGAGGGATTGCGGCTCGCCGAGACGCGCTGGATCGAGAGCGGCTTTTCGCTGGATCGGGCGGCGCTGGTCTCGGCGGTGCTCGGCCGGAACTGAGACGGTTTAGGTCGTGAACTCATAATTCTGGCGAGAAACGGTATGCCCGAACCCGATCGGATACAAGGAGCAAGGCCGCAGGAAACCCGTCAGGTTTTCAAGGACTTGCGACGCTGTTGCCGGCGGGTTCCGGCATACCCGAAGGGCGCCGTTCGAGCTTCGATCTGCGGCGTCGGATCGCTCGGCCGGGGGACCTGCCCCGGCCATCGCGCTCCTCCTGGCATATCATTGCCCGAACGAACGCCGTTTCCGGCACAATTATGAGTCCACGACCTACCCGTCGTCGGCGAATTCGCCCGTGATCTTCAACCCTTCGATGCCGGTGGCGCCTTCGGTCTTCAGGATCGTGCGCGGCACGGCGCCGGCCTCGCGCGCCAGCGCGTCGGCGAAGTCCTGCGAGTGGGTGACGATCCAGACCTGGGTGCGCTCGCAGGCCCGCGCCACGACCCGGGCGAGCGGGGCCAGAAGCTCCGGATGCAGGCTCGCCTCCGGCTCGTTCAGCGCGACGAAGGCCGGCAGCCGGTAGGCGAGCAGCGCCCCGGCAAGCGCCAGATAGTTGAGCGTGCCGTCGGAGAGCTCGCGGGCCGAGAAGTCGCGCGGCATGTCGGCAAAGCGCAGCGACAGGCGCGCCGTGCCGTCGACGACCTCGACCCCGAGACGGGCGCCGGGAAAGGCATCGTCGATGGCGGCCTCCATGTCGCGGGCATCGCCCCGCACCATGGTCAGCGTCGCAAGGACGGCGGCAAGGTCCGACCCGTCGGACGAAAGGGTCGGGGTGGTCAGCGCAAGCGCCGGCTGGCGCAGCGGCGAGGCCTCGTCGGTGCGAAAGCCATGGTAGAAGCGCCAGTCGGCGAAGGTCCGGCGGACGATGTCGAGTTCGGGAAAGCGGGCGCCGTCGCGAAAGGCGCCGAGCGCCGTCTCCGAGCCGAGCAACTCGTTGTCGTAGGTCAGCCTCGTGCCGTCGGCGGCGCGCAGCCAGGCGGTGGGGCCGCCGCGCTGCATCAACGTCACCTCGCGCCCGGCGGCGGCGAGCGTCAGGCTCTCTTCCTTGACCAGCGGTTCCAGCGGCAGCGCCGCGTCGGAGATCTTGTTCGGCAGGCCGACCTCGATGGAATAGGTCATGTCGCCGAGCCGGGCCTTGAGGATCAGCCGCACCGGGGCGCCGCGCTTGCGGGTGCCGGCCCACAGCACGCTCTCCACGCCCCCTTCCTCGGCGATGGCGCGGGTGATGCGGCCGAGGGCCGCCTGCTGCAGCAGCGAGAGGGCGCGGTAGAGGTTGGTCTTGCCGGTGCCGTTGCGGCCGACGAAGACATTGAGCGCGCCGACCGGCATGTGCAGCGCGCGCAAGGAGCGGTAGCCGGTGACGGACAGGGATGTCAGCGGCGGCATCGACATGGGATCAGCCTCGTCCTGGGATCAGCCCCGCCTCACGGCCATTTCACCAAGGGCGGCATGGACGACAGGATCGAGGCGACATTTCCGCCGGTCTTCAGGCCGAAGATCGTGCCGCGGTCGTAGAGCAGGTTGTACTCCACGTAGCGCCCGCGGCGGATCAGCTGTTCCTCGCGCTCTGCCTCGCCCCAGGGCTTGTGGTAGTTGGCGCGCACGAGCTTGGGGTAGATGTCGAGGAAGGCGAGGCCGACCTCCTGGGTGAAGGCGAAATCCGCGTCCCAGTCGCCGGAGTTCAGATAGTCGTAGAAGATGCCGCCGATGCCGCGCGCCTCGTTGCGGTGCTTGAGGAAGAAATACTCGTCGCACCACTTTTTGTAGCGGGGATAATCGGCGACCGCATGGGCCTCGCAGGCGCCCTGCATCGCGGCGTGGAAGGCGAGCGTGTCGGCGTCTTCCTGGGTGCGGCGGGCATCCAGCACCGGCGTCAGGTCGGCGCCGCCGCCGAACCACTGGCGGGTGGTGACCACCATGCGGGTGTTCATGTGCACCGCCGGCACATGCGGATTGTGCATGTGGGCGATCAGCGAGATGCCGGAGGCCCAGAAGCGCGGATCCTCCGAGGCGCCGGGGATCTGGCCGCGGAACTCGGGCGAGAACTCGCCGTGGACGGTGGAGATGTGGACGCCGACCTTCTCGAAGACCCGGCCCTTCATCATCGACATGATGCCGCCGCCGCCCTTGGCCCCGGTCGAATCGGTGCGCTCCCAGGGCGTGCGCTCGAAGCGGCCGGCCGGCTGGTCTGCAAGCTCGCCCGGCAGGGCGGCATGTTCGGCGGCGTCGTCCTCGATCGCTTCGAAGGCGGCGCAGATGCGGTCGCGCAGGCTGCGGAACCAGGTCTCGGCCTGGACCTTCTTGTCGTCGATCCCGTCCGGAATGGCGCCCCCGCGCGTCTCGCCGCTGGTGTCCGTCGTTGCTGCGCTCATTCCTGCATTCCTCGTCCGTGATGGGGCGTCCCGTTCCCGCTTCATGGCAGAACTCAGCCCTCGGCGGAAGAGGAGGCGGGCGCAAGGGCGGGAAAGGCGCCGGTTTGACGCAGCGCTTCGCCGAGCACGATGGCGGCGGTGACCGCAACGTTCAGCGAGCGCATGCCGGCAACCATCGGCACGGTGATCCGGGCATCGGCAAGGGCGTGGACATCCTGCGGGACGCCGGAGGATTCGCGCCCCAACATCAGCAGGTCCGACGCTGCGAAGCCGTGATCGAGATGCGAGACCGCTCCGGAGGTGGTCAGCAGCACCAGGCGACGGCCTTCCCCTGCGCGCCAGGCCTCGAAGGCGGCAAAGTCGACATGGCGGACCAGGGCGGCGCGCTCCAGATAGTCCATGCCGGCGCGGCGCAGCGCGTGATCGGACAGGGGAAAGCCGGCCGGCTCGATCATATGCACGGTCACGCCGAGGCAGGCACTGAGCCGCAGGATGGTGCCGGTGTTCTGCGGAATGTCGGGCTGGAAGAGCACAAGGTCGGGCATGCGCGCGAGGTCCGGGCTTGGAAAAGGGGGGCGGGGTGTCCCATATGCAGGTGCGGGCGGCGCCCGCATTCCCCTCGGCGCCCTTCTTGCCCGCGCCCCGCCCTTCCGGCAACAGCAAAGGACCCGGCTTCCCGTGCTCGAAAGACTGTTCGCCTGGTTCGAAGGGCGTCTCGATCCGCTGACCCCGCTGCCCGACCGCCCGGTGCCGGGCACGGGCTTCGGCTATCTGTGGTTCTTCGTCTCGCAGGCGCGGGTGACCTTCCTCGTCATGCTGGTGCTCGGCGGCATCACCGCCCTGATCGAGGCGGCGCTCTACGTCTTCGTCGGCGACCTGGTCGACATGATGCAGGCCGGCACGCGGGCCGATTTCCTTGCGCAGAACGCAACGATCCTGATCCTGATGGGCCTGACCGTGCTGGTGGTGCGCCCGGTCATCGCCGCGCTGACCGCGCTGGTGGAGGAGCAGGTCGTGGTGCCTGGCTTCTTCAACCTGGTGCGCATGCAGGGCCACGCGCAGGTGGTGGGCAAGTCGCTGGCCTATTTCCAGGACGAGTTCGCGGGGCGCATCTCGCAGAAGGTCTGGCAGTCGGGACAGGCGGCCGGCGACTTCATGGTCAGCCTGCTGCAGGTGATCTGGTTCATCGTCGTCTTCGCGGTGTCGACGCTGGCGCTGGTGAGCGCGCTCGATCCGTGGTTCGGCCTCGTCGTGGCTCTGTGGCTCGCGATTTTTGCCGGGCTTGCGGTCATCTATGTGCCGCGCATTCGCCGGACCGCGAAGGAAAGCGCCCATGCCTCGTCCGGCGTGACGGGCCGCTTCGTCGACACCTACGGCAACATCCAGACGATCAAGCTGTTCAGCGACACGCAGCGCGAGGGGATCGGCACCCGCGAGAGCTACGAGACGTTTCTTGCCGCGATCCGGCGCTTCACCCGCACGCTGACGGCGGTGCGCAGCGTGATGAGCGTGCTGTCGGGCGTGATGATCGCTGCCATCGGCGTGCTGGCGGTCTTCGCCTGGGAGGCGGGGCGAGTGACGACCGGCGACGTGGCGCTGGTGCTCGGCCTGGTGCTGCGGCTCAACGTGCTGCTGGGCCGGCTGCTCGGCCAGCTCAACGGGCTGTTCCGGGCGCTGGGCACGCTGCAGGACAGCGCCGAGACGATCACCCGGCCGGTGACCGTGACCGACCGGCCGAACGCGCCGTCGCTCGCCGTGTCCAAGGGCGAGATCGATTTCGAGGGCGTGCGGTTCCACTACGGCAAGACGGGCGGGGTGATCGAGGACCTGACAACGACGATCAGGCCGGGCGAACGGGTGGGCCTTGTCGGCCGTTCGGGCGCGGGCAAGTCGACGCTGGTGAACCTGCTGCTGCGCTTTTACGACGTGGAGAGCGGGCGCATCCTGATCGACGGGCAGGACATTTCGGGCGTGACGCAGGCGAGCCTGCGCGCGCAGATCGGCATGGTGACACAGGACACCTCGCTGCTGCACCGCTCGATCCGCGACAATATCGCCCTCGGGGCGAGGGACGCGGACGAGACGGCAATCCGCGAGGCAGCGCGGCGGGCGCATGCGCTCGAGTTCATCGAGGCGCTGGCCGACAGCCGCGGCCGCACCGGCTTCGACGCGCGGGTCGGCGAGCGGGGCGTGAAACTGTCCGGCGGCCAGCGCCAGCGCATCGCCATTGCGCGGGTGCTCTTGAAGAATGCGCCGATCCTGGTGCTGGACGAGGCGACCTCGGCGCTCGATTCGGAAGTGGAGGCGGCGATCCAGGAGAGCCTCAACGACCTGATGGCCGGCAAGACGGTGATCGCCATCGCCCACAGGCTGTCGACCATCGCGGCGATGGACCGGTTGATCGTGCTGGACGAGGGGCGGATCGTCGAGGACGGCACGCATGAGGAACTGCTGGCCCGCGGCGGGCTTTATGCCGAGCTGTGGGCGCGCCAGTCCGGCGGTTTTCTGACCGTCGACGTCGAGGACACGCAAGAGGTGGTGTAGGCTGCGCAGCTGCAGGACCAGCGCGAGAACGTTGCCCCGCGCTGGCAGGACCAGCGCGAGAACGTTGCCCCGCGCAGGCAGGGCCGGCGCGAGAACGTTGCCCCGCGCTGGCAGGGCCGGCGCGAGAACGTTGCCCCGCGCTGGCAGGGCCGGCGCGAGAACGTTGCCCCGCGCAGGCAGGGCCGGCGCGAGAACGTTGCATGAACGCAACAGTCGCATGGCTTCAATCATTCGGGTTCGAATTGTCGCTTTGCAACCGACGGTCATCGTGTATGGTCCCGGGTGTCGGGGTCCCGGCATCGCCAGCGTCAGCAACGCGGATGCCTGATACCCGGCCGGCGGACGCCCGTCCGCCTTTGAACCCGCAGGTCATACCAGGTCGCAGCAGCTAAGGAGGGAGTGCATGATGGCATTTGGCGCAATCAATATCCGCACCTCCATGTGCGTCCTCGCTCCGCTTGCCGGGGCACCAATGACCGGATCTGCGGTGCGCGGCGCTTAGGCCGCCAGCCTTTCCAGCCCGTCTAGTTTTCCCCTTCGATCCGGCCCTGGCCGGTTCCCTGCCTGTCCCGTCCCGCACGCAATTCGCCGATCCGCGGCGAATGCACTGGTCTTTCCGTCCGTGTCCGTTGCGCGACTGTCCGATGCCGAGTTCCGCAGGAGCTTACCCATGGACTCCCGTTTTCCGCTCGATCCGTTCGCGCGGCCGCAAGCACCGCTGCCGCAAGTCGGCGGTCCCTCCGATCGCAGCCCCGATTCCGGTTCCGGGTCCGGTTTTGGCAAGGGACGCCTGACCGATGCCGCGCTGGTCGCCGGTGCCGCCGTCGGGCTGACCCTGTCGCTGGCGCTGGTCCTGTTCGTGCCGCAGGCCTTGCAGGAGTTCGACCGCCTGGACGCGGTCGTCTCCGCCGGCACCAGCGTGCCTGCAACCGAGTTCGCCGAAAGGCTGTTCACCCTGTTTCTGGGACTGACGGTGCTTGCCGCCGCCGTTTCCGCGTTCATCCTGTCGGTGCTGATGACACCGGCAGCGCCGCGTCCGGTGTTTCCCGCCGGACGGCACGCGGTGATGCGGCGGTCGGATCGCACCCGCAGGTCTCACGAGGATCTTCGTCATGTTCGACCGGTTTGAAAAACTCATCGACCCGTTCCGGGAGCAGCCGATCACGGCGCCCCCGGCCGGGCTTTTCGCCTTCTGCTGGCATTACACGCGGCCGATCTGGCCGATCCTGGTGGCCGTGTGCCTGCTGGGAACGGCGGTCGCCATCTTCGAGGTCATGGTCTTTTCCTTCCTCGGCGACCTGGTGAACTGGCTGTCGACGGCGGATCGCGAGACCTTCTTCGACGACAATGCCGGGCGGCTCGTCTGGATGGGCGTGGTGATCCTGGTGATCATGCCGGCGCTGTCGCTGGCGTGGGAGCTGCTGTTCCACCAGACGCTGCTCGGCAACTACCCGATGGCGATCCGCTGGCAGGTGCACCGCTACCTGCTGCGCCAGAGCATCGGCTTCTACCAGAACGACTTCGCCGGCCGCATCGCCACCAAGGTGATGCAGACGGCGCTGGCGGTGCGCGAGGTCGTGACCCGCGTGCTCGACGTGCTGGTCTATGTGTCGGTCTATTTCGTCTCGGCGGTGCTGCTCATCGGCGAGGCGAACGTCCGGCTCGCCCTGCCCCTGGTGCTGTGGTTCTTCGCCTATCTGGCGGTGCTGGTGTTCTTCGTGCCGCGCCTGAAGACCCTGTCGCAGGTGCAGGCCGATTCGCGCTCGCTGATGACCGGCCGCGTGGTGGATGCCTATACCAACATCTCCACCGTCAAGCTGTTCTCCCATACGGACCGGGAGGAAGACTATGCCCGCTCGTCCATGCGGGACTTCCTGAAGACGGTGCACCGGCAGATGCGGCTGGTGACGGTGCTCAACACGCTGCTGCACACGATCAACGTGCTGCTGCTGTTCGGCATCGGCGCCATGTCGATCTACCTGTGGCGGGCCGATGCGGTGACCACCGGCGATGTCGCCGTGGCGGTCGCCCTGGTGCTGCGCCTGCACGGCATGTCGCAGTGGATCCTGTGGGAAGTGTCGGGCCTGTTCGAGAATATCGGCACGGTGCAGGACGGTATCACCACGATCTCGCGCGAGCGGGAGGTGACCGACCTGCCGCAGGCACCGGCGCTGGCCGTGTCGAAGGGCGAGATCGCGTTTGAGGGCGTGCGCTTCCACTACGGCAAGGAGGCGGGCGTCATCGACCGGCTCGACCTGACGATTCGCCCCGGCGAGAAGGTCGGCGTCGTCGGGCGTTCGGGCGCGGGCAAGTCGACGCTGGTGAACCTGCTGCTGCGTTTCTACGACGTGGAGAGCGGGCGCATCCTGATCGACGGGCAGGACATCTCCACGGTGACGCAGGCGAGCCTGCGCGCGCAGATCGGCATGGTGACGCAGGACACCTCGCTGCTGCACCGCTCGGTGCTCGACAACATCGTCTACGGCAAGCCGGGAGCCGGCGAGGCCGAGGCGATGGAAGCGGCGCGGCGGGCCCATGCGGCCGGCTTCATCGACGGGCTCGAGGACCTGGAAGGGCGCAAGGGCCTGATGGCGCATGTCGGCGAGCGGGGCGTGAAGCTGTCCGGCGGCCAGCGGCAGCGTATCGCCATTGCCCGGGTGCTCTTGAAGAACGCGCCGATCCTGGTGCTGGACGAGGCGACCTCGGCGCTCGATTCCGAAGTCGAGGCGGCGATCCAGGAAAGCCTCAACGATCTGATGGCCGGCAAGACGGTGATCGCCATCGCCCACCGGCTGTCGACCATCGCGGCGATGGACCGGCTGATCGTCATGGATCGCGGGCGGATCGTCGAGGACGGCACGCACGAGGAGCTGCTGGCCGGCGGCGGGCTCTATGCCAGCCTGTGGAGCCGGCAGTCGGGAGGCTTCATCGACAGCGGCCGCGAGGCGGTGTAACACCTCCCCCCTTGCTGCCCCACACGCCGCCCCACACGCCCCGCCGTGCGCGCGGCGTGTGGGGCAGAAACCGGAGAGGGCCGCTGCGCCTTGCGTGCGGCGGAAACGAGCGATGTCCGTCGCGGCGTCCGCGTGGCCAAAATCTGGCGTCATTGCTGCAATCGTTGGGCAAAAAACCGCGACAAAGAGTCGTCTCCACCCATGATCATCTGGACAAGCGCGGGCAAGGGTGCCAATAACTGCCCCGCTTGGAAAGATGCGGAAAGCCGCATCTGCCGCCCAGACGACGCACTCCGCCGACCTTCGTCCCCGTTTCGGCCGGGCCAGGGACGGCGGCGTTTGCCGTTCTCGTCGGGCATATAGGTTAAAGAGGACGCGACCTTGGCACAGCAGGATACGGTCGAACCCACTCGCCGCGATTTCCTCTATATCGCGACCGGTGCGATGGGGGCGGTTGGCGCAGCCGCGCTCGCATGGCCTTTCATCGACCAGATGAACCCGGATGCGTCGGCCCTGTCGCTGGCCTCCATCGAGGTCGACATCTCGGCCATCGAGGAGGGGCAGGAAATCAAGGTGATGTGGCGCGGCAAGCCGGTGTTCATCCGCAACCGCAGCGCCAGGGAAGTCGAGGAGGCGAACGCAGTCGCGATCTCCGACCTTCCCGACACCAACGCGCGCAATGCCAACCTGGCCGCCGACGCGGAAGCGACCGATGCCAACCGCGGCGTCGAGGGCCGGGAAGCGCTGATCGTCATGGTCGGCGTGTGCACCCATCTTGGCTGCATTCCGCTCGGGCAGTCCGGCGATTTCGGCGGCTGGTTCTGCCCGTGCCACGGCTCGCACTACGATACGGCCGGCCGCATCCGCAAGGGACCCGCGCCCGAGAATCTCCTGATCCCGCCGTTCGAGTTCATCTCGGACAACGTGATTCAGATCGGTTGATAGCGGCAATCCATAGGAGAGGCAGCCATGGCTGGACATTCCAACTACGTGCCGCAGAGCGCGGCGGCTAAGTGGCTCGAGAGCCGCCTGCCGGTCATCTCGCTCGTTCGCGGTTCCTTCGTCGATTTCCCCACCCCGAAGAACCTCAACTACTGGTGGACCTTCGGCGGTATCCTGTTCTTCGTGCTGATCGCGCAGATCATCACCGGCATCGTGCTGGTGATGCACTACACGCCGAACACCGCGATGGCCTTCGCGTCCGTCGAGCACATCATGCGCGACGTGAACTTCGGCTGGCTGCTGCGCTACCTGCATGCCAACGGCGCGTCGATGTTCTTCATCGCCGTGTTCATCCACATGTTCCGCGGCATGTATTACGGCTCCTACAAGGCGCCGCGCGAAATCTCGTGGATCCTCGGCGTCGTGATCTTCCTGATCATGATGGCGACCGCGTTCATGGGCTACGTGCTGCCCTGGGGGCAGATGTCCTTCTGGGGCGCCACCGTGATCACCAACCTGTTCTCGGCGCTGCCGCTGGTCGGCGAGCCGATCGTGAACTGGCTGTGGGGTGGCTTCGCCGTCGACAATCCGACGCTGAACCGCTTCTTCTCGCTGCACTACCTGCTGCCGTTCATGATCTTCGGCGTCGTTCTGCTGCACGTGTGGGCGTTCCACACCACCGGCAACAACAACCCGACGGGCATCAACCCGAAGACCAAGCAGGACACGATCCCGTTCCACCCGTATTACACGATCAAGGATCTGTTCGCGATCGTGGTGTTCATGATCCTGTTCGCCTACTTCGTGTTCTACATCCCGAACTTCCTGGGCCACGCCGACAACTACATCGAGGCCGATCCGCTGGTCACCCCGGCGCACATCGTTCCCGAGTGGTACTTCCTGCCGTTCTACGCGATCCTGCGCGCGGTTCCGGACAAGCTCGGCGGCGTCATCCTGATGTTCGGCTCGATCGCGGTGCTGTTCATCCTGCCGTGGCTCGACACCTCGAAGGTCCGCTCGGGCACCTACCGTCCGCTGTTCAAGCAGTTCTTCTGGATCTTCGCCATTGTCTGCGTCGGTCTCGGCTACCTCGGCGCCATGCCGGCGGAAGGCCGCTACGTGATCGCGGCCCGGATCCTGACGGCCTACTATTTCGCTCACTTCCTGATCATCCTGCCGCTGCTGGGCTTCCTTGAGAAGCCGAAGGAGCTGCCGGCCTCGATCTCGGACGCTGTGCTCAGCGGCGGCGGCAAGCCGGCCGGTGCGGTCGCAGCGCCGGAAACGAAGTGAACCACGGACGGGATTGGGAGTTCTCCTCAATGAAGACGATGATCAAATCCGTGCGTGGCGCCTTGCTGGCCGTGGCCGCAATGGCGGTCGCTGCGCCGGCAATGGCCGCGGGCGAAGGCCCGCATATCGAGCGCCAGCAGTGGTCGTTCTCCGGCCCCTTCGGCCAGTACGACAAGGCGCAGCTGCAGCGCGGCTTCAAGGTGTACAAGGAAGTCTGCGCCGCCTGTCACGGCGCGCGGTTCCTCTCCTTCCGCAACCTTGCGGAAGAGGGTGGCCCGGGCTTCACCGACGACCAGGTCAAGGTGATCGCAGCCGAGTACCTGGTGATGAAGGGCCCGAACGACGACGGCGAGATGGAGGAGGTCGCTGCGATCCCCTCCGACCGCTGGCCCTCGCCGTTCCCGAACCAGCAGGCGGCCCGTGCCGCCAATGGCGGCGCCTATCCGCCGGACTTCTCGACGCTGGCCAAGGCCCGCGCCGTCGCCAGCGGCTTCCCGGGCTTCGTGTTCGACATGTTCACGCAGTACCAGGAGCACGGCCCGGACTACATCTACAACCTGCTGACGGGCTACGAAGAGGCGCCGGACGGGTTCGAGGTGCCGGTCGGCCAGTACTACAATCCGAAGTTCATCGCCGGCCAGACGCTGGCCATGGCGCCGCCGCTGTCCGACGAGCAGGTCGAGTACACCGACGGTACGCCGATGACCGTGGACCAGTACTCGCACGACGTCGCCGCCTTCATGATGTGGGTTGCCGAGCCGAAGCTCGAGCAGCGCAAGAGCATGGGCTTCCGCGTGATGATCTTCCTGATCGTCTTCGCCTCGCTCCTCTACTTCACCAAGAAGTCGGTCTGGCGCAACGTCGAGCACTGAGCCGGCCACGGCGAAAGTCCTGAACAACCGGCCGCCGGAGCAATCCGGCGGCCTTTTCATGTCCGCGGCCCTGTTGGAGGCGCGGGGCGCGAATGCTATCGCAACGGGCAGGCAAAGGAGTTGCACGGATGGTCAAGGCTGTACTGGGTGTGATCGGCGGATCGGGGCTTTACGACCTGCCGGCGCTGGAAGGCGCGGAATGGGTCGAGGTCGCTAGCCCCTGGGGCGAGGCGTCGGATGCGGTACGGATCGGCGAGATCGACGGGCTGAAGGTCGTCTTCCTGCCGCGCCACGGCCGCGGCCACCGCTACGCGCCGTCCGACATCAACTACCGCGCCAATATCGACGTGATGAAGCGCTGCGGTGTGACCTCGCTGGTTTCGGTCTCCGCTGTGGGGTCGCTCAACGAGGCGATGGCGCCGGGGCATTTCGTGCTGGTCGACCAGTTCATCGACCGGACCTTCGCGCGGGCCAAGAGCTTCTTCGGCAAGGGCTGCGTCGCCCATGTGTCGATGGCCGAGCCGGTCTCGCCCGGCCTTGTCGGCCATATCGCGGCGGCGGCAGAGGCGGAGGCGCTGACATTTCACCAGGGCGGCACGTATCTCGCCATGGAAGGCCCGCAATTCTCCTCGCTGGCGGAGAGCAACCTCTATCGCAGCTGGTCCTGCGACGTGATCGGCATGACCAACATGCCGGAGGCCAAGCTCGCCCGCGAGGCGGAGATCTGCTACGCGACGGTTGCCATGGTCACCGACTACGACAGCTGGCATCCCGACCACGGGTCGGTCGACATCCAGTCGATCATCAAGGTGCTGCACGACAATGCGGACAATGCCCGCAGCCTGGTCGCACGGCTGGCGCAGGACCTGCCGCGTGACCACGAGCCGTGCCCGATCGGCTCCGACACGGCGCTGGAATACGCGCTGATGACGGCGCCGGAGGCGCGCGATCCCGAGCTGGTGGCGAAGCTCGACGCGGTCGCCGGCCGCGTGCTCTCCCGCTGAGGCGACCAACGCACGGCGAACGAAACCGCTTTGCCGGACCGGCGAATGTGGCAAACTCTCTCACCAATGGGTTGCGCGAACGCCCGGTGGGCACGCGCGCCCCAAGCAGCAAGACGGACGAGCAATGACGACTGAAACGGTCTCGCAGGAGCTGATGGCAGCAATCCGGACCATTCCGGACTATCCCAAGAAGGGCATCCTGTTCCGCGACATCACCACGCTGCTGGGGAATGCGCGGGCGTTCCGCCGGGCGGTCGATGCCTTGGTGCAGCCCTGGGCGGGCGCCAAGGTCGACCAGGTCGCGGGCATCGAGGCGCGCGGCTTCATTCTCGGCGGTGCGGTGGCGCATCAGCTCTCCGCCGGCTTCGTGCCGATCCGCAAGAAGGGCAAGCTGCCGCACGAGACGGTGCGCATCGCCTATTCGCTGGAATACGGCCTCGACGAGATGGAGGTGCACAAGGATGCGATCCGTCCGGGCGAGAAGGTGATCCTGGTCGACGACCTGATCGCCACCGGCGGTACGGCGGAGGCGGCGACCAAGCTGCTGCAGCAGATGGGCGCCGAGGTGGTCTCGGCCTGCTTCATCATCGACCTGCCGGATCTCGGCGGGCGCGCGCGCCTGGAAGCCCTCGGCGTTCCCGTGCGCACGCTGGTGGACTTTCCGGGCCATTGACCGGGGAGGGGACCCGCGACCCGGCCCGCAGCGACGGGCAGGACGGCGGGGTGCCGGCGTTCGGCGATGCCTTCCTGAAAGGCTTCGAGACGCTGCTGGCATGGCGGCGCGACGTGCGGCGGTTCGACCCGCGTCCCCTGCCAGAAGGGCTGCTGGAAGTCCTTCTGGCGCAGGCGCACATGTCGCCGTCGGTCGGCAACAGCCAGCCCTGGCGCTTCGTGCTGGTGGACGATCCCGCCCGGCGCGAAATGGTGCGGGCAAGCTTCCTGAAGGCCAATGCCGATGCGCTCGCCGCCTATGACGGCGAGCGGGCCGAGCTCTATGCCCGGCTGAAGCTGGAGGGGCTCACGGTGGCGCCCGTGCAAATGGCCGTCTTCTGCGACGAGGGCACCGCCCAGGGCGAGGGCCTTGGCCGGCGGACCATGCCGGAAATGCTGGCCTATTCCTGCGTCTGTGCGGTCAACACGCTGTGGCTGGCGACGCGGGCGCAGGGCATCGGCCTCGGCTGGGTGTCGATCATCGACCCGCAGGAGGTCGCGCAAGCGCTGGACGTGCCGGACAGCTGGCGGCTGATCGCCTATCTGTGCATCGGCTATCCGCAGGAAGAGCACAACGACCCGGAACTGGAGCGCGCCGGCTGGCAGGCGCGGCAGGGGCTCGGCGAACGGCTGTTCCGGCGCTAATCTTTCTCTCAAGCATGGCGGGCGCGGCGCCCGCCCATCACGAGGACACTGTCATGACCGTAACCATTCGCGCCAAGACGGAGGACGACCACGCGGCGGTGGTCGAGCTGCTGACCCGACGATGGACCAGCCCGGACATCCTGATCGAGGGCGAGATGATCGACGCCTCGCGCCTGCCCGGCTTCATCGCCGTGGACGAGGACGGCGAGATGGTCGGCCTCGTCACGCTGATCCAGCGCGAGAGCGAGTGGGAGATCCTGACGCTCGATTCGCTCAATCGCTGGGGCGGGGTGGGCACGCTGCTGCTCAAGGCGGTGGCCGGCGCTGCCGTCGAAAACGGGATCCGCCGGCTGCTGGTGCGCACCTCGAACGACAATCTCGATGCCTTCCGCTTCTACCAGCGCCGCGACTTCCGGCTGGAGAAGATCGTCCCCGGCGCGATCGACGAAGAGCGCAAGCTGAAGCCGGAGATCCCGATGCTCGGTGAATACGGCATCCCGATCCGCGACGAGGTCGTCTTCGCAAGGGCGCTCTAAAGGATCAGCATCTGGGGGGAGGTCACGGCCGGCACGTTCATCCCGGCAGGGGTGAGGCCGGCAGGGGTGAGGCCGGCGGAGGTGAGGCCGGCGGTATAGGCAAGGCTTGCCTGCGCGGGGGCGGCGGTGGCCTCTCCCGAGAGCTGACCCCTGACGCTCACCGACCCTCCGGAAAGCGCCTGGTTGAGCGACCGGGTAAGCCCCAGGCTGTCGAGGGCTTGCTTGCCATCGTTGATGGCCTGATCGATCGCCGACTTGTCGCGCTGGCTTTCCGTTTCGTCGGTCCGGTCGCGGCGGGCGAGATCCGCAATCCTCTTCGCCAGTTGCTTCAGTTCCTCGCCGAGCTTCTTCAGATCGTCGCGCTCTTTCTCCATCCCCACGGCCCGGGAGCGGTTCGCCGCCTCCTCTTCCTTTTGCTGCGCGCCGATATAGGCCTGCAGGGCGGACTTCAGCTCTTCCTGGCTCGGTTCGTCGCCGGGCTTGCTCGCGGAGTTCGCGTCGCTCTCTTCGCCGGGCTGGCCGGACGGCTTCGCCTCGGCTGTGGCTGTGGCTGTGGCTGCGGCCGTGACCGGCGCGGCAGCTCCGGTCTGCGCATCCGCGCCGGCGTTCGCCTCGTTGGTTGCCGCGCCCGCTGCCACGGCGTCTTGCGCCTCGCCGACGGCTCCAGTGCCTTGCACATCGACAATACCGGCACCCGAGGTGCCCGATGACAGCTCGGCTGCATCCGTGCCCAGCTGCGAGGCCGCGCCCTTGAAGTCCTGCGCAAGCGCCTTGAGCTCGCGAAGCATCGCCTTGGCCTGCTTGGGCGTTGCAAATTGCAGGCGCTGCTTCAGCTCCTCGATCTTCTGCTTGATCTCGGAGGCCTTGTTCGAGCGTGAATCGTCCTTCATCTGATCGGCCGCGCGCTGCAGCTGCTGGCTGATCTCGACGGTGTCCTCGATCTCCTTGACCGTGTCCTCGCTCAACGTGATGCCGCTATCGGCAAGCCGTCCCAGTGTCGCATTGGTCTGGCTCGCGAACGGGTTGGAGAGACTGGCGTTGGAGCGGGAGGGAAGCCCTGCGAGGCTTGAGGCCGTCTTGAGAAGGGATAGCACCGACACTGCGACGTCCTCCGCCCCGGGATGGAGGCCGACATCATCGCCCGCATGGCACCGGACCGTCGGCACAGGGGCATGGAAGGTCTTGCAACCATCAGATGCACTTGGTATCGGCCGGCACCTGTTAAAAAAGAGTTAATGGTGAACAAGGCGTTAACGGCACCACACCTGCCCGGGCCCAGGCCGCGGTCCCGGCCAGGGATGTGCTCGCAGGTCCGCACTTGCGGTGGGTTCAGCCGCCCGTGTCGTCCGTCTCGGGGTGGCGGGCGACCAGCACCTTGCCGGTGAAGGAGAAGACCGTGACACCGTCCTGGTTGACGCCCTCGTTGCCGTGGATCGCGAGGCCCCATTGGGGCCGCGTGCGCATCTCGCGCTTTTCCAGCAGGGTGGAGCTGTAGGTGATCGTGTCGCCGGCAAAGACCGGGCGGATCCACTTCAGGTCGGTGAAGCCGGGGGAGGGGCCGAGGCGCGAGGGCGTGCCCAGCCTTTCGCATTCGGCCTGGATATGGGCGACCATCAGCTTCATCCACACCGAGCCGGTATGCCAGCCGGAGGCGCACAGGCGCCCGAAATGGGTCTGCGCCGCCCCCTCGTCCGACAGGTGGAAGGGCTGGGGATCGAAGGCGCGCGCGTAGCGGACGATCTCTTCCGGCGTGAAATGATAGCTGCCGAGCTCGCGGCGCTCGCCGACGACCATGTCCTCGAACCAGATCATTGCACTGCCTCCCGCCGGGCGAACAGGATCTTGTTGCGCTGGGTCATGACGGTGGCGCCGGTCTGGTCGGCGACGGTGAACAGGAAGTCGACCATGCCGAGCTCGGGACGGGAGTTCAGCACGCGGGCGGAGATCACCTCGGCGCTGGCGGTGAGCACGTCGCCCGGCCGCACCGGGCGCATCCAGCGGACTTCCTCGACGCCCGGCGAGCCCTTGCCGCTCGAATTCAGCAGCAGGTTGTCGCACATCAGCCGCATCAGCATGGAGATGGTGTGCCAGCCGGAGGCCGCCAACCCGCCGAGAAGGGAGGCCTCGCCGGCCGCCTCGTCGAGGTGGAACGGCTGGGGATCGAACTCGGCCGCGAAGGCGACGATCTCGTCGCGGGTGACGGTCTTGGAGCCGAGGGCGATGGTTTCGCCGGGCTCGAAATCCTCGAAGCTTCTGAACGTGCTCATGGTATCGATCTATACGCAGCCGGAGGCCGCTGTCGAGAGCCTCCGGCCGCGCGCCGACACTCAGTCGTAATAGATCTCGTTGTCGTCGAGATAGACGTTGCTCGCCTCGCAGATGTCGATGTCGATCGGCTCGTCGAGCACTTCGCCGCCATCGGTGCCGAGCCAGCCGACGCGGAAGGTCTGGGCGCAGGAACCGGTATCGTCCGTGAATTCGGCGCGGGCCGACTCGTCCGGGCCGATCCTGCTGCCGAGCCAGTTGCTCGACCAGCCGCTGCCGTCGTTGGTGTAGAAACCGACGACGGTGTTGTCGTCCGTGTTGTTGTAGATCTGGAAATAGCCTTCGGCGCCCGTGCCTGCCAGGGCAGCGGACGCACAAAGGACCAGCGCCGCCGAAGCGGTCGCGAGCATGCGGTGAACCATGCGGTTTCCCTCAGGAGAAGACCGCCACGATGGCGGCGGTCCCCACATTAGACCGGCTTTCGGGAAAGTGCGAGTGCGATCAACAGGCTGATGGTCAGGTGTTGAACTTGAACAGCAGGACGTCGCCGTCCTTGACAACGTATTCCTTGCCTTCGTCGCGGGCCTTGCCGGCTTCCTTGGCCGGAGCCTCGCCGCCGAGGGTGACGTAGTCGTCGAAGGCGATGGTCTGGGCGCGGATGAAGCCGCGCTCGAAGTCGCTGTGGATGACGCCGGCCGCCTGCGGGGCCTTGGTGCCCTTGCGGATCGTCCAGGCGCGCGCTTCCTTCGGACCCGCGGTGAAATAGGTGATCAGGTCGAGCAGGTCGTAGCCGGCGCGGATGAGGCGGTCGAGGCCGGGCTCCTCGAGACTCATGGTCTCCAGGTATTCGGCCTGTTCGGCATCGTCGAGCTGGGCGATCTCGGCCTCGATGGCGGCGGAGATCACGACGCAGGCCGCGCCTTCCGCCTCCGCCATCTCGCGCACGCGCTCGGACTGGGCGTTGCCGGTGGCCGAGCAGGACTCCTCGACATTGCAGACATAGAGGATCGGCTTGGTGGTCAGCAGGTTGAGACCGGCCAGGATCTTGCGCTCCTCCGGGGTGGAGACGTCGAGCAGGCGCGCCGGCTTGCCCTCGCGCAGCAGCTCCAGAGCGCCTTCCATGATCGGGATCACCGCCTTGGCATCCTTGTCGCCGCCGGTCGCCTTCTTCTTCAGCGGCGCCAGGCGACGCTCGAGGCTCTCCATGTCGGAGATCATCAGCTCGGTGTCGACGGTCTGGGCATCGGCGATGGGGTCGATGCGCCCGTCGACATGGGTGATGTCGTCATCCTCGAAGCAGCGCAGCACATGGGCGATGGCGTCGACCTCGCGGATGTTGGCGAGGAACTGGTTGCCGAGGCCCTCGCCCTTGGAGGCGCCGCGCACCAGGCCGGCAATGTCGACGAAGGTGAGGCGCGTGGGGACGATGCTGGCCGACTTGGCGATGCGGGCGATGTCCTTCAGGCGCGGATCCGGCACCGCGACCTCGCCGGTGTTCGGCTCGATGGTGCAGAACGGATAGTTCGCCGCCTGGGCAGCCGCGGTCTTGGTCAACGCGTTGAACAGCGTGGACTTGCCCACATTCGGCAGGCCGACAATGCCGCACTGGAATCCCATCTCGTCTCAGTCCTTCTTTCCAAACATGCGTGCGAGCTGCTCCGCGAGCCCCGTCTTGGGCGCGCTGTCCTTGCCGCGCCGCGGCAGCGGCGGGTTCGGGTTGCGGGAGGTGCCGCCCGAGGCCGCGCCTTGCTCCTTGCGGGGCTTTTGCGGCTTTGCCGGGGCCAGCGCCAGATGCAGCCGGTTGCAGAATTCCGAATGGTGCCCGCCGACCAGAAGGCCGGCTTCGGCAGCGATGGCGTCGAGCATCGGGTCGAGCCATTCGGCATCGACCTTGGCGAAATCGCCCAGCACATGCGCGGTGACGCGGTCCTTGTGGCCCGGGTGCCCGATGCCGAGGCGCACGCGCGAGTATTCCTTGCCCAGATGGGCGTCGATGGAGCGGATGCCGTTATGGCCGCCGCTGCCGCCCCCGACCTTGGTGCGAACCTTGCCCGGCGGCAGGTCGAGCTCGTCGTAGAGCACGATGACGTCGGCGGGCGCGAGCTTGTAGAAGCGGGCGGCCTCGCCGACCGAGCGGCCGGAGTCGTTCATGTAGGTCTGGGGTTTCATCAGCATCACCTTCTCGCCGTCGAGAAGGCCTTCGCTGACTTCCGCCTTGAAGCGGCTTCGCCAAGGGGCGAAGGAGGAATTCCGGCCGTGGATCGCGTCCACGGCCAGAAAACCGATATTGTGGCGATTGCGGGCGTATTTCTCGCCCGGATTGCCGAGACCGACGATGAGGCGCATGGGTACTCCCCGTCACTTCCCCTCGCCGGTGCCCGAGCGGGGCCTCAGCCCTCGCTCTCGTCCTCGGCAGCCTCGTCATCGTCCGACGCACCGGCGCCGCCGCCCGGGGCAGCGATCGTCGCGAGGGTGAAGTCGCGATCGGTGATGGTCGGGACGGAACCGGCGGGGATGTCCACGGCCGAAATGTGGATCGAGTCGCCGACCTTGGCCTTGGCCAGGTCGATGACGAGCGCATCCGGAATGGCGTCGGCCGGCACGGTCATCTCGACCGTGTGGCGAACCACGTTGAGCACGCCGCCTGCCTTGATGCCCGGGCACTTCTCTTCGTTGATGAAGTGGACCGGCACGTCGACGGTCAGCGTCGCGCCCTTGGACACGCGCAGGAAGTCGACATGGATCAGGTCGTCGCGAACCGGATCGAGCTGGTAGTCCTTGGCGATGACGCGGTGAGCGACGCCGTCGACCTCGATGGTGCCGAGGTTGGTCATGAAGCCGCCGCGGTGCAGGGCGAGCGTCGACTCCTTGAGCGGAATCGCGATCGGCAGGGCAGCTTTCTTCTCACCGTAGATCACGGCGGGGACGAGGCCTTCACGGCGAAGTGCACGAGCGGCCCCCTTGCCAACCCGGTCCCTCACCGAAGCCTTCAGCACATAGCCTTCAGCCATGGTAGTTCTCCTTGATGTTTCGTGAAAGCGGGCGGCTGCCAGTGCTCTGGCCTCAATGCCGACCCGATTGCGCCGCCTCCAGGGGTGCAGGTGCGCGCCGGTGCTATAGCGGAAGCCGCGGAAAAGGGCAAGCGCGCGGCGGGGTTTCGCGTATCCCGATGACGCTGCGGGACGTTCCGATCTTGCATGTTTTCATCAATACCGATTTTTATGTCTGCGGCGTCCGTACCAAGCCCTGCCGACAGAGGGCTTGCCGGAGCGCGGCTGGGGGGAACGGGAAGCATGAGGACCTGGTTTGCAAGGCTGGTGGTAGCGGGCACCCTGGTGTTGGGGCTGACGGGACCGAACGCTGCAGTCGGCCTCAACGTCTTCGAAACGGAACTCGGCCAGCTGGCCAGGACGCGGCTGCTGGAGATCGCCCGCTCGGACGCGGTGGTCGATGCCGTGCGCGAACAGAACCGGACGACCGCCGAACTCAGCGATGCCAGGATCGCCGAACTGGACGGCGAATGGGCGGCCGAGGCCGCCGGCCGGGAAACGGGCGGGGAAACGGGCGGGGAAACGGGACCGCTGATCGCCGAGACGATGGGCCGGCCCGTGTCGCTCTACCTGCGCCAGGTTCAGGAGCGCAGCGAGGGCCTGTTCACCGAGATCATCCTGATGGATGCCCGCGGGCTGAATGTCGGCATCAGCGAGGTCACCTCCGACTACTGGCAGGGCGACGAGGACAAGTGGCAGAAGACGTTCCTCGCCGGTCCGCACAGCCTGCATATCGGCGCTTTGGAGGAAGACCTCTCGACTCGCACGGTGCAGAGCCAGGTGAGCCTGCCGGTCGTCGACCCGGATACGGGCGAGGTGATCGGCGCGCTGACCTTCGGCATCGATGTGGAAGAGCTGTGAAGGTGCGGCAACCGCCCCGGAAACGACCCTGCACAGATTGACAAGGCCGACCTGCTGCGGTCACCTGCCCGCCCGGCACGTTTGCGCCTGCATCGCTGCGGGCGGGATGCGCCGACATATCAGCAAGATGTCCGCATGACGGACTGGACAGGACCGGAGCGGACTTCCGGCCATATGGGGAGGGTGCCATGAAGGCTATGACCAAACGCGGATTCGTGAAACTGGCGGCAGCGGCCGGCATTGCCGCCGGCGTGAGCATCGCTCCGCTCGCCACGGCATTCGCCGCCGACAAGATCACGGTCGGGGCGCTGCGCTTCACCTCGCATGCGCCGAGCTTCATCGCCTTCGAGCGCGGCTATTTCGCCGACGAGGGGCTGGAGGTCAATTTCGAGTTCTTCCAGGCGGCGCAGCCGATGGCGGTGGCCATCGCCTCCGGCGACGTCGACTTCGGCATCACCGCGATTTCCGGCGGCCTGATCAACCTGGCCGAAAAGGGCGCCATCAAGGTCGTCGGCGGTGCGCTGCAGGAAGAGCCGGGCGTCGACGGGCAGATGATCCTCGTGTCCAAGGCGGCCTTCGACGCCGGCCTGACCTCGCCGGCCGGGCTGAAGGGCAAGAGCTTCGGCATCACCCAGACGGGCTCGTCGTTCCACTACATCGCCCACAAGATCGCCGACAAGGAAGGCTTCGACCGCTCGGAGATCACCCTGCGGCCGCTGCAGAAGGTCGGCGCGATCATCGGCGCGCTGAAGACCGCCCAGATCGACGCCTGGGCCATCGTCCCGCACATCGCCAAGCCGCTGGCCGCCGGGCCGGAGATCGAGTCCATCGGCATGGTCGCGGACTATATCCCCGACTACCAGGTGACGACGGTCTTCACCTCGACCGCCAACACCAAGGACAAGCCGGACCTGGTCAAGCGCTTCCTCGCGGCCTTCTCCAAGGGGGCGGCCGACTTCAACGCGGCCTTGATCGACAAGACCACCACGGACGAGGACGCCGAGGCGCTGGTGCAGCTGCTGCACAAGTATGTCTACAACGACCAGCCCTACGAGAAGGCAGCTCCCTCCATCCGCAACGGCGCGATGCGGGTCAACGAGGGCGCGAAGCTCAACATGACCTCGATCGCCGACCAGCTCGACTGGTTCAAGTCCGAGAAGCTGGTGCCCGAGACCGTGACGATGGAGCTCCTCGTCGATCCGAGCTTCGTCGAGACGAACTGAGCCGGAACGGGCAGGCGAAGAGCAGGCAAGGAACGCAGCCGATGGATCTCCTGCTGCGCGGGATTACGCATCGCTATGGCGCGACCGAGGTGCTGAGCGGGATCGACCTTGCGGTCAGCGAGGGCGAGATCGTGTGCATCATCGGTCCGTCGGGCTGCGGCAAGTCGACCCTGCTGCGCTTCATCGGCGGGCTGGAGCGGCCGGACGAGGGCGAGGTGCTGCTCTCCGGTCCGGTGCCCTCCGATTCGCTCAATCCGCTGACCTATGTCTTCCAGGACTTCGCGCTGCTGCCCTGGCGCAGCGTCGAGGCGAATGTCTCGCTGGTTCTGGAAGACCATCCGCTGTCCGCGGCGGAGCGCGAGGAGATCGTCGCCGACGTGCTGGAGCGCACGGGGCTGTCCGACTTCCGCAAGGCGCTGCCGCGGCAGCTTTCCGGCGGCATGAAGCAGCGCGTCGCCATCGCCCGGGCGCTCAGCGTGCGCCCGGCGGTGATGCTGATGGACGAGCCGCTGTCGGCGCTGGACAGCCAGACGCGCGAGCTGCTGATGGACGATCTCGTCGCCCTGTGGCAGCGCGAGCGCTTCACCGCCTGCTACGTCACCCACAATCTCGCCGAGGCCGTGCGTCTCGGCCACCGCATCGTCGTGCTGTCGCGCCGGCCGGGGCGGATCCGCACCATCGTGGAGATCGACCGCGATCTCGGCGCGCGCGAGGCGGGCGACCCGAAGCTGGACGCCGTGCAGCGCGAGCTGTGGCAGCTCCTGCGCGACGAGGCGCGTGCCGCCGACAGGGAGATCGCCGATGACGTCGCTTGACCAGGTGTCCGGCGGCCGGGCGACCGGCGAGAGCGAAGCATCGCGCGAGGACCTGCGCCCGGTTCCCTATCGCGGCGGCGGCTTTCGTCCCGTGCCGATCCGGCTGATCGGGCCGCTCGTCTTCCTGGCGATCATCGCGCTGTGGGAGACCGGCTCGCGCAGCGGCTTCATCAGCAACCTGGTGCTGCCGGCCCCGAGCGAGGCTTTCGAGGCCTTCAGCTACCTGGTCGAATCGGGCCAGCTGTGGCGGCACCTGTCGGCCTCGCTGCAGCGGCTCGTGATCGGCTGGACGCTGGGCACCGCGCTCGGCATCGCCGTCGGGCTCGGCATCGGCCTGTTCTCGCTGGCGCGGGCCGGCCTGCTGCCGCTGGTCTCGGCGCTGTTCCCGATCCCGAAGATCGCCCTCTTGCCGCTCTTCGTGATCTGGTTCGGCATCGGCGAAGGCTCGAAGGTCGCGACGATCCTGTTCGGCTCGTTCTTCCCGACCGTCATCGCCACCTATGGCGGCGTCGACAATGTCGACCGCACGCTTGTGCGCATGGGCCAGTCCTTCGGACTGTCGTGGTGGTCGATCGTGCGCAAGATCATCCTGCCGGGCGCCATGCCGGCGATCCTGTCGGGCTGCAGGATCTCCGCCTCGATCGGCATCATCCTGCTGGTGGCGGCCGAGATGATCGGCGCCGAATACGGCGTCGGCGCCTACATCCTGATGGCCGGAAGCCTGTTCGCCACCGACCAGCTGCTGGCGGGCGTCGCGATCCTGTCGGTGCTCGGCCTCATCGTCAGCTGGCTGATCGGCCGGCTGGAGCGCTGGCTGCTGGCCTGGCGCGGCTGAGGCGGCTCAGCGCGCCCCGACCTGCTCGAAGATGCCGGTGCCGCCGTTGCCGTTCACATAGTGGACGTCGTAGCGGGCGGCAGGGTCCTCGCCCATGCCGAGCGAGCCCGAGGGCATGCCCGGCACGGCCAGCCCTGCGATGGCGGGGCGCTCCGACAGCAGGCGCTGCACGGACGAGAGCGGCACGTGGCCTTCCAGGAAATAGCCGTCGATCATCGCGGTGTGGCAGCCTTCCATGTCGGCGGGCACGCCGGCCTTCGCCTTGATGGGGGCAAGGTCCTCGCGATTCTCGATGCGCACGGTGTAGCCGGCGGCTTGCATCGCCTCGCTCCAGGCCTCGCAGCAGCCGCACCAGGGCGATTTCCACACGGTCATGTCCTTGCTGTCGGCGAATGCCGGCTGGCTCGCCATCAGCGAGCCGAGAAGGACGAGCGTGCTTGCAAGACGTGCTTTCACGGGAAGTCTCCTGACCTTGCTTCGATGGCAGCGAGTGTCGGGCTTCCAGCAGGGGGAAGGTCAAACGAAAATGCCCGGAGCCTTGCGGCGTCCGGGCATTCGAAAGGATTGCGGCAGGCAGGGCTCAGCCGAACAGGCTGGACACCGACTGCTCGAGCGCGGTGCGCGAGATCGCCTCGCCCATGAGCGGGGCGATGGAGATGGTGCGGATGTTCGGCGCGGCAAGCACGGCGGCCGTCGGCTCGATGGAATTGGTGATCACCAGTTCCTTGAGCTTGGACGAGGACACGCGCGCAACCGCACCGCCGGACAGGACGCCGTGGGTGATGTAGGCGGTGACCGACTTGGCGCCCTGGGCGAGCAGCGCTTCGGCGGCGTTGCACAAGGTGCCGCCGGAATCGACGATGTCGTCGACCAGGATGCAGTCGCGGCCCGACGGATCGCCGATGATGTTCATGACCTCCGACTCGCCAGGCTTGTCGCGGCGCTTGTCGACGATGGCCAGCGGCGCATCGATTCGCTTGGCCAGCGCGCGGGCACGGACCACGCCGCCGACATCCGGGGAGACGACCATGACGTTGTCCGTCGAGTAGCGCTCCTTGATGTCGCGGGTCATCACCGGCGCGGCGAACAGGTTGTCGGTCGGGATGTCGAAGAAGCCCTGGATCTGTCCGGCATGCAGGTCCAGCGTCAGCACGCGATGGGCACCGGCATGGGTGATCAGGTTGGCGACCAGCTTGGCCGAGATCGGCGTGCGGCCGGAGGCGCGGCGATCCTGGCGGGCGTAGCCGAAATAGGGCACGACCGCGGTGATGCGCTTGGCGGAGGAGCGGCGCAGAGCGTCGATGACGATCAGCAGCTCCATCAGGTGGTCATTGGCGGGAAAGCTGGTCGACTGCAGGACGAAAACGTCCTCGCCGCGCACGTTTTCCTGCAGTTCGACGAAAATCTCCTGGTCGGCGAAACGGCGCACCTGACACTTTGCCAGGGGCGCCCCGAGATAGGACGAGATTTCCTCTGCAAGCGCGCGATTGGAATTGCCCGCGACGATCTTCATGGCCCGCAAGTCCTTTCTTGGGTCCGTCGCCGCACGGGGAACGCAGCGCCGGCACGACAGGGTCACACGGTGGTCTGTCTGGTCTTCTTTCGTGGCCTAGGTCGAAGCGCGGCAGGCCAGACCGGAGTCCGGCATTGGCGAGCCTTCCTCCTACAGGCGGCGGCGTTTTAACAACGCGTCCCGCCTTGCACAACCGGCCAGTGCGCCTGTCGGCTATTTTTCCTTGATATCGGCGCGCTCAGCGGCGCAGCCAGGCAGCGAGTTCGGCGACGGAGCGGCGCGCGGCCCGGTTCAGCGCATCGTCGTCGATGCCCGACCAGGGGTCGCCGGAGGAACCGGGGGCCGATTCCTGCCCCAGGATGCGGTGCAGTCTGTTGCCGCCGGCATCGACGACGTCGAACACGTAGAAGAGCGTCGTCTGGGACTGGTCGCCGGACGCGGAGAGGTAGCCGTTGATGCGATAGGAGGCCGGTGCCCCGACACGGCGCACCAGGCGAAGGTTCTGGTTGCGCGCCTCGGCGCCGATCTGCCGCGACAGGGCGTCGGCGATGTTGCCGGGGGCGCCGGTGAAGGGCTCGAAGGCGAAGGTCGCCTGGTCCGCCGGGACGCTGGGCACCGGGACGGCGGCAGGCTGCGAGCGCGAGCCGGAGACATAGGCGGGCGGGGTGGGATCGCCGGCACAGGCCGCCAGCAGGAGCGCGAGCGCCGGCACAGCGGCACGCAGAACGGTTTTTCTGGTGGAATGGAACGCGTTCATCTGGCCTTGCTGGTCCCCGTATCCGTCTTCGGTCCTGGACCGGCTGCGGGGCGAACGCGCCTCCTGGCGTCCGCGGCACCGGTTTCAGGTTTCTTCGTTTAGCCCGCCTTGACCGGCAGGTCGAGGGGGAGCTTGGAAAGACACTCCGCGCGCCCCTCATGCGTCAGGTAGGTCTGGCCGAGCGACATGGCCGCGCCGTTGTCGGAATCCATCAGGATCATGTGCGTGAAGATAACCATGCCGGGCACGATGCGGGCCGGATTGCCGCGATAGGCCATCGGCCAGTCCATCCAGCTCGGCGCAAAGCGCGCGCCCAGCGAATAGCCGCAGGCATTGAGCCGGTGGGCACCTTCCCCGCGTGCGTCCACCTCGCGGGCATGGGCCTCGAAGACCTCGCCGAAGGTGCGGCCCGGAACGAGGCACTCCTCGACCGCGGCGAGCGCCGCGCGTGCCGCGTCGTAAAGGGCGACATGCCGGCCGGTCGGCTCGCCGACGATGACCGTGCGCATGGCGGCGACATGATAGCGGCGGAAGGCACCGGCCCACTCCAGCGTCAGCTGGTCGTTGCGGTCCAGCACCCGGCGGCCGGTCTGATAGCGGCACAGCAGGGCCTCGGGCCCGGAGCCGATGATGAACTCGTTGCCCGGATAGTCGCCGTCGCCGGCAAAGACCGCGCCCTGCATGGCGGCGAGGATCTCGCCCTCGCGGGCTCCCTCCCTGACCAGCGGCAGGGCGGCCTCATAGGCGGCGTCGGTCAGGCTGGCCGCGCGGCGGACATAGGCGATCTCGGCCGGCGACTTCACGGCGCGCAGGTGCTGCACGACCATCGAGGCGTCTTCCAGGCGCGCGAAATCGGACATCAGCGTCGCGATGTCGATGGCGATGCGCCCGGTCATGCCGTGGGTGTCGTATTCGACGCCGATGCGGGCGCCGCCGAGGCCCAGTTCTGCAAGCAGGTCGCGCAGCTGCAGCACCGGCGAGGCGCCGTCGCGGTCCTCCCACACGCGGATGTCCTCCAGGATGGAGGTGATCTGCGCCTGGCGCAGGTCGGCCGAACGGGTGAGCAGGACGATGGCGCCGTCGCGGGTGACCACCATCGACTGGAAGAAGCAGAAGCCGAACGTGTCGTAGCCGGTCAGCCAGAACATGCTCTCCTGGGCGAAGAGCAGCATGGCGTCGTGGCCGGTGTCAGTCATGCGGGCGCGAAGGGCGTCGAGCCGGGAGGCGTATTCCTCCCGCGTGAAGGCGAGCGACATGGATCAGCTTCCCGACAAGGCGATGGCGGAGACGAGGCGGCCGTAATCCGGCTCGCCGCGATGGGTGGCGCGGCGGTAGGAGAAGAACAGCTCCTCCTGCGCATAGGTGCAGCGGTCGAGATTGGCGGCGATCGCCACACCTGCCGCCTGCAGCCGCGCCAGGATATAGGCGGGCAGGTCGAACATCGCGTGGCCGGCGTTTTCTGACGGAGAGAAGAAGCGTTGGTTTGCGGTGTCCGCCTCGAGAAAGCGGGTGACGAATTCTTCGCCGACTTCGTAATTCGCCCTGGAGATCGTCGGGCCGAGCACGGCGACGACCCGCTCGTTGCGCGCGCCGAGCTGCTGCATCGCGGCAAGCGTTGCCTCCAGGACGCCCGTGAAGGCGCCGCGCCAGCCGGCATGGGCGGCGCCGATGACACGGGCTTGCGGATCGGCGAAGAGCACCGGGCCGCAATCGGCGGTGGAGATGGCGAGGGCGATGCCGGGTCGGTCGGTCACCAGCGCATCGCCGCGCGGCTGGGCATCCGGCTCCCACGGGGCATCGACCACGATCGCATCCGGAGAATGGTGCTGGTCGGGCGACAGCAGGGCCCCTGGAGCCACGCCCATCAGGCTGGCGACGCGGGTGCGGTTTTCCAGGACGGCGGCGCGCTCGTCGCGCGAGCCGAGGCCGATGTTAAGCGAGGCGTAGATGCCGCTGGAGACGCCGCCCTGCCGGGTGAAGAAGCCGTGCGAGACACCGGGAAGTCCGGCAAGGTCCGGGGAGGTGAGCATGGGGCGTGAGGACCTGTTTCGTGGCGGGGCGATGTTTGCCGGGATGGTGGTTTGAAGCGGAGCCGGTGTCAAACGCCATCGAAAAGCGGCAGAACGACCTCATGGGGTGCAACGGCAAGCACCTTGAAAAGCTCGCCCATTTCCTGTGGCGCTGCCAGCCGCTCGACCTCGCCGCGGATGCGCTCCTGCTCTTGCGGCGAGCGGCCCGCGCCGACCTGGCCGGCGCGCTCCAGCAGGCCGAGGCGGAGCAGGAAGTCGCCTTGCGTCATCAGGGCGCGCGGGCGCAGCCCGCCGGTGCGGGCGGCACGGGCCAGCGCCTCGAAATTCACATGGGCGGTGAGGTCGGCCCGGCCCGGCTCGGCGAGCACCTCGACATGGCGATGGGCGCGAAGGGCCTGCAGCGTCTCGCCGGTGGCGGTGCGGGCATAGCCGTAGTCGATGGCGAGCAGGGCGCCGCCCTGCCGGGCGATGCGGCCGGCAAGCTCTTCCATCAGCGCATTGGCGAGCGGCTGGGTCTCGAGGATCGCGCCCTCGGCAGCGCCGGCAAGATCGGCCGGCAGGGAGCCGGGGTCGAGGCTGCCGGTGCCGGCGACGAACTGGAGGGCGCCGGACGCACCCAGTCCGACGGCCCGCTCGCGCCAGCCCTGGGCCGTCCTGACATATTGGCGGATGGGCAGGGCGTCGAAGAACTCGTTGGCGACGACGAGCAGCGGCGCGTCTTCGGGCAGGTCGGCGATGCGCTCGTGCCAGTGCGCGTGCGCTGCGGCCTCGCCCAGCGTGGTGCGCTGGATGGCGCGCAGCCGGCGGCTGGTCTCCACCAGATGGACGGCGGCCGCCTCGCGAAAGGCCGGGCGCAGGGCGGCGACGCGCAGCATGTCGGCCATCAAGGTGCCGCGGCCGGGGCCGAGTTCGACCAGATGAACGCGCTGAGGGCTACCGAGGGCGGCATGGGCCTGGACGAGCCAGGCGCCGACCAGCTCGCCGAAGAACTGGCTGACTTCCGGCGCGGTGATGAAGTCGCCATCCGCGCCGAAGGGCTCGGCCTGCATGTAGTAGCCGTGCTCGGGATCAGCGAGGCACAGGCCCATGAAGTCGAAGACCGACATGGGGCCGCCGGCCTCGATCAGCGTACGGATGCGCGCGCCGAGCGGCGTTGTCTGCGGCTCGGAGGACGTCACGCGGTCCGGTCCGGCGCGGTGCTGTCGTCCGCGGGCGGCTTGCGCAGCGCCCGCGCGATGGCCCACAGGCCGACCGCGATCATCGGCAGCGACAGCAGGATGCCCATGGTGAGGCCCGGGCCGAGATAGCCGATATGCGCATCCGGAACCCGGAAGAATTCGACGAAGGAGCGCGACAGGCCGTAGCCGAGCGCGAAGGTGCCGGCGACGAGGCCGGGGCGGCGGAAGCCGCCGCGCAACAGCACGATGCGGGCGACGACGAGCAGCAGCAGGCCCTCGAGCGCGGCCTCGTAGAGCTGGCTCGGATGACGGGGTTCGGGTCCGGCGCCGGGAAAGACGAAGGCCCACGGCACGTCGGTCACTCGGCCCCACAGCTCGCCATTGATGAAGTTGGCGAGGCGCCCGAAGAACAGGCCGATGGGCGCGACGGCGCCGGCCAGATCGAACAGCGTCCACAGCGGAATGCCGCGCCGCCAGGCGAAGACGACCATGGCGAGAACGACGCCGAGGAAGCCGCCGTGGAAGGACATGCCGCCCGTCCAGACCTGCAGGATGTCCATCGGGTTCTGCAGGTAATAGGCCGGCGCGTAGAACAGCACGTAGCCGAGGCGCCCGCCGAGGATCGTGCCGATGGTCGCGTAGACGATAAAATCGTCGACATCGACCAGCGAGGGACGCGGCGTCCTGCCCCACAGATCGTCGCGGGAGACGAGGCCGCGCATGTAGCGCCAGCCGAGCAGCAGCCCGGCGATATAGGCCAGCGCGTACCAGCGGATCGCGAAGGGGCCGAGTTCGATCAGCACGGGATCGATGGCAGGGAAGGGCAGGGCAAGGATCGGCATGGGGGCTCCGGCTCGCCGGCGGACCGGCAGGACATGCGGCGCGACGTTGCCGCTCCGGGCAGCGTGCGTCAAGGCTGCGGCGATTTCTCCTCACCAGTGTGGCGAATTTGAAATGCGCTCCGGGTTGCTGCCCGAACAGACGCATTTCAAATTCGAAAACCACTCTGGAAACATACGCTTGCCGGTCATCCGCTTTGAACCTGAAGTTCGTGCGGTGCATGCTGCAAGATGTGGCGAACTTCAGGTTCGGATGACTGGGGTGTTTCGTCGCGCACAAAAGCGCACTACCTAGGAGAAAGTACGACGCGGCCCGACGGGCCGGCAGCAGGGAAGGACTGGCCATGACACAGGGACCGAACCGGGTTCTCGACGATTTCGCCAAGCTGATGACGGATATGGCCGGTGTCGCCCAGGGCGCGCGGCGCGAGGTGGAGACCGCCTTCCGGGCGCAGGCCGAGCGGTTTCTCGCCGACATGGACCTGGTCAAGCGCGAAGAACACGATGTCGTGAAGGACATGGCGGCGCGGGCGCTCGACCGGATCGACGAACTCGAGGCGCGGATCGCCGCGCTGGAGACGCCGGCGGCAAAGCCGCGCCCGGCCAAGGGGAAAGCGGCGGAAGACTGAGGCCGCGAGCGGCTCCGCGAATCGGTACAGGATCGACACCCGGCGTCTTTCGCCGGGTGCGGGGAAAAGACGCTGCGGCGCCTCGCCGTCCACAGCTTCAAAAGCGTAAAGAAAAGTGAACATATCCTTGAAATAAGTTCTCCCTATATACTGAAGTCAGGCGGAGATTCGCGGGACGGCGATGCCGAGGGGCATGAAACGTCATCGCGGCTCGCGGACATTCGCTTGCGGCAGGCCAGCATCCTGCGGACCGACACGGTGGCCACGCGCTTCGGCAGCGCCGCGCATGGCCCGCAAGCCGAGAGGAACCTCCCATGAGCCTCATCGACATCGACTTCGAACGGCCCGCCAACCCCGTCGACACGATCGAGCATATCGCCGCCATCAACGACTGGTCCTTCGAGCGCTCCTGCGACGAAGAGATCACGATTTCCGTTGCCGGCCACTGGTGCGACTATCACGTCTCCTTCTCCTGGATGGAGGACCTGGAGGCGCTGCACCTGGCCTGCGCCTTCGACCTGAAGGTGCCGGATCCGCGCCGCACCGAGGTCGTGCGCCTGCTGGCGCTCGTCAACGAGCAGCTGTGGATGGGGCATTTCGACCTTTGGAACCGCGAGGGCGTGGTGATTTTCCGCCAGTCGCTGCTGCTCGCCGGCGGTGCCGAGGCGACCTCCAAGCAGATCGAGGGACTGCTCACCAACGCGCTCGACTCCTGCGAGCGCTACTACCAGGCCTTCCAGTTCGTGGTCTGGGCGGGTAAAAGCGCCTCCGAGGCAATCGACACCGCCTTGTTCGAAACCGCGGGGGAAGCATGAGTTTTTCGAAGGAGCGTCCGCTCGTCCTTGTCGGAGCCGGCAAGATGGGAGGCGCCATGCTGTCGGGCTGGCTCGCCGCCGGAACCGACCCTGAAGCCGTTCTCGTCGTCGATCCCAAGCCGTCGACCGAGCTGCTCGACATGGTGGCGAAGTCCGGCATCGGCCATGCGGAGGCCGTCACCGACGGGCTGAAGGCTGGCGTGCTGCTGGTGGCCCTGAAGCCGCAGATCATGGAAAGCGTGCTGCCGAGCCTGGCGCCTGCCGTCGACGACCGCACGCTGGTGATCTCGGTCGCGGCCGGAACCCCGGTTGCGGCGTTCCGCAAGGCGTTCGGCGACGTGGCCATCGTTCGCGTCATGCCGAACACCCCGTCCCAGGTCGGGCGCGGCATGAGCGTCGGCTACGCCAACGACCGGACGGACGGCGAGCAGCGGGCGACCGTCGATCGGTTGCTCGCGGCCATCGGCGCGTCCGACTGGGTCGAGCAGGAAGAGCAGATCGATGCGGTCACCGCCGTCAGCGGGTCGGGCCCTGCCTATGTCTTCTACCTGACCGAGGCGCTGGCGGCTGCCGGCGTCAAGGCGGGCCTGCCGGAAGACCTGGCGATGCGCATCGCCCGCCAGACCGTGTGCGGCGCGGGCGAGCTGCTGTATCGCTCGGACCTGCCGGCGGCGGAGCTGCGCCAGAACGTCACCTCGCCGAACGGGACGACCGCTGCTGCGCTCGCCGTGCTGATGGAGCCGGAAACCGGCATCCAGCCGGTGATGGACAAGGCCGTGGCGGCCGCGCGCAAGCGCTCGCAGGAACTGGCCGGCTGACGGAACGCGTTGCGGCGCCTGGATCGAGGCATCGGATGTGGCGCCGCACCCGCTTTCTTGCACCAAGGCTCGAAAAATCGCCTCGGGTTCCCTACATCTTTCTCAGGTGTTCGTGACCGGCCTGTCGCAGCGGCGGCTGAAATTCGGTCACATGCGATCCGGAGGTGACCATGGCCACCGCGAAAACCAGGCAGAAGATCGTCGCAAGCTTCCTCTCGCTTCTCGGCGAAAAGGGCTGGCACGGCTTCGAGATGGCGGATGTCGCGCGCGAGGCGGGCGTCAAGCTGTCGGTGCTGCGCGCAGAGTTTCCCGGCAAGACGGCGTGTCTGCGGGCATTCCTGTCCGACATCGACCAGAAAGTGCTCGATTCCATCGATCCCGACATGGACGATGAGCCGGCGCGCGAGCGGCTGTTCGACGTGCTGATGACGCGTCTCGACGCGCTGTCTCCCCACCGGGAAGCGATCCGCGCCCTGCGCAAGGCGGTGCAGCGCGATCCGCAGCTGGCGCTCAAGCTCAACCGCGAGGCTGTCACCTCGCAGCGCTGGATGCTGACGGCAGCCGGCATTCCGGCGGGAGGGCCGCGCGCTGCGGTGATGTCGCAGGCGCTGGTGGTGGCCTTCGCCCGTGTCGTGGACGTCTGGCTCGACGACGAGGATCCCGGTCTTGCCCGGACCATGTCGGCGCTGGCCCGCCAGCTCGACGAGGGCGAGGTGTGGATGGGCCGGCTCGACCGTGTCGGCCGTTTCCTGAAGCCGTTCCTGGCGCGCGCCCGCGAGCGCGGCACGCGGCAGGACGACAGTCCGCCCCAGGCCGACGGGCCGGAGGAAGCCGGGGCTTCCCCGACCGCTGCCTGACGACTAAAGTGGCGGGAGCGCCGCACCTCCGCGCCGGCCGAAAGGCCCGCGCGGGCTTTCACGTTCCCGCCTACCGTCGTCCAGGACACCATCCATCATGACGAAAGACCATGCGGCCGCTTCGCCGGCCATTTCCTTTGACGAGTTCCTCAAGGTCGACATCCGCGTCGGCCGTATTGTCGAGGCAGCGCCCTTTCCGCAGGCCCGCAAGCCGGCGATCAAGCTGGTGATCGATTTCGGCGCCGAGATCGGCTTCAAGAAATCCAGTGCCCAGATCACCCGCCACTACACGCCGGAAGAGCTGGTCGGCCGCCAGGTGATGGCGGTCGTCAACTTCCCGCCGCGCCAGATCGGGCCGATGATGTCGGAAGTGCTGACGCTCGGCGTGCCCGATGCCGATGGCGAGGTCGTGCTGCTGGCGCCGGACCAGGACGTGCCGCTCGGCGGCCGCCTGTTCTGAGGTCCTCCCGCGTCCGTCTTCCTATACCGGGATGCGGACGCGGGCACGCAGGCCGCCCAGCGTGTCGCTGTCGCCGAGCATGATGTCGCCGCCATGGGCGCGCACGACGTCGCGGGCGATGGCAAGGCCAAGGCCGCTGCCGCCGCTGTCGCGGTTGCGCGCCTGATCGAGCTGATAGAACGGGCGGAAGACATTTTCCCGCTCCTCAGGGGGGACGCCGGGCCCGTCGTCGTCGATGGTGATGGTCAGCCAGCCGTCCGCGTTGCGCCCTTCGATGGCCAGCCGGTTGCCGTGGCGGGCCGCGTTGGTGACGAGGTTGGTCAGGGCCCGCTTGAAGGCGCTGGGCCGCAGCGTGACCTCCGGCGGGCCGTCCAGGTGAGAGGTCACCGAGGCGCCGAGAATCTCGGCTTCCGCCTCCAGCTCCTCGAACAGCAGGGCGATATCGGTGGGCTGCGCCTGCTCGTCGCCCTCGCCGCGGGCGAAGGCGAGATAGTCCTCCAGCATCGTCTTCATCTCGTCGACATCGCGCTGCAGGGCGCGCACCTCCTCGCTGTCGGGGAAGAGCGCGAGCTGCAGGCGAAACCGCGTCAGGATGGTCCTGAGGTCGTGGCTGACGCCCGCAAGCATCGCCGTGCGCTGCTCGATCTGGCGTTCGATGCGCCGGCGCATCTCGATGAAGGCCTGGGCGGCCCGGCGCACCTCGCGCGCGCCGCTGGGGCGGAAGTCCTCGATCGGCCGGCCCTTGCCGAAGCTCTCCGCGGCATTCGCCAGCCGCTCCACCGGCCGGGTCTGGTTGCGCAGGAACAGCATCGCGAGGATGACCAGCACGAGCGAGGTCGACACCATCCAGACGATGAAGAGATGCGAGTTGGACGCATAGGTCTGGCTGCGGCGCGCGATGACCCGCAGCACGTTGTTTTCCAGCTTGATGCGCAGCTCCACGAAGCTGGAGCGGCCGACGGTGTCGATCCAGAAGGGCTTGCCGATCCGGGCGGCGACCTGCTGCGACAGATAGCGGTCGAGGATATCGAAAAAGGGCTTGGGACGCGGTGGCGGCAGCGGCTCGAGCGGCAGCAGGGTGATGGCAAGGCCGAGGTCGCTGCGTGCCATTTCGGTGATCTTCTGGAATTCCTCTTCGCTGCGGCTTCCCTCGGTCAGGCGCACGATCATCGAGATGTCGCGCACGACCGCGTCCGACAGCCGCTGCGTGACGAGATTGTAGTGCCGCTCCATGAAGACGAAGGCGAGCACGGCCTGCATGACTACCAGCGGGGTGATGATGATCAGCAGCGTGCGGGTGAAAAGGCCTTTCGGCATGCGCCGGTACAGCGCGCCTGCAAGGGCCCGGTAAGGCGCGGCCAACAGCCCGCCCAGCCGGCGCAGGCTAGCTGGCATCGGGAGGGCGCGAAGGCGGGCGAGGGCGCTGCGAAACGGAGTGCTCAGTCGCATACGAGCCGGTAGCCGATGCCGCGCACGGTCTGCAGATAGAGCGGGTTGCCGGGGTCCGTCTCGATCTTGCGCCGCAGCCGGTTGATCTGCACGTCGACCGTGCGTTCGCCGAGCCCGCTGTCGTCGCCGACGATCTCGTTGCGGGGGACGGTCTCGTTGGGCTTTTCGGTGAAGAGCGCCAGGATCTCCTTTTCCCGGTCGGTAAGACGGATCACCTCCTCGCCGCGGCGCAGCTCGCGGCGCGCGGCGTCGAAGACATAGGGGCCGAAGCGGATATCGGTCGGCTCGTTGACCTCGGGCGTGGAGCGTCGGCGCAGGATCGCGCGAATGCGCAGCAGCAGCTCGCGCGGCTCGAACGGCTTGACCAGATAGTCGTCGGCGCCGGCCTCCAGACCGGCGATCCGGTCGGCGGCGTCGGAACGGGCCGTCAGCATCAGGATCGGCACGTCGGAGCGGGCATGCAGGTCGGCGGCGAGTTCCAGCCCGCTCTCGCCCGGCATCATCACGTCGACCACCAGGAGGTCGAAGGCCAGCCCGTTGAGACGCCGGCGCGCCTCGGCGGCGGAGGCCGCGACCGTGATGCGGAAGCCGTGCTCGGCCAGGAAGCGCTTCAGCAGCGTACGGATGCGGGTGTCGTCGTCCACCAGCAGCAGGTGAGGGGCATCGTCCTGCAGACTGGCTGCCGGCGCTGCGCTCGCGGCCTGGCTCTCGATGCTGTCGGTCGTCACGGGATCACTCTCGTCTGGGCCGGCCGGTCAATCAGGCGGGCAACGTCGCCGCGCTGGTCCGGATCGATCATATGATACAGGAACTGCCGGGCGATATCGTGGCTCTCCGGCGGCATGTCGCCGAGCGCCCGGCGGATGCGGCGGGACTGGAGGTCGGTGAGACGGGCCGCCAGCTGCTCGCCCTCGGCCGTGGCAAAGAGCAGCCGCTCGCGGCGGTCCTGCGGCCCGGGCTCCTGCAGGATATAGCCTTCCTCCACCAGCTGCTTCAGCACCCGGGCGAGGCTCTGCTTGGTGATCTTGAGGATCGCCAGCAGGTCGGTGACGCGCAGGCCCGGATTGCGGCTGACGAAATGCAGCACGCGGTGATGGGCCCGCCCGAAACCGAACTCGGCGAGCGCCGCATCCGGATCCGCGGTGAAGTCGCGATAAGCGAAGAACAGCAACTCGATGAGGTCGATGGGGATCTCCGTCGAGGTGGCCGGCTGGCCCTGTTTCGCGCCTTGCGAGAAATTTACGTCAGCCATATTGACTTATTTCCGACCGATTGTTACACGTATCCAGTCTGCAGCGAAACGATCGTACGTCATCGCCCTTCAAGCATGGTAGATGTTGTCCGTCGGCGTTGCAGAACGCGGCTTTCCGGGCTAGGCGTGCGACTCCGGTGTCGTGCGTGTTCAGGCGCCGAGAGGCCCGTCACCATACAAACAGTTGACGGGCCGCGCAAAGCCGCGAGACGGAACCACATTTCAGTCGTGACGGTGCCGGCCGGACCGGTATCTCATTCAAACGCAAACGGGATTGAGCCCGTTGCCTGTTTCGGGAGTAGTTCATATGGCGCAGCTGCCCTTTGACCAACGCGAAGGCCACATCTGGTATGATGGCGCATTCGTGCCGTGGGCCGATGCCAAGCTCCACGTACTGAGCCACGGCCTGCACTATGCCAGCAGCGTCTTCGAGGGCGAGCGCGCCTATGGCGGCGAGGTGTTCAAGCTCGACGAGCATACCGAGCGCCTGCACGAGTCGGCCCGCATCCTCGGCTTCGAGATCCCCTACAGTGCCGAGACCATCAACCAGGCGACGCGCGAGCTGCTGGCCAAGGGCAATCTGGTCGACGCCTACGTCCGTCCGGTGGCCTGGCGCGGCAGCGAGATGATGGGCGTGTCGGCCCAGTCCAACACCATTCACCTGGCGATCGCCGCCTGGGAGTGGCCGAGCTACTTCAAGCCGGAAGAGCGGCTGAAGGGCATTCGTCTCGACATGGCGGCCTATCGCCGGCCGGACCCGATGACGGCTCCCTCGCGCTCCAAGGCGGCCGGCCTCTACATGATCTGCACGATCTCCAAGCACGATGCCGAGCGCAAGGGCTATGCCGACGCCCTGATGCTCGACTGGCGCGGACAGATCGCCGAGGCGACGGGTGCCAACGTCTTCTTCGTGAAGGACGGCAAGATCCATACGCCGACGCCGGATTGCTTCCTCGACGGCATCACCCGCCGCACGGTCATCGACCTGGCCAAGCGGCGTGGCTTCGAGGTGATCGAGCGGGCGATCCTGCCGGACGAGATGGAGGGCTTCGAGGCCTGCTTCCTCACCGGCACGGCGGCGGAAGTGACCCCGGTCTCCGAGGTCGGACCGTACACGTTCACGGTCGACGCGATCACCAAGACGTTGATGGAAGACTATCACGTCGAGGTGCAGCCGAAGGCTGCGGCCAAGGTCGCCGCTGCCGGCTGATCTCCCGGCGGTTCTGCGGACGAATATGCGAAGGGCGGCCGGTTGGCCGCCCTTTTGCTTTTTTCGCTGAGAACCGGTCCGGCTAGACGGTGAACATCCGTCCGCGCTCGGTCCAGGCGACGACGGCAAGGCCGGACAGGGCGAAGCAGGCGAAGCCGACAGTCAGCGGCAGCACCGATCCGTCGAAGCGGCTGGAGACGAGGAAGCCGAGCGCTGCGCCGCCGCTGGTGGTGACGAAGCCGAGCATGGCGGAGGCCGCGCCGGCGATGTGGCCGAGCGGCTCCATGGCGATGGCGTTGAAACTCGGGCCGATCAGCCCGAAGGAGAAGACGCCGAGCACCAGCAGCCCGGTGAAGACGAAAAGGTTCGAGCCGAAGGTCAGCGCGGCGATCACCTGGACGATGTTGAGCAGCGCGTAGGCGACCAGCGCCCAGTGCGAGAGCGGGCGCAGGCCGATGCGCTCGACCAGCGAGGCGCTGAGGAAGGACGAGGCGGCGAGCGCCAGGCCCATTACGGCAAAGACCAGCGGGAAGGCCGCGCCGAGGCCGAACAGGTCCACATAGATCTGCTGCGCCGAGGCGATGAAGGAGAACAGCGCGCCGAAGATCAGCGTCGTTGCCAGCATGTAGCCGAAGGTGGTGCGGGTGGCGAGCGTGGTGCGGTAGGCGCCGAGCACGGTGCTGACGGACAGCGACCGGCGTTCCTCCACGGGAAGCGTCTCGCGCAGGCGCAGCAGGCACCAGCCGAGCATGGCGAAGCCGCCGAAGGTGAGCATCAGGAAGATGGCGCGCCAGGGCGCGACGAAGAGGATCAGCTGGCCGATGGACGGTGCGATGACCGGCACGGTCATGAAGACCATCATGACGAGCGACATCACCTTGCCCATGCGGGCACCGGAATAGCAGTCGCGCACGGCCGACAGCGCCACCACGCGCGGGGCGGCGCAGCCGATGCCCTGCAGCAGGCGGGCAAGCAGCATCTGCTCCATGGTCGGGGCGAAGACGCTGAGAAGCCCGGCAAGGGCATAAAGGGTCAGTCCGCCGAGCAGGACGGGGCGCCGGCCGAAGCGGTCCGACAGGGGGCCGCAGACGAGCTGCGCCGAGCCGAAGCCGATCAGGTAGACGATGACGATCTTCTGGCGTTCGTTGGGATCGGAGATGGCGAAGGCCCGGCCGATATCGCCGAGCGCGGGCAGCATCACGTCGATGGCGAGGGCATTCAGCGCCATCAGCGCGGCAACGATCGCAACGAATTCCGTGAAGCCGAGGCCATGGCGCGGGCCGTCGATCACCTCGACGGGCGTAGCTGTGGTGTTCATGAGCGGTCCGGTCGCAGACCCCCGGTCAATCCGGGGGCGCGCCTGTTTGGGGAGGGGGAAGCATGTCTGCCACGAATAGGCAAGACTTCCTCCCTTATCGGCGGCAGGTCAAGCCTTCCAGCGGTCTGCGTCGCGCGTGTCGCTGTCGCGGGCGTCCACCCAGTTGCCGCTGCTGCCGTCCTTGAGGTGCTCCTTCTTCCAGAAGGGCGCACGGGTCTTGAGATAGTCCATCAGGAACTCGGCCGCCTCGAAGGCCGCGCGGCGGTGGCGCGATGCGGCGACCACCAGCACGATATTGCCGCCCGGCGCGATCCGGCCATGCCGGTGGATTGCGGTCAGCCCGTCGAGCGGCCAGCGCTCGCAGGCCTGGCGGGCGATGCGGGTGATCTCCGCCTCGGCCATGCCGGGATAGTGCTCCAGTTCGAGCGCGACAAGGCGGCCGCCCTCGTCGCGGCACAGGCCCGTGAAGGTGACGACGGCGCCGATGTTCGGGTTGGCCCGCCGAAGCTGCTCGATCTCGGCCGCGACGTCGAAATCGCCGCTCTGGATGCGGACCTCGACCGGCGGCAGGCTGGCTGGGGCGGGTTTCGGCATGTCGGCCATGGCAGGTTCAGCCGCCGGTCATCGGCGGGAAGAAGGCCGCCTCGCGCACGCCGGCCAGCGGCGCGTCATGCTCGGCATGCTCCTGGTCGAGGGCAACGCGGATGATCTCGCGGTCGGCGAAGGCGCTGGCATAGCCCTCGTCGCGGGAGGCCAGCCAGTCGAGCAGGTCGGCGACCGTGGTGATGCTGCCCGGCAGATCCACGGTCTCGGCGTCCTGGCCGATCCGCTCGCGGACCCAGGCGAAATAGCGCAGCTGCATTCTCGTGCTCCGTCCTTGCGGCGGTCCCGACCCCAGGTCGGTCAGTCCCGCACCAGGTGGCCGATGCCGGCCCGGAAATAGTCGTAGCCGGTATATAGCGTCAGCAGGGCCGCGATCCAAAGGGAGATCAGCCCGAGGATCTGCGTGCCGGGAAGCACGGTCTCGCCGGCCGGTCCGGCCAGCAGGAAGGCCATGGCAACGAGCTGCACGGTGGTCTTCCACTTGGCGAGCTTGGTTACCGGCACGCTGACGCGAAGGTCGGCAAGGAACTCGCGCAGGCCCGAGACCAGGATCTCGCGGCACAGGATGATCGCCGCGGCAATCATCGACCAGCCGCCGATATCGCCCCGTCCGGCCAGCAGCAACAGGCAGACGGCCACCAGCAGCTTGTCGGCGATGGGGTCGAGCATCTGGCCGAGACGCGACTGCTGCTGCCAGGCGCGGGCAAGATAGCCGTCGAAGAAGTCGGTGATGGCGGCGACGATGAAGATGCCGAGTGCGACCCAGCGCGGGCCGTGGCCGGGGAAATAGAAGCAGATCATGACCGCGGGAACCGCAAGGATGCGCCCGTAGGTCAGGATGTTGGGAAGGCTCCAGACATGGGATTGAGACATGTCGCTTCAGGGTCTCGCACTGCATGAGTGGCGGGGATAGGTATCGCCCTTGAAGCATGCGGGCCCCATCGCGTCAATCGGGCCTCCGTGCCGCAGGCCGTTGCGGGCGCGCCACCGGTGCCCTGAAACTGCGGCCGGCCGGTGCTCCCCTCCTGCCCGAAGACGGGTATATCTGGGGACAGTTACAGGCAGTCCCGGCAGTCGGCGAGGGTGGGAAATGATCGAGAGGCGGAACGGATTCGGGCAGGCCATCGGGCCGGATGTCGCAGGCTGGAGGGCGCGCCCCCGGCCGCCGCGTGATGTCATGCAGGGCAGGACCTGCCGCCTCGAGCCGTACGAGCCGCGCCATGCCGCCGGGCTTTTCGCCGCCTATCGGGAAGACCGGGAAGGCCGCAACTGGACCTATCTCGGCTACGGCCCTGTCGAGACCGAGGCCGAGTTCCTGAACTTCGCGGAGGCGACCTATCGGGGCGAGGATCCGCTGTTCCATGTGGTGGTGGACGCGGCGAGCGGGCGCGAACTTGGCATTGCCAGCTACCTGCGGATCGATCCGGGCAACGGCGTGATTGAGGTCGGGCACATCAACTTCTCGCCGCTGATGCAGGGCAGCGTGCAGTCCACCGAGGCGATGTATCTGATGATGCGGCGGGTGTTCGACGAGCTCGGCTATCGCCGCTACGAGTGGAAATGCGATGCGTTGAACGGCCCCTCGCGGCGGGCCGCCGGACGGCTCGGCTTTTCCTACGAGGGCACGTTCCGCCAGGCGATGGTCTACAAGGGGCGCAACCGCGACACGGCGTGGTTCTCGATCCTCGACAGCGAGTGGCCGCACTTGCGCGCGGCGTTCGAGGCCTGGCTGTCGCCGGAGAATTTCGACCTGCAAGGCCGGCAGATCCAGCGGCTGGAGGATATCCGCTCGCAGGCGCGGTGAGAGCGGTTCAGTCGAAGACCCGGTCGCCCTGTTCTTCGATGATCTGGCGGGCCTTGCGCGCGGCGAACTCCGCGGCCTGTTCCTCGCTCGGCATCAGGTCGGCGCGGATGAAGTCGTGGGTGCGGGTGGTGCCGTCGTCGAAGGTGCGGGAAATGGAGCCGGCCACCTGCCACTGGCCGTCGCGCGCGGTCGGCGCCGGGGTGATGAGGTAGCCCTTGTATTCCTGCGTCTGGTGGCGCGAGGCCGCCGGGGCCTTGTCGCCGCCGCCGCCGAACAACCCGCCGAAGATCTTGCCGAAAACCATTGCCCGTCCTTCCCTGTGTGTCCGCCGCGCAGCCGGCTCAAGCGTCGGCTGCGCCTCCATCCGCTTCAGCCTCGCGTCTGCCGTCATGCGACAGCTGCCGGCGCGACCAGTGGCGCCGGCACAGGGAGACATAGCGGTCCTCGCCGCCGATGACCACCTGCTCGCCCTGTTCGACGATCCGTCCGGAGCCGTCGAGCCGGGCGACCATGGTTGCCTTGCGCCCGCACCAGCAGATCGTCTTGACCTCGCGCAAGGTGTCGGCAAGCGCCAGCAGGGCCGCGCTGCCGGGGAACAGGCGTCCCTGGAAGTCGGTGCGCAACCCGTAGCACATCACCGGGATGCCCATGTCGTCGGCAACGCGGGCAAGCTGCCAGACCTGTTCTTCGGTGAGGAACTGGGCCTCGTCGACGAAGACGCAGTCGACAGGGGCCGTCGCGCGGCGGTCCGCGATATGGGCGGCAAGATCCGTCGAGGCCTCGAAAAGGTCCGCTTCCGCCGCAAGACCGATGCGCGAGGCGATGCGCCCGCGTCCGGCGCGGTCGTCGATCGCCGCCGTCAGCAGCAAGGTCGCCATGCCGCGTTCGCGGTAGTTGTAGGCCGCCTGCAACAGGATGGTCGACTTGCCGGCATTCATCGAGGAATAGCTGAAATAGAGCTTCGCCATGGGTCCGAACAAGGCTGGTGGTCACAAGGGAATCGGCCACGGGGCCTTCCGCATCATGGCGGCTTGCCGACTGACGCCCGACCTTTCCGGGCGGTTTTGCACAGATTAGGGCGGCGCGCGCGTTATTCGTGGAAGTGGTCGTAGATCGTGCGCGCGACCGTTTCCGACACGCCGTCGACCGCCATCAGGTCGTCGATGCCGGCCTTGGAGACGGCCTTCGCCGTGCCGAAGTGGCGCAGCAGCGCGCGCTTGCGGGCAGGGCCGATGCCGGCGATCTCGTCGAGCGGGCTGCGGGCGATGTCCTTCTTGCGCCGCGCCCGGTGCGTGCCGATGGCAAAACGGTGGGCCTCGTCGCGCAGGCGCTGCACGAAGTAGAGCACCGGGTCGCGCTCCGGCAGCATGAAGGACGGCTTGCCGGGGACGAAGAATTTCTCGCGCCCGGCGTCGCGGTCCGGCCCCTTGGCGATGCCGACCAGCGGTACGTCCTCGATGCCGAGCGCAGTCAGCGTCTCGCGCGCCGCGTTGAGCTGTCCGAGGCCGCCGTCGATGAAGACGAGATCCGGCCAGGCCGGAATTGCGCTGGTGTCCTCGGCCGTCTCCTCGTCCGGGTTCGCCGTTTCGGGGGCAGGCGTTGCCGCCTTGCGCTCGTCGGCATGCTCCTTGAGCAGGCGCGAGAAGCGCCGCGTCAGCACCTCGCGCATCATGCCGTAGTCGTCGCCCGGAACCAGCTCCTCCGAGCGGATGTTGAACTTGCGGTACTGGCCCTTGGCGAAGCCTTCCGGGCCGGCGACGATCATGCCGCCGACCGCGTTGGTGCCCATGATGTGGGAGTTGTCGTAGACCTCGATGCGGCGCGGCGTTGCGCCCAGGCCGAAAGCCTCGCCGACGCCCTTGAGCAGGCGGGCATGGCTGCTGGTCTCCGCCAGCCGGCGGCCGAGCGCCTCGCGCGCGTTCTTGTGGGCGTGCTCCACGAGCTCCCGCTTCTCGCCGCGCTGCGGCACCGCCACCTCGACCTTGTGGCCGGCGCGCTCCGTCAGGGCGGCGGCGAGCAGCGCCCGCTCCTCGATCTCGTGCGACAGCAACACCAGCCGCGGCACCGGCTTGTCGTCGTAGAACTGGGCGAGGAAACTCTCCAGCACCTCGGCAACGCCGAGCGAGCTGTCGGCGCGCGGGAACAGGGCATGGTTGCCCCAGTTCTGGCCGGTGCGGAAGAAGAACACCTGGATGCAGTACTGCCCGCCTTCCTCGTGGATGGCGAAGACGTCCGCCTCCTCCACGCTCTGCGGGTTGATGCCCTGGTGCGACTGGATGTGGGAGAGGGCCGCGAGGCGGTCGCGATAGACCGCCGCGCGCTCGAAATCGAGCGTTTCGGAGGCCGCCTCCATCTGGTGCGCGAGATCCTTCTTCACCATCTGGCTGCGGCCCGACAGGAAGGACTTCGCCTCCGCGACGAGGCCGGCATAGTCCTCCTGGTCGATTTCGCCGGTGCACGGGCCCGCGCAACGCTTGATCTGGTAGAGCAGGCAGGGGCGGCTGCGGTTGGCGTAGTAGCTGTCGGTGCAGTTGCGGATCAGGAACGCCTTCTGCAGCGCAGTGATCGTCCGGTTGACCGCGCCGGCGGAGGCGAAGGGGCCGAAGTAGCTGCCCTTGCGCCGGCGGGCGCCGCGATGCTTGACGAGGGCAGGGGCCTCGTGGTCGCCGGTGACGAGGATGTAGGGAAACGACTTGTCGTCGCGCAGCAGCACGTTGAAGCGCGGACGCAGGCGCTTGATCAGGTTGGCCTCGAGCAGCAGCGCCTCGGTTTCCGTGCCCGTGGTCACGAACTCCATCGAGGCGGTGGCCATGATCATCCGCATGATGCGGTTGGACTGGCCCTGCAGGCGCGTGTAGCTGGTCACCCGCTTCTTCAGCGAGCGCGCCTTGCCGACATAGAGAACCGTGCCGTCCTCGTCGAGCATGCGGTAGACGCCCGGCCCCAGGGGCAGCCTTCGCACGGCATGCGCGATGACGTCGACGCCGCGTGCGTCCGGCCCGAGCGGCGAGGGCTCCGCCTCGAAGACGGGCATGGGCACCCGCCCGTCGCCGTCCCCGGCGCTTTCGCCCGCGCCCGCATCCCCGGTCTCGGCGGCCTCGTCGGCGTCGAGGTCGTCGGGCAGGTCGTCGTCGGGAGGAAGGTCGTTGTTGCGTCCGTTCATTCCGCGATGCCTACGACGTCCGGGGTCTCCCAGGCAAGATGCTGGCCGCCATCGAGGGCGATCATCTGGCCGGTGATCGACGGCGTCTCCCACAGATAGCGGATGGTGCGGCCGAACTCCTCCAGCGCAGGTCCGCGCCGAAGGAGCACCGCCTCCGCCTGGCGGGCGAAATCGGAGGCCTGCTGACGCGTGTTGGCAAGGGTCGGGCCCGGACCGATGCCGTTGACGCGGATGCGCGGGGCGAGCCCTTGCGCCAGTGTCTGCGTCGCCGCCCACAGCGCGGCCTTGGACAGGGTGTAGGAGAAGAACTGCGGCGTCAGCTTCCACACGCGCTGGTCGATGATGTTGACCACCAGCCCGGTCATCCCCTCCGGCAGGGCGTTCGCCATTTCCTGGGTCAGGAAGATCGGCGCACGGGTGTGGATCGCCATGTGCTTCTCGTAGCGCTCCAGCTCCAGCTCGCCGATCTCGTCCTTCTCGAAGATCGAGGCGCTGTTGACAAGCAGGCGGACGGGGCCGAGCTGCGTGCGTGCGGCCGCCATGATCCGCCCCGGCGTCTCGGGCTGGGTCAGGTCGCCGGCGACGATGCAGGCACGGCCGCCGCCCGCGGCGATGTCGGTTGCCAGCGCTTCTGCCTCCGACAGCGAGCGGTGGGCGTGGATCGCCACCTGGAAGCCATTGGCCGCGAGATCCTCGGCAATGGACCGGCCGATGCGCAGGGCGGCGCCCGTCACCAGGGCCACGGGGGACTGCGCGTTGCTGGCAGGCATCTGGGAAACGGACATGGCGACTCGCTGGTTGTCGAAATGGACGAGATGTCAGCGGGTCTTACGCGAATTCGGGACAGCCCGATCAGGCGACCTTGCCCGTCTGGAACACGACGAAAATGTACAGGGCGTACAACGCGCAAAGAATGATACCGGACGGCCAGCGAATGGTCACCTTGAACGCGGCGAAGGCGAGCACCAGCAATGCGCAGGCGAGCATGGCCCACAGGTCGAGGCGCAGGACCTCCGGCGGCACCTGCAGGGGCACGACCATCGAGGTGATGCCCATGATGGCGACCAGATTGAAGATGTTGGAGCCGATGACATTGCCGAGCGCGACGGCCGCGTGACCGCGAATGGCGGCCATCAGCGAGGTCATGAGCTCCGGCAGCGACGTCCCGAGAGCGACCACGGTGAGGCCGATCACCGCGTCGGAAACGCCCCAGTTGCGGGCCAGCGCCGAGGCGCCCTCGATGGTGAAATGCGCGCCCAGCGGCAGGCCGATCAGGCCGAGCACGATGAACAGGATGGCGAGGCCGACATTCTCCGGCACACCCTCGACTTCGTCGAAAGGAAGCTCCTCGTCGCCATCCCCGTCGGCGACCGCTGCAGCGCCGCCATTCTGGGCGCGATGCTTGCGGGTGGCGCGCACCGATTCCCACAGGAACAGCGCCAGCAGCATCAGCAGGATCGTGCCATCGAAGCGCGAAAGCGGGCTGTGGAACGCCATGCCGATGAAGATGGCGGTGATCGCCACCATGAACACCGAGTTCCTGACCGCGCCGTTCTCGTTGCAGGACGTTGCGGCGAACAGCGCCGGCAGGCCGAGAACCGCAAGCACGTTGGCGATGTTGGAGCCGACCACATTGCCGATGGCGATGCCGGACAGGCCATCGAGCGCTGCGCCCAGGGAGATCACAAGCTCGGGTGCGCTGGTGCCGAAGGCGACGATGGTCAGTCCGATGACGAGGGTTGGAATGCCAAGCCGCTCGGCGATGCTTACCGACCCGCGAACCAGAACGTCACCGGCGACGATCAGGACGACGAGGCCTCCCACGAGGCTGACATAGTCGATGAGCATGAAGCTGTGGCACCCGGCTGATAGGTGGACGGATTGTCGAGCGTGCGGCCAGCGAAGGCGATGGGCCTTGCGCGGAGCACAGCTCCGGTGCCCGCGCCACCGGCTGAAGACCTGCCCTATATATGCATTTGCCCGGAGATGAAAAGCCCGGTCTTCGGGACGTTGTTCCGCGTCCGGTCGCAGTGACCCCTGTCGAAACTGCCCATGCACCATGGTAACCAACCGGTTACCATGTCACCGAAAAATCGTTTGTTGCCACGGGATCTCCCCATTTCGTCTGGGGCGGTGCCACATTCGTCCGTCATAGGTCACTGTCTGGGGGGCCGGGCGTGTCTGGGATGCAATCCCGCATGTCCGCTTGTTCCACGTGGTAACTGGAGTATTCACATGAAGCGTCTAGCTGCTGCCGGCCTTGCTGCGGCCGCCGCATTTGCGGCGAGTGCCCCGGCTCTCGCGGCCGACCTTCCGCAGCCCGAACAGCCCTACACCTACTCGGATCCGGTTCCGGCCGAGCGGTTCGACTGGTCGGGGTTCTATTTCGGTGGGCATCTCGGTTGGAACTGGTCCGATTATCGTGTCTCCAACGCGGTAACCGGCCGGTTCAACAACAATGACAATGGCGTCACCGGCGGTGTCCATGCCGGCTACAACTACATGGTCACGCCGAACTTCCTGCTGGGCGCTGAAGCCGACTTCAGCCTCAGCGACATCGAGAACTCCCGCACCGTCGCCGGCGTCAACTACAAGACCTCGAGCAGCTGGAACAGCACGGTGCGCGCACGCGCCGGTTGGGCCTTCGACCGCTTCCTGGTCTACGGTACCGGTGGTCTTGCGATCGCCGACGTCGATGCCTCGGCCAACGGCGCGTCCGAGAGCGTGGCCCGTATCGGCTGGACGGCGGGTGCCGGTGTCGAGGGTGCTGTCACCCAGAACGTGACGGCTCGCCTGGAGTACCAGTATCAGGACTACGGCGACACGAACTTCGGTCTCGGTGGCCAGACCTACAAGAACAAGCTGGACAGCAACCAGGTCCGGTTCGGTCTCAGCTACAAGTTCTGATCCCCTCCCGGATAGAACTGACGCCAGGGGGAGCCGCATCGCGGCTCCCCTTGTCGCATTTGAAGGGCCGTCCGGTCGATGCCGGACGGTTTTACGCGCCTTGCCAGGCGCGTGAAGGCTTTCTAGCCTTGGAGGAACCGCGCCAGAGAGGTTCCCTTTGCCCCGCATCCCATTCCCCGACAGTTCCGCCCCCTTCGCCTTCCTGCCGATGTACGATTGGCCGGAGGTCCGCGCGCAGACCGACCGATTGTGGTCGCTCCTGCGCGAGGCGCTGGCGGATCTCGGGTTCGATGCGCCTGCGCGCCTGGAGCGCGGCCGCGCGCTGATGGACGGCTGGCGCGATCCCTCCCTGCTGCTCGGCCAGACCTGCGGCTTGCCCCTGGTGCGCCATCTCATGGACAGCGTTTGCGTGCTCGGGTCGCCCGACTACGGCCTGCCCGATTGCCCGCCCGGCCATTACTGTTCGGTCGTCGTGGTGCGCGAGGGGGACACGGCGGCGTCGCTCGATGACCTCCGTGGGCGCCGGTTTGCCTACAACCATCCCGGCTCGCAATCGGGGGAGGGCGCGCTGCGCCACCTGCTCGCGCCCGTCGCCGGGGGGAGAGCCGTCTTCTCGTCGGTGACGGAGAGTGGATCTCACCGGGCCGCACTCAAGGCCGTGGCCGCAGGAGAGGCGGATGCGGCAACGCTCGATGCGATGAGCTACCGGCTGGCGCAGGCCCATGAGCCCTCGGCATCCAGGGTGCGGGTGCTGCTGTCCACGCCGCCGACGCCGGGCCTGCCGATGATCACGGCGCTGGCCAATCGCGGCCGCGTGCCGCTGTTGCGTCGGGCAGTGGCGGCGGCAATTGCGGCCGCGCCGCAGGACCTGCGCACGGCGCTGTCGTTGCACGGCTTTGCGGCCTTCGCTGCGGAGGATTACCGCATCATCGCCGAGCGCGACCGACGGGCGGCCGCGCTCGGATATCCTGTTCTCGCCTGAGGCACTGCGTCAGGCTGCGATGCGCGTCTCGGCGAAGGAAGGTACGGCTGCCTCGAAGGCATCGAGCCAGGCGACGAGCTTGGGATGGTCGGTACGCCAGCTGCCGGCAAAGCGCAGGTCGAGATACCCCAGCGCGCAGGCAACGCCGATCTGGCCGACATCGGGGATGCCGCCGGCCGGCACCGCTGCCGGCGGGGCCGCCTCCAGAACGGCGAGCGCACGGGTGACCTTCTCGCCCTGATAGGCCAGCCAGTCGGCATGGCGGCGTTCCTCGGGCCGGAAGCGCGCCTCGTAGACCTGCAGCAGGGCGGCATCCATCAGCCCGTCGGCAAGAGCTGCGAGGCACAGCACGTCGAAGCGGGTCTCGCCGTTCGGAATGATCCGCCCGCCGCCGGCGAGATGGTCGAGATATTCCAGGATCACCCGGCTGTCGAACAGCACCTTGCCGCCTTCCAGCACCAAGGCGGGGATCTTGCCGAGCGGGTTCTGGCCGCGGATCGAATCCTGCGGATCGAGCGTGTCGGTCATCTCGACCTTGAGACGGTCCTTCAGGCCGAGGCTTGCCGCTGCGATCTTGATCTTGCGGCCGAAGGGAGAGGGCGGGGAAGAGCGAAGCACGAGCACGGGGGAGCCTCCGGTGTTGCTGTGGCGCGGGAACGGTGCTGCGGAGCGGGAAGCCCGGTCGCAGGACGCGCCTGCGGCAGGGCGGAGGGGTGCGGTGTTGCCGAGCGAACTTTCTTGCCGGCAACGATCTCTGGTTAACGCGGTTTTGCGTTGTCTGTCCACGGGTTGAAAAACAACAGAGGTTTCAGCGCGTTGTTGATACGAATTGTCGGGGCGGCGGTAAGGTCTCGTTAAAGGCGGGTTCCTAGCGTGGCGACAACCGGGGCTGTACGGCCCTTTTCGTCCCTTGCCCGCCACTCGCCAAGGATCCGACATGCGGCTCGCGCTTCACTCTCCGTTCGGAGCGTTTTGCAAGGCGCTTTGCCTGTCGGCCGCGATCTACGCGGTTTCCGGCCCCTCGCTCGCCCCCTATCGTCCGGACATCGTCGACCTGCCGCTCAGCCGCTACCATCAGGCGGTCAACGAGCTGATCTCCGACCAGACACCGATGCTGGCCATGGTGACGGACCCGTTGAAGGCATCGCCCCACATCGTGCGTCAGAAGATCGACGGGATGCTGCGCCGCTGAGGCGTTTTCGCGTCAGCGGGGATGCTGGCGCGCCCAGCTCCCCGGCCTGGAGGCGTCGCGGCAATCGTCCGGACCCTCGAACTGTTCCATCCTGAAGGCATGGTCCTGCCAGATCCAGCTGGCACGATAGCCGCACACGCGGTCGCCCGGGCCGACATATTCGGCCGCCAGCACACCGGCGGCGTGGTCGAAGCGGACATTCGACAGCAGGTCGGTGCCGGTCCAGCCGAAGCGCGGATCATGCAGGGCGAAATACAGCGTCTCGATGCCGCCGATCTCGCCGGTGTCGCGCATGTAGAGGCGATAGGTCACCGTCTTGCCCGACACCGTGCAGGGAATGGCGTAGAGCACCGCGGTCTGCCCCAATGCGCCGATGGGAATGCCGACGTTGCGAAAGGCATCGCTGTCGGTTGCCTCGCAGTCGCTGCTGCGGGCATGGCGCTCCAGCACCGCGTAGGGAATGCCGAGCGCGGCGACCGCCTCGCTGCGAGAGGGGGCGGCAACAACGGGAAGCGCGGGTGCGGCGACTTTCGGCGCGGCGGGCAGTTTCAGCTGTCCGGCCATCGCCTCCAGCCCGGCCGTCAACCCGTCCAGCGAGAAGACCGCGTCATGCGCCTCGGCGACGGCATCGAGGTAGGAGATGCGCAGGCGAGTGCCGCCGCGCAGCGCGTCCAGCAGCTTGCGCCCGGCCCCGGCATCGGTGACGAAGAAACGGCGGGCGTCGCCATGGAGAGCGAACTCGCCGGGCCGCAGCACATGGACGAGGTTGCCGTCGACCTCCCATTGCATGGCGCGGTTGTCGTCCGGGCGCGGGCCACCGACGGCAAGTTCCAGCGCCAGTGCCTCGCCGCTCGGCGACAGGGCGAGGGCGAAGAGCGGCTCGCCGGTCAGTTCCTCGCGCCCTTGCGTCGCCAGCCGGCAGGCCTCGCGCGTTGCGCAGTCCAGCTGCCAGTCGCCGAAGGGCTCGGCGCCGGCGGGAGCGGAGGAAAGCACTGCCAGCATACAGACGGCGGCGGCCGTTGCCAGGGCGGAAAGGCGGGCGGGCGGCTTGCGTCGTTCAGCGGCCGGGTGCGGGGACATTGATCTGCCTTTGCGTGCAGCCGCGCCGGTCGACCCAGCGGCAGGAGCGGAACTGGAGGTCTCGCGTGAAGCATACACGCACCTCGCTCAGCCGTCCGGCCTCGCAGGTGACGGCGATGGCATTGTCGCGCAGGCCCGGATTGGCGAGGCGGAAGGCGGTCTCCACCGCGTCCGGCGCAACACGGCCGCCGGCCTCCAGGCTATCGAAGGCAGCCGGGATCCGCAGCTTCTGCAGCGCCTTGCGGGAGAGATCGAAATAGGCCTCCGGGCTCAGCCCGCTGCAGCTGCCATGCTTGCGCCACTGATGCCGGACGAGCCCCCGGCTCGGCATGATGTCGAGCATGCCGTCGACGGTGCGGCGGGAGAGGTCGCGGCCCTGGGCGGTCCCGCAGAACTCCGGATAGCCGCGCTCGTATTGCGGCCACAGCCCGTGCAGGACGAAGCGGAAGGGACGCACGGCGCGGCACTGCATCGGATCGGCAGAGCGTCCGGCGCGGGCGCAATAGGACGGGGACCAGGACAGCGACAGCACGTAGTAGTCGAAGCGGCCCGCCTCGCCCGCCCTGCCAGGCGCGGCGCCGGGGAGGGCAAACGCCGCTATCGCAAGCACTGCCGTCCTCACGCAGGCCATGCACTGCCGGAGCAGCGAACGGGCGGTCTGCCGCATCATGCCGGTCCTGCCGTGTTGAGGGCTGCTCAGTAGGGGCGAACCGTCCGGCAGTTCGCGTCATAGACCCGCCAGGGGTCGACGCCGGCGACGCAGGCCTGGAGGTTCCAGGAGACGCCGACGAAGCCGCTATGCTCCATGATCGCGTAATAGACGCGCCGCTCGCGGCCGTCGCTCATCTGCGCCCGCGCCTCGCAGTAGCGGCGGGCATAGGGGCTCGGCTGGTTCACCTTGTAGGCGGTCTCGGTGATGCGGTGCATCTCGCGGATCTTGACGCCTCCGCTATAGACCGGGTCGGCGCCGGCGATATGGCCCATGACAGCGCCCTGCACGGACATGGCCTCGCAGTCGGGCACGCGCGGCTCGCCGTTCCAGGAGAAATAGGGCCGCTCGCCGGCGGCCGCCGGCAGGGCCAGCGCGACGGCCAGAACGGCGCCGGACAGGCTGCGCAGAAGCGGGCGGGCAAAATCGGTCATGCGGGGGTCTCCTCGGCGGCCAGATCTGGACCCGTGGACGATGCGTCAGCGGGCTGTCCCGGTCAAGCGTGCGCATGACCGGGAGGCTTCATGCGCACGCCCCGCGCTTATTCTCCGGTCAGGTCGAAGACCTTCCACTCGGCGCCGCGCCCCTGCTGCAGGGTTTCGGTCAGCCAGGGCAGCAGCGTCTGCAACTCGCTGCGCAGCACCCACGGGGCGTTGATCATGATCAGGCCGCTGCCGGCCATCGGCTTGTCGGCGCCCGGGCGGCCGGCGAAGTGCTCGGCGACGGAGATCCGGGGGATGCCGGACACCGACATGGCGTCGTAGAAGCGCTTGACCAGCTTGCGGTCCTTGATCGGATACCAGGCCATGTAGACGCCCGTGCCGAAGCGGCGCCAGGCCTTGTAGAGGCCGGAGGCGAGGTGCTCGAACTCGTTCTGCTCCTCGAAGGGGGGATCGACGACGACGAGGGCGCGCGTTTCCTTCGGCGGGACGAAACTCTTGATCGCATGCCAGCCGTCGAGCTCGATCACCTTGGTGTGGTAATCGCCGGCAAAGAGTTCGGCGAGCTTGGCCGCGTCGAGCGGGTGCAGCTCGGTCGCGGTCAGCCGGTCCTGGTCGCGCATCAGCTTGCGGGCGAGCAGCGGCGAGCCGGGATAGAGCGTCAGCTTGCCGCTTCCGCCATTGACCTCGCGCACCACGTCGAGCCAGGGGGCCAGCAGCTCGGCCACCTTGGGCGGCTGCGGGGTCTCCAGCACGCGGGCGATGCCCTGCTTCCACTCGCCGGTGCGCTGGGCATCGCCCTTGGTCAGGTCGTAGAGGCCGAGGCCGGCATGGGTGTCGATGACCCGGAACGGCGTGTCCTTGGTCTTGAGATAGGTGAGGATGCGGGCCAGGACCGCGTGCTTGAGCACGTCGCCGATATTGCCTGCATGAAAGGCGTGCCGATAGTTCACGCTGAAACTCCTTGCTGTTCCGCAGGCATCACCGCCCGGGCCAGGTAGACGACCGCCTTGTCGCCGTGGTCGTTGGCGCCGATCTCCGCGAAGCCGAGCCGCTGGTGGAAGCGCAGGGAGCCCGGATTGGCCGGCCGCGTATTGACCTCGCAGGCCAGCGGCAGGCCAACCCTGTCCGGATCGGCGGCGAGCAGGGCGAGCAGCTCGCGGTAGAGCCGCTCTCCGGTCCCGGACCCGCGCGCGGCGGGCGCTAGGGCGATCCGGTCCACATAGGAAAAGCTGCCGAGATTTTCCTTCAGCCAGGCGAAGTTGCGGCTGTCGTAGTCGGCGGTCTCGTCGAGGCAGACCATCAGTCCGATGACGCCGTCAGGCCCCACGGCAACCAGCGTATGGCGGCTCTGGGCGGCGAGCGCGCGCAGTTCGTCCGGCGTGAGACTGTTGACGGCCGGCAGGCTGGCCTCGTTGGCGGCGAGCGCTCCGTCGATATCGGCGGGGGTGAAGGGGCGAATGTCGATCATGTCCGGTCTATGGCTGCTTGCCGCCCGCCTTGCAAGTCTTCCGGTGTCGCTGAGGCTCGGCTGTGAACGCGGCTGAAGAGGGGACCGGTACCGGCCGTTCCCGCGAACGGGCCGGGCGACAGTGCCGCGGGGAGAAACGAAAGACGGCGGCCATCGCTGGCCGCCGTCATCTCTGTTCGCAGGGGTGCCGCAGGCCCAAAGGCGCGGCAACCCGGCGAGGAGCGGACTTGCAAGGCGGCTTATGCCTCCTCGTCGCCGCCTTCCTCGATCTTCAGTTCGACGGCCTTCGGGCCCTTGCCGTGCCGGTCCGGCTCGGTCTCGAACGAGACGCGCTGGCCGCTGTCCAGGCTGGTGAGGCCGGAGCGCTCGACCGCCGAGATGTGCACGAAGACGTCGGCATCGCCGTTGTCCGGCATGATGAAGCCGAAGCCCTTGTCGGACTTGAAGAACTTCACGACACCCGTCTGACGGGGGCCACGCTCCACCGGAGGTCCGCGACGCGGGCCGCGGTCTCCGCCCTCGCGCGGGCCGCCGAAGCGGTCACCGCCCTCACGCGGAGCGCCGAAGCGGTCGCCGCCGCCGCGCGGGCCACGGTCGCCACCGCCGCCGAAGCGATCGCCGCCACCGCCGAAGCGGTCGCCACCACCGGGGCGCGGGCCACGATCGCCGCCGCCGCCGAAGCGGTCGCCACCACCGGGGCGCGGACCACGATCGCCGCCGCCGCCGAAGCGGTCACCGCCGCCACGCGGACCACGATCACCGCCGCCGAAACGGTCGCCGCCGCCTTCACGCGGGGGACCGCCGAAACGGTCGCCGCCGCCGCGCGGGCCGCGGTCGCCACCGCCACCGAAGCGATCACCGGACGCAAAGGGCTCTTCCGGAACGAAGCCCGGCTCCGGGGCGGTCCAGCCGGCTTCGCCGAAACTGTCGCGCCGTCCGCCCCGTTCGGGCTTGTTGCGCTTGCCGTGGTCGAAACCAGCGCCGAATTCGTCCGCGTCCCCACCATAGTCCTTCGAACCGCCGCGCCGCTTTCCCTGCCGACGATTGTCCGAACGCCAGTCTTCCATGTTCACATCACCTTGTAAGAGCCTGCTGCTCCGGCAGACTCGCAGATCTTCATCGTCCGACGCAGGGCTGCCTTCTCAGTCCTTGCCACGTCGGGTTCCACATGCGGCTGTCAGCCACACTCCGTCGCACGACTTACCCAGAGGAAGCCAGTTGCGACCGTGCAGCGTGACCAATTTCGATGACTTGTGTCTTGCCGAACCGCCCGAACTCACGCTTTCGACACCCGCGCACCGCTCCCAGCCTTGCCAACCGCGCGTATATCATACGGTCTTGGAAGCCATCCGGGCAAGGAAAACCCTTGCAGGCCGTGTCTCTGGCGGGTTTTTCCGAAAGCGGGGAGGGGCAGCGCGGCATTTGCCCTGATCGAAATGACAGGTGCCGTGCCCGCAGCCGGTCATTTCCGCGCCCGGTGGTTGCCAGACCGACCGCCGGCGGGTTACCTGAGCGCCTGTGCCTGCGACGGCCCTCTGCAGAGGGGGGCAGGCGTCGCAGCGACCGCAACCCAGGCCGCCGCAGCCCAGCCGCCGGCCCATCCATCCCATTCAGTCGACGGGAGCCGTCATGTCGGAACAGCAGGGCCAGGAGCCCCCCATCCAGATCATCGTCATCCCGGTCACCGCTTTCCAGCAAAACTGCTCCGTCATCTTCGACCGCGAAACCAAGGCCGGTGCGGTGATCGATCCGGGCGGCGATGTCGACCGCATTCTGGGTGCGCTGGAGGAGCATGGGGTCAAGGTCGAGAAGATCGTCCTGACCCACGGCCATATCGACCACGTGGGCGGAGCAGCCGAGCTGGCCGAACGCCTGTCCGTGCCGGTGCTCGGCCCGCATGAGGCCGACCGGCCGCTGCTGGAGCGGGTGGAGCAGCAGGCGCGCGAATTCGGCGTCGGCGACGTGCGCTCGGTCGAACCGGATACCTGGCTGTCGGAAGGCGACGACCTCACCATGGCCGGCCGCAGTTTCCAGATCCTGCACTGCCCCGGCCATGCGCCGGGCCATCTGGTGTTCTTCGATCCGGAATTGCGCTTCGCCATCTCGGGCGACGTGCTGTTCGCGGGCTCGGTCGGGCGCACCGACCTGCCGGGCGGCAACCACGAAACGCTGATCGCGTCGATCCGCGACAAGATGCTGCCGCTCGGCGACGACGTCACTTTCCTGCCCGGCCACGGCCCGGCCTCGACCATCGGCCATGAGCGGCGGACCAATCCGTATCTGAGGTGAGAGTGCTCTGCCGCCGGGCGTGACCGGCGGCGGCCCGCCCCGCAGATCGAGGACGCTGCCCGGCGTTCGGCGCGGCCTGGTTACAGCAGGCCGCGCAACACCTCGATCTTGTCGTTGACCAGCCAGCCATAGTAGTTTTCGACCGGCCAGGTCTGCGTCCCCGCCGCCCGCCGGCGCCGGAAATCGGACGCACGCGCCCAGGGATCGCCGAGATTGTAGAGCGTTGCGGTCAGGCCCGGATTCTTCGAGATGTCGACATTCGCCACCACCTTGTAGGCGTCGATGGCATCCCGCAGGATCGCGGCCATGTAGTGGAGCGAGCGGCCCGGATCCATCGCCGCGCGATAGATTTCCTGCTCGTTGCCGGGCGAAAGCTTGTCCAGTCCGCTGGTCCTGGCGACCTTGTCGCTCATCATCAGCACGGTCAGCGGCGACAACTGTCCCAGCCCGAAGCTCTGGCCGGCGAAAAGCGGCTGGAAAAACGCCTCGTTGAAGGTCTTTTCGGGATAGCGGGTGCCGTCGACGCGCTTGCCGCGGAAGGTGCTGTTCCACACCCGCTGATAGCAGTTCCAGAGCGTGTTGGTGTCCTTGCGCCCGGCATTGCAGCGCTCGAACTGCGGGCGCTTGACGAAGTCCTCGACATGCTCCCCGCCGAGCGAGAATTCCATGCGGATGCCCGCATAGCTCAGCGCCTTGACATAGTAGGACTGAGCGCTGTCGAGGCTGTCGTAGTTATAGGTGTGCTCGCCGACGATGGCGCCCAGCATGTGAACCGGGTCGATGCCGTAGAGCCCGGCGACACGCTTGATGTCGCGGATCAGGCGGCTGTCGCGGCGCAGGACACCGACGATGCGGTCGAACTTGGCGTCGTAGCCGGAGTTCCCGGCCGCGGTGCGGCGGGCCGAGGCGAAGGGGATGCGCGGCTGCGAGGCATGACGGTTGCCGGGCGGCACGGTGGTCGCCGCCTTCGCCTCGCTGGTCAGCGCGGGAAAGCCGTCCGGCCCGTCCGGCGCGGGCATGAAGGCGAGCAGCAGGGTGGCGAGCGCCGCGTTGACAGCCGTTTTCCGGCTGCGGGCAAGAAGTCTGGTCATGGTTGCCACGGCTGTCCGGCGCTGAGCGTGTGAGATACCCTGTCCATATACCGGCGAGCCGATCCGTGGGAAGGCTTGTTGCATGCCCCTGCTTTCGCGCAGGCGAACATTTCTCGAGGTGTTGCGCCGGGTCCACGACCTGAGCTTGGCGAGGGGGAAAGAGGGGATCATGCGGGGGGCTGCATCCGGTCGTTTGCGGTAAGGGCGGCTTCGGCAGGTGGCAGCGGATCCGGAGGGTCGATGGCGGTCGCCACCGGCCCCATCAGCAGATGGACCGAGCGGGGCACTTCGAATTCGCGCAGGAAGGCGTCATGCAGGCGCAGGCCGCATATCTCGCGCTGGATCAGCACGTTCCACAGCGCCTCGCAGGCTTCCGCATGGCGGCGGCGCCAGCGCCTGCGGGCCTCCTCGCGTGTCTCGGGGCCCGCCTCGTGGAACCGGCGCGCACTCGCCTGCAGGCGCTGAAGCGAGCTTGCGAGAGCCTTGTTGAGGCGCACGAGCGTCGCGATGCGCTCGGCCTCGGCCTCTTCGCGGAAGATCTCGCCGAGCGGATCGTCGGGCTGGCGCCGTCGCAGGCTTTCGGGAAGGCGCAGCGTCATGGGCTGCCTGCCTTTGCCTGCGCCGTTGCTGCGTGGATCACCCCGCCGCCCTGGGCTCTCGCGACGCCGGTCGTGGTGGGAAAGCTGATCGGCAGGGCGCGCAAGGTGCGGGTGGCGAGCAGCGCGAAACACTCGGCCTCGACCGCATCGCCCCGCCAACCGAAATCCTCCGACATCAGCACCTCGACCCCGGCGCGCGCCGCGATCTCGTTGCGCATGACCGGATTGTGGCGGCCGCCGCCGCACAGCACCAGCCGCTGCGGGCGGGCGGGCAGCCGGTCGAGCGCCTTGGCGACGGCGCCGGCGGTGAAGGCGGTCAGCGTCGCCGCGCCGTCCTCATCCGACAGGCCGTCGGCCATGGCGGAGGTGAAGTCGTTGCGGTCGAGCGACTTGGGGTAGGGCGCGACGAGATAGGGGTGCTCGAGCAGGCGGGCGAGGCGAGCCTCGTCGACCGCGCCGGCGGCGGCGAGGCGGCCGTCCCGGTCCATGCTGCCGCGCCCCTTGCGGCCAATCCAGTCGTTGAGCGGGGCATTGGCCGGCCCGGTGTCGAAGGCGTGCGGCACGCCGGAGGCATCGACCCAGGTGATGTTGGCAACGCCGCCGAGGTTCAGCACCGCGGTCTCCGGACCGGCATCCGCGCGCTTCAGCAGCGCAGCGTGATAGATGCCGGCGAGCGGTGCGCCCTGGCCGCCGGCGGCCATGTCGGCGCTGCGGAAATCGTTGACGACGGTGATGCCGAGCCGGCGGGCCATCGCCGCGCCGTCGCCGAGCTGGCGCGTCCGGCCGGCCCGCTGCGGCGCGGGCGCGCGGTGCAGCACCGTCTGGCCGTGGAAGCCGACGGCGGCGACATCCGAGCGCGGCAGGCCGACATCCTCCAGGAAGGTCGCGACGGCCTCGGACTGGGCTTCGGTGATGCGGGCTTCGGCCCTGGCGAAGATCTCCGGCTCGTCGCCGGAAAAGCCCCAGTCGGCTGCTTGGGCGAGGGTCTCGACCAGCAGCGGGCGAAGGTCGGAAGGGTAGGGGGCAAGCGTCCAGGGGCCGAACTCGGCAATGGTCTCGCCGTCGCTGCGCAGCAGCGCCACGTCGATATTGCCGTCCAGCACCGTGCCGGTCATCAGGCCGACGGTCCATTCCTGCCGGATCATTCAAGGGCTCCCATCCGGTCGTCCCGGCTCTTGCCGGTCCGGCTGGTCAGCCGGCCGGTATGTGCCATCGCCGTCGTCACTCGCGATATTCCCCAATCGCCTCATAAGTGTAGCACGAGAATGCCGGGTTGAGGCGGTCGGCGAAGTGACCTGTGTCACGTTCCGGTGAAAGCGGCTTCAGTTCGCCTGCAAGCGGCACATGCGATAGCGCTCGGCCAGCAGGTCGTTGAGGCCGGGGTCCTCGGGGCGGGCGAGCAGGGCCTGCCATGTGCCGTCGGCGCGAAGGGCCTCCACCGTGCAGCTGCAGGTAGCGCGGCAGGCGGCCTCCTCCCCGGTGATGGTGCAGCTTTGCACGCATTGTTCGACGAAGGTCTCCGCCGTGCGGTCCGGCGTCAGGCCGAGGGTCGCTGCCGTCCAGACCAGGCCGAACAGGATCGGCTGGTGGACGAGATAGACGAGCAGCGAGTGGCGGCCGGCAAGTGCGGCAAGGCGTGTCGCCGGTCCCTGTGCCGTCCAGGCCGCGAGGTGCGCAAAGAGCCCGGAGGCGAGCGCCAGCCTGCCTGCGACGATGCCCGCCAGGATCGCCGCCATCCAGGGCAGCAGCGGCACGTAATCGACCGAAAGCGGCGGATCGGCGATGAGGCCCGTCCACACGAGCCAGGCATCGCCGGGAAAGCTGAGCGATACGACGCTCGGCAGGGCGAGCGCGGCCAGCGCCAGCCCGCCCACCAGCCAGAGAGGCGCGCGCAGCGCCGGCAGCGCCAGCAGCGAACCGGCCGCGATCGCATGCAGGATGCCGAAGCGGACATATTGCTCGGCGAGTGCGAAATAGGTGGCAAGGCTGATGGCCGCGGCGGCAAGGGCGATCTTGCCCGCCCGCAGCAGGGCGCGGTCCAGCCGCAAGGCGCTGCGATGGGCGAGGACCTGCCCGACGCCGACGAGAAAGAGAAAGCTCGCCGCGATGGCCATGGCGAAGATCCGCCAGCCGAGGCCGGAATCGACGGGCCAGTCGACCGCGCCGAACCATTTCAGGTCCCAGGAAAAGTGGTAGACGGCCATGGTGGCGAGCGCGAGCCCGCGCGCCACGTCGAGCGCATCGATCCTGCCGGAATAGGGAAGGGCGGGTGCGGAAGCGGTCTTTGTCACGATTGTCTCGTCTCCCGTGCGGTCAGGCCGGGCTGGCCGGCTCGGTCTCGGCCGGGACGGGCGGCACGATGGCAGGGGCGGCCACGATCTCGCGCGGGCGCCGCACCAGCATCGGCACCAGCTGGACGGCGAGGATCGAGGCGAAGATCAGCACGCAGCCGACAAGGCCTGCCGGGCCGAGCCGCTCGCCCAGCAACAGCGCGCCGAACAGAGCGGCGAACAGTGCCTCGGAGGACAGCAGGATCGCGGCGTCCGCCGCCCGTGTCCAGCGCTGGCCGATGGCCTGCAGCGTGAAGGCGAGGCCTCCGGAGACGAGACCGGTGTAGAGCAGTTCGGGACCGGCTGCCAGCACCGCGTCGATGCTGACCGGCTCGAGCAGCAGGCCGGGAATGATCGCCGCCGTTCCCACCACCGCGAACTGCCAGACCGAAAGAAGCAGAGGGCGGGCGCAGTGGCGCACGACGCTGCCGATCATGCCGACATGCAGCGCGCAGAAGACCGCGCAGACGAGCATCAGCACATCGCCCGTGGTCAGCGCGGACAAGGCGCCGCCGCCGAGCAGGTAGATGCCGCTAAGCGTGACCAGCGAGGCGGGCCAAACGACCGGATGCGGCTTTTCGCGAAAGGCCAGCAGCGCGACCAGCGGCGTCAACACCACATAGATGCCGGTGAGAAAGCCGGCATTGGTCACGGTGGTGGTGAGCAGGCCGATCTGCTGCAGCGAGATCGCCGCGAAGAACACCAGTCCGAGCGCGGTGAAGGCGCCGGCGGTCCGCAGGTCGAGCGGCCGGTCGCGGCGCAGGCGCGTTTCGGCGATGGCGAAGGGAAGGACCGCAAGCGCCGCCATCAGGAAGCGGATGCCGGTGAAGGTGAGGGGGCCGACATGCTGCATCGCCGTGGCCTGCGCCACGAACGCGGAGCCCCAGATCAGGGCAGTCAGAAGCAGAAGCGTATTGGCGAGGGTGCGGCTCATCAGCTTGCGCTACCGGAAAGGCGAAGCGGCCGCAAGCGGCTTGATCGAGCGGCGGAAATCAGCCGTTGGGGAAGGCGTAGCAGAAGACCAGGGTGACGAGGAGAGCGGCGCTGGTGACGCGAAGGGCGATCGGCCAGGGCGAGGGTTTTTGTACGCTCAGCGTATCGGCCTGAAGGCCGGCCTTCTCGTCTGCCTGCATACGGTCCGTGAAGCTCATGCGGTGTCTCCGACCTCTTCTCTCGCCAACGAAGAGTTAACCGTCATGGTTAACAATGTGTAAATCCCGTTGGGGCGCAGAAAGAGGGATATCCAGAGAATTCGCCTGTGCCTGTGGGTGACGCTACGTCCGTCAAAGATCCAGCGCGTCGAGGCCGGCTTCCAGGTGATCGGCGAAAAGCGGCATACCGATCAGATACTTGGCCGTGGAGCGGAACGCCCTGTCGCGGGCATCGTCGACCGCCTGGTCGAAATCGTCGGGCTCGTAGTCGCCGCGGCCGATCCATACGGTGGCGACGAGTTCGGCAGCTTCATCGACGTTAAGATCCGCGATCAGTTCGGCCAGTTCCTCGGCCGACAGGTCGTCGGTCTCTTCTTCGGCGAGCCCGTCGTGGGCATGGCTGTCCTGGAGCGTGTCCGCGTCGAACTCGATTTCCCGGTCGCGGCCGTCTTCGTAGCCGCCGTCGAGATCCGAGGCCGAGGCTGCGCGGGCCTTCTGGACCAGCATGCGCATTGTTGCCGGAGAAAGTGTCAGATTGACCGCCATGGCTTGCATTCAGCTCCCGTCTTGCGCGGGGCGGTGTCGGCCTGGCTGGCGCGGGGATTGCGCCGTGCAGTCGCGTGCCGAAAGTCCGTCCCTGTCCAGACACTTGCCGCAAGGCCGCAGTCGGCACCTTGATCCATCGCAAGGGTGTGCCACGTGCCGGCGGGTTATCCCCGCCAAGGCTGCGGGCGGCATGCCGAACCGAGCCTACGCGTTGGCGGAACGCTTTGCCAGTGGCGACATGCGGGGCCGGGCCGGGAGCGACAATCAGCGAGGCAGGGCAAGGCGCCCCGCGCCGGTCAGCGGTCCTGACCAGCGGCGGCCTGGGGCGGAGCGAGATCCTTGAGCGAATGGGTCAGCGGCCCGCCGAACAGGGTCAGGGAGGCGGCGAAGAGCAGACCGACGCCGACCGCAGTGGCGAGCAGCATCGCGGCCCGCTCCTCATCGCTCCGGCTGCGGGTGGAGGCACGGGCGCTGCGGCCCGTGGCTGTGCCGAGGGAAAGGGTACGCATCACGAATTCCTGTGGTCGTGCGAACGGGTGCGGATGCTGGCCAGAAGACCGTGCGACAGGCGCTTGCCGAGCACGGTCACCAGCACCAGCATGCTGCCGAAGGCGGCGAGCAGGGCGCCCATCGTCCAGTCCTCGACAACGAGACTGCCGGAGGCGCGGGCGCTGGAGGCGATCAGCAGGGCGGGCAAAGCTCCGAGGATGGCGATGGCAAGGGCGCTGAACGTCTTGCCGAAACGGGAGCCGGAACGGGTGCGGGACGATCGGGATGTGGAACGCATGACTTTTCTCCGTCCAATCGGACTTGCCTGATGGGGAGAAAGTGACCGGCGAGTTGGACTTCCCAAAGCCGCCAATCGGGCGCTTCCGGTGTCATTTCGCGGCAGAACCGTGGCGGTCCGGTTAACAGATCCTGTAAATTTGGCGCGGCCCCTTTACCGAATATCAGGAGCTTTTTTGACAGGATCGGTTTCAAGACAGATCAAGGTCATGCGCGTGCCGATTCCGGCCCGCTCGACAGCAACCGGAAAAGCCAGATGGATGCAATGGAGAAGACTGCCCGGCCGGCGGCTGTGACCGCGACCGAGGCGGATGGCGAGGCTGCGACCGTTACGGCAGGTGCGGGCAGCGGGGCGCCGGCAATGTCGGTTGCCGGCCTGTCCTTCTTCACGGTCGATATCCAGGCGAAGCGCGTCATCTGGCTGGAGCCGCGCTCGCTCGACTTCGAGCATCGCTCGGGGCTGAACGAGGCCTCGCTCTCGACGGCGTTGCGCCATATGGCGCAGAACGACCAGAAGCAGATCCTGGGGCTCATCCAGCAGGCGGTGAAGACCGGCACGGCCGGCCCGATCGAGCTTGGCGGCGACGATCTGGGCGCCGGCCTGTCGCTGGTGGCGATGCGCTACCAGGTCGAGGGCGGGCGAACCTTCGTCATCGCCGTGTCCGGCGCGGAGGTCGAGGACGAGGCGAACGGCACGGCGGTGCGCGGTGTCGCGCCGCTCATTCGCCATCTGGTGGAGGACAGCGAGAAGTCGGTGCTGGTCGTCGACAGTTTCGGCTACCTGCGCTACGCCAACGATGCCTTCAACAAGCTGTTCGAGATCGGCGACACGTCGCTGTGCATCGGCCGCAATATCGCGCATATCCCAAATCGCGTGGGCAAGACGCTTGCCTCGGTGGTGCTGACCGCACTGGCGCGTCGAGCGCCGATGGACGGCAGCAAGCGCTTCTTCCTGGCCAGCGGCGATTCCTTCACGCTGACCTTCGACGTGATCCCGTTCCGGGTGTCGGCAGGGCTCGGTGGCGTGGTGTTTTCCGCGTCGAAGGTCAAGGAGCGCGGGGTCGACTTCCAGCAGATCTTCAACTGCGTGCATGCGCCGATGCTCGTGATCGATGTGCGCACGCGCATGCTGGTCTCGGCCAACACCGCGGCGCGCAAGACCTTCGCGGTGACCGAGCAGCTGATGGAATCGGCTCCGATCACCGAGACGATGCTGCATCCCAAGACCTTCGTCAGCCTGATCGAACATGCGCGCAAGGGCGGCAACACCCCGCTGCAGGCGACCGTGAGCGGCTTCGACGGCGTGACGCGGAGCAAGCGCATGCGGGTGACGCTGATCGAGAGCGGCCCGACGCACTATCTCCTGATCGAAAGCAAGCACTAGGTCGTGAACTCATAATTCTGGCGAGAAACGGTCTGCGCGAGCCTGTCTGGATACAAGGAGCAAGTCCGCAGGAAACCGTCCGGTTTTCAAGGTCTTGCGACGCTGTTGCCGGCGGGTACCGGCATACCCGAAGGGCGTCGGGCGAGCTGCGATCTGCGGCGTCGGACCGCTCGGCCGGGGGGGCTGCCCCGGCCATCACGCTCCTCCTGGCATATCATTGCCGGGCCAGACGCCGTTTCCGGCACAATTATGAGTCCACGACCTAGGAGCCCATCCGCGACAGCGGGCTCTGCCTTCAAATCCGAACGTCCTCTCACACGCGCCGCGGCCCAGCCCGGCGCGTGTTTTGCGTCGTGGCCTGGGTCATTCTGGCTGCGACATGACGACATGAGCGCTCGGCTCTGCCGTCCTCCTCGCTTGTTAGCCTCAAGCCATATCGTGGTGCCCTTCGTGGTGCCCTGTGTGGGCGGGCTGCCGGGTGCCGTGGCCTGTGGTCGCGCGTCGGGTTGTTGCCCGGCGCACGGAGCCGGCCGCGAACGTGATCGCTGCTCTGTTTCGAGCCGCGTTCACCGGATTGGACAGCAATTTCATTTTCGCCTGCAAGGCGAGAAATCACCTCGATTTTCTGGATGCGAGGCGTAAAACCGTCAGTTGCATCAGATGGATAGCCTTGCTTTCCTCTGCGGGAGAATTGGCCTGTTCTCTTGTGGTCATTCGGAATTGCTAAATTGTTGCACGGTGAAATTATTAACGCACAGAAACGTTTACACAATTTTAGAGGGCATTCGGTACTATACTTATATGTACGGTGCTTCAGGCACATTTGTTGCGACCTGTGAATCCAGTATCTGCTGAGGATCGATTTGAAGTCCTCGGAATGTGCGTTGTGCGGCGGTCATTATTCATCGCGGCAACGACAGTTTGCAGGCCGATAACGTGCAGCACCACCATTCTGAGCGAATGGAGGCAGAGATGCTTGCGGTTCTGAAACACTTTCTGCGTGCAAGATCGGGCGCGTCGGCGGTCGAGTTCGCCCTGGTGCTTCCCGTGTTCATTCTGGTGATGCTCGGGATCATCGCGTACGGCATCTATTTCGGGGCGACCCACAGTGTCGCCCAGCTTGCTGCCGATGCGGCGCGAGCCTCGATTGCCGGCCTGTCCGATCAGGAGCGGGTGCGCATCGTCACCGAGCACGTACAGCGCAACGCCGGCCAGTACGCGTTGATCGATGCCGGCAGTGTCACGGTCGATGCAGGCCCGATCGCAGGCGACGTCACCCAGTTCAAGGTGGCGGTGGTCTACGACGCCAGCCGCCTGCCGATCTGGACGCTGGGGCCCATTCTTCCGCTGCCGAGCCAGACGATCCGGCGTGTCGCCGTGATCAAGCGCGGCGGCTATTGAGCAGGAGACCGACCATGTCTTTCCCCCCTCCGTCCTGCTCGTCCTCCCTGTCACGTGCGAAAGCCCGTCGGCGGCCGTCGCGCTGGCGCGGCATTAGCGGGTTTTCGCGCAATCGCGACGGCTCGATCGCCATCATGACCGGCTTCTTCTTCTTCGTGATGATGGGGTTGCTGGCCATTGCCATCGACATGGCCTCCCTCTACCTGGAGCGGCGCACCTTGCAGGGCGTCGCCGATATCGCCGCCGTCGCCGGCGCATCGGACATTCCGCGGGCTGAGGCTGCGGTTGCCGCGACCCTCGCCGCCAATGACGTCGATGCCCGCTACACCGTCGTGCGCGGCCGCTATACGGCGGATCCGCAGGTCGACCACACCCGGCGCTTTGCCGCCAACGCCACGCCCTACAACGCGGTGCAGGTGTCGCTGGAAAAGGCCGGACGGCTCTACTTCGCCAAGGTGTTCAGTGCCCAGTCGGCGACCCTTGGCGTGCGGTCCATGGCGGCCAATGCCGAGCTTGCCGCCTTTTCCGTGGGAACGCGCCTGCTCGCCTTGCGCGACGGGGTTGCGAACCAGCTGCTTGGCAACATGCTGGGAACCCGGGTCGAGCTGACGGTCATGGATTATCAGGGCCTGGCCTCGGCCGATGTGCAGGTGGCGCAGGTGATAGATGCGGTCGCCTCCGAGATCAATCTCAAGGCGGGCACGTTCCAGGACGTTGTGGATGCCTCGGTGACCGCCGGGGACATCGTCGCGGCGATGGCCAAGGTGACGGGCGAGAACGGCGATGCCGCCGCCAACCTTGCGCTGAGGCGGCTGCTGCTCGGCGGCGGCCTCGGGGCAAAGGTGCCGCTGTCCTCGCTGGTCGATCTCGGGCCGTTCTCGAGCGTGGCCATCGGCGATCCGGCGCCCGGCTTCGATGCGCGGGTCTCGGCCATGCAGATCCTGTCGTCCTCGGCGATCCTCGCCAACGGCAAGCGGCAGGTGCAGGTCGATCTCGGCGCCGAGGTGCCGGGCCTGCTCTCCCTCAAGCTCGACCTTGCCATCGGAGAGATGCCGCAGCACACGGCGATGATCGCCATCGGACCCAACTCGACCCGCGTGCGGACGGCGCAGGCGCGGCTTCGGCTGCTCGCGTCCGTCGGCGGGCAGGGGCTGTTGAAGAACCTCAGCGTCAACCTGCCGCTGATGATCGACCTTGCCCATGCGCAGGCGCAGCTCGCCTCCATGGCCTGCACGTCGAGCGGGCCGTCCCGGGTGACCGTGGCCGCCCGGCCGGGCATCGCGGAAGCCTGGATCGGCCATATGCGCGATGCGGACTTCAACGACTTCTCGCGCACGCCGCAGCTGTCGCGGGCAAAGATCATCGATGCCGCGCTGATCCGGGTGAACGGGCGCGCCCAGGTGAACATCGGCAACCTGTCGGACACGCAGGTGAGCTTCACCGGCCTCGATGTGGAGCGCGGCACCGTCAAGCGGGTCGGCACCAGTTCCATCGCCGGGTCGCTGGTCAGCACGCTGGTCGGCAATCTCGATCTGGAAGTGCAGGTCCTGACGCTGGGCCTCATCCTGCCCGGGCCGCTGCTCACGGCGGTGGGCGATCTGCTCGGCACCATCGCCGAGCCGCTGGATGCGATCGTCCACGGCACGCTGACGACGCTGGGCCTGCATCTGGGCGAGGCGGATATCCGCGTGCACGGCGCCCATTGCGGCGGCGGCATGCTGGCCGGCTGAAGCGGGGAGCCGGCGATGAGCCGGCTTCCGCGGAAATCCGCGAGATTGCGGCCATCCTCCCTTGCATGGCAGGAGCGCGGGAAGTAGTCTCCCGCGCGCCTTCAACCACCTGCCTCATCGGGCACCTGCCTCATCGGGAGAGCAACATGGGCTTCATCGCCGACGCACTTTCGCGCGTCAAACCGTCCGCTACCATCGCCGTGACCAACAAGGCTCGCGAACTCAAGGCCGCCGGGCGCGACGTCATCGGTCTGGGCGCGGGCGAGCCCGATTTCGACACGCCGGAGAACATCAAGGCCGCCGCGATTGCCGCGATCACCGAGGGCAAGACGAAATACACGGCCGTCGACGGCATCCCCGAGCTCAAGGCGGCGATCTGCGCCAAGTTCCAGCGCGAGAACGGCCTGACCTACGAGCCGTCGCAGATCACCGTCGGAACGGGCGGCAAGCAGGTGCTGTACAACGCGCTGATCGCCACCATCAATCCGGGCGACGAGGTCATCGTGCCGACCCCTTACTGGGTCAGCTATCCGGACATGGTGCTGCTGGCCGGCGGCGAGCCGGTGATCGTCGAGGCCGACAAGTCGACCTTCAAGATCACCGCCGAGGCGCTGGAAGCGGCGATCACGCCGAAGACCAAGTGGTTCATCTTCAACTCGCCGTCGAACCCGTCGGGCGCCGCCTATACGCGCGAGGAGCTGAAGGCGCTGACCGACGTGCTGCTGCGCCACCCGCAGGTGTGGGTGATGTCGGACGACATGTACGAGCACCTCGTCTATGACGGCTTCGAGTTCACCACCCCGGCGCAGGTCGAGCCGAAGCTCTACGACCGCACGCTGACGGTGAACGGCGTCTCCAAGGCCTATGCCATGACCGGCTGGCGCATCGGCTATGCCGGCGGCCCGGTCGAGCTGATCAAGGCGATGGCCAAGGTGCAGTCCCAGTCGACGTCCAACCCGAGCTCCATCGCCCAGTGGGCGGCGGTCGAGGCGCTGAACGGTCCGCAGGACTTCATCCCGGCCAACAACGAGGTGTTCAAGGCCCGCCGCGATCTCGTCGTGTCGATGCTGAACCAGGCCAAGGGCTTGACCTGCCCGATGCCGGAAGGCGCGTTCTACGTCTTCCCGTCCTGCGCTGGCACGCTCGGCAAGACCGCACCGTCCGGCAAGGTGATCGAGACCGACGAGGACTTCGTCACCGAACTGCTCGAGAGCGAGGGCGTTGCCGTCGTCCAGGGATCGGCCTTCGGCCTCGGCCCCAACTTCCGCATCTCCTACGCGACCTCGACCGAGGCGCTGGAGGAGGCCTGCACCCGTATCCAGCGCTTCTGCGGCAATCTGAAGTAAGTCGCGCAAGGCGCTTTCGAGCCTTTCCTCCGGCCGGCGGCAGCAATGTCGCCGGCCGGTTTCGTTTCGCGGCCCGTCGGCCCGTCCGTGCCGCAGTGCGGCACATGTTTCCCTTGCGTTCGCTGCGGTATCGGCGCGACGATGAGCGTCCGCCCGCTGTTGGCGGGCGGCGGCGCCGGTGCGCGGTGCCGCCAGTCACCCGAATCTGAAGTTCGTCGCATTCGGCGGCATGCTCTGAACGAACTTCGGATTCAAAGAAGTGACTGGCAAGTTTATGTTTCCAGTGTGGTTTTCGAATTTGAAATACGCTCTGGGTGTGCTGCCAAAGTGAGGCGTATTTCAAGTTCACCACACTAGGTCAGCCGCGCCCGGCTCCTCCTGACAACACGCGGCCCTGCGGGGCCGACGGGAGAAGGAGACGCGACATGGGCGCAGACAGGGTGAATGGCGGTGCAGCCGGCGGCAGGGAAACGGGGCCCCGGTGCATCGGGATCTTCGGGCCGTTCGGCAGCGGCAAGACCACGCTGCTGGAAGCGGTGCTCGCCCGCACAGGGGCCATAGCAAGACAGGGAACGGTGGGAGCCGGCAACACGGTGGGCGACGGTGCGCCGGAAGCACGCGCCCATGCCATGAGCGTCGAGGTCAACGTGGCCGAGGCGGAACATCTGGGCGAGCGGTTCACCTTTCTCGACTGTCCGGGGGCTGTCGACTTTCTCGGCGACATGGTCGGTGTCATGCCCGGCATCGACCTGGCCGTCGTCGTCGCGGAAGCCGACGAGAAGAAGGTTCCGGCGCTGCAGGTGATCCTCAAGCAGCTGGAGGATCGCGGCATCCCGCGCCTGCTCTTCCTCAACAAGATCGACCGTACGTCCTCGCGGCTGCGCGACGTGCTGGCCATGCTGCAGCCGGCCTCGGCCGTGCCGCTGGTGCTGCGCCAGATCCCGATCTGGAACGAGGGCATCGCCACCGGTTTCATCGATCTCGCGCTGGAGCGGGCCTATGTCTACCGCGAGCTCGCCGAGAGCCAGGTCATCAACATTCCGAACGAGGCGATGGCACGCGAGGTCGAGGCGCGCTTCTCCATGCTGGAGACGCTGGCCGACCATGACGACGTGTTGATGGAATCGCTGCTGGAGGACATCGCCCCTGAGCGCGAACGGATCTTCGCCGATATCGGCGGGGAAATGCGCGAGGGACTGATCTGCCCGGTGCTGTTCGGCTCGGCCGAGCATGGCAACGGCGTCGGCCGGCTGCTCAAGGCGCTGCGTCACGACGCGCCGGGCGTCGCCGCCACCCGTGCGCGCCTCGGTCTCGAGGAGACGGACGGACCCGTGGTGCAGATCCTCAAGACGGTGCACACGCTGCATGCCGGCAAGCTGTCGGTCGGGCGGCTCCTCTGCGGCCGGCTTTCAGACGCCGACACGCTGACCCGGCCCGACGGCGAACAGGTGCGCATTTCCGGCTTCTACCGGGTGAACGGACAGCAGGCGTCGAAGCGCCCGCAGGCCGAGGCCGGTGATACGGTAGGGCTCGGCAAGCTCGACGGCGTCAACACCGGCGACACATTGGGCGGATCGGCCCCGGCGCCGCAGCTGGCGCCGCTGGAGATGCCGCAGCCGGTGCTCGGCCTCGCGATCTCGCCGCGCGAGCGCCGCGACGAGGTGAAGCTCTCCGCGGCCCTTGCGAAACTCTGCGAGGAGGATCCGGCGCTGGTCGTCACCCAGGCCCAGGACACGGGCGAGACCCGTCTCGACGGCCAGGGCGAGATGCATCTGCGCGTCGCGCTGGAGCGGCTGACCGGCAAATACGGCCTTGCGGTGGAAACCGGCGACCCCGCGATCCCCTATCGCGAGACGATCCGCGCGGGGGCCTCGGTACGCGCCCGCCACAAGAAGCAGTCGGGCGGCCACGGCCAGTTCGGCGACGTTGCCATCGACATCCGTCCGCTCGGGCGCGGCGAGGGCTTCGTCTTCAATGACACGATCACCGGCGGCGTCATTCCCAAGCAATACATCCCGTCGGTGCGTGCGGGCGTCGAGGAGGCCCTGAAGACCGGTACGCTCGGCTTTCCGACCGTCGACATCGCGGTGACGCTCACCGACGGGTCCTATCACAGCGTCGATTCCTCGGATCAGGCATTCCGCATGGCGGCGATCCAGGCGATGCGCGAGGGGTTGCCGGACTGCCGGCCGGTGCTGCTGGAGCCTGTCCATCAGGTCACCATCGCCTGCCCGAGCGAGGCGACGGCGCGGATCAACGCCATCGTCTCGGCCCGGCGCGGGCAGCTTCTCGGCTTCGATGCAAGATCCGGCTGGAGCGGCTGGGACGAGGTGCAGGCCCTGATACCGGCGACCGAGCTGTCCGGGCTCATCGTCGAACTGCGCTCGGCGACTGCGGGCGTCGCGACCTATTCCAGCCGCTTCGACCATCTGGCGGAGCTGACGGGCAAGGCCGCCGACCTGGTGCTTGCACGGCACGGCCGTCAGGCCGCGTAAGACGACGCGTGCACGGGGCGCTTGCGGTGCGCCCCGTGCCGTTCCATCGCAAGGACTGATTGTCTTCGCTTGTCCGCACCCTAGCTATCCGTAACGGGGTTCGGGATCATGCCGAGGGAGAATGTCTTTGCGATTGGCCACCACCGTCCTTGCGGGCAGCGCAGTTCTTGCCGCCGCCTGCGTCAGCGTTTCCGCCCAGTCCGTCCACACGGCCGGCGATGTCCGTTTCTCGGTCGAACAGGTCGTCGGTGATCTTTCCTATCCCTGGGGCTTCGACTTCCTTCCCGACGGCTCGCTGCTGGTGAACGAGGTCGACGGGCGGATGCTGCTCGTCTCGCCGGATGGCGACAGCCGCATCGAGGTCGCCGGCGTGCCGGAGGTTCGTGCCTCCGGGCAGGGCGGCTTGCTCGATCTCGTCGTCGCCCCGGACTACGGCGACACCGGCACGGTCTATTTCACGTTTTCCGAGCCGGGGCAGGGCGGGGCAGGCACGGCCGCCGCGCGCGCCCGGCTGGTGGTCGCCGACGGTGCTGCGCGGCTGGAGGACGTGAAGGTCCTTGCGAGCATGAACCGCAAGACGTCCGGCGGACGGCATTTCGGCTCCCGCATCGTCCCGGCGCCCGACGGTACGCTTTTCGTCACGCTGGGAGATCGCGGCGAAGAGGACCGGGCGCAGGATCCGCAGGACCATGCGGGTTCGGTGCTCAGGATCGCTGCCGACGGCTCTATCCCGTCGGACAATCCGTTTGCGGATGGCGGGCAGGCGCTGCCCGAGATCTGGTCGACCGGCCATCGCAACATCCAGGGCGCGGCCATCGAGCCGGAGACTGGCGTCTTGTGGACCGTGGAGCACGGTGCGCGCGGCGGCGACGAGATCAACATCCCGCAAGCCGGCAAGAACTACGGCTGGCCGGTGATCTCCTACGGCCGGCACTATTCGGGCCTCAGCATCGGCGTCGGCACCAAGGCGGAGGGCTACGAGCAGCCGGTGCATTACTGGGATCCGTCCATCGCGCCGTCGGGCATGGCCTTCTACACCGGCGATGCGGTGCCGCAGTGGCGCGGCGACCTGTTCGTCGGGGCGCTCAAGGACCAGTTGATCTCGCGGCTGGAGGTCGCGGGCGGCAAGGTCGTCTCCGAAGAGCAGCTGATCGCCGGCGAGTACGGGCGCATCCGCACCCTGCGCAACGGGCCGGACGGGGCGCTGTGGTTCTCGACCGACGAGGGAGAGGGCGCGATCTACCGGATTTCCGGCGCGCCCTGATCGCGCGGATCGCGCAAGCCTGCCATGGCAAGATGGGGCTGGGCCGTGGTCCAGCCCAATCTCTTTTGCCGTTTCATGCATTTGCAGACAATCGCTTTCGGGCTATTGAAAAGAGGCGCGGTCCGCTTCTCTCTCCTGCCGCGCCGTGCCCCCGGACATCATGAACAGCATTCCGCTCATCATCGCCTTTGCGTTCTTCATGGAGATGATGGATTCCACCGTCATCGCCACCTCGCTGCCGGTGATTGCGGAGGACCTTGGCACCAGCCCGATCGCGCTGAAGCTGGCGCTGACCTCCTACCTAGTGGCGCTGGGCATCTTCATCCCCGTCAGCGGCTGGATGGCGGACAAGTTCGGCGCCAAGCGCATCTTCAGATGGGCCATCGTCGTCTTCGTCATCGGCTCGGTCGCCTGTGCCTTTTCCAACTCGCTGCTCACCTTCGTGCTCTCGCGCTTCCTGCAGGGCATGGGCGGCTCGATGATGGTGCCGGTCGGCCGTCTCATTCTCGTCAGGACCTTCCAGAAGAAGGACCTGGTCCATGCGATGACCCTGATGACCATTCCCGGCCTGATCGGGCCGATGGCAGGGCCGCCGCTCGGCGGGTTCCTGACCACCTATCTGTCCTGGCACTGGATCTTCATCATCAACGTGCCGATCGGGCTCGCCGGCATCTGGCTTTGCGGCATCTACCTGCCCGAGATCCCGAGGCGCGAGACCTCCAGACTCGACTGGACCGGCTTCCTGCTGACGGGCACTGCGGCGGCCGGCATCGTCTTCGGCCTGTCGGTGATCAGCCTGCCGGCCCTGCCGCCGGCTGTCGGGCTGGTGACGACGCTTGTCGGTTTCGGCGCGCTTCTTGCCTATCTCGTCCATGCAAAGCGGCGGGCGAACCCGATCCTCGATCCGGCCCTGCTGCGCAACCGGGCCTTCGGCCTGACGTTGCTGGGCACCAACATCTTCCGCATCTCGTCCGGCTCGATGCCGTTCCTGATGCCGCTGATGCTGCAGACGGGCTTCGGCTACAACGCCTTCCAGTCCGGCCTCATCACCTTCACCGGCGCGTTCGGCGCCATCTCGATGAAGTTCATCGTCAAGCGGGCGCTCGCGGCCGTCGGCTTCCGGATGGCGCTGGTGATCGCCTCGCTGGGCGGGGCGCTGCTCACCTTCGCCATGGTCGGCTTCGTGCCCGGCACGCCGGTCTGGATCTTCGTGCTGGTGCTCTACGGTGCCGGTCTCACCCGCTCCTTCCTTTTCACCTCGTCGAACGGGCTGATGTTCACCAGCATCGGCGACAACGAGGCCAGCCAGGCGACCGCGCTCAGCTCGGTGTTCCAACAGGTCTCGCTGGCGCTGGGCGTGGCGCTGGCCGGCTTCGTGCTGGAGGCGACGGGCTGGGTCACCGGCGACACGCTGGGCCTCGTCAACTTCCACATCGCCTTTGCGGTGACGGCGGTACTGGCGCTGGTCTCCGTGCCGATCTTCGCCTTCCTGCCGGCTTCGGCCGGGCAGGAGTCCTCCGGCCACCGGCTGCGCGAGCTGCCGTGAGCCGGCGGGCGAGGGCATGGCTCACGGGCCCGGCACGGGTGTTCAACCGCACTTGATTTGCCGCGATGGGGCGTGCGCGCTAGGTCAAGAGGCATCGGGCGTCCGCAGAGGCGTCCTGAAGGGACTGGAAGAGGACGCATCACGATGAACATCATCCGCAAACGCAGCTGGGACCTGCCCGAGCGCGAGGCGACGCCCGAGGCTGTCTTCTTCAACCGCCGCTCGGTTCTTGCAGGGCTCGGCATCGCCGGCGCTTCGATTGCCGGTGGCGCGGGGCTTCCGCGTGCCGCCTTCGCCGAGGAGGATCCCAACGCGGGGCTCTATCCGGCGACGCGCAACGAGGCCTATACGCTCGACCGCGAGATCACGCCGGAAGGCGTCACCTCCGTCTACAACAATTTCTACGAGTTCGGCTCGCACAAGCAGATCGCTTCCGCCGCGCAGGCGCTGAAGATCCGCCCGTGGGAGGTGAAGATCGACGGGCTCTGCGACAATCCGCAGGTGCTCGATTTCGACGACCTGATGAAGAAGGTCTCGCTGGAGGAGCGGCTCTATCGCTTCCGCTGCGTCGAGGCGTGGGCGATGGCGGTGCCGTGGACCGGCTTCCCGCTTGCCGAGCTGGTGCGCCTTGCCTCGCCGAAGCCGGAGGCGAAGTATCTGCGCATGGAGACCTTCATGGATCCCGACACGGCCAGCGGCCAGCGGGCATCCTGGTATCCGTGGCCCTATGTCGAGGGGCTGACCCTGGCTGAGGCGACCAACGAGCTCGCCTTCATGGTCACCGGTGTTTACGGCAAGCCGCTTGCCAAGCAATACGGCGCGCCGCTGCGTCTTGCCGTGCCGTGGAAGTACGGCTTCAAGTCGATCAAGTCGATCGTCCGCTTCTCCTTCGTGGAGGAGCGCCCGGTGAGCTTCTGGGAAGAGATCCAGTCGGCGGAATACGGCTTCTGGGCCAACGTCAATCCGGAGGTCTCGCATCCGCGCTGGAGCCAGGCGCGCGAACAGCTTCTGCCGACCGGCGAGCAGGTGCCGACCCAGCTTTTCAACGGCTATGCCGAGCAGGTCGCCGGCCTCTACAAGGGGCTCGAAGGCGAGAACCTCTACATGTGATCGGCGTCTCCCGCCGAACGACATCGAGGCCCGGTGCATTGCGCCGGGCCTTTTGCTTTGCACAGCATCCAGGGCAAAGCGCCATCATGCCGGGAATCTAATCCACCGCCTGGGGCCGATGGCATAATGGGAGGGCGGTCGAAAGCGGCAGGCCCGATCTTCAGCATAACAAGCGGCTGTCTGTGATACGGGCAAAAAAAATGCCGGGCCATAGGGCCCGGCAGTTATTCGATTTTGCCACATGCGTGGCGAAATCACCTTCCAGAGGGGAACAGCTGGTCGCATCACACGTCGCTGGGAGGAGGTAGCGACGAAGCAGACCAACAGCCTGTTGCTTATATGCAGTGCACAACGCGCCTATGCAAGAAGCACTCTTGCAGGTCTGCTATGCGTATTTCGCAAGGCGCTGCATCGAGGCCTGCACGGCTGGGCAGTTTGGCCGGGATCCTTGCTTTGTTGGTGGGCGAAGTGCCTGATTTCACGTCACTGCGGCAGCCTGTCGCACGTGTGCGGTGCCGCCGGGCGAGGCAGGCTGCGCAGCTCCTGCCTGCTCCCTCGGCACGCCGCGCAAGGGCGCCCGCCGTCACGCTGCGGCTTGTTTCGAAATTTGCAGTGCAACAAGAGGCAGGGCTCGGCGGCCTGCCGTCAGTAGGTCCAGCGCTCGGCCTTGGCCAGCAGGAAGTCGCGGAACACGGCGATGCGCGCGGTGTTCTTCAGCTCGGAAGGGTAGACGAAATAGGTGTCGAAGCTCGGCACCTCCGCTTCCGGGAGCAACTGCACCAGGCCCGAGCTGTCTTCGTTGATGTAGTCGGGCAGCATTGCGATGCCGATGCCGCGCTGGACGGCGCGCTTGATGGCCACCACATTGTTGACGCGCAGCACCGAACGACGCTGCTCGCCCGGCGGCAAACCCGCAGTTTCCAGCCAGTTCATGTCCCGCAGATAGGGCGGGGCATGCTCGCCGAAGGTGACGATCCGGTGGCCGTCGAGGGCGGCGACGGACTTCGGGGCGCCGAAGCGCTGGATGTAGCCCGGCGCGGCATAGACGTGGAAGTGCACCGTGAACAGCTTGCGCTGGATCAGGTCCGGCTGCGTCGGCTGGCGCAGACGGATAGCCACGTCCGCCTCGCGCATGCCGAGATCGAGCTCGTCGTCGTCGAAGATCAGCCTGAGGTCCATCTCCGGGTAGAGGTCGATGAACTCGTTGAGCCGCTCGGTCAGCCAGGTCGAGCCGAGGCCGACGGTGGTGGTGATCCGCAGGGCGCCGGTCGGCTTCTCGCGGCTGTCGGTCAGCCGGGCCTGCGCGGCCTCAAGCTTCATGAACACCTCGCGCGCGGTGCGATAGAGCACCTCGCCCTGCTCGGTCAGCAGCAGCCCGCGCGCATGCCGGTGGAACAGCGGGACCTTCAGGTCGTGCTCCAGCGCGCTGACCTGCCGGCTGACCGCCGACTGGCTCATGTTGAGCATGTCGCCGGCATGCGTGAAGCTGCCGGCCTGCGCGGCCGCGTGGAAAATCCTCAGCTTGTCCCAGTCAAGCGGCACGACACCCTCTGTCTGTTCGCGTCAGTTCCAGCGATTTCGGCCGAAGCCTCCCGGAAGACAGCCTATTCGGCGGCCTGCACTTCCGCAATGTCCAGTTCGGCGAGGTATCGCTCGCTCTCGAGCGCCGCCATGCAGCCCATGCCGGCCGCGGTCACCGCCTGGCGGTAGATCTCGTCGGTGACGTCGCCGGCGGCGAAAACGCCGGGAATCGAGGTTGCCGAGCTGTCCGGCGCGGTCCAGATGTAGCCGGACGGCTTCATCTTCAGCTGCTCCTTGAACAGCTCCGTCGCCGGCGCATGGCCGATGGCGACGAAGAAGCCGTCGGCGGAAATGTCGCGGGTCTCGCCCGTATGGACATTGCGGATGCGCGCGCCGGTCACCGTCTTCGGCATGCCGCCGCCCAGCACCTCGTCGACGACGCTGTCCCAGATCACCTCGATCTTGTCGTTGCGGGCAAGCCGGTCCTGCAGGATCTTCTCGGCGCGGAAGGAATCGCGCCTGTGCACCACGGTCACCTTGGAGGCGAGGTTGGCGAGATACAGCGCCTCCTCGACGGCGGTGTTGCCGCCGCCGACCACGATCACTTCCTTGCCGCGATAGAAGAAGCCGTCGCAGGTGGCGCAGGCCGAGACGCCCGCGCCCATGAACTCCTGCTCGGTCGCAATGCCCAGCCACTTGGCCTGGGCACCGGTGGCGATCACCAGCGCATCGCAGGTGTAGGTGGTGCCGCTGTCCCCGGTCAGGCGGAACGGGCGCACCGACAGGTCGGCCGACAGGATCGTGTCGTAAACGATTGTCGTGCCGACGTTTTCCGCCTGCTTGCGCATCTCTTCCATCAGCCAGGGACCCTGGATCGGGTCGGCGAAGCCCGGATAGTTCTCCACCTCGGTGGTGATGGTCAGCTGGCCGCCCGGCTGGATGCCGGTGATCAGCACCGGCTCCAGCATGGCGCGCGCCGCATAGACGGCTGCGGTATAGCCGGCCGGGCCGGAGCCGATGATCAGGAGTTTGTGGTGCTGTTCGGCCATCGCCTCGTCGTCCTTGCCTGTCATGTCCGTTCGCCGGTCGCCGCTTGCGCGAGCCTGGCGCGATGCGCCGCAAGGCGCTGCCGGATCGCCTCGGCGATCACCGGGGTTGAATCGATCGGCTCACAGGTAGTCACTTTAAGCGGTCCGGGAAAGGGGTGCACGGCGTTCCTTGCCGAAACTGCCCCCAGAAACGCATCGAATTTGCGGTGTCCGCCGCTGGGGTGGAAAACATGCACTGCCCGCCCGCTCGCCAGAGCCTCGCCGACCATGTTGGCGCTGTCCGCCGTCACCACCACCGCATCGGCATTGGCGAGATAGTCGAGCATCGGGTTGTCCCCGCTTCCGTCCCACATGATGTGCGGCCCGCTTGCCGCGAGCTTGCGCAACGCGCGCGCCAGCGCCGGCGGCGTGCGGCGGGAGGCGGTGACCATCAGCGCGGCGCCTTCCGCGGCGATCCGCGCCAGCCCCTGCGCAAGCTCCGCCATGTCGCCGTCGGAGAAACGGTGGTTGCGGCTGTCGCCGCCGACCAGCACGGCAACGCGCGGACGGGGCAGGGCGGCGATCTCGGGACGGGGCGCGGCGCGCGCGGCGGCAAGGCGGTCTTGCGAGAACCGGTGCGGGCCGCTCGGCGTCGCGATCACGTTGTCGCCACGCAAAGTGTCGTGTTCGGGCACCCAGATCAGGTCCGCCGCCCCCGCGCCGGTGCGCGGATCCTTCAGGAACACGGTGAAGGTGCGCCCAAAGCTTTCGCGCTTGATGCGGGCAAGATAGGAGACCGCGCGCCGGCCCGAAGCGATGACGAGATCGGGAAAGGGCGGGGCGGTGGGGCTGCCGGGGCGCGAGGGCGCCTCGCGCGGGTCGATCAGGCCGAGGCGGGGCATGATCCAGGACCAGGGCGCGCGCGGCGCCACGCGCCGGCACTCGGCCGCCAGCCCCAGCGCTTCGGCGACGGCAAGGCACTGGGTCTCGTCGCCGGCCTTGCCGTCGGTCAGCACCCAGGCGGTCGCCGGTTCCTGTGAGGTTTCGCTTTCCGGATATTTCTTCGTCATGACCTGTGTTGATATAGTATTGCAGGTTTCGGCAAAGAATCATAAGTGCCCGGATGAACAGGAGGCACGATCTGTCGGCCCCATTGTGCGCCTGGCACCGCGTCCCTTGCCCGTCCGGCCGGTCCTCCCGCCTGCCGGATCTCGGGCGGCGCGGCTTGCACGGCCGCTGCATTCGGCGAATGGGCGACGACATGTCTGTGCCAGCGATTTGTGAAGGAGACCAGCGTGAAAATTCGCCTCGACGCGATTGATTGGCACATTCTGAAAGAGCTGCAGGCGGATGGCCGCATCACCAATGTGGAGCTGGCGCGCCGCGTCGGCATTTCCGCGCCGCCCTGCCTGCGCCGCGTGCGCGCGCTCGAGGAGGCCGGACTTATCACCGGCTACCGCACGCTGCTGGACGAAAAGCAGCTCGGCTACGAAGTCACCGCCTTCGCCATGGTCGGGCTGCATTCGCAGACCGAAAGCGACCTCAACGCCTTCGAGGACAAGGTCAAGAGCTGGCCCGAGGTACGGGAGAGCTACATGCTGTCCGGCGAGGTAGATTTCCTCCTGAAATGCGTGGTGCCGGACCTGCAGTCCTTCCAGAACTTCATCATCCGCGAACTCACCGCCACGCCCAATGTCGACAGCGTGCGCACGGCCCTCACCATCCGCCAGACCAAGAACGAACCCGTGGTGCCGGTGAAGGATTGAGGATTTTCTTCTTTTGTTCTCATTCTATAGGGGTTAACGTAGAGTAACAACATTCCTGAGGCTGGCCCGATGGCACGTGGTTTGTTGAAACGGAGTGGTTACTCGAGACGCTCGAGAAACGGGCGAATGTCGTATGTGAATGCGTACTGGGCATCTGCCCCTGATGAAAAGAAGAAAACGCGCCAACGGTGCCGGGAGTGCGGCGCAGAAATTATTAGAGTGTCTATGGCGAACGGAGGTTCTGCTACCTTCGAAGCTGCTCCTGGGCTTAGCCGAGTAAAGCATCCTTGTGCGCATCGCGGGGAAGGGCTTAGTCGCCGTCGCGATGATGAGGTTCAGGATTTGTTTGAATACTTCGATTTCGCGTAGGTATTTTATTGGATGGTGCATTATGTCGAAGAATATAGTAATTTTTTCAGACGGCACCGGTCAGGTAGGCGGTGTTTCTCCAGATCAGAATCTGTCAAATGTCTATAAAATGTATCGCGCTATGCGTCCGGGGCCTGCGTCGCCTATCAGCCCGCAAAAGCAAGTGTGTTTCTACGATCCAGGTATCGGGTCTGGGAGTATTGGAAGTATCTCTATTTCGTCCATTAGAAATATTTTAGCTTCGGCGCTGGGGTTAGGTATAGATGAGAATGTAATAGATTGTTATGAAAAGATAATTTCATACTACGAGCCAGGCGATAAGATTATTTTAATTGGTTTCTCTCGCGGGGCGTACACGGTGCGTGTTGTCGCTAACGTGATGAACCTCTGTGGTGTCCCAACTAAAATGCCCGATGGGACTGCGGTTCCTCGACATGGGCCGAGACTTCGGAAGATTGCCTCCGATGCTGTCAGATATGTTTACAATTATGGAAGCGGAAAGCCACGTGGTGAGGAGCCATTTTATAGTAATCGCGAGGAGTTAGGGCGTAGGTTTCGGCAAAAATACGGTAGTTTTGTTCCGCAGTCGGATGTAGATGTACAAGGTAATGTCCAGCCGCATTTCATCGGTGTGTTCGACACAGTAGCGGCATTGGGGAATGGGCAGGTTGGAGTGGTGCTGTGGGCGCTCGCTTCTGCTCTCGTTGTTGCTGTCTTCGCGATGATGTTTACCGGCTGGCATTGGCTCTGGTGGGGAGTTGGGCTTGGTTTAATTCTTTTTATTTTATTTGCTTATGGAAGGCTGAAATTTTCCCAATGGAAGTATTTTTCTCCTTCTCCTGAGAGAGAGTTGCGAATTAGCAATCCTCTTGATTGGTGGAAAATCTTCAAAAATGGGCACTACGCAAAATGGAATCTCGAAAATTATGATAGATGGCTTGATTCTGATGTCTGCTTCGCGCGTCATGCGCTCGCGATCGACGAAAGTAGGCGGAATTTTCCTCGCGTTAAATGGGCGATGCCTGCTGAAGAGAAGAAAACTGAAGGCAGAAATCCTGTTTGGTTGAAGCAAGTATGGTTCGCAGGTTGCCATAGTGATATCGGAGGCAGTTACCCTGAATCTGAATCTCGGCTTAGCGACATAGCTCTTGACTGGATGTTGCAGGAACTAAGAGATTGCGTTCCAGGTATTTTTATAAATGATGACATGCTGTATGTTTTTCCTGATCCTCTTGGGATGCAGCACGCTGAAGAGTACATGTTCAAATTTGGCCCCTTCGTGAAGAAGTGGCCGTTTCAATTGCGTGTTGTTGCCGAAAACATTCCTGTTCATCCATCGGTCCTGGAGCGCCTTGAGGCTGATTCGGTCTCTCATCTGGGAGAAATGAAGGCTTACCGCCCTGCTCAACTGAGCTCCCATGGTGCCTGCAAGAAGTTTTATAGTTAGCCACCTTCGTCCCACACAGCGCTGATCGGGGAGCCGCGGCGTGGGTGGGTGGGCTCGGCAGGGGCGCACGCGCCGTGGCTCGCCGGTTCCGGGTCGCGGCTGCGCCTTGCCCGGAATGACGAAAGGAGGGGGCGGTGCGAGGAGATGCGGCGGGGCGGCACAGGCCGGGGGCAAGCGGGGACAAGTGCTCGGAAACGGCTCTGGGAGGCAGCCCGTTGGAGGGTCCTGAAAACGGGGATAGGCGATTTTTGCGGCGGGGATAAGCGGCGCGTAGAGATTGAGAAGAGAGTCTCGAAAATTTCGCGCAGGCGTGTGATTTAATGATCTTATCACATTGAAATAATTGAATTAATAGGCCTGATCTGGCGTCGCAAATTTCGATAAGGATTTTGCAAAAATCGCTCTCGAAATCCGCGAAAATTGAGACGGCGGCCCCGAACAGGCCGATTGGGTCGACGTGTCGGACAATCGACGCGCCTGTGGCGCCACCGGTTCCCGGACTGGCCGCCGGCTGTGAGGCCAGCCGTCCGCAGGGGCGGGAGCGGGCGGCGAAGGCGCTTTCTTTTTCGGCTCGGTTCGCTCCACCGGGGGCCGGCTGCAACGGTGCGGGTCCCGGATCTATCCCCCCATGCGGTTCTTCGAGGGTAGAGGACAACGGGACCGGAGGCGGCTGCGGTGGCGCTTCCGCGAAGAAGCCGGCGTCTGGGCTCGCCGGTTCCGGGTCGCGGCTGCGCCTTGCCCGGAATGACGAAAGGAGGGGGCGTGCCGGGAGAGGCGTGGGCCATGAGGCGGGCTCGAGGCAGGACAGTGTCGCCACCCCCTCGGCTGTCACGCCTGCGCAGGCAGGCGTCCAGTATCCGCCGGGGCGTGCGCGGGTTGCAAAGGCAGCAGCCTCCGGTCTTCTGGCGGCGGCGCTGAGGCCTGAGCCGAACCGTTCGGGGGTACTGGTTCCCGGTCTTCGGCTTTGCCGAAACCGGGACGACACGCGGTTGGCGGCGCGTGCGTTGGCGTGTCGTCGCTGCTGCTCAGGGTGCCAATGGATCCCGGGTCGCGGCTTCGCCTTGCCCGGGACGACCACCGAGGGAGAGGAGGGGCCGAGCCACCCTCTCGGCAAGAGCGGCAGGCGCCATGGCTCGCCGGTTCCGGGTCGCGGCCGCGCCTTGCCCGGAATGACGAAAGGAGAGGTCGTGCCGGAGAGCCGAGGGCGACTGCGGAGGCGCTTTTTGCGAGGGGGGCGGCGTCGTGGCTCGCCGGTTGCCGGCCCGGCCATCGCAAGCGCCAGGCGAGCCGCCCGACAGTCCGCACCGCGCCCGGACGGCAAAACGGCTTCGCAGGGCGGCGACCCGGCGAAGCCGTGGGATGAGCGATCAGGAATGCGATCGGGAAGGGCGAGCGTCGGAGCGACGATCGGAAGGAGATCAGCCGAAGGTGACGTTGATGATCTCGTAGGCGCGGGCGCCGCCGGGAGCGGTCACCTCGACGCTGTCGCCGACGGCCTTGCCGATCAGCGCGCGGGCGATGGGCGAGGAGATCGAGATGCGGCCGAGCTTCACGTCGGCCTCGACATCGCCGACGATCATGTACTTCTTCTCTTCCTCGGTGTCCTCGTCGATGAGGGTCACCGTGGCGCCGAACTTGACGGTGTCGCCCGACAGCTTGCTGACGTCGATCACCTCGGCGCGGCCGAGCTTGTCCTCAAGCTCGCTGATGCGACCTTCGTTCAGGCTCTGCTGTTCCTTGGCGGCGTGATACTCGGCATTTTCCGACAGGTCGCCATGGGCGCGCGCCTCGGCGATCGCCTGGATGATGCGCGGCCGCTCTTCCGACGTACGCTGCTTCAGCTCCTTCTCGAGCATGGCGTAACCAGCGCCTGTCATCGGAACCTTTTCCATAGGTCTTCGACCCTTCTTCTTCGCGCCGCCAAAGGGCGTCGCGCGTCAAAAAAAATGACGTCCGGCAGGGCAGGGCCCGGCCGGAACGCTCACAATTCTCAGGCCTTGGTGAAGTAGGCCTGCAACGGAACCACTTCAAGGTTGCCCGAAGCGTAGGCCTCGATCCCCTTTGCGGCCGCGATGGCACCAGCCAAGGTCGTGTAATACGGAACCTTGTGCAACAGGGCCGCGCGGCGCAGCGACCTGCTGTCGGAGAGAGCCTGGGCGCCTTCGGTCGTGTTGAAGACGAGCTGGACCTCTCCATTCTTGATAGCATCAACGATGTGCGGCCGGCCTTCAAGCACCTTGTTGACCTTGTCGCAGGAAATTCCCTGCTTCTCCAGGAAGGCCTGGGTGCCGTGCGTGGCGATGATCCGGAAGCCGATCTTCGCCAGGCGGCGGATCGGATCGAGCACCCGCTCCTTGTCCTGGTCGCGCACCGAAACGAAGACGGTGCCGCTGGTCGGCACGCGCGTGCCCGAGCCCAGCTGCGACTTGGCGAAGGCCACCTCGAACGTGCCGTTGAGGCCCATCACCTCGCCGGTGGAGCGCATCTCCGGGCCGAGCACCGTGTCGACGCCGGGGAAGCGGGCGAAGGGGAACACCGCCTCCTTCACCGCGACATGATCGAGCTTCTCGCTCTTGAGGCCGAAGGAGGCGAGCGGCTCGCCGGCCATCACCCGCGCGGCGATCTTGGCGATCGGCACGCCGACGGTCTTGGCGACGAAGGGCACGGTGCGCGAGGCGCGCGGGTTGACCTCCAGCACGAAGATCTCGCCTTCCCTGATGGCGTACTGGACGTTCATCAGGCCGCCGACGGCCAGCGCCTTGGCGAGAACCTCGGTTTGGCGGGTGAGCTCGGCCACCATCTCGTCGGAGAGCGAATAGGGCGGCAGCGAGCAGGCGCTGTCGCCCGAATGGATGCCGGCCTCCTCGATATGCTCCATGATGCCGCAGACGAAGACGTCCTTGCCGTCGGCCAGCGCGTCGACATCGACCTCGATGGCGCCGTCGAGATAGCGGTCGAACAGCAGCGGGTTCTTGCCGAGCACCGTGTTGATCTGGCCGGTCTTGTCGTTCGGGTACTTGGCTCGCACGTCGGCCGGCACCAGCTCGGGCAGGGTGCCGAGCAAGTAGGCGTTGAGCGCCTCCTCGTCGCGGATGATCTGCATGGCGCGGCCGCCGAGCACATAGGACGGGCGCACGACCAGCGGCAGGCCGAGCTCGGCGACGATCAGCCGGCTCTGCTCGACGGAGTAGGCGATGCCGTTCTGCGGCTGCTTCAGGCCCTGGCGGTGCAGCAGCTTCTGGAAGCGGTCGCGGTCCTCGGCAAGGTCGATCATGTCCGGCGCGGTGCCGAGGATCGGCACGTCGGCCTCGACCAGCGCCTGGGCGAGCTTCAGCGGCGTCTGGCCGCCGAACTGGACGATGACGCCGTGCAGCGTGCCGTTGGTCTGCTCGGTGCGGATGATCTCCAGCACGTCCTCGGCGGTCAGCGGCTCGAAATAGAGCCGGTCCGAGGTGTCGTAGTCGGTGGAGACGGTCTCCGGGTTGCAGTTGACCATGATGGTCTCGAAGCCGGCATCCTGCAGCGCGAAGGCGGCATGGCAGCAGCAGTAGTCGAACTCGATGCCCTGGCCGATCCGGTTCGGACCGCCGCCGAGGATCACCACCTTCTTCTTGTCGCTCGGGCGCGCCTCGTCGGCGAGCTTGCCGGCAAACGGCGTCTCGTAGGTGGAGTACATGTAGGCGGTCGGCGAGGCGAATTCGGCAGCGCACGTGTCGATGCGCTTGTAGACCGGGTGCACGTCGAGCTTGCCGCGCAGCGCCTTGACGTCGGCCTCGTCGAGACCGGCGAGCGAGGCGAGGCGGGCGTCCGAGAAGCCCATCGCCTTGAGACCGCGCATGGCGACCGCGTTGTCCGGCAGGCCGTGGGCGCGCACCTTCTCCTCGGTGTCGACGATGGCCTTGAGCTGGCGCAGGAACCACGGATCGATGTGGCAGGAGCGGTAGACCTGCTCGATGTCGGTGCCGAGGCGGAAGGCCTGGGCGCACTTGAGCAGGCGGTCCGGCGTCGGCGAGGCGAGCGCGGCGCGGATGGCGTTCTTGTCGTCGTTCTGGCCAAGGCCGGGGATCTCGACCTCGTCGAGGCCGGTGAGGCCGGTCTCGAGGCCGCGCAGCGCCTTCTGCAGGCTCTCGGCGAAGGTGCGGCCGATGGCCATGACCTCGCCGACCGACTTCATGGCGGTGGTCAGGGTCGGCTCGGCGCCGGGGAACTTCTCGAAGGCGAAGCGCGGGATCTTGGTGACGACATAGTCGATCGACGGCTCGAACGAGGCCGGGGTGGCGCCGCCGGTGATGTCGTTCTCCAGCTCGTCCAGCGTGTAGCCGATGGCCAGCTTCGCCGCGACCTTGGCGATCGGGAAGCCGGTCGCCTTGGAGGCGAGCGCGGAGGAGCGCGACACGCGCGGGTTCATCTCGATGACGATGAGGCGGCCGTTCTCCGGATTGACCGCGAACTGGACGTTGGAACCGCCGGTCTCGACGCCGATCTCGCGCAGCACCGCGAGGCTGGCGTCGCGCATGATCTGGTATTCCTTGTCGGTCAGCGTCAGCGCCGGCGCGACGGTGATGGAATCACCGGTATGCACGCCCATCGGGTCGATGTTCTCGATGGAGCAGATGATGATGCAGTTGTCCGCGCGGTCGCGGACCACCTCCATCTCGTATTCTTTCCAGCCGATCACCGATTCCTCGACCAAGACCTCGGTGGTCGGGGAGGCGTCGAGGCCGCGCTCGATGATGTCGAGATATTCCTCGCGGTTGTAGGCGATGCCGCCGCCCGTGCCGCCCAGCGTGAAGGAGGGGCGGATGATCGCCGGCAGGCCGATGTCGTCGAGCGCGTCGAGCGCCTCGCCGAGCGAATGGGCGAGACGCGAGCGCGGCGTCTCCAGGCCGATCTTGTCCATCGCCAGGCGGAACAGCTCGCGGTCCTCGGCCTTGTCGATGGCCTCGGCGGTGGCGCCGATCATCTCGACGCCGTATTTCTCCAGCACGCCCATCTTCTTCAGCGACAGGGCGCAGTTCAGCGCCGTCTGGCCGCCCATGGTCGGCAGCAGCGCGTCCGGGCGCTCCTTCTCGATGATCATCGCGACGATCTCGGGGGTGATCGGCTCGATGTAGGTGGCATCGGCCAGGTCCGGATCGGTCATGATCGTCGCCGGATTCGAATTCACCAGGATGACCCGATAGCCTTCCTCTCGCAGCGCCTTGCAGGCCTGGGTTCCGGAGTAATCGAACTCGCAGGCCTGGCCGATGATGATCGGCCCGGCGCCGATGATCAGGATCGAGGAGATGTCTGTGCGTCTGGGCATACTGGGCTCGCGGCTGGCCTTCGCCGGATCCTTCCGCACGGGCGGGAACCGGTCGTCGGCGTCTTACTGGGTGAAATCTACGGCTGAGCGCGCCTTATAGGCAAAAAGCGCGAAAGGTGAAACCCCATCCTCGCCATGTTTCGGGCTGCGCTGCAGGGGAATGCGGTCATGCGCCGGCGGCCGGATCGGACGGGGGCGGGACGGGCGCGGTGCCGGAGGCCGGGACCGGCGCCGGCACGGGGCCCGGAACCGGCGTCACGCCGTCGAAATCGGCAATGCCGGCGCTCAGCGCATAGCAGGCGAGGCGCACGGCCTTGGGGATCTCGACGGGACGGCCGTTGCGGTCGCCCTTCTCGTAATACTGGATCATCCGCTTCTTGAGGCCGAGCACCTCGGCGGCATCCTTCTGCTTCAGGCCGAGCGACTTTCGCCACTTGCGGAACAGCTCGGGCGTCATCGTGGCGGTCGTTGCAGGGGGCGCCATGGGCCGTCTCGTCGGGTCTTGCGTTTTGGTCTTGCGTTCGGGTCTGGTCTGACGTTCGCGTTGGCGTCCGCTTCGGCGCCGGCTCTGGTGTTTCGGGCGTGAACCGCCGCACCGGAAGCGCAACCTTTGCGCCCGACTTGATCCAACGCGCGCGCGCAAAAGTCAAACGGCAATCGGTGCGTTTACCGTGTTTGGGTCGCGGCCGACGCGAACTTACATAATGCCGAGGCTTTCTTATAATGTGCGCGGCGGATTCGCTTCCGGATCCTGCCCTTCCGGCGCAGTCCGCCGGGCCCCTTGGACGGATCGTGTCTGCAATGCTGATGAGATTCGATGCGGCCGCGCCGGCGGATACGCTTCTCATTCACTCCCGCGCCCAGATCGGACTGGCCGACTATTGCCGGCTGCGCGGCGTGCCGTTCGATGCGGTGCTGCGCGAAAGCGGGCTGGACGCGGAGACGGTGAGCGCATCGCTCGGCGGCCATATCAGCCTGCGCGCCCATTCCAGCGCGCTGGAGGCCGCGAGCCGGCTGGCGGACGACGACACGTTCGGCCTCGGCTGGACCCGCTCGCTGGGGCCGGGGCCGGAGGACACGGTGTCGCTGGCGATCCGTCACGCGCCGAACTTCCGCACCGCGCTGGAGGTGAGCGCGCGCTTCATGCGGATCGTCGCCGACGTTGCCGAGGTGCGCGCCGAGTTCGACGGCGACACGGCGGAGCTGGCCTTCGGCTTCTCGCCCGAGCTCGTCTGCCGCGACCAGCTGCACGACCGGGTGACGAGCAAGGTGTTCAGCCGCTTGATGCGGATCAGCGGCGGCAGCGTGCAGCCGCTGGAGGTGCGGCTTGCGCGGGCGCGCCCGCTCAGCCTGACGCTGCACGACATGTTCTACGGCGTGCCGGTGCGCTTCGGTGCGCCGCGCAACAGCCTGCATTTCCGCATCGATCCGCAGGGGGGAACCAACCCGTTGCGCGACGACGACCTGTTCGCCGCCCTGTGCGAGCTCAACCGCCGCCGCCTCGACGACCGGCGCCGGGCGGAGGACTTCGTGGCGATGGTCAACGATGCGATCGCCGAGCGGGTCGCCGATCCGATGCTGACGATTTCCGAGGTGGCCCGCGGCATGGCGATCAGCGTGCGGGCGCTGCAGCGCAAGCTGGCCGAGCGCGAGACGACGTTCCACGCCCTGCATGACGGGGTGCGCCGGCGCATGGCGGCCGACTATCTGGTGCAGACCGACCTGCCGATCTCGGAGATCGCCTTCCGGCTCGGCTTTTCCGCGGTGGGCAATTTCTCGCGGGCGGCGCGGCGCTGGTTCGGGCGTCCGCCGAGCGAATGCCGCAACGGCGGCGAACTCAAAGTGTGAGCTTCGCGATATTCCTCATCCCGAGATGGTTGCGTCCAGCAACTTTGCCGCCTTGCGCGCTGCCGGCGGGCTTCCGGCCGTCTAACCACGTATATACTTTAGTGTTAGACAATCTTTCTTCCGAAGATGCCGTTCTTGTATTTTGTATGCCATCGGGTTCATCTGGCCGCAGAGGCTCGACTGACTTTGCGTAGGCTGTGTTTTTCCAAAGAAAATTTCATTCATCCGCAAGGTGTCGAAGAGAGATAACGCACTTCCCGACGCAAAGGCGCCGGGCGGCATCCTGCCCGCTTCTTTGCGGGAGGCGGTTTTTCTGGAATTTTTTTTCCGAAACGAGTGCAGGGATAAAAAAATGGCACCGGAAGAGAAGGCCGAAACGTGAAGCCGATGGCATAGTTCCGCTTGTGCGCGTTCCGGGCCGCGCCTTTCGATCGGGAATTACGGATAGTGAAATGACGGAACTCTCCAGAACTTCTGCGTTCGGACCGGACCTTGCGGGACCGATCCAGATCGACGGCAAGAACGAGGCGCGGCTCTCCATCGCCGAGATGGCCGAGACTTTCGGGGTCACTCTGCGTGCGCTGCGTTTCTACGAGGAAAAGGCGCTGCTGCGCCCGGAGCGAAAGGGCGCGCGCCGGTTCTACGGCGCCCGCGAGATCGGCCGGATGAAGGTGATCCTGCAGGCAAAGCGGATCGGCCTGACCCTGGTCGAGATCAGGGACGTGATTGCCCTGCTCGAGGGCAAGACGAGCCGCATGTCGCAGCTGCGCTCGCTGCGCGAGATGTGCGCTCGCCAGGATGAGCTGCTGAGCGAACAGCTGGCCCAGCTCAAGGAGCAGGCGAAGGAAACCGCCGAAGTGGTCGCCGCGCTGGACGCGCTGATCGAGGCCAATCCTCAGGCTTGAGCGGGCGGGCACAGAGCCCCGGCCGAGCAAGAATGCCAACGCCGCCCGGGATGCCGGGCGGCGTTTTTCGTTTGGGGCGGGTGTTGCGGTCGGACGTGTCATCCCGGCCGCTCCTCCCTCTCCGAGGTCATCCCGGCCGCAGGCGAAGCCGGAGAGCCGGGATCCATTGGCACCCTCAGCGGGCGTAAGGCGGATGGGCGCGGCCACTCCCACGGCTGTCATACCTGCGAAGGCAGGTATCCAGTATCCGCCGGGCGTGTGGGTCTTCGCTCCAACCTCTCCCTTCGTCATTCCGGACGAGGCCGGAGGCCGACGATCCGGGACCGGCGAGCCGCAGCGGGTGTGGGGACGGTCGGTCGTATGCGCCGATGGGCCGCTCCCCGGTTCCGGCTCGGCGCTACGCGCCGTCCGGGAGGACGCGGGGAGGGCACCCCGTCGCGGGCGCTGCTCACCCCCCTCTGTCGGCTGCGCCGACATCTCCCCCTCAAGGGGGGAGAAGAGTGCGTGGGGCATGGCCGGCGTGTTTCGCTGCCGCTCTGGCAGCCAATGGGCACCGGGTCGCGGCTGCGCCTTGCCCGGCGTGACGACAGAAAGGATGTGAGGCCTTTCCTCCCCCTCGGACGTCATCCCGGCCGCAGGCGAAGCCGGAGAGCCGGGAACCATTGGCACCCTCAGCGGGCGTAAGGCGGATGGGCGCGGCCACCCCCACGGCTGTCATACCTGCGAAGGCAGGTATCCAGTATCCGCCGGGCGGATGGTGGCGTGACGGCGGCACCACAGCTTCGGCGAGGGGCTCTCGCGGCACCGCCGGGGCTCGGGTTGCACCGTTCGGGGTTACTGGATCCCGGTCTTCGGCTGCGCCGAAACCGGGATGACACGCTGAGCGTGGGGTTCGCGCGGGCGTTTTTTCGCTGCCGCTCTGGGAATGAATAGGCCCCGGCTCTGCGCTTGCGCGCGGCCGGGGTGACGGCTGAGAGGATGTGAGAGCGTTTCTTCCTCTCTTCTGCGTCTTCCCGGCAAAAGAAAACGCCGCCCGCGAGGCGGGCGGCGTTCGGTGCGTCACATGAGGGACCGCGATGCGCCGATCAGGCGGCGGCGTCCTTTTCCGGGAGCGCCGGGGTGCCGGCGCGGGCGCGCATCAGGTTGGTGAAGCGGCGGAACAGGTAGTGGCTGTCGCGCGGGCCGGGCGAGGCTTCCGGGTGGTACTGCACCGAGAAGACCGGCTTGTCCTTGAGCCGCAGCCCGCAATTGGAGCCGTCGAACAGCGAGACATGGGTCTCCTCGACCGCCTCCGGCAGGCTCTTGGCGTTGACCGCGAAGCCATGGTTCATCGAGGTGATCTCGACCTTGCCGGTGGTGCGGTCGAAGACCGGATGATTGGCGCCGTGATGGCCCTGGTGCATCTTCTCGGTCTCGCCGCCAAGGGCGAGCGCCAGCATCTGGTGGCCAAGGCAGATGCCGAAGACCGGCAGGCCGCTGTCGACCAGATCGCGGATCACCGGCACGGCATACTCGCCGGTCGCGGCGGGGTCGCCGGGGCCGTTGGACAGGAAGATGCCGTCGGGCTTGCGCGAGAGGACGTCCTCAGCGCTCGCATCGGCGGGAAGCACCGTCACCTTGCAGCCGGCATCGGTCAGAAGGCGCAGGATGTTGCGCTTGATGCCGTAGTCGAGGGCGACGACGTTGAACTCGCCGTCCTCGCGCTCCCCGTAGCCCTGGTCCCAGACCCAGGGGGTCTGCGTCCAGCCATAGCTCTGCGAGGAGGTGACGTCCTTGGCCAGGTCCATGCCGACGAGGCCCGGCCAGTTGCGGGCGGCAAGCTTCAGCGCCTCGATGTCGAAATTGCCGTCCGGATCGTGGGCGATCACCGCATTGGCGGCGCCGGTCTCGCGGATCAGGGCGGTGAGGGCGCGGGTGTCGATGCCCGACAGGCCGATGATGCCGCGCGCCTTCAACCAGGCATCGAAATGCCGGGAAGCGCGGTAGTTGGCAGGATCGGTCACGTCGGCGCGGACGATGGCGCCGCGCACGCCGGAGGACGAGGCCATGTTGACGGTCTCGACATCCTCCTCGTTCGTCCCCACATTCCCGATATGCGGGAAGGTGAAAGTGACGATCTGCCCGGCATAGGACGGATCGGTGAGGATCTCCTCATAGCCGGTGAGGGCAGTGTTGAAGCAGACTTCGGCACAGGCCTGGCCAGTGGCACCAAAGCCGTTGCCCTCGATCACTGTTCCGTCGGCCAGGACGAGAACGGCCGTGGTCGGCGGCGCGGACCAGACGTCGGCGGTCGTCATATCTTGCTTTCTCGATCGGTTCGATGACATGATTTCGCTGAACGCGCCTTGACGGAGCGGGGCTCGGCTGTCAACGGTGCGTGTCGCGCGGCACTCTAGGGGATGCGCGCGTGGGGGTCAACCGACAGACTTTACAAAAATAATCCTTGTAAATCAACATGATGAACGAGGTGTCCGGCAGTGGAGCCGAAGCTTTGAGGAAAGTTTCCGCGCTTCCGTCCCGGGCAAACGGCAGGGCAGATCATGCGTGAACGTATCGATGCGGCGTTGCAAGACGCCGTTGAGAGCGACGACAAGCGCCGGGCGGCGACGCTGCGGCTGATGCTGGCGGCGATCAAGGACCGCGACGCGCGCTCCCGCGAACTGGGTCACGACGTCGTCCCGGATGCGGAGATCCGCGAGATTCTCAACAAGATGCTGCGCCAGCGCGAAAGCTCCGTGCGCGATTTCGAGGAAGCCGGCCAGCTGGACCTTGCCGCCCAGGAGCGCGAGGAAATGGCCGTCATCCACGAGTTCCTGCCGCGCCAGTTCGACGAGCGGGCGATGCAGGACGCCTGCGAGGACGTGGTGCGCGACATCAATGCGCGGGGCCTGCGCGACATGGGCCGCTGCATGAGCGCGCTCAAGGAGCGCTATCCGGGCCAGATGGATTTCGTGCGCGCCAGCTGCGTGGTGAAGGACCTGCTGCGCAGCGAATAGGCGGGGCAAGCGCCGCGCCGGTGGAATTTTTTCCCGGTCTGTCCTACCTTGATATCGAAGCCGGTTTTCGCCGCCCCGCAAGGGGCCGCGTGCCGGCACCTTTTCCTGTCTCGAAGGCCTGCAAGCCCATGCGTTTTTCACCCGGTCTCCTCGATGAGATTCGTGCCCGAGTGCCTTTGTCGGAGGTGGTCGCGCGGCGGGTGAGCTGGGACCGGCGCAAGTCGCAGCCGGCGCGCGGCGACTTCTGGGCCTGCTGCCCGTTCCACCAGGAAAAGTCCCCGAGCTTCCATGTCGACGACCGGCGCAACCGCTACAAGTGCTTCGGCTGCGGCGCCTCGGGCGACCATTTCCGCTTCCTGACCGAGACGGAGGGCCTGTCGTTTCCCGAGGCGGTGGAGCGGCTGGCCGAGCAGGCGGGCGTTGCGCTGCCGGCCCCCGATCCGCAGGCGGCGGCCCGCGCGGCCGAGCGCGCGAGCCTTGCGGAAATCTGCGAGATGGCCGCGCGCTTCTTCCAGGACGCGCTGGCGATGAGCGGCGGCGAGCAGGCGCGCGAGTATATTTCCCGCCGGCGGCTGCGCCCGGACACGGTGCGCGAATTCCGCATCGGCTTTGCCCCGAACGGGCGCGACGCCTTGAAGCGCCACCTTGTCGGCAAGGGTGTCGACGAGGCCTCGATGGTGGAGGCCGGGCTGGTGATCCGCCCGGACGACGGGCGGCCGACCTACGACCGCTTCCGCAACCGGCTGATGATCCCGATCCAGGACGAGCGCGGCCGGGTGATCGCCTTCGGCGGGCGCACGCTCGACCCCGACGGCCAGCCGAAATATCTCAACTCGCCCGAGACGCCGCTCTTCCACAAGGGCGCGATGGTCTTCAACTTCCACCGGGCGCGCGAGCCCGCCCATCGCAGCGGCCAGGCGGTGGTGGTGGAAGGCTATATGGACGCCATCGCCATCGCCCAGGCGGGCATGGGCAATGTGGTCGCCGCGCTCGGCACCGCGTTCACCGAGGAGCAGGTCGGCCGACTGTGGCGGCTGGCGGCGGAGCCGGTGATCTGTTTCGACGGCGATGCCGCCGGCACCTCGGCCGCGCACCGGGCGGTCGACCGCATCCTGCCGGGCCTGCGCAGCGGCCATTCCTTCGGCTTCGTCTTCCTGCCCGACGGCAAGGATCCGGACGACCTGATCGCGGACGGGGGACTTGCCGCCTTCACCAAGGCGCTGGCGGGCTCGCAGCCGCTGATCGACGTCTTGTGGTCGCGGGAGGTGGAGGCCGCGCGCATCGACACGCCGGAGCGGCGGGCGGCGCTGGAAAAGAGCCTCGAGGAGCTGGTGCGCACCATCGCCGACGAGCGGGTGCGCCGCGGCTACCAGCTCGACATCCGGCTGCGGCTGTCCAACCTGTTCTACCAGCAGGCACGGGCCGCACGCGGCCAGAGTTTCGGGCAAGGCGGCGGCCAGGGCGGCAGGCAGGGCGGCCAGAATTTCGGACAAGGCGGCGGGCAGGCTTTCGGGCAGGCACCGTCCGGCCCGGCGCGCGGCTCCGACCTGCCGGGCAGCTCGATGTTCGGCCACGAGCGGATGCTGTGCGGGCTGTGCCTGAAATATCCCGAGCTGCTGGAGCGGCATGTGGAGCGGCTGGCGCAGGCGCAGTTCGGCGACGTGCTGCATGCGCGCTTCCGCGACGAGCTGTGCCGCATCGCCACCGAGCTGCAGGACGTGCCGGTGAGCGGCTTCTTCGAGACGCTGGATACGCGTTTCTTCCAGATCCTGTCCGAGGCGCTGGACGGGCCGGAGGAGGCGGCGAGTGGCGCGAGTGGGGGCGCGAGTGGGGGCGCAGGCGGGGGCCAGCGCATGGTCGCCCGCTTCCACGACCTCTTGCAGCGCCTGCCGATCCTGCGGCACGAACCGCCGGCGGATTTCATCGACGACCTGTTCTGCCACACGCTCGACGTGCTGGAGTTGCGCGCGCTGGAGCAGGACCTGGAGGCGGAGCTCGCCGCGCTCGGCGACGGGCTGGACGAGGCGGACTGGGAGCGCATCCGCGCCCATTCGCAGGACCTTGCCCGCCGGCGCGAGGAATGCGCCCGCATCGAGCAGGAGATCGCCGAACGGGGCAAGGTCTTCCGCTCGGCGCGGCCGGTCGCCTCCACCCCGGCGGGGGCCGCGGCGCGTGCACGCGCAGCGATAGCGCAAGGTGCGGTTGCCGGCGCCGGCGGCTGAAGGGCGAGGGGCGCGCGGCTGTGGATCGCGCCGCCTCTTTGGTTGACGGCCAACGAATCACTCTTGCGAATCCGGACCTTTGCGCTACATAAGCAATTCAGGCAGCATCCAGAGCCGCGACAGGCCCGTCATGCAGACCCGGTCCAGGAGACACGGGGTCGCAAGCCATGACAGGAGCCGACATGGCGGCACGAAATCACCTTGCCTGCCGATATCCCGTGCGGAACCGGATGGCCGGAGCCTTGTGCATGCCGGCTGTTTCCGGTGTCGAGTCTTGTCGAACCGGGTTGCAGGGTTAAGTGGCACTTAACGGACAGCGACTAAGACTGACATTCTGTCCCGGCTGGCGTGGCGGCGCGTCGCGGGGAGGGGATCTGCATGGCCGAAAGGCCGTGGCCGGCAAGGGATCCGGTATTCCGCCGCGAAATGAATCAGCCGGTCCTCCGGCTTTCCGGGCGCAATAAGGCGCGGAAAGCGGAACCGGGCCCGCCAGGCGGGCAACCAGCGTGACACGAACGACAGCGCCAGGCCCGCGGGGCCGGCGGGGCCGGAGACAACCATGGCAGCCAAATCGACCCAGGCGGAAGAGACCCAGGAACCCGCAACGGAGACCTCCGACGGTCCGCTTCTGGATCTTTCCGATGCCGCTGTAAAGCGGATGATCAAGCTCGCCAAGAAGCGCGGCTACGTGACCTATGAGGAGCTCAACGAAGTGCTCCCGTCCGAGGAGGTCACGTCCGAGCAGATCGAGGACACGATGGCGATGCTGTCCGACATGGGCATCAACGTCATCGAGGAAGAAGAGGCCGAGGAGGCCCAGGCGGACGACCAGGGCGGCGAGATCGTCGAGGCCGGGCCGACCACGGTCGCCAAGACCACGGCCAAGGAGCCGACGGACCGCACCGACGACCCCGTGCGCATGTATCTGCGCGAGATGGGCTCGGTCGAGCTTCTGTCGCGCGAGGGCGAAATCGCCATCGCCAAGCGCATCGAGGCCGGCCGCGAGGCGATGATCGCCGGGCTTTGCGAGAGCCCGCTGACCTTCCAGGCCATCATCATCTGGCGGGACGAGCTCAACGAAGGCAAGGTCCTGCTGCGCGACATCATCGATCTCGAGGCGACCTATGCCGGCCCCGATTTCCGCGGCGACGACGCCGAGGAGAGCGAGGAGGAGGGCGCCTCCGAGGGCGGAACGGCCAATGCCGGCACCGGCGCTGCCGGTGCGACCCGCGACGAGACGACGGCCCGCGGCGAGGGCTCGGCCCGCCCGGCGGGCGACGGCGAGGCTTCCGGCGAGACTGAAGGCGAGGGCGACGGCGAGGAGGACGACGAGTTCGAGGCGAACATCTCGCTCTCCGCGATGGAGGCCGAGCTGAAGCCGAAGGTTCTGGAGACCTTCGATCGCATCGCCGACGACTACAAGAAGCTGCGCCGCCTGCAGGACCAGCTGGTCGAGAACAAGCTCGCCAACAAGACCCTGTCGCCGTCGCAGGAGCGCCGCTACAAGAAGCTCAAGGAAGACATCGTCGTCGATGTGAAGAGCCTGTCGCTGAACCAGCAGCGCATCGACGCGCTGGTCCTGCAGCTCTACGACATCAACAAGCGGCTGATGGGCTACGAGGGCCGGTTGCTGCGCCTGGCCGACAGCCACGGCGTCGACCGCGGCGACTTCCTGAAGCAGTACCAGGGCAACGAGCTCGACCCGAACTGGATCCGCAAGGTCGCGAACCTTGCCTCCAAGGGCTGGAAGAACTTCGTCGCCCAGGAGAAGGAAACGATCCGCGAGCTGCGCCAGGAGATCCAGAGCCTTGCCTCGGAGACCGGCCTGGAGACGGCCGAGTTCCGCCGCATCGTCTCGATGGTGCAGAAGGGCGAGCGCGAAGCACGCATCGCCAAGAAAGAGATGGTGGAGGCCAACCTGCGCCTCGTCATCTCCATCGCCAAGAAGTACACGAACCGCGGCCTGCAGTTCCTGGACCTGATCCAGGAGGGCAATATCGGCCTGATGAAGGCGGTGGACAAGTTCGAGTACCGGCGCGGCTACAAGTTCTCCACCTATGCGACCTGGTGGATCCGGCAGGCGATCACCCGTTCGATCGCCGACCAGGCCCGCACGATCCGCATCCCGGTGCACATGATCGAGACGATCAACAAGATCGTGCGCACCTCGCGCCAGATGCTGCACGAGATCGGCCGCGAGCCGACCCCGGAGGAGCTGGCCGAAAAGCTGCAGATGCCGCTGGAGAAGGTCCGCAAGGTGCTGAAGATCGCCAAGGAGCCGATCTCCCTCGAGACGCCGATCGGCGACGAGGAAGACAGCCACCTGGGCGACTTCATCGAGGACAAGAACGCGGTGCTGCCGATCGACGCGGCGATCCAGTCGAACCTGCGCGAGACGACGACGCGGGTTCTGGCCTCGCTCACCCCGCGTGAGGAGCGCGTGCTGCGCATGCGCTTCGGCATCGGCATGAACACCGACCACACGCTGGAAGAAGTCGGCCAGCAGTTCTCGGTGACGCGCGAGCGTATCCGCCAGATCGAGGCGAAGGCGCTGCGCAAGCTGAAGCACCCCTCGCGCTCGCGCAAGCTGCGCTCGTTCCTCGACAGCTAAAGGCGCGCCGAGGCGCTATCGAACGCGTGTTTCAAAGGGCCCGGCGGCAATGCCGGGCCCTTTTGTTTGTGTTTGGCGCTTCTCGCCGGCCTCACCGGTCACCTTGCGGAGGCTGGGGACAGCAACCCGTCAATGAGCGCCGCGAAGACGGCGAGGAAGCCGGCCTCCTCGGCGCCCGAGGCGATGTCGAGCGCGGCGCGGTCGAAGGCGGCGGAAAGCACGCCAGTCAGCGCATCGAGGGGCAGGGGGCGCAAGTCGCCCTGCCCAAGGGCTTCCGCCAGCCCCTCGCGCAGGGTGCGGCCGGCATGGAGGGCATCGAGCCGCGAGGCCTCACCGGGGCCGAGCGCGGCCGGGCCGTCGACCAGCAGGATGCGGCAGCGGCCGGGCGCGCGCATCGCCGCGAAATAGGCGCGCGCGCCGGAAAGCAGTGCCTCGCGCGCGGACGGCGCCTCGGCCGAGCCCGCTTCGATCTCCTGCGCGACCGCCCGGCTTTCCGCCTCGAGGACGGCGGCGAAGAGCGCGGTCTTGTCGGCGAAATGGTGATAGAGCGCGCCGCGCGTCACGCCGGCGGCGGCAACGATCTCCGGCGTCGAGGTGTCGGCGAAGCCCTTCTGCGCAAAGAGGCGCCGGCCGGCGGCGATCAGCTCGCCGCGCATTTCGGCGGAGCGCTCGGAATTGCCCCGGCCCTTGCCGCGCCTCCGGTCGGGTTTGTTGGTCGTCGTGTCGGTCATCGGTTCGTCTCTTTACATACAGTCTGTCTGTATGTATATGGATACAGGCTGCATGTATGTGACATGGGGCGGCGCCGGCAGGCAAGGGTTTGCTGCTGTCGCCGAACGACAGACGAGACGGCCGGGCCGCAGGGGCGGTGGGAGCCGCCCCAAGCAAACCACGGAAGGACAGGCCATGAAGGTGACGAGCTATTACCCGGTGCTGATGACGGACGAGGTGGAGGCAACGGCGCGGTTCTACGAGACGCATTTCGGCTTTCGCCGCGCCTTCAGCGCCGACTGGTACGTGCATCTGCAGTCGGAAAGCGATCCGTCCGTGAACCTTGCCGTGCTGGACGGCAGCCATGAGACGATCCCGGCGGCGGCGCGCGGGCAGAGGGTCTGCGGGTTGCTGCTCAACTTCGAGGTGGAGGATGTCGATGCCGAATACGAGCGGCTGAAGGCGGCAGGCCTGCCGATCCTGCTGGACATCCGCGACGAGGATTTCGGCCAGCGGCATTTCATCACGCGTGACCCCAATGGCGTGCTGATCGACATGATCAAGCCGATCCCGCCGAGCGCGGCGTTCCTGGCGCAATATGCGGAGGACGCCGTTCCGGGTGCGTGAGTACGGCGGGGACAGTGTGAGCAAGAGCGGCGGGCGCGGCTTGCCAAGGCCGGGACGGGGAGGCCAGAATGGGACGAGATCGTCTCCATTCCTCTCCCCCGAAAACACCGGAACCAGACATGCCGCACGCTGCGACCCTGAAGCTCCTCCAGGACTATTACGCTGCCTTCAACGCCGGCGACACGGCCGCGATGCTGGAGCTGGTCACCGACGACATCGCCCATGACGTCAACCAGGGCGAACGGCGGCAGGGCAAGGCGCTGTTCGCCGCGTTCAACGGCCACATGACGCGCTGCTACAAGGAAGAACTGTCGGAAATCGTGCTCTTCGCCAGCGAGGACGGCCGCCGCGCAGCGGCGGAGTTCATCGTCTCGGGCACCTATCTCGTCACCGACGAGGGCCTGCCGCCGGCGGAGGGCCAGACCTATCGCCTGCCGGCGGGCACGTTCTTCGACATTCGCGAGGGGCGGATCGCCCGCATCACCACCTATTACAATCTGCAGGAATGGATCGCCCAGGTCGGCGCCTGATCCCGCCCGCGGCCAAAGCAGCCCGCGCCGGCAAGGAGGCAGTTCCCATGAAGGTCATCGTCGTCGGTGCCGGCATTGCCGGGCTCTCCACTGCCTGGTCGCTCGCCAAGCGCGGCGTCGAGGTGGTGCTGGTGGAACAGGGGCCGATCCCCAATCCGCTGTCGGCCTCGGGCGACCATCACCGGATCATCCGCCGCGCCTATGGGGCGCAGGGCGGCTACCAGCGGCGCATCGACGAGGCCTATGCGGCCTGGGACGAGATGTGGGCGGATCTCGGCGACAAGCACCTGGCCGATACCGGCTTTCTGCTGGTGTCGCAGACCGGGCGGGACGCGGCCGTGGACTATCGCGACAGCCTGGTCGCCGGCGGCTATCCGGTGGAGGACCTGAGCTGCGAGGAGGCGGTGCGCCGGCACCCGTTCCTCGATCCCGGCGGGGTGCATTCGGCCGCCTTCAGCCCGGAAGGCGGCGTGCTGCTGTGCCGGCATATCGGCCGCGACCTGCTGGCCTTCCTTCGGCGCGCCGGCGTGACGATCCGCGCGCAAGCGCGGGTGGAGGCGGTGGACGCGGCAGCGGGCAAGGTGCGGCTTGCCGGCGGCGAGGAGCTTGCCGGCGATCATGTGGTGGTGACGGCCGGCGCCTGGGTGCTGCAGCTGTTCCCGCAGCTTGCCGACCGGCTGACCTCCTATCGCACGGCGGTTGCCTATCTCGCCCCGCCGGCGGATCTCGTTGCCGCCTGGGAGGCCTCGCCGGTGATCCTCGATGTCGGCGGCACGGTCGACGGCTATGTGCTGCCGCCGGTGCGCGGCACGGGGCTGAAGGTGGGGGCGGGCATCCACAAGATGCGCGCCGGTGCCGACGAGCGGCGTGTGGCGGAGCCCGGCGAGGGCGAGCGGCTGCGCGATCATTTCGCCCCGCCGTTTGCGCGCATCACCGAGTACCGGGTGAGCGAAGTCGTCACCTGCGCCTACACGTTCACCGCGGACGAGCATTTCCTGGTCGCCGGTGAAGACCGGCTGACCATCGTCTCGGCTTGCTCGGGCCATGGCTACAAGTTCGGCGCCGCCGTCGGCCGGCGGGTGGCCGAGGGGGTTCTGTCCGGCGACCGGGCCGGGCTTGCCGCCTGGCTTGAGGCGCGGGACTGAGGGGGGCGTTGCCGCGGGAACGCCCGTGGCGGCTGGCTTCGCGGCACCGTCCGCCCCGGTGGATACTGGATACCTGCCTTCGCAGGTATGACAGCCGTGGAGGTGGCGATGCGCTCCCGTCTCACGTCCGCTGAGGGTGCCAATGGGTTGCCGGCTCTCCGGCTTTGCCTGCGGCCGGGATTGTTCGTCTGGAGAGATGGTAGAGTTTGGGTGGTCTCCCGGCCTGAACCGCCGGGAGACCAGTGGCAGGCGACCGGACCGGGATTGGGCTTTCGCCCGTCGTCATCATGGTCCCTGCCGCTTCCTTTTCCCGCTTGGAGAGTTGATTGGGCCTCTGGCTGACACCACGCCCGCGAACAATCCGAAGCACGATCAGGATACCACCGCCATGGCCTTTCTGGAACATGCCCCGTCCCACGTCGTCGGCATCGACGTGTCGAAGCTGACCCTTGCCGTCTGTTCGGCGCCGGGCACCGCCGCCTGCACCGTGGCCCGCACCGTGGCCAGCACCGTGGCCAACACGGCCCGGGCGATCCGCAAGCTGGTCGCCGGCCTGCCCTCCGGGACGCTCATCGTCTGCGAGCCGACCGGCGGCCACGAAGCCCTGCTGCTGGCAGAGCTCGCGGCCGCAGGCATCGCCTGCCACCGCGCCGACACCCTCAAGGCCAGGGCCTTCGCCCGTTCCTTCGGGCGACTGGCCAAGACCGATGCCATCGATGCCGCACTGCTGGCCGCCTATGGCCAGGAGCGATGGCGCCACCTTCCGCTCCACCGCCCGGCCGATCGCACCCAGGCGCAACTCGCCGCGCTCGTCGCCCGCAGGCACGATCTCATGGCCATTCGCGGCGCCGAACTCAACCGCGCCAAGTCGCCCGGATGCACCCTGGTCTCGGCCTCCTGCAGGAGCCTCGTCAGAACGCTCGACCGCCAGATCGAGACCATCGACACGGCCATCGCAGGCCTTTGCGCGCAATGCACCCTGCTCGCAAGGCGTATCGCCCTCTACCGCTCGCTGCCGGGCGTGGGGCCAAGGACCGCCATCTCCCTGGCCGCCGCCATGCCCGAGCTCGGCACCATGACCGGAAAGCAGGCCGCATCCCTGGCGGGCCTTGCCCCACACCCCAACGACAGCGGAACCTTGAAGGGCTACCGCAAGACCCGCGGCGGACGCCCGCAGATCCGTTCCATCCTCTTCATGGCCGCCCTCAGCGCCGCACGCTGCAAAGGGCCGCTGCGACCCGTCTTCCAGAGGCTCATCGCAAACGGAAAGAAGCCCATCGTCGCCCTAACCGCGCTCATGAGAAAGATCGTCGTCATCCTCAACGCAAGAATGAGAGACCACCTCAACGATATGAGTTGATGACCTCCGAGGGGGAGGCACGGCCTTGCCCCTTCTCTGCCGTCACCCCGGCCAAGCGAAGCGCGAGCCGGGGCCTATTGGTTGCCAGAGCGGCAGCGAGGATACCGGAAACCCTCTCCTCGTCATCCTGCACGCAGCGGAGCGGAGATGCGGGATCGGAGCGCCGAGGGTGTTCGTGGAACCGCTTCACGCCTGCCTCGGGCACCGTGGCTCTCCGGTCCCGGGTCGCGGCTTCGCCTTGCCCGGGAAGACGCCGAAGAGAGGACCCGCCGGAAAGACGAAGAAGATGGCGTGAAGGCACGATGCCCCCGGCGACAGGCGCCGCAAAAAAAAGCCGCCGTCCCGAGGGGCGGCGGCCTTGTCGTTTTTGCGGAAAGCGGACAAAGGCGTCAGGCGCCCTTGCGGCCTTCCTCCACCGCATCGCGGATGAAGCGCGGCAGCGCGAAGGCGGCCTGGTGCACTTCCGGCGTGTAGTAGCGGGTGTCGAGGTTGGCTGCGTCGAAACGCTGCTCCAGCACGTCGAGCGGCTGGCGGCGCAGCGCCGGATTGTCGCTTGCCCAGCCGAGCGCCATGTGGCCGCCGAAATAGGTCGGGATCGCCGCGACATAGGCATAGGCGTCGCGGTAGATCTTCGAGAAGTGTCCGATGGAGGAGACCAGCTCGCCCTTCTGCAGGAAGGGGACGCCGTTCTGGGTGACCAGCACGCCGCCCGGCTTCAGGCAGTGGTGGACGCCGCGATAGAACTCGGGCGTGAACAGCACGGCGCCGGGGCCCATCGGGTCGGTGGAATCCACCATCACCACGTCGAAGCGGCGGTCCGTTTCGGCGACGAAGCGCGCGCCGTCGGCAATGACCAGGTCGAACCGGTCATCGCGGAAGACGGAGGCGTTGAAATCGGCGAAGTGCTCCTTGGAGAATTCGACGACGGCATCGTCGATCTCCACCTGGGTCAGCCGCTCGATGCCCTTGTGCTTCAAGGCTTCCTCGGCCATGCCGCAGTCGCCGCCGCCGATGATCAGCACCTCGCGCGCCTCGCCATGGGCGAGGATCGGCACATGCGCCATCATCTCGTGATAGATGAACTCGTCGGCGGTGGTGACCTGGGTGATGCCGTCGAGCATCAGGACCTTGCCGAACACCGGATTGGCGAACAGCACGAGATCCTGATGCTCGGAGCGATCCTGGTACAGGATGTCGTCGCAGGAATACTGCACCTGGACGCCCGGATAGAGCGTCTCGCGAAAGACCAGCCCGTCGCTCATGCGACCTCCTTGCCGCGCAGCAATTCGCTGACGCTGGTGCGTCCGGGGCGGAAGGCTGCTTCCAGCACCTCGACGCATTTTTCCGGCCGGGCATCGCCGCACATGAACACATCGAAGGCCGCATAGCCGGCCTCGGGCCAGGTGTGGACCGAGATATGGCTTTCGGCCAGCACCGCGACGCCGCTCACGCCGGTGGGCTCGAACGGGTGCAGGTGGATGTGCAGCAGCGTTGCACCGGCCTCCTCGACGCAGGTCTTCAACGTCTCCTCGATAAAGGGAAGATCGTCGAGACGCGAAGCGTCGTAGAGATCGATGATCAGATGCGAGCCGGCACAGCGGACGCCCTCACGCTCGATGAAGTGATCGAGCCGGTCGTCCTGCGTGTTGGCCGCAGGCGCGGTAATGTCGTTGTCTTCCGTATGGGTGGTGCTTCTCGGCACGTCGAAGGCATATGCGTCCGCAAACGATGCGTCGGCGCCTTCATGGTGACGTGCTTCCAAGTCCATCCCCAATTGGAAGAGGCCGTCGTCAGACATGGCGGTCTCCCCAACCAGCAGATGAAACCCGGGTTCAGTCCCGAACGGGGGTGCTATAGGGTGGTTCGTGCTGCGATGCAATGGACGTTTTTCCGCAAGCCCCCGAAAACCGGCGAGAGGCAATGAAGGCAGAGCTTTTTACTTTGACGGGTAAGGAAATCGGCGAGGCGCTGGATGACCTAGCGGCATTGCGGGTCAAGGTGTTCCGGGAATGGCCGTATCTCTACGAGGGGTCGCTGGACTACGAGCGGGGCTACCTGCGTCGATACGCCGAAAGCGAGGGGGCCGTCGTCGTCGGTGCATTAGCCGGCAAACGACTTGTCGGGGCTGCGACCGGACAGCCGCTCGAAGGCGAGGTGGCGGATTTCCGCGATCCCTTCGAGGAGGCCGGCTTCGATCCGGCGACGATCTTCTATTTCGCGGAATCCGTGCTCGATCCGCAGTGGCGGGGGCAGGGGCTGGGGCACGGTTTCTTCGATGCCCGCGAGGCGCATGCGCGCAGGCTTGGCTTCGACCGCGCGGCGTTCTGCGCGGTGATCCGCCCGGCGGACCACCCGGCGCGGCCTGCCGGCTACAGCCCGCTCGACCCGTTCTGGCGCAAGCGCGGCTATCTGCCGCTCGAGGGGCTGACGGTCGGCTTCGACTGGCCGGATGTCGGGGAGGCGGCCTCCAGCCGCAAGCGGATGCAGGTGTGGATGCGCGACGGCCTGACCGGTGCAGAGTGACTGGCGCAGAGTGATTGGCGCAGAGTGATTGGCGCGGACTGACTGGCGCAAACTGGCCGGCGCGGAGCGATCCGCGCCGGCAGGTGTTGCCGGGGGGGAAGGGCAGCCGTTACGGCCGGACCAGTTCCCAGGTGACGTTGATGCGCACCTCGAGCGAGCTCTCGCCGGCCTCCATCGGGGCCGGGGCGCCGTCCATCTTCATCTCGGCGCGGGCCATCATCATCACCGGGCGCGGGCCGCCGAAGTCCTGCTCGTTGATCGAGAGCACCCGGCCGAGCTTGACGCCGGCCGCCTCGGCATAGATCTCCGCCTTGCGGATCGCGTCGGCCATGGCCTCCTTGCGGGCGCTGTCCTTCAGCTTGCCTTCCTCGCTGACGATGAAGGTGACGCCGCCGACCTGGTTGGCGCCGTCGCGCACCATCACGTCGATCAGCCCGCCGAGCTTGGCAAGGTCGCGCACGCGCACGCCGACATTGTTGGTGACGCGGTAGCCGAAGACCTCGCTGCGATATTCCTCCGGGGCGGAGCTCTTCACCTGGCGGTAGCGCGGCTGCACGGAAAAGCCCGAGGTCTGGATGTCGCGCTGCTCGATGCCGGCCTCCTTGATGCGGGCGATCACGGCGGACATCGCCTCGGTGTTGGCGGCAAGCGCCTCGGCTGCGGTGTCGGCATCGCTGACGACGCCGCTGGTGATCATCGCCATGTCGGGGGCGGCGCTGACGACGCCAGTGCCGACCATGTCGATGGTGGCGATGCGCGGGGTTTCCTCGGCCCTGGCGGGCAGGGTGGCGGCGGCAACGGCCAGCGCGCCGACGAAGGCGAAGCGGGCAGCGGTCTGGAGCGAGGTCATCGAATATCTCCTTGAAAAACGGAAGCTGTCCGCCGCAGCCCTCGGGCGCATGAGGCGGAATGGCGCGACCATCGCGAGCAATTGCGGCGGACGGAAGGCGCTCGCCCGGTGGTTTTCGGGTCGTTTCTGGTCAATCCACATGGCCCGGCCGGACGGCGAGGGGCCGCATGCGAAAACGGCCGCCGGGACAGGGTCGCGGCGGCCGTTGTCGGAACGTCGATGCGCGGGCCCCCGTCAGAAGACGAAGGGCACGAAGGCGATCAGCAGGTAGACCACGAGCAGCGTTGCGAGATAGGGCATCACGGCCCTGGCGATCCGCTCGATCGGCAGCCCGGCGATGGTCGAGGCGACGAACAGGTTGATCGCCACCGGCGGGGTGACCATGCCGATGGCAAGGCCGACCACGATGATGATGCCGAAATGCACCGTGTCGAGGCCGAGCTGGGCCGCGAGCGGCAGCAGCATCGGGGTCAGGATGATCAGCGCCGAGGCGGTCTCCAGGAAGACGCCCGCCACCAGGATCACCGCCATGATCAGCAAGAGCAGGACGTAAGGATTGGAGGAGAGCGACAGGGCGGCGCTGGCGATCTGGTTCGGCACCTGCCAGCTCGACAGGGTCCAGCTGAGCACCGAGGAGGCGGCGATGACGAACATGATCACCGCCGTGGTCACGCCGGCGCGCAGCACGATGTCGTAGAGCTGCCTCAAGGACATGTCGCGATGGACGACGAAGGAGATCAGGATCGCGTAGTTCACCGCGATGACGGCGGCCTCCGACGGGGTGAAGATGCCGGAGAAGATGCCGCCGAGGATGATCAGCGGCGCCATCAGGCCCCAGCTGGCGGCGACGAAGGTGCGCCAGATGGTCCGCAGGTTCAGCGCCGTGCCGCGGGGATAGGAGCGGCGGTGGCCCTGGATGACGGCGATGATGATGAGACCGATGCCCATGGCGACGCCGGGAATGAAGCCGTTGAGGAAGAGCTTGGCGACCGATTCCTGCGCGATCACCGCGTAGATGATCATCGGCACGGAGGGCGGGATGACGACGCCGATGGTGCCGGAGGCGGCGATCAGCGAGGCGGCGGAGGCCGGGTCGTAGCCCTTGCGCTTCAGCTCGGGAACGAGGCTCGCGCCGACGGCGGCGGTGGTGGCGGCGCCCGAGCCGGAAATCGCGGCGAAGAACATGCCGGCAAAGACGGAGACGATGGACAATCCGCCCTTGATGAAGCCGAAAAGGCTGTCGGCGAACGCCACGAGACGCTTGGAAATCTCGCCCTGCGCCATCACGTCGCCGGCCAGGATGAACATCGGCACGGCGACGAGGGCGAAGGAGTTGATGCCGGAAAACATCTGCTGCGGCACGGCCATCAGCGAGGTGCCGTCCATGTGGAGGGCCGTCATGGTGGCCGCGCCGATGACGATGGCGACCGGCAGACCCATGAGCAGGAACAGGACGAACAGTCCGAAAAGGAGGAGGCTCATACCCGACGATCTTCCCCGTGGATCTGCGTTTCGAGCTCCACGTCGATCTCCGAAGGGGTCTTCCGCGCGCTGCCGCCGGCGAGCAGCCGGATCAGGTCGATGGACGACAGGAGGGCGATCAACGCGGCGGTGATCGGCATGACGACATAGACGTAGTTCATCGGCAGGCGCAGCGAGGGCGACTTCTGGAAGCTCTGCAGCATCGTGTAGCGCCAGCCGACCCAGGCCAGGGCGACCAGGAAGGCGATCGTGACGAGGAGCGCTGCCCCCGTCACGATCCGTTTGAAGGCGGGCGGCAGGTTGTCGCGCATGAGCGTCACCGCGATATGCCGCCCCTGCTGGTAGGCCAGCGTGGCGCCGAGGAAGGTGATCCAGATCAGGAGGAAGCGGGCGACTTCCTCCGTCCAGCTCACGGATGTGAAGAACACCCGCGAGACGATCTGGAGCGTGATGACGGCGACGAGCGCGGCCATCCCCACGAAGACCACGGGCTTGAGCGTCTCGCCCAGAAGACGGTCAATCCACGCCAACCCTGCCAGCATCTTACTTCAGCGCCTCCTGGATGCGGGGCAGGTAGTCGCCGAACTTCTCGCCGTACTTCTCGTAGACCGGCTGAACGGCCGCGGAGAAGGCGGACAGGTCGGCATTCTCGATCACGGTCATGCCGGCATCCTTGAGCGCCTGGAGCTGCTCGCCCTCGAGACGGGCGTTGAGCGCGCGCTCATATTCGGCCGCTTCCTGCGCCGCCTGGCGGACGATCTGCTGGGTCTCCTCCGACAGCTCGTTCCACTTGGGCATGCCCATGACGAAGAGCGCCGGGGCATAGGTGTGGCGGGTCATGGTCATGTTGGTCTGGGTCTCGTTCAGCTTGAACGAGTAGACGACGCCGACCGGGTTTTCCTGGCCGTCGATCGTGCCCTGCTGCATGGCCGTGAGCGCCTCGGTCCAGGCCATCGGGATGGCGTCGGCGCCCAGCTCGCGGAAGCTGTCGATGTAGACCGGGTTCTCCATGACGCGCACGCGCAGGCCGCTGAGATCGGCCGGGGTGTTGATCGGGCGCTTGGAGTTGGTCAGGTTGCGGAAGCCGCGCTCGGCATAGGCGAGGCCCTTGAGATTGACCTCCGACAGGCGGTCGAGCAGCTCCTGGCCGATCTCGCCGTCGAGCACCTTGTAGGCGGCCTCGGGCGAGGGGAAGAGGAAGGGCAGCTCGAACACGGCCATCTCTTCCAGGAAGTTGGACACCGGGCCGTTGGTGATGACGCCCATGTCCACGGTGCCGATCTGCATGCCCTCGAGCAGGGTGCGCTCGTCGCCCAGCGTGGCATTGGGGAAGATCTCGACGGTGATCTTGCCGTCGGAGCGCTCGGCAACCAGCTCCTTGAACTTGGTCGCGGCGGCGTGGAAGCCGTCCTGCTCGTTCACCACATGGGCGAGGCGAAGGTTCACGGTGTCGATTTCGGCGAGGGCCGGCACGGCGCCGATGCCGAGCGCGATCACGGCAGCGGCCGCTGCCTTGAAGATATTCATCCTGTTTCCTCCTAAATTATTTAAAGAGTGTGCGAAGGACGCAAAGTCAATCCACACTCGCAAGCGTGTCTTTGTTCTGTGAATGATGGGGCTGACATTCCCGAATTAGTCTTTCGTCGATGTCAGGGTCACATCATTTCATAAACTGGCCAAGCGTTTCGCGTCAAGGATGGTGTTTTAGGTAGTTATAACGATTGGTTGTGCGATCCCAGGCCGGAAACTGCTTGGCAAGGGGCAATTTTCGGCACGAAAACCGGATAATTGCGCAGGATTCTTGCGCAGATTTGCAAGGGGCGGGTCTGCCCCTTGCGGGAATGCAGGAGGCTCCGCCTATTCCGGTGGTGCGGGGCCGCGGGCCACCATCGGGGCGCCGACCTCGCCATCGGCGGACAGCAGCACGGCGACGGGCCGGGAGGCGGGGAACTGGGCGCAGATGATCAGCACCATCACCGTGAGCGGCACGCAAAGCAGCATGCCGGTGATGCCCCACACCGCCCCCCAGAAGGACAGGGACAGCATGATCACCAGTCCCGACAGATTGAGGCTGTTGCCCATCAGCCGCGGCTCGAGAAGGTTGCCGATCAGGAACTGGATGGTGCCGAGGCCGAGGCTGATCACCAGGAAGGGCGTCAGCGTCTCGAAATGCACCAGGGCCAGCAGGCTGGGGAAGATCACCGCGATCAGCGAGCCGATGGTGGGGATGAAGTTGAGCGCGAAGGCGATGAAGCCGAAGAGCGCGGCATAGGGAAGGTCGAGCAGCGTCAGCAGGCCGGCGGTGAGCGAGCCGGTAAGCACGCTGACGGCGGTCTTGATGCCGAGATAGTGGCGCAGCGCCCCGGTGATGCGCTCGCGCATCAGGAAGGCGATCTCCATGCGCTCGGGCGAGGAGAACAGCCGCGCCATCTTGCGGTCGAAGGTCGACTGCTCGAGCAGCAGGAACAGCACATAGATGAAGACCAGCGAGGCGGAGCCGGCGATCTGGGTGATCGCATTGGCGCCGGCGCTGAGCGCCCGGTTGAGGGCATTGTCGGGCACCAGGTCGCGCATCTGGACCGGATCGGCAAGGCCGACCCAGACCGAGCCGCTCTTGAGGATCTGGTCGAGCCGGGCCTGGTAGACCGGCGCATCGCGGGCAAGCGCGGTGAGGTTGGCCGCAAGAATGTCGACCGCCATGCTGAAGACGACGAAGATGACCGCCAGCGCTGCCGTCACCGCGACGAGCCGCGGCAGGCGCAGCGGGCCGAGCGGGATGGCGCGGATCGCCTCGGCCAGCGCGACGATCAGGTACCAGACCAGCAGGGCGATGACGAAGGGAATGAGCAGCGAGCGGCCGAGCACGAGCAGCCAGCCGAACAGGGTGATGGAGAGGAGGGTCGTGGCGACCAGCAGCGGAAATTGCGGCATGGGGCTCCCAGTATCTCGCCTGCGGTCCGGGCGCTGCGCCGGGCCTTGCACATCTTGTGCTTGTCACCCGTCGCGCCCTGCCTTGCAACCCCTCGAAAAGGTGTTGTAGGAAGGATCGCACGCCGTGCGGGGCATTGCCGTTTCCGCCCCGTTCGGCGCGACCGGCGTCCAGCCTGTCGGGGGGCCTGTAGCTCAATGGTTAGAGCCGTCCGCTCATAACGGATTGGTTGCAGGTTCGAGTCCTGCCGGGCCCACCATCTTCTCGCTCACGCAAAACCCGCTTCGCTCGCTTGCTCCGCGAGGGGCGGGTGAAAGCCCGGGCCAGCGCCTCCTGGTCTGTCGCCGGGCTTCGGCGGCAGACTATGCCGCGAAGGAGGTCGCTTCGGAGCGGAATTCCACGCCGAGCTCCCGCCCGTTGCGGCGCACGACCGTGCCGCGCTTCACGCTCTTGTCGTCCAGTTCCACGACGACATGATCGGGGATCGCCGAGCCATCGGCGACGTAGATCCTCGCGCCGGAGTCCGAGATGTCGCGCAGGGAGCCACGGATCTTCGCGCCATCGATGCCGCCGATCAGGCAGTCCCGGTGGACGCGCTTGCGCTCGTCGCGGCGGCGGTTCTCCATGCCGATCACCCACTTGTCCAGGCTTTCGCACACGGAGGCGACGCTGGAGGACGCGGACTGGAGACGGACGTTGATCTCGTCCGTGGACACGCATTGCTCTTCGGTCGCGTTGGTGGTCGACAGGACGAGGTCCTGCACGTCGGAGATCGATCTGCGGATGGCCTTCAAGGCCTCGTCCACAGAGCCTGCCACCGACTGCATCTCGGCGATTTCGGAGAAGATCCGCGTGGTCGCCTGGGAGGTCTGGTTTGCGAGCGTCTTGACCTCGTTGGCGACAACCGCAAAGCCGCGGCCGGCTTCGCCGGCGCGGGCGGCCTCGATGGTCGCGTTCAGCGACAGCAGGTTGATCTGGTCCGCGACCTTGGAAATGAGCTGGACCACGCCATCCATGGACGCAGCGGCCAGGCGGAGCTTCTCGGTCGACTGCTCGGCAGTTTCGGAGCGCACCTGCATGGCCTCGACAGCAGAGCGTGCTTTCTCCATCCCTTGAGAGATGCCCTGTGCGGAGGAATTCACGTGCTGCGCGGAATGCGCCGACTGGTCCACGGTGCTCAGTGTCGCCTCGGCAGCTTCGATGGCCTCCTGCCGCGCTGCCATGTTCTCGCTGATGTCCGTCGCGAACTTCGTCACCTTCACGATGTTTCCGGAGGCGTCGAAGATCGGATTGTAGTTCGCCTGCAACCAGATCGGGTTCCCCGCCTTGTTGAAGCGTTGATAGATCGCCGACAAGTGCTTGCCTCCGGCAAGGGTCTGCCAGAACTCGGTATACTGATCGGACTGGGCGTACTTTTCCTCGACGAACATCCGGTGATGCTTGCCCTTGATCTCGTCGAGACGATAGCCGACCGCCTTCAGGAAGTTGTCGTTGGCATCCAGGATGATGCCGTCCTTGCTGAATGAGATCACCGCCTGGCTGCGGTCGATGGCCGCGATCAGGCCTTCATGTTCGGCATTCTTGCGCTTTTCGGCCGTGATGTCGGAGGCGAATTTCACCACCTTGAAGGGCCGGCCGGCTGCGTCGAGGATCGGGTTGTAGGTGGCGTGGATCCAGATCTCGTCGCCGCCCTTGGCGATCCGCTTGAAGTCGCCGGCCATGAAGTGCCCGGCGCCGAGTTGCTTCCAGAACGCCTTGTAGTCCTGCGTTTCGCGCTCGTCGGACGCGACGAAAATCGAGTGGTGCCTGCCCTTGATCTCGTCGAGCGTGTAGCCGACCGCCTTCAGAAAGTTGTCGTTGGCTTCCAGAATATTTCCGTCGAGGTCGAAGTGAATCACGGCTTGAGAGCGGTGAATTGCTGTCAGTTGCCCCTGCGCATCTGCGCTCTTCATCTTCTCCTTGGTAATATCTGTCGCAAACTTGACGATGCGGTAGACATTGCCGTTGCTGTCGCGAACCGGGTTGTATGTCGCCTGTATCCAGACCTCGGCGCCGCTCTTGGTCACGCGCATGAATTCGCCGGACTTGAATTCACCGCGGGCGAGGTCTTTCCAGAAGGATCGATACGCCTCGCTCGCAGCATAAGCCGGGTCCAAAAACATGCGATGATGTTTTTTCTCGATTTCTTCGAGAGAATACCCCATGACCGACAGGAAATTTGCGTTGGCTTCAAGAATAGTTCCGTCCGGCATGAAATGAATCATGGCCTGGGACCGGCCGAGCGCCTCGATCAGGTCGCGATTTTTGCTGGGGAAGAGCGGCATCTGGGGGGAACCCTTGTTCAGGCGTGCTGATCAAGGATTACGACTTCGCGGGTTTCCGAACCTTTAACCAAGCGTGCCGGCGCGGTTCCCCGGCGCACGTCGCCAGGCTGTCGAACGGGCTCGCCGCGCGTTTCCAGCACCTTTTCGCTCAGGCGGAATCCGTGTCGTCCGCCTCGCTGCGGCCGGGCGACAGGCCCAGCATCGCCGCGTGCCAGGAGGCTTCGGCGCGCGAGGAAATGCCGAGCTTGCGGTAGATCGACTTGATATGCGTCGCGACCGTGTTTCCCGAAAGCGACAGCTGCTCGGACACGTCGACATTGCGCATGCCGCGGCCGATCAGGGCAAGGACCTCCTTCTCGCGCTCGGTCAGGCTTTCCTCCGGCTCGGCCGCCGGGCCGGTCAGCTGGAAATGCTCCATGATGCGGCGGGCGATGGCCGGCGACAGGGCCGGGATGCCGTCGGCGAGTTGCGACAGCTGCCGGACGATCATGGCCGAGGGCTGCTCCTTGAGCAGGTAGCCGTTGGCTCCGGCCGAAAGGGCGGCGACGATATGGACGTCGTCCGCCATGGCGGTTGTGACGACGCACAGCGTGCTGGAATTGCGCTGGCGCAGGGCGCGCAGCACCTCGATGCCCGACCCGTCCGGCAGGCGCAGGTCGATGAGCGCGACGTCGTAGTCGTGCCGTGCCGCGGCCGCCAGGCCGTCCTGCAAGGTGGCCTTGGCGTCGATCTCATGCGGGCCGGGGAAGGCCTCCCGGGCGACGTCCTGGAGCCATTTTCGGGCTTCGGCGAGATCCTCGACGATCAGGATCCGGGTCATCGCGTCTCCCCTTCGCAGAGCGGAAACCGGGCGCGGACGGTGAGGCCGGGATTGGCGTCCTCCAGCACAAGCGTGCCCTTCAGCGCCAGCAGCCGCGCCTCCAGGTTGGACAGGCCGTTGCCCTTTCCCCGGACGCCGGGGGCAAGGCCGCTGCCATTGTCGCTCGCCTCGAGATGGACGATGCCGCCGCGCATCCCGATCCGCAGGCGCATCGTGTCCGCGCCCGAATGGCGGATCGTGTTGCTGACGATCTCGCGCAGCACCGAGCGCAGGGAATAGGCGACATTGGGGGCGAGCGTGCGCTCGCCATCCTCGCATGCGTCCTGCCAGTCGAGCCGGATGTCGGCGGCGGCCAGCCGCTCCAGCGCCTCGACCTTGAGGTCTGCCAGCAGGTCGCCGATGGCCCGCCCGCCGCGCGCCGCGTTGTTGACGATGTCCCGCAGGTCCGAGATCGTCTCGCGGATCAAGGTGTCCTTGCGCTCGCGCCGCTCGCTGTGCAGCGCGGACAGCAGTTGCGCGCCCATGTTGTCGTGCATGTCGCGGGCGATGCGGATCCGCTCCTCGGCGGCGCCCTTCTCGTGCGCGTCGCGGCTGGCGATGGCATGGGCGAGCATGGCGTAGAGCTCGCCGGCAAAGCGGCGGTCCTGCGGGCTGAACAGGCGCCGGCCCGAATGCGCATGCGACAGCTTCAGGGGGACAAGGCCCGGCAGGCCGGGAAGCAGCAGCGACAGGCCGTCCTCGGCGATGGCCGGCTTCTCATCGGCGGGGGCCACTGCGGCGGACATGTGCAGCGGGCTGAAGGCGTCGCGCAGGACGTCCTGCCAGCGGCCTTCGCGGGAGGCGTCCGTCGTCAGGGCCACGTCGATGATCCGCGCGAACAGCTCCTCCCGGTCGATCTCCCGCCTCGGCAGCAGCCGCCGGGCCAGCCAGTCGCGAAACGGCAGGTAGAGGATCGCCACGGCCAGCAGCGACAGGGCGAAGGCCTCGGGACGATCCATCGCCACGACGGAGATCAGCGCCGCATCGACGAGGACGAGCAGCAGGACCGCGCCGAAATAGGACAGGATCGAGAAGGCCCAGCCTTCCAGCTCGAACAGGCGGTAGCGGGCAACGCCGGCAGCAACGCCGAGGAACAGCATGCCGAACAGGATGAAGGCATAGCCCTGCGAGATCGACGGCTGCATGCCGAACAGGTTCGGCATCAGCACGACGGTGACGAAGGTGCCGGCGCAAAGCCCGACGGACAGGGCGAACCAGCGGATCGCCGCGCGCGCCGCCGGGTCGTCGCGGCTCGCCCGGTATTGCAGCAGCGCGCCGAGCAGGATGCCCGTCATCAGGGTCACGGTGGGCAGATGGTGCCCTTCGGCAGGCCCCGGAAACCCGATCCAGGCCGTGTCCAGCGCCCATATCGCGCCGTAGACGGCCGGCAGCAGCCAGAGGGCGGAGACGGGAACGAGACGGCGCGGATAGGACAGGAACAGCGCCACCATGGCGACGCCGAAGGCCAGCGCGCCGAAATGGTTGGTGGCCGACAGGGCGCGGAACAGCCCGCCCGGCAGGGCGAGCTCGCGGGAGGAGTAGAGCGCGGCCGGAAACGCGGAGACGAGGATGCCGAGCCCTGCGAGCGCCAGCAGCCGTGCCGAGAGTTCGCCGCGGCGCAGGCTCCAGACCCAGGCCCCGACGATGACGCTGACGAGGCCGGTGACGATCTGCACCCAGAAGGCGGGGGGAAGGCTGGACAGCGGCCGCCCGGTCGCGGCCGTCACCTCGATGCGCAAGGGAGCGGTCCCGCCGGTCTCGATCGTCACGCTTGCGCCGGCAAGGGCTGCGTAAAGGTCGGCTTGCCGGCCGAAAAAGCGCTGCAGGGCTGCGTAGCTTTCCGCGACATCCGGCTCCTCGACCAGGTCGCCCGCCTCGAGCCCGATGCCGCCGACCGCCGCCAGCGGCATGCCCGGTTGCAGCGCGCCGGCCGCCGGGCCGTGCGAGGCGACGGTCTCGATCATCACCAGGCCGGCCGGCGCATCGGCGGAAAGCCCGATGCCGAGCCAGGGCTGGTTCAGCGCCGCGACCAGCACGAGGGCGGCGGCAAGCAGCCCGGCCGTCGCCGTAACGGCCAGCACCGTGAAGGGGGTCAGTCTCTTGATCACCTGATGTGCGTCTCCAGGCAACGGTTTATCACGCCTGTCCCGCATGTCGCTCACCTGTTCAGGTGATGCCGCGACGCCGCGTACTCCATTAGTTTGACAGGGAATTTTTCAATGGCATGTGTGTAAGAGGGTACGTTGGCAATGAGGGTTGGGAAATACAAGGGACTTTTTCAGTCGACCGCGCTGGCGTCCCTGTCGCTTGCGGCAGCCGCTCCGGTTTCCGCGCAGGACGTTGCCGACATCAACATGCTGAGCCCGGCGCATGTGATCCGCCTGTTCTACGGCGACCCGGACGAGCCCGGCTACAGCACCGGATTGACCGATCCGGCCCGCATCGGCGGCATGACGGCCGATGGCGCAATGTTCGTCGGCACGGTGTATCGCAGCTACGGAGACAGCATCGCCAGCGGCTTCGTCTGGACCGACGACGAGGGCGTGATGCCGGTCGGTGACCCGTCGATCGCCCGGCCGCTGAACGGGAGCCAGAACTACAACGCCAACGACATTTCCGCAGATGGCGGCGTCATCGTCGGCCGGGCGGCACCGGGCGTATCCGGCGGCGAGTTCGGCCTGCGCGCCTATCGCTGGACGTCTGCAGGCGGCTTCCAGCCGCTCGGGTCCATCGCGGGCAACACCAACCCGTTCTCCGAGGCGACGGCGGTCTCCGGCGACGGCAGTGTCATCGTCGGCTATGTCGGGGTGAACGGCGGCGAGGCCTTCCGCTGGACCGAGGGCGGCGGGATGCAGAGCCTCGGCTGGCTCGACGGCCGCGACACGTACGGCAACGATCAGGCGACGGCCGCCTCCTATGACGGCTCGGTGATCGTCGGCTCGGCGCTGTCGAGCAGCGACCGGTTCCAGGCCTTCCGCTGGACCGAGGACACCGGCATGGTGGCGCTGCCGACGCTTGCGGCCTACTCGGCGCCCAACAACACCGCGAGCGCGACCGACGTCTCCTGGGACGGCAGTGTCATCGTCGGCCATTCGCTGAACGGTTTTGCAGCCCAGGCGGTTCGCTGGGTCGATGGCGAGATCTTCTCGCTGGGCGGCCTGGACGGCGCGTCCAGCGTCCTGTCCTGGGCGCAGGCGGTCTCCGGCAACGGCGAGGTCATCGTGGGCAATGTCTCCAGCGGCAGCACCGGCCATGGCTTCCGCTGGACCGACGACGACGGGATGTTGACCGTCGAGGACTGGCTGCGCAACAGCGGCGCGACGATCGTGAGCAGTCTCCCCAGCGAGCCGAACCGTTCGGATATCACCCGGACCGCCGAAGCCACCAACGAGGACGGCTCGATCGTCATCGGCCTGACGCGCGATGACGAGCTTTATATCGCCCGCGGCAATGGCACAGGTCCCACCGGCACCATTACCACCGGAGGCACTGGCGGAACCGGAGGCACAGGCGGCACCGGCGGAACCGGAGGCACTGGCGGAACGGGTGGGACTGGCGGTACCGGCGGCACGGGCGGCACCGGAGGTACGGGCGGCACAGGCGGCACAGGCGGTACGGGCGGTACCGGAGGTACCGGCATCATCACGCTGCAGGCTCTGGGAAGCAGCCTCGGCTCGGCCGGCGCCACCAACACCATGGCCGTCAAGTCCATGGGCGTGATCGTCAACGGCGCGGGATCGCGTCCGCTCGACCGCCGTGCGCCGGACGGCAAGTTCACCATGTGGACGGGCGGCGACTGGGGCCGCGACGACCACGGCAGCCGAGACGGCAGCCTCGGGCTCGGCGAGATCGGCGTCGGCTACAATTTCGGCCCCGTGCAGCTGAACGGCGTTGCCGGCTATACCGGCGCCGAGCAGACGACGGTGCTGGGCGGTTCGAGCGAGGTGCAGGCCGGCTATGTCAAGCTGGAGGCGATCGGCCAGATCACCGGCGACGAGAACAGCGGCCTGTGGGGCGTCATGACCGGCACGGGCCTGTGGGGCAATGCCGACATCGCCCGCAACTACCTGTCCGGCGGCCTGGTCGACACCTCCACCGGCTCGACGGATGTGGAAGGCTACGGCGTTCGCGCCCGCCTGCAGTGGGAGAACCTGATCCCGCATATTTCTCCCTACGGCGAGCTGTCCTACGCCCGCACCTGCCTCGATGCCTATACGGAGACGGGCGGCGCCTTCCCGGCGGCGTTCAACAGCCTGTGCGATGCCAGCACCGAAATCCGCTACGGCTTCGATGCGCGCTATCCGCTCATGGAGCAGTTCCGCCTGATCGGCACGCTGGAGGGCGTCCACCGCTTCGAGAGCAGCGGGTCCAACGTCACCGGACAGGTGGTCGGTCTGGGGGCGTTCAACCTGGGTGCGGCGAAGTACCAGCAGGACTGGCTGCGCGCCGGCGCCGGCTTCGAGGTCGACGTCTCGGGCTCGACGCTGTCGTTGATGGGCAACGCCACCACCAAGGGCGAGACCGCCAGCGCGTGGGTCGCCGCCAACTGGCGCGTGACGTTCTGATCCGCGAACCGGGCCGGCCGTCCGGTTCCGGCCCGAAAGCAGCATGAGCCGAACTTCCGCCACCGCCCCGAACGACAGGTTCGAGGCGGTGGCGTTGCCGTTGCTTGGATGCCGTTGCGTATCGGGCAGGCCTGCGAGCGGGGGGGGCGGCAAACATCGCATGGCCGACAGTGATGCCCGCGCCTCGCGGCGCGCCTCGCGACGCGTCATGTCCGCTGCTCCCTGATCGGTTTCTTGCGGCCGGGCGATTGCGCGGTGCGCCAGCAGAAATCCCAGCAGCGACAGGCACCTGAACCCTTCGCAAAGGGCGCTCCGGCAGCCGCCGAGTGGTCCGATGGACAGACCAAGCCCCCGGTCGCCGTATCCGAACGCCCCGAGTAACACTGCCCTTCGGCAAGCAGGTGCGCCTGCAGGCTGCGGTCCGGCATTTCCGTTCCGGCCGGCTCGGCGTTGCGCGCGCCTGCCGGATCGCGGGCGGCCAGCGCGAACGACGAGGGCGAGGATGATCTACGAGGAACGCACCTATTCGCTGGTGCCGGGCAAGGTCGGCGACTACCTGGAGCGGTTCGAACGGGACGGCCTTGCCATCCAGACGCGCTTTCTGGGCGACCTGAAGGGCTATTTCACCACCGAATCCGGGGCGCTCAACCAGGTCGTCCATATCTGGCGGTTCGAGAGTTTCGAGGACCGGGCGCGCCGCCGCGCGCAGCTGTGGAGCGATCCGGAGTGGATCGCCTATGCGGACGGCGTGCTGCCGCTGATCACGGCCATGGAAAACCGGTTTCTGCAGCCCACGCGCTTCTCGCCGATGATGTGAAGACCCCTTTGGCAGGACACAGGAATGTACGCTTCATTTGACGGAAAGACCGCAATCGTAACCGGCGGTGCGAGCGGGATCGGGCTTGCCTGCCTGCAGGTGCTGGCGGAGGAGGGGGCGCACGTCGTCTGCCTCGACAAGAGCCTGCCGGATGCGGCTGCGCTGCCGAAGCGGACCCGCTTCGCCGAGATCGACGTGTGCGATCGCGCGGCGATGGACGAGCTGGCCGGAACGCTGGCCGGCGAGGGGCTCGAGGTCGACTTTCTGGTCAATTGCGCCGGTATCGTGCAGTCGCCGCACCGGCCGGCGGAGCTGACCAGCGAAATGTTCCGTCGGGTGCTCGCGGTCGACCTGGAAGGCACGTTCAACGCCTGCGCGGTGTTCGGCACGCGGATGGCGGAGCGCAGGACCGGCGCCATCGTCAACATCGCCTCGGTGGCCGGCATGCGCTCGATGCCGCTGCATTCCTATTCGCCGGCCAAGGCGGGTGTCATTTCGCTGACCGAATGCCTTGCCGCCGAATGGGGCCGTGCGGGCGTGCGCGTCAACACGATCTCCCCCGGCTACACGCTGACGGCGGCGCTGCAGTCGCAGATCGATCTCGGCAATCGCGACCCCAAGCGCCTGGCCGACAACTCGTGCCTCGGCGAGATCATCCGGCCCGGCGATATCGCCTCGGCGGTGGTGTTCCTGCTGTCGGAGAAGGCGTCGATGATCACCGGCATCAACCTGCCGGTGGATGCCGGCTGGCTGGCGGCCGGATCCTGGCACACCTTCGGCGGCGTGCGCGACAGTGCCTCGTGAGCTGAACGAGGGAGCCGCATCGTGAGCGCCATCTGGGATTTCAGCGGCCGCAGGGTGCTGGTGACGGGCGGGGCGAGCGGGCTCGGACTTGCCGGGGCGCGGGCCTTTGCAAGGGCAGGGGCGCGTGTTGCCATCGCCGACCTCAACCGTGACGCGGCCGCGCAGGCCGCAGAGACGCTGGGCGAGGGGCACCTGGCGCTTTGCGGCGACGTCTCGGACGAGACCGATGTCGCGGCGATGGTGGAGGGCGCCGAGAGCGGCCTCGGAGGCATCGACATCCTGGTGAACTGCGCCGGCATTCCGGACGTCTTCAAGCCGACGGTCGAGCAGGACTATGCGCAGTTCCGCAAGCTGGTCGAGATCCATCTCGGCGGAACTTATCTGGTCACCAAGACGGCGGGACGCGGCATGCTGGCGCGCGGGCGCGGCGCGGTGCTGAACATCAGCTCCATCGGCGGGGTGATGGGCCTGTCGCCGCGCAATGCCTATAGCGCCGCCAAGGCGGGCATCTCGATGCTGACGCGCACGCTCGCCTGCGAATGGGCCTCGCAGGGCGTGCGGGTCAACTGCATCGCGCCGGGCTATATCGTCACGCCGTTCTTCGAGCGGCTGGTGGCGGAAGGAAAGCTCGACGCGGAGCGGATCGTGCGGCGCACGCCGATGGGCCGGCTCGGCCGCGCATCGGAGCTGGTCGACGCGATGCTGTACCTGTGTTCCGACAATGCCTCGTATGTCGCCGGCGTCACGCTGCAGGTCGACGGAGGCTACATGTCCTGGGGCGCTGCCTCGGACGCCTATGCCGGCCCCATCGACGACGGCCTCGTGCCGTCATAACAAGACCAGGCAGATCCGGCCCGCCCTTCAGCCCGTCAGGCTCCCGACGCGGCGAGGGCGGGCTGGCGCGAGGCCTGGATGATCTCCGGCCACTTCTGCCCGACGATGGCGCCCGCCTCCAGCACATGCTCGCGCATCAGCATTTCCGCCCGCGTTCCCTGGCGCGCGAGGATCGCCTCGACGATGCGCTCGTGGTCGAACTGGGACCGGCGCACCACGTCGCGCGAGCCCCAGTAGACGATGCGGTTCGAGGTGAAGGGCATCTCGTGGCAGGAGGCGACGAAATCGGGAAGCTTGGGATTGCCCGACGCCTCCAGGATGGCCGCATGGAAGGTGGCGTTCATGTCCTGGTAGGGGGCATGGTCGGCCGGGTCCAGCTGCTCCGCATCGGTGAGGGCGCGGCCGGTTTCCACGCACTCGACGAGCACGTCGCGCACCTCCGGCGAGACGCCGTATTCGGCAGCCAGCCGGCAGGCGAGCCCCTCCAGCGTGGCGCGGATCTCGTAGCCGGCCAGCACGTCCTCGACCCGGATCTCCCGCACCCAGTAGCCGCGGTTCTGCTCGTACTTGACCAGGCCCAGCTTGGTGAGCGTGCGCAGGGCGGTGGCGGCCGGCGTGCGCGAGACCGACATCAAGCGGGCGACGCTCGTCTCGGTCAGCCGGGCGCCCGGCTCGATCTCCCGCGACACGATGAGATCGCGCAGCTTGGCGACGACCGCGTCGGACAAGGTCGGCAGGTTCTGGTCAATCTGGCGCATCTCGCTGTCCCCGTTTGGCGGGAGTATAACGCGTTTTGCCATTATTGCATGCAATTGGTCTTCTTCTCTGGCCAGAGCCTCCCTTGTATGTCAGTTGATGACAAAGCATGCGTTTAATTGCATACAATGAAGCCGGAAACCCCGGATCGCGAATTCGTTGGGAGGACCATATGAAGAAGCTGGCAGTATCTCTCGCACTGGCCGCGGCCGCTGTCGCCGGCCCGGCTGCAGCGGACCAGACCGTCACCACGAGCGTTTGGCTCGGCCCGCAGCATCCCGTCGTGTCGGGCGGCTACCAGCCCTTCGTCGAGGCGGTCGGCGACAATGCCGAGGCCGGGCTCGACTTCAACCTGCTGCTGGGCGGCTCGCTGCTCGGCCCGAAGGCGACGCTGTCCGGCGTGCGCGACGGGGTAGCCGATATCGGCTTCGTGGTCATGTCCTATCACCCGGCGGAGTTTCCGCACGGGGCGCTGTTCGGCGATCTCGCCATGCGCGCCCGCGGTCCCTACACGACGGCAGCCGCCGTCACCGAACTGACCATGCTGCACTGTGCGCCGTGCCAGGAAGAGTTCAAGCGCAATGGCGTCGTCTACACGGGCAGCTACTCGACCACGCCCTATTACATCATCGCAAAGCAGGAGCTGACGACGCCGGAGGACCTGAAGGGCCTGCGCATGCGCACGCCGGGCGGCGCCTGGGACCGCTGGGTGTCGGCGGTCGGCGGCGTGCCGGTCAACGTGCCGGCGAGCGAGGTCTACGAGGCGATTTCGCGCAACATCGTCGATGTCGGCCTGCTGCCGATCGGCGACTTCAAGTCCTACAACCTGTTCGACGTGGCGACCCACGCGACGATGATGAGCGTCGGCACGTTCTATTCGAACATCACGATGGCGCTCAATCCCGACTTCTGGGGCGGGCTGAGCCCGCAGCAGCGCCGGACGATCCTCGACAATGCCGCCCTTGCGGTGGTCGGCGTCGCGGACGACTACGTCAAGGCGGATGTGGAGGCGGAAGCCACCGCGCGGGAAGCGGGCGTGCAGTTCGTCGAGCCTTCCGAGGCGCTGGTGGCGCAGATGAACGACTTCCGCGAGACGGACATGGAGACCGTGCTCCAGCTTGCCCGCGAGCGCTACAAGGTCGAGGACCCGGAAGGGTTGATCAAGACCTTCAACGAGTTGCTCGACAAGTATGACGGGCTGTTCGAGGGCAAGCAGGACGACCTGCCGGCGATGCTCGCCATCGTGAAGCAGGAAATCTACGACAAGGTCGACGTGGACAGCTACGGCTTCTGAACGCCGGCAATGACCGAATGAGGCGAACGGAACCGTGCCGATGGTGCAAAGACTGGATACCGTGCTTGCAGCCATCGGTGCGGCTGCCGCCGCCCTCATGATGCTGCACGTGGTGGCGGAGATCTTCTGCCGCAACGTGCTCGGCATCACGCTTCCGGCGACGCTGGAGATCGTCTCGCTCTACTACATGCCGGCGCTGATCTTCCTGCCGCTGGCCAGCGTCGAGAAGATGTCCGGGCATATCGATGTCAGCTTCGTGCAGGAGGCCTTTCCCGCACCCGTGCGGCGGGTGACGGAGGTCGCCTCGCTCACTGCCTGCGGCCTCGTCTACGGGGCCATGGGATGGGTCGGCCTGCAGGAGGCCATGGCCAAGTTCCGCATCCGCGAGTTCCTGATGGGCGAGGTGGCGGTGCCGCTGTGGCCGGGCCGCTTCCTCGTTCCCATCGGGTGCTTCGCCATCGCCGCGGTGATCGCCGTCAAGCTCGCGATCCTCTTTCGCTCCCGCAAGAACGACGCAAGATGAGCCCTCTCGAGATCGGTTATGCAGGCGTGCTGGCGCTCGTCCTGCTGATTTTCCTTCGCGTGCCCGTTGCCATCGCCCTGATCCTGCCGTCCATCGTCGGCGTGTGGGCGATCATCGGCTCGAGGGCATCGTGGGGCCTGCTGCGCTCGACCCCTTACGAGATCGGCGGGAACTGGTCGCTCAGCTCGATCCCGATGTTCCTGCTGATGGGCTATGTCTGCTACCACGCCCGCCTGACCGACGGGTTGTTCAAGGCCTCGCGCGCCTGGCTGAGCGCGTTGCCGGGCGGGCTCGGCATCTCGACCATCGCGGGCGCTGCCGTCTTCTCCGCCGTGTCCGGCTCGACAACCGCCTGCGCTGCCGCGATGGGGCGCATCGCCGTGCCGGAGATGATCAAGGAGCGCTACAATCCGGGCTTTGCCGCCTCGATCTGCGCGGTCGGCGGAACGCTGGGCTCGATGATCCCGCCCAGCATCGTCATGATCATCTACGGCACCTTCGCCGAAGTGCCCATCGGCCAGCTGTTCATCGCCGGCATCGTGCCGGGTCTGCTCAGTGCGGCGATGTTCTCGCTCGTCATCATCCTGATTTCCTGGCTGCGGCCTGACATCTGCCCGCCGAGCAACAGCACGATCACCTGGGGCGACCGGTTCCGGGCGCTGGGCGACACGTGGCCGGTGGTCCTGCTGATCGCCGGCGTTCTGGGCGGCATCTTCACCGGCACGTTCAGCGCGACCGAGGCGGGCGCGGTCGGCGCGTTCTTCGCCATCGTCATCGCCCTGGTGCGCGGCAACCTGACCGGCGCGATCCTGACGACCGCGATGATCGAGACGGCGCGCATGACGGCGACGATCCTGATCATCGCCATCGGCGCGGCCCTGTTCACCCGCTTCCTGGCGCTGTCGGGGGTGGCGACGCATTTCTCCGAGCTTGCGATCCTGTATGCCACCAGCCCGCTGGTGCTGGTGATCGGCGTTGCGCTGGTCTACCTGCTGCTCGGCATGTTCCTCGACCCGCTCGGGATCATGCTGCTGACGCTGCCCTTGTTGCTGCCGGCGTTCAATGCGGTCGGGATCGACCTGATCTGGATGGGCATCCTGGTGGTGAAGTTCCTGGAGATCGGGCTGATTACGCCGCCGGTCGGGCTGAACCTCTTCGTGATGCAGGCCATCGTCGGGCGGGAAGCGTCCATCGACCGGATCGCCAAGGTGCTGGTCTGGTTCATCCTGGCGGATCTTTGCACCATGGCGCTGCTGATCGCCTTTCCCTCCATCGTCGGATTCCTGCCGAGCCTGCTGGGGTGAGACGGGATGGCGGTGCGCCGGCAAAGGACGGCAAGGCTGGTCACACGAGATGACCAATCCGCCGGCGGGCGCCGGAGCGGAGCGCGCCATCTGCCGCAAGTGCCTGAAGAGGCAAAGAAAAAGACGGCGCGAGCAGAACGCGTTCAGCATGGCCAGGTTGTAGCCCGCGGTTTGATTCGCGGGGGGTAATTTGACAGGGTTCTAACGGCCCGACGGGCCCGGTCGCCGTGTGGAAAAAGCGGCCGGGGGAGGAACCTTAGGGCAAGTCCGGACCCCGGCGGGGGCAGGGCCGGTCAGACTTGTGGGGAGGAGTTTGGCATGAACGAAATGCTGGATCTGAAGCTGGTTCTCCTGCGCGGAGAAAGCCAGGGTCCCATCGAGATGGACGGGCTCGGCCGCTCCAGCCGGTTGCGCATGCAGCTGCAGAAGAAGTCCGAACTCTCGGACCGGCTGGCCGTCAACCTGCTCGGGCTGATCGCCGACGGACGCCTTGCCCCCGGTGCGCGCATTCCCCCCGAGCGACAGATCGCCGAAACCCTGTCCGTCAGCCGCATCTGCGTGCGCTCGGCGCTCGACCGGCTGAAGGAGAACGGCTACATCGAATCCGTGCAAGGGGCGGGGACGCGGGTCGTGCGCTCGTCGGAAAAGCTCGACCAGCTCTATGCGGCGAACCTGGAAAACGTCAACGATCTCGGCAATTTCTGCGCCTATCTCGACGAGTTCCTGGCCGAGTGGGTGGATCTGTCGGAACAGGCGGCTGAGGTCGCCGCCATCCTGCAGCCGTTGCTGGGGGTCGCGCGCTCCTCGCGCCGGTTCGATCCCGAAACCGAATACCGGGTGCGCTGCCAGTTGGCGCGCGCCTCGCGCAGCCCCGGCCTTGAACTGCTGCTGCGGCGAATGGCGCGGGGCTATCGCTGCTACTACAACTCTGTCCCGCCCATCGACCGCATCGCCGACCAGCTGGCGGAGGCGGCCGGCGCCATGGTCGTGGCCGCCCGCGCGGGCGACAAGGCGGCGCTGGTCCTCGCCATGCGCGACTACAACCGCATCATCCGCACGGCGGTGATCGCCGGTGCGGGCGGTCCGGCCCGGCGGGCGGCCGACACGGATCTCGTGCTGCGGGAGCTGAGCGCCCACCAGCCGGAAAAGCTCAGCGACATCATCGCCCGCGAGATCGCAGGCATGCTGGCGCGCGCCGAAGGGCGCGAGGAGGACGTGCTGATCGGCGAGCGTCGGCTGGCGGACGTCTTCGGCGTCAGCCGCGTGTCGATCCGCCATGCGCTGCAGAAGCTGAAGGAAGACGGCATCGTCACCTCGCGCGAGCGCTTCTGGACCCGCGCGGCCAAGGGCGACGAGGAGGCGGTGAGGGAAGCGCGCGACTGTTTTGACGCCAGCGTCCGCGAGTTCAAGCTGCTGTGCAACCTGCGCCACTTCCAGGAGGTGTGGGCGGCCCGGCGTGCGGCGCGGCATGCGAGCGAGAAGGACAAGGCGGACCTGCGGCGGATCCTTGCCGAGATGCGCCGGCCCATCGACTCGCTCGACCGCTCCATCGATCTCGACCTCAACCTGCACCTCACCATCGCCCGCTCGGCCGGCAGCGCGCTGCATTTCTTCGTCAACGAGGTGCTGCGCGGCACGGTGACGAACTATTTCGTCTACACGCTGAAGCATCCGGACCTGCGCGGTCCGCGCGAGGTGCTGCTGAAGCAGCACGAGGCCATCGTCTCGGCGATCCTCGCCGGCGACGAGGACGGCGCGCGCGATGCGATGGAGCGCCATGTGCGCTTCTTCCAGAACAACTACGATGCCTACATGGTGCGTTCGTCGGCGGCCTGAGGCAGGCTTCGACCGCAGCCGAAAACGAAAACCGGACCTGAGAAGGTCCGGTTTTTGCATTTCTGCCGGAGGTGGGGAGGCGGCCCTGAGGGGGCCGCCCGCTGCCTACTTGCCGGTGAAGACCGGCTGGCGCTTGGCGAGGAAGGCCTCGACGGCCTCGCGGTGGTCGGCGGTGTTGTTGGACAGGGCCTCGTAGGCGACGCCCGGATCCATCACCGCGCCGACGATGCGCCGCAGCTCCAGGTTGGCCAGGGTCTTGGTCCAGCGGATGGCCTTGGTGGCGCCGTTCGCCAGCTTGTCGGCGAAGGCGTCGACGCGGGCGTCCAGCTCTTCCGGCTCGACCACGTGGTTGATCAGGCCGATGCGCTCGGCCTCCGCCGCCGGCATCAGGTCGCCGGTCATCAGATACTCCTTGGCGCGGGCGTAGCCGATCAGCTGCGGCCACAGGGCGGGGCCGCCGTCGCCGGCAACGAAGCCGATGGAGACGTGCGGGTCGCCGATCTTGGCCCGGGACGAGGCGAAGACGACGTCGCACAGCAGCGCCAGCGTGGCGCCGAGCCCGGTCGCGTGGCCGTTGACCTTGGCGATCAGCGGCTTTTCCAGCTCCAGCATGGAGAAGGCGATGCGCTTGGCCTCGCGGGCGGTCTGCTCGAACATTTCCGGCCTGGCGATGGCATCGCGCATCCAGGGAATGTCGCCGCCGGCGGAGAAGGCGCGGCCGGCGCCGGTCAGGATGATGATGTCGCTGTCGGGGTCGACGGCCACGTCGTAGAACACATGCGCCAGTTCCTCGTGCAGCACGGTGTCGGCCGCATTGAGGAAGTCGGGGCGGTTCATGGTGATGGTCAGCTTGCGCCCGTCGCGGCTGATCTTCAGCGTTTCGTAGCGTTCCTCGAGGGGGTAGGTCTTCATGCTGGTGGTCCCGTTTCAGTGAAGGGGGGCCGGCTTTGCCATGGGCGTGCCGGCAAGGATCTCGATGGGACGGCGCACGCCGCCGAACAGGGCTGCGTCGCTCTGCAGGCGGCGATAGATGCGGCCGAGCTTGTATTCCTCGGTGACGGCGATGCCGCCGGTGATCTGGATGAGCCGGCCGACCGCCTGGACGACGTTGCTCGCGTGGAAGAGGCGGGCATGGGCCACAGCCATGGAGCTGGACGTGCCGCCCTCCGACAGGGCGCTGACCATCGCCATGTGCAGCGAGCGGAACTTCTCCAGCTCGCAATAGACGTCCGCGATGGTGTGCTCGACCGCCTGGAAGGAGGCGAGCGGCTGCTTGAACTGCTGGCGCGTCTGCACGTAGTCGGCGGTCATCTCGAAGGCGGCCTCGAAGGCGCCGAGCCCCTCGCTCGCCGCACCGCACAGGAGAAGCGCCTCAAGCTCCGCGGCGATGCCGCAAGCCTCCTTGCCGGTGCACAGGACCGTCATCTCGTCGGTATCGGCCGCATCGAGGTCGATGCGGGCGGCGGTGCGCCCATCCAGCAGCGGGGCCGGATGGATGTGGAGGCCGCCCGTGCCGCGCTCGGCAAGGCAGAAGCGGGCACCCTCGCCGGCTTCGGCAAGGAACAGGAGATGGGTTGCCCGGTCGGCGCCCGGCACGAGGGCCGAGCGGCCCGTGACCCTGCCGTCGGCACTGAGCGAGAAGCCGGTCTCGGCCGCACCGGCGAGGGCAAAACGGGCCTTGCCGTCCAGCAGGGCCGGCATCAGGGCGGCAATGGCGGGGGCGCGCTGCGCCAGGCGCGGCGCGAGGAGAATGTCGGCGGCGGCGCTTTCGGTCAGAAGCGCCCGGCCGGCCTCCTGCAGGACCAGGCAGCACTGGTGCAGGTCGGCGCCGAGCCCGCCGCTCGCCTCGTCGAGGCCCATGCCGGGCCAGCCGGCCTCGACGAAGGCGCGCCAGTTGCCGGCGGTGTCCGGTCGTGCGTCTTCGCGTTCGCGGGCGAACTCGCGGGCGCTGGCACGCAGCAGGCTGTCGGTCTCGCTCTGGTCGTGGGAGCGGCGCATGGTCGTCATCCTTTGAAAACGGTCTTGGCGATGATGGTCTTCTGGATCTCGTTGGTGCCCGCGTAGATGGTCACGACCCGGCGGAAGAGATGCTTCTCGGCCCAATAGGCGCCGTAGCCGTCATTGTCGTTGGCGAGCGGCAGGCCGGTGGCGACCGCCTCCTCGCCGAGCACTTCCATCGCGAGCTCGCTGATCGCCTGCTGGAGCTGCGAGCCGATGACCTTGAGAATGGCGGCCTTGGCGCCGGGCTCGCGCCCGTCCGTCTCGTCGGCGAGCACGCGCAGCACGGTGATCTCGAGAGCGGCAAGGTCTGTCTCGATCCGGGCGACCCGCTCGCGCCAGGCTGCCGGGATCTCGCCCTTCTCCGTCTCGATGCGGGCGCGCAAAAGGTCGAACTCGCGGCGCGACTTGTGGATCTGGGCGTTGTTGGTGCGCTCGTTGTTCAGCAGGAACTTGGCGTAGGTCCAGCCCTGGTCGACCTCGCCGATCAGGGCGGAGGCATCCAGCGTCACGTCGTCGAGGAAGACGGAGTTGACCGAATGGGCGCCGTCGATGGTGATGACCGGCTGGATGGTGATGCCGGGCGCATCCATCGGCACGACGAACAGGGAAAGGCCTGCCTGCGGCTTCACCTCCATGTTGGTGCGCGCCAGCAGGATCATGTGGTCGGCGAAGTGGCCTTCGCTGGTCCAGGCCTTCTGGCCGTTGACGATCCACTTGTCGCCGGACCTGCGGGCGGTGGTGCGCAGCCGGGCGAGATCGGACCCGGCGTCCGGCTCCGAATAGCCCTGGCACCAGAACTCCTCGCCCGACAGGATGCCCGGCAGGTAGCGCGCCTTCTGCTCCGGCGAACCGAAGCTGAAGATCGTCGGACCGACGAGATAGATGCCGAAGACGCTGAGCGGCGGCGCGTCGGCGCGGGCAAGCTCGGACTCGAAGATGAAGCGCTGGATCGGCGTCCAGCCTGGTCCGCCGAATTCCTTGGGCCAGTGATGGGCCGACCAGCCGCGCGAATGCAGGATCCGGTTCCACTCGGCCATCACCTCGCGGGGCATGTGCAGGTGGGAGCGGGTGTGCCGGGCCAGATGCTCCGGCAACATCGCGGCGATTTCGGCGCGCACGATCTCGCGAAAGGCGCGTTCCTCGGCGGTGAAGAAGTCATCCATCGGCGTGATGTCCTGTGAGTGTTCGTCGGGGGCACTGGATGCCATCGGCGCGTCTGGGCACAAGCTCGGCGCTGGTGTGGGACGCGGACCAATCGCGCGGCGCGCCTACGGGGCCTCGGCCAGCATGAAGGGGGCGAGCGCCTGGCGATGCGCTTCGGAGAGCGGGCGCGCCCGCCGGGCGACGCCGTCGCCGAGCACCGTGACGGAGGTGGCGGTTGCGGCGATCCGCTCCCCGACGAAAAGGTGCTGCTGCATGGCGATGGAGCTGCGGCCGATCCGGGTGATCGCGGTGCCGACGCGCGGCTCGTCGAACATGCGCACCTCCTGTAGGAAGTGCATCTCCAGCATGACCAGCGCGAAATAGTCGCTCGCCTCCACCACGGGCCGCAGGTGGCGGCGCAGCAGGACGTAGCGCCCGTCGTCGAACCACGAGCAGATCACCGAATTGGTGACGTGGTCGTTGGGGTCGAGGTCCGCATGGCGGACGATGGCGCCTTGCCACATGGGATAGTCGGGAAGCGGCGTGCTGCTCATGGCACGAGCACGATGGCGCCGGCGGTGCGGCCCGCCTCGAGCTTGGCATGGGCGGAGGCGACGTTGGACAGGGCGAAGCGCTCGCCGATGCGCGGGCGCATGTTGCCGCTGAGAACCTGCGCGAACATCTCGTCGGCGGCGCCCTGCAGGTCCTTGCAGGTGCGCAGATGCGCGAAGACGCCGGGAACCGAAACGGTGAGCGAGCGCTGCGGCCCGAGGTCCGCCAGGGCCACGCTGTCGAGCGGCTTGCCGACCTGGCCGAGATTGACCGCGTGGCCGAACGGCTTCAGGCAGCCGAGCGAGCGGGTGAGGATGTCGCCGCCCAAGCCCTCGTAGACCGCGTCGACACCCTCGCCGCCGGTCAGCTCGTCGACCGCGGCAACGAAGTCGGCCTCCTTGTAGAGAATGGTCTCAGCGCATCCCGACTGGCGGGCGATCTCGGCCTTGTCGGGCGAACCGACGGTGCCGATCACCCGCACGCCGAGCGAGGCGGCCCACTGGCCGAGCAACTGTCCGAGGCCCCCGGCGGCCGAGTGGATGAGGATGGTGTCGCCGGCCGAGAGCCTGCGCACCCGGGTCATCAGCATGTGCACCGTCATGCCCTTGAGCATGATCGCGGCGGCTTCCTCGTAGCCGATCCCGTCCGGCAGGCGCACGAGGCCTTTCGCCTTCATGATGCGCATGTCGGCATAGGAACCGATCGGCGGGCCGGCATAGGCGATGCGGTCGCCGGGGGCAAAGGCGGTAACGCCGGAGCCGCAGGCGAGAACCTCGCCGGCCGCCTCGACGCCGATGGCGCCGGGCAGGGCGGGCAGCGGAAAGACGCCCTTGCGGTGGTAGACGTCGATGAAATTGACGCCGGCCGCATGCTGGCGGACCAGCACCTCGTCGGCTTGCGGCTCGGGCAGCTCCACCTGGTCGGCGCGGAACATTTCCGGCCCGCCATAGGCATGGATCCGCATCTGTCTGGAAATTGTCATGGGTTGCTCCTTTTGCGGCAATTTCTGGCCATCGCCCCCAGTGCGGGCAACCTGACCATTGGTCCGCAGAAGAGACCAAAACCCGCCTCCAACCGCCTGATCGATTTGGCAGAGTGCGGCCAAATCACCGACGTAAACGTCGCCGCAGACGAGGCAGGAATGCGCAAACCAGACAAGCTTCTCGAAATGACGGTGCCGGCCCTCCTGGAGTGGCACGCCCGCGAACGGCCGACGGCTATCGCGCTATCGGCGCGCTCGGTCGCGGGCCATCGCGAGCGGCTGGGCTATGCCCAGCTGGTCGGGCACATGGAGGCCGTCGCGGCCGGCCTGAGCGCGCGCGGCATCGCCGCCGGCGAGCGGGTCGCCGTCTTCCTCGACAACGATGCCGGGCTTGAGGCGATCCTGACGGCGCTCGGCCTGTTTCGCCTGGGCGCGACCATCGCTCCGCTGAACACCCGCTATTCGGCCGGCGAGATCGAGCATGCGATGGAGCTGGTCGATCCGGTCGCCATCGTCTGCCGCGCGGGCGACATGCCGCGGATGCGGGCCGCCCACGGGCGGGCGCTGCTGCTCGTCGTCGACGGAGACGGTGCGGGCGAGGGGAACGCCGCGCCCTGGCCGCGGCCCGAGGACCATCTGCAGGAGAAGGCGCCGGCGGCCCCGCAAGACCCGGATACGCTCGCCTCGCTGCTGTTCACCTCCGGTACGACGGCAAAGTCGAAGGCGGTGATGCACACGCATCGCACGACCATCGCTTCCGGCATATGCAGCTCCGAAGCGCTGGGCCTGAGGCCGGGCGATCTCTACCAGGGCGGCTGGCCGTTCTTCACCTCGTCCGGGCTCAATCTCGGCTGCTCGTCGGCCTGGGTCAGCGGTGCGGGGCTCGTCTTCGAGGGAGTGCTGGACAATGCGGGCCGGCTCAACCTGATCGCTCGGGAGCGCTCGAGCTTCTATCACGGGGTCCCGTCGGTCGTGCATTTCATGATCGAGGAGGTCGCCAAGGGAGACTACGACGTCTCCTCGCTGCGGCGCATCGGCTATGGCGGCTCGGCGATGCCGCGCGAGGTGGCGGAGAAGCTGGCGCGCCGCTGGCCGCATGTGGAGCAGGTGCAGATCTACGGCATGACCGAAAGCGGGCCGAACGGAACGGTGCTTTTGCCGGACGAGACCTTCGCGAAGTTCGGCTCGGTCGGCCGGGCGATGCCCCATTGCGGCATCGCCATTGTCGACGAGGCTGGCAGGGAACTGGCGAGCGGCGAGCGGGGAGAGATCGTCATTCGCGGGCCGGCGGTCGCCGCGGGATATTTCCGCAATCCGGACGGCACCGCGAAGGCCTTCGACCTCGGCGGCATCCGCACCGGCGACGTCGGCTATCTCGACGCGGACGGCTTCCTGTTCTTCACCGACCGTTTGAAGGACATCATCAATCGCGGCGGGCTGAAGATCGCCTCGATCGCGGTCGAGGAGGTGCTCTATTCCAGCCCGTCAGTGAAGGAGGCGGCGGTGGTTGCCGTGCCGCACCGCTCGCTCGGCGAGGACGTCGCCGCCTGCATCGTGCCGGCGGAAGGGAGCGAGGTCGATGTCGAGGCGCTGCGGGCACTATGCGGGGAAAAGCTCGCCGACTACGAATGCCCGCGCCACTGGCGCATCCTCGACGAGCTGCCGAAGAACCCGATGGGCAAGGTGCTGAAGGCGGAGCTGCGCAAGCTGTTCGAAAGCCCGGCGTAAGGCCGGGATCGCCGGGCCGGAGCGATCCGGCCCGGTCTCGTGTCTTCCCCGATCAGGAGGAAGGCGGCGCCTTACGCATCGCGGCAACGCTCTTGCCGGCAATCGCGAAGTCGCCGGTGGCAAGGTCGCTCACCATGATGCGGACCTGGTCCGGCCGGCAGCCCAGGGTGCGGCAGAGCGCGTCCGTGACTTCCGCGTACATCGCCTCCTTCTGATCCTGCGAAAACCCTTCCAGCATCTTCATGTCGACAATCGGCATCTTGTTCTCCCGTTGCGGATGAGCGCCCTACTGCGTCACGGGCAAGGGCCTTGCCGCAATCTCGCGGCTGGCCACGGGAGAGGACCAATGCGCGCCGGCCGGCCGAAGGCCTTCCGGGGAACGCCTGTGGTCTGCCGCGAAGGCCAGCAGGGCCGGCGCAAGGCCGGAGACGGTTCGTATAGTGCCCTTGTCTTTCGGGAGGCCAGACTTTCCCCGCCGTCCCGACCCGTCCCGGCATCGGCCTTCGCGCGTGTCCCCACAGGTGCGGCCGGTTTCCGGATCCGACAGTTCCCAAAGGCAAGGATCCAGTGGCGATGGAACTCCGCAATCACCCGCCGAGCGGACCGGACGTGCCGGCGCTGAAGGCGCGCGCGCTCAACCTGCGACGCAAGATGATGGGCATGGCATCCGGCAAGGGCGAGGGATACATCGCCCAGGGGCTCGGTATCGCCGACTGCCTCGCCGCCCTGTATTTCCACGAGATGCGGCACGATCCGGCCAATCCTGACTGGCACGACCGCGACCGCTTCCTGCTGTCCACCGGGCACTATTCCATCGCGATGTACGCGGTGTTGGCCGAGGCCGGCTATCTGGAAGACGGCGAGCTGCCGACCTACGGCCTCAACGGCTCGGCCCTGCCGATGAGCACGTTCGACGAGACCGTCGGCGTGGAGATCGTCGGCGGTTCGCTCGGCCACGGGCTGGGGCAGGCGGTCGGAATGGCGATGGGCCTGCGGCTGGACAACTCGTCCGCCCGCGTCTTTTGCGAATTCTCCGACGGCGAGCTGGACGAGGGCTCGACCTGGGAGGCCGCCATGGGTGCGGCGACCTTCAAGTGCGACAGGCTGGTGGCGCTGATCGACTGCAACGGCATTCAGGCGGACGGACCGGTAACGGTCGCCATCGAGCCGGTCGCCGACAAGATGCGGGCCTTCGGCTTCGAGACCTACGAGATCAACGGCAACGACATGGCGGCGCTGGTCGAGGCGCTGGCGGCCTGCCGCGAGGCCAACGGCAAGCCGAAGGCCATCGTGCTGCGCACCACGCCGGGCTTCGGAATTCCCACGATCATGGCCCGCGAGCGGGCGCATTTCGTGCGTGTCGGCAACGACGAGTGGGACTCGCTGATCGAGGAACTGGAGAGAGAAAATGCCTGAGAGCAAGACCCTCGGTGACCGCACGCGCGGCATGGGCGAGATCGTCGAGGTCGCCGGCAAGGCGACCGAGCTCGCCCCGTTCGGCAACACGCTGGCCGAGATGGCATCGAGCCGGCCGGAGATCGTCGGCCTGACCGCCGACATGGGCCGCTACAGCGACATCCTGCCGTTCCGCGATGCCCATGCCGACCGGTTCTTCAATGTCGGCATGGCGGAGCAGAACCTGATCATGATCGCCGCCGGTCTCTCCAAGGTCGGCAAGATCGCCTATTGCACCACGTATTCGGTCTTCATCACGCGGCGAGCCTACGACTTCGTCGCGATCGCCTGTGCCCATTCGCGGGCGAATGTGAAGATCTTCGCCGGCATGCCCGGCCTGGTGAACGGCTATGGCGCCACCCACCAGGCGACCGAAGACCTCAACATGATGCGCGGCATCGCCGACCTGACGATCATCGATCCGTGCGACGCGACCGAGCTGAAGCAGGTGGTGCGGGCCGTCGCCGACATTCCGGGCACGGTCTACGTGCGCAACCTGCGCGGCAAGGTGCCGGTGGAACTGCCTGCCGACTACCGCTTCGAGGTGGGCAAGGCGAAGGTTCTGAGGGAAGGCGACGGCGAGACCGGCATCATCGCCACCGGCTACATGAGCGCCCGCGCGCTGGACGCGGCGAGGATCGTCGCCGGGGAGGGGCGCGATGTCGGCCTGCTGCATGTGGGCACGATCAAGCCTTTCGACAGTGCCGGGGTGCTGGAGTTCGCCCGCCGTCACAAGCGCCTGATCGTCGCGGAGAACCACAAGACGACGGGCGGCCTCGGCACCCTCGTCATCGAGGCGCTCTACGACGCCGGCATCTGCAAGCCGCTGTCGCGCATCGGCCTTGCCGACGGCTTCTTCGAATGCGGCTCGCAGGAATACCTGGAGGCCAAGTACCAGGTCGACCTGCCGCGCTTTCTGGAGGTCATCCGAGGGGGATAGGAGGCAGCCTCCGCGCCGGCCCGAGGATGCCGGCAAGCGGGACAGCAAAAAGGGAGGGAGAAGACATGGACAGCCGCAACGTTTCGGCAGGGATGGATCCGGCGAAGCAGGCCTATATGGGGCCGCCGCCGTTCGGGATGATCGACGACGCCTTCGTGCCCGGCGCTCTCGATCTCGACGGGGACGAGCGCGAGTGGGTGCCGCAGGCCAACGGCGTCGCCTTCAAGCCGCTGCTCCTGTGCGTGAGCCAGGGCTATTTCGTCAATCTGCTGCGCGTGCGCAGCTCCGGCGTTCTCTCCCGGCATCGCCATGCCGGTCCGGTCCATGCGATCACGCTGCGTGGCCGCTGGCGCTATCTGGAGCACGACTGGGAGGCGGTGCCGTCGAGCTATGCGTTCGAGCCGGCCGGCGAAACCCATACGCTGATCGTGCCCGACGATGTGGAGGAGATGATCACCCTGTTCCACGTCACCGGTGGCTACGTCTATGTCGACCCGGAAGGGCGGGCGATGGGCTACGAGGACGTCTTCACCAAGCTGGAGGCGACGCGCCGGCACTACGAGAGCTGCGGCCTGGGCGCCGACCATGCCATGAGGCTGGTGCGATGACCGCGCCCTCCGCCTTGCGCCTCTTCGGCGCGCCCTCGCGCTATCTGCAGGGGCCGGGTGCCATCGACGTATTGGCCGAACATGCCGCGCCCTATGGCGCGGTGCCGGTGCTGATCGGCGATGCGCATGTGGTGGCGATGCTCGGCGAGCGCGTGACCTCCGCCATGATGGGCGCGGGCTTGCGGCCGCGGCTGCTGGTGCTGGAGGGCGAGATCACCCGCGCAGCCATCGCCGGGCTTGGCGATCAGGTCCGGGGCGAGGAGGTCAGCCTCGTCATCGGTCTGGGCGGCGGCAAGTCGCTGGACGCGGCCAAGGGCGTTGCGCAACTGCTCGGCAAGCCGGTCTTCACCGTGCCGACCATCGCCTCCAACGATTCCCCAACCAGCGCCTCCATCGCCATCTACGACGAGCACCACGTGATGGTCGCCGTCGACAGGATGGCGCGCAACCCCGACCTGGTGCTGGTCGATACGGACCTGATCGCCAAGGCACCGGTCCGCTTCCTGCTGGCCGGCATCGGCGATGCCATCTCCAAGAAGTTCGAGGCCGACGGCTGCCTGGCGGGAACCGGCGTGACGCCGTTCGGCACGCGCCCGCTGCTGACCGCCATCGCCATCGCCGACCGCTGCTACACGACCATCCGCCGGCACGGCGCGGCGGCTGTTGCTGCCTGCGGGCGGGGCGAGGCGGATGCGGATCTGGAGGCGGTGGTGGAGGCTACCGTCCTGATGAGCGGTCTCGGCTTCGAGAATGGCGGGCTGTCGCTTGCCCATTCGCTGACGCGGGGGCTGGTGAGGACGCGCGACGCGATGGAGGCGATCCACGGCTACCAGATCGCCTGGGCGCTCCTGGTGCAGTGGGCGGCGGAGGATCGGGGCGACGAGGAGATCCTCGACCTGATGGCGTTCTATCGCCAGATCGGCCTGCCGGCCTCGCTGCCCGAGTTGGGCATGAAGGCGCCGTCCGGCGCCGAGATCGACCAGATGGCGGAGTGGACGATGGTCGCCCCGCATCTGGCCAATCTGGACCGCCTGGTGACCCCGCAGATGCTGGCCGCCGCGATCCGCCGGATCGAGACGCTGGCCGCCTGAAAGCGGCCCTGAAGGCGACAGGGAGCCCCGCACGCCAGCGGACAAAGCACCCGCTCGGAACACCGTTCCGCGCGCCCGATCCTTCGCGTCCGGCAACTGCCGTTCCCGTACCTGCTCCGTCACCGGAGCGGGTGACCGCGAACGTGCGCCCGAGCGGCCGTGCGGCGAGTGGAGCCATCTCTCCTGATCTTTCAATGCATTGAATCTGATGGATTTTTCCTGGCGGCGCCGAGCGGGCGGGCGAATTGGTACGTGGTGGAAGCCAGTGACTGCGTTGCCCCGTTTTCAAAGGCCGAAATACTGGCCGCGGGAAGAAATTTCCACGTCCCGGGAAACTGCCCGGGCGGCAAATGGGAGGAGTGAACATGCTTTCTGGAAACCTGGGAAAGGCGCTGCAGCGCGTTCTCTTGGCAGGCGCGGCTGTCGCTGCGCTGGGCTCGGTGGCGCAGGCTGCCGATCCGGTGAAGGTCGGCTGCGTGCTGCCGCTGTCCGGCGGCTCGGCGGCGGTCGGCAACCAGACGCGGGTGGGCGCCGAGATCGCCACCCGCCTGATCAACGAGGCCGGCGGCATCAAGGCGCTCGACGGTGCGCCGCTGGAGGTGGTGTTCGCCGATTCCCAGTCCAAGCCGGATGTCGGCGTGACCGAGACCGAGCGCGTCATCTCGCGTGAGAATGTCTCGGTCCTGTGCGGCGCGTTCAACAGCGCGGTGACCTTCCCGGCGACCGAGGTCGCCGAGCGGATGAAGACGCCCTGGGTGGTGGTCGGTTCGGTCAAGGACGAGATCACCGAGCGCGACTTCAAGTATGTCTTCCGCATCAACAACAAGGCGACCTACGACGCCCGCGAGCAGATCGACGCCATCGACCTGCTGAAGGAGGAGACCGGCACGGGCCCGAAGACCATCGCCATGCTCTACGAGGGCTCCGACTGGGGTCGTTCGCATGCGGCCAACGTCAAGAAGATCGCCGCCGAGCGCGGCTACGAGATCGTCCTCGACGAGGCGGCCCCGCCGAACCAGACCGACTTCGGCAACCAGCTGCTGAAGATCCGCGCGGCACGGCCCGATGCGGTGATCGTCGCGCTCTACACGCCCGACCATCTGCTGTTCACCCGCCAGATGATGGAGCAGCGCCTCGACCTGCCGTTCGGCGTGCATTCGGTCGGCGGCGGCATGGAGGATCCCTCCTTCTACAAGGCGCTGCCGGCTGAAGCTGTTTCCTACGCCTTCGTCCAGGAAGACTGGCAGATCGACAAGCTCAAGGTGACCGACGATCCGGTGATCCAGGCGGCGAACGAGGCCTCTGTCGAGGCGCTCGGCTATGGCCTGTCGGCCTATTCCGCCCAGGGCTTTTCGGCGATCTACGTGATCGCGGATGCGCTGGAGCGGGCCGGGTCTGCCGACCGCGAGAAGCTGCGCGAGGCGCTTGTCGGGACGGACATCCAGGAAGGGCCGGCGCTGATCACCGGCTATCAGCGGATCAAGTTCGACGAGCAGGGGCAGAACACCTTCGCCCATGGCGTGATCTCCCAGAACCTCGATGGCGAGCGCCAGACCATCTGGCCGAAGGCCAATCGCGCTGGCGGCACGACCCCCGTGTGGCCGGTTCCGGGCTGGTCCGAGCGCTGACCCTCGCCGATGGGCGCGCCGGCCGTTGCTGTCGGCGCGTCCTCCGGTCCCGCCTTTCGCGCCTTGCGCCTGCATTCTCGGGAAGACGAACGAAATGGACGCCTTCATTCTATCCTACGCCGTGGTCAACGGCCTCCTGCAGGGGGCCATATACGGTGGAGTTGCCCTTGGACTGAGCCTGATCTTCGGCGTCCTGCGCGTGGTCAACTTCGCGCACGGCTCGTTCCTGATGCTCTCGCTCTACATCTCGTTCTGGTGCTGGAGCCTGCTCGGGATGGACCCCTACCTGTCGGCGCTGATCACCGTGCCGGTGATGTTCGCCCTCGGCTACATGGTCCAGTCTGTGGTCATCGCCCCGCTGATCCGGCGCGAGAGCGCGATGGTGGTGGAGCCGCTCAGTGCCCTGCTGCTGACGGCCGGCGTCTTCCTCGTCATGGACAACATGGCGCTGATGGCCTTCGGGCCGGACGTCAGGGCGCTGCAAGGCGCCTATTACATTCCCACGATCTTCATCGGCGGCATCCCGATCTCGGGTCAGCGGCTGATCGGCGCGCTCGCGGCCTTCGTCGTGGCGCTCGGCATCTCCTACTGGCTGCGCCATTCGGACATGGGCCGGGCGATCCGCGCGACCGCGCAGAACCGCGACGCGGCGTCGATGTCGGGCATCAACGTGCCGGCGGTCTACGCGGTCACCTTCGGCATCGGCTGCTCGATCCTGGGCCTGTTCGGGGCCCTGATCTCGCCGTTCCTGCCGATTTCCCCGTCCATCGGCCTCGCCTTTGGCATCAAGTCCTTCGTGGTGGTGGTGCTCGGCGGGCTCGGCAGCATCTCGGGCGCGATCGTCGGCGGCATCGTCATCGGCGTGTTCGAGGCCGTCGCCTCGCAGTTCGTCACGGCCACCTCCGCGTCCATCGGCTCGCTGGTGCTGTTCATCCTCATCCTGGTTTTTCGCCCGCAGGGCATCATGGGGCGCGCATGACCCGGTTCGCTGCACTCGACAAGACACCACAGGCACGCGGCCTGCGCCTGACGCAGACGCATGTGCTCCTCGTGATCGTGGCCGGGCTGGCCTTCGTGCCGCTGGTGGTCACCGACAGCTTCACGCTGCACTCGATCATCATGATCCTGTTCTTCGCCTACATGGCGACGTCCTGGAACCTGGTCTGCGGCTATGTCGGCCAGCTGTCGCTCGGCCACGCCATGTTCAACGGCGTCGGCGGCTATGTCAGCGTGCTGATGTTCACCCAGCTCGGCCTCAGCCCCTGGCTCGGCATGTTGTTCGGCGGCGTGCTGGCGATGGTGCTCGCCGTGCTGATCGGGCTGCCGACCTTCCGTCTGAAGGGGCCGTATTTCACGCTGACGATGATCGCCTTCGCCGAGATCGTCCGCATCTGGGTGGAGAACACCAACGACTTCGCCGGCATTCCGCTGAAGGGCGCGGAAGGACTGATCGTCCCGAACCGGGGCGACGATTTCTGGGCGTTCCAGTTCTCCGGCAAGGTGCCCTACTACTACATCATCCTCACCTTCCTGGCGCTGGCGCTCGCCGCCACGGCCTGGATGGAGCGCTCCAAGCTCGGCTTCTGCCTGAAGGCGATCCGCGGCGACCGGGATGCGGCCGAGGCGCTCGGCGTCAACCCGACCCGCTACACCTCGATCGCCTTTGCGCTCAGCGCCTTCATGACGGCGATCGGCGGCAGCTTCTATGCCCAGTTCTTCCGCTACATCAATCCGGAGCGGAGCATGGGGCTGGAACTGTCCATCGACATGGCGGTGATGGCGATCATCGGCGGCCAGGGCACCGTGCTCGGCCCGCTCCTGGGGGCGGCGATCCTGACGCCCATTTCGGAGCTGGCACGGGGCGCCTTCGGCGGCGGACTGCTCGGCCTGCATCTGGTCGTCTACGGCTTCGCGTTGATGGCTTGCGTGCTCTACTTCCCCAAGGGCGCCATCGATCCCGTCCGCAAGCTCTTCCGCAGGATTGTCGCGGGAGGCGCGAAATGAGCGAGCAAATCCTTCGCGTCGAAGGGCTGAGCAAGTGGTTCGGCGGCCTGCAGGCGGTCAAGGACGTCAGCTTCTCGATGCGCCGGGGCGAGATCCTCGGCCTGATCGGACCGAACGGCGCCGGCAAGACGACGGCGTTCAATATGATCGCCGGCTTCCTGAAGCCGAGCGCGGGCAGCGTCCATTTCGACGGACGCGACATGACGGGGAGCAAGCCCTGGGATGTCTGCAAGGCGGGCGTGGCGCGCACGTTCCAGCTGTCCAAGCCCTTCGGCGACATGACCGTCATCGACAACCTGATGGTGGGCGGCTTCGCCCGGCACACCGACCGTTCGCGCAACCGGGAAAGGGCGCTCGAGGTTGCCGACTTCCTGGGGCTCGGGCCGCTGGTTGAGACGGAGGCGCAGAACCTCACCGCCTTCGACCGGCGCCGCCTGGAACTGGCCAGGGCGCTGTGCACCGAGCCCGAGCTTCTGCTGATGGACGAGGTGGTGGCCGGGGCAACGCCCTCGGAAGCCGAAGAGATGGTCAAGCTGGTCCGCAAGGTTCGCGACCGGGGTGTCTCGATCCTGATCGTCGAGCACGTGATGAAGGTGATCATGTCGCTGAGCGACCGGGTGATCGTGTTCGACCACGGCGAGCTGATCGCGGAAGGCGAGCCGGCCGCCGTCGTTTCCAAGCCGGAAGTCCTGAAAGCCTATTTCGGAGAGAACCATGACATCCCCGGTGCTTGAGGGCGTTGGTATCAGGGCCGGCTATGGCGATGTCGAGGTCCTGCGCGGGATCGACATCGCCCTGCCGCCGAAGTCCGTCGTTGCGCTGATCGGTGCCAACGGGGCTGGAAAGACGACGCTGCTGAAGACCATCTCCGGCCTTCTTCCCCTGAGGGGCGGCGAGGTCCGCATCAACGGAGAGCCGATCGGCGGCCTGGCGCCGCACAAGGTGGTCGAGGCCGGCTTCGTGCAGTCGCCAGAGGGCAAGCAGCTGTTCCCGGAGATGACCATCGCCGAGAACCTGATGGTCGGTGCGCATTCGAAACGCGCACGTGCACGGCGCGAGGAGACCATGGAAGAGGTCTTCGAGCTGTTCCCGATCTTGCGCGAGCGGGCGCGGCAGCGGGCCGGCACCATGTCGGGCGGGCAGCAGCAGATGATCGCGGTCGGCCGGGCGCTGATGGCGCTGCCGAAGGTGCTGGCGCTGGACGAGCCCTCGCTCGGCCTTGCCCCGATCATGGTGTCGCGGCTGATGGAATCCATCGAGCAGATCCGCCATCGCGACCTTTCGATCCTGATCATCGAGCAGAACATCTTCCAGGTGCTGAAGATGGCGGACCACGCCTACGTGCTCGAGAACGGCGAGATCGCCAAGCAGGGCGGAGGGCAGGAACTGCTTGCCGATCCGCATCTACGTTCAACCTATCTGGGACTTTGACGGCGATGGAACAGCCAGGAAAGATCGCGCTCGTGACCGGTGGCGGCACGGGACTGGGGCAGGCTTGCGTGCGCAAGCTGCTGGATGACGGCTACCGGGTGGTGTCGCTCGGCCTCGATGTCGAGGAAAAGATCGACCATCCCTTGCACGAGGAACGAAGGTTCGATGTCACCGACAGCGCGGCCATCGCGGCGCTCGCCCGCGAGTTCGATGCGGTCGATGCGCTGGTCACGGCGGCCGGCATCATCGTCCACGAGGGGCAGGAGTTCACCAACGAGGGCTTTGCCCGGGTGATGGAGGTGAACCTGCGCGGTACCCAGGAAATCTGCTTCGCGCTGGAAGGGGCGCTGAAGGCGCGGCGCGGGGCCATCGTCAACTTCGCCTCCATGTGGTCGACCTTCGGCTCCTCGCGCAATCCGGCCTATTCGGCGAGCAAGGGGGCAGTGGATTCCTTCACCCGTGCGCTTGCCGCCGCCTGGTCTGCCGACGGCGTACGCACCAATGCGGTGGCGCCCGGCTGGGTGAAGACGCGCATGTCGATCAACGCGATGAACACGCCGGAACGGGCCGGACCGATCCTCGCGCGCATTCCCATGGCTCGCTGGGGAGAACCGTCGGAAGTGGCCGAGGCCGTCGGCTTCCTGGTGTCGCCGGCCGCCAGCTACATCAACGGCGTGACCTTGAGGGTCGATGGCGGCTTCGCCATCGCCTGACCTGTCGGCCGGGCTTTCGCGTCCGGTTCCTCCCGCGTGGCGGATCACCTCCCGGCTTGCCGCGCCCACTTCCTTTTCGAAAGACATCACCATGACCAGAAACGTCGTCATCACCTCCGCCGTCCGCACCGCCATCGGAGATTTCGCGGGCGCACTCTCCGGGCTTGCCCCGTGCGAGCTGGGGGCGGCCGTTGCGCGCGAGGCCATCGCCCGGGCGGGCGTGCCGGCGGACGAGATCGGCCAGGCGGTGTTCGGCAACGTCATCCACACGGCGCCGGAGGACATGTATCTGTCGCGCGTCGTCGCCTTGCGCGCGGGGGTGCCGCAGATGTCGCCGGCGCTCACCTTGAACCGGCTGTGCGGCTCCGGCCTGCAGGCCATCGTGACGGCGGCAGAGGCGATCATGCTGGGCAATGCCGATACGGCGCTGGCTGGAGGGGCGGAGTCCATGAGCCGCGCCGGCCACCTGATGAGCCAGGCCCGCTTCGGCCAGAAGATGGGCGACGTTTCCGCGACCGACATGATGGTCGGCGCGCTGACCGATCCGTTCGGCAACGGTCACATGGGCAATACGGCCGAGAACATCGCCCGGCAGAAGGGGATCGACCGGGAGGCGCAGGATGCGTTCGCTCTCAAGTCCCACCGCAGGGCGGCGCAGGCCATCGCGGAAGGACGGTTCCGCGAGCAGATCCTGCCGATGACCGTGCGCAAGGGACGGGCGGACGCCGTGTTCGACACGGACGAGCATGTGCGCACCGATGTTGCGCCGCAGGACCTGTCGAAGCTGCGCCCCGCCTTCGACCGGGACGGCTCGGTGACCGCCGGCAACGCCTCCGGCATCAACGACGGGGCCGCGGCGCTGGTGCTGATGGAGGCGGACCGCGCCGCCGAGCGCGGGCTGGAAAGCCTGGGCCGGATCGTTGCCTACGGGCTCGGCGGCGTTGCGCCCGGCCTCATGGGCATGGGACCGGTGCCCGCGGTGCGCCAGGCGTTGATGCGGGCGGGGCTCCAGGTCTCCGACATGGATGTGATCGAATCCAACGAGGCCTTCGCGGTGCAGGCGTTGGCGGTTGCACGCGAGCTCGGCCTGCCCGAGGACAGGACCAATCCGAATGGCGGGGCCGTGGCGCTCGGCCATCCGATCGGCGCGTCGGGTGCCATCCTGATGGTCAAGCTGGTGCACGAGCTGAAGCGGATCGGCGGGCGCTACGGCCTCGTCACCATGTGCATCGGCGGCGGGCAGGGTATTGCCGTGATCGTCGAGCGATAGGACGACGCCCTGGGGAAGGTGTGGCGGGGAGGGCGCGGCGGGGCCGAGCGCTGCCTGCACGCTATTCCCGTCGTTTTTCGCCGGCCGATGGTGTAGGTTGGCGGGATGACGACGAACGGAACGGATGCCAGACGCCCGCTCCGCCCGGAGCGATGGATCATCGCATTCCTGGCGGTGCTCTTTGCGTTTTCCGCCGCCGTTCCCTACGGCGCGCGCTATCCGACGCCGAAGCTCGTCCAGACCGTTGTCGCCAACGACATCGGCTCCGCCGCCTCGGCCGTGCTGCCGAAGCTGGACCACGACATCCGCCAGCGGTCCCTTCCTGTGTCGCCGCCCTCGGGCAGCGACCACGACGACGCGGTGGCCCTGGTTCCGCTCATGCCCGCCGAAATCGTGGCGGGCGGCGACCTTGGGCTGATTGCCTGCTGCGCGGCTGTTCCGGGGCGTGCCGGAGCCGCGCATGCGCCGCGCGCGCCTCCCGTTTCCGCCTGAAACCTGCCGATGCCGCCTTCGAGCGGCGAGCGATTTCAGGGCGCGTGCCGCAAGAGGATGCGGGCGTGCCGGCGCGGAGACATCCCATGCAGATCACCGTAGGGCTGGCCATTTTCTTGGCCGCAATCTTTTCCATCGTCTACAGCACCCCCCGCGAGAAGGGCATGTTCGCCGTTCTTGCCGCCCAGCCGGGCATGGCCTCGGTCATGGCGCTGGCGATCACCGCGCTCCTCATGGGCGGGGTGATCCTGACGGTCTCCGGGGTTGCCGAAGTCGTGTTGCCGGCCGCCGCGGGCTGAGGCCCGCACGAGACCTGCCGTCATCACATGAACCGCTTGCGGACTGTCGTCGGGCGGCGTAGCCGCGCCGCCGACCGTGGCTTCCTGCCTTGGCTCCTGCTGCCTGCGCTGCTGCTCCTGCTGGCGGCGGCAGGTGGCGGAGCTATGCCTGGAGGCGCTCCGGCAGCACCCTCGCAGGCCAGCGGTGAAAGCCGCCTCGGCGGCGGTGCGACGACGCCCCGCGCGGTCATCGACCGCGACCGGGCACGCCACCAGCTCCAGACGAGCCTCCGACGCCAGGGCCTGAACACGTCGACCGGTCCCGATCCGCGCGACCAACTGGCCGCAGATCCCGTCGAGCTGCCCGCAACCTGGATCGCCGCCGTCGGTGCGTCGAGGCGAGATGCCGCGGGCGCTTCCGGCCCGCACTGCGCCCGCGCGCGGGGACCGCCTCTTCCTGTCTGATCGTCCGGCTTTCCGAGCCGGTTTTGCCGGGCGTCCCGTGGGCGCCCGCCCGATATCCTTTGCTTCGGATCAGACAATGAAAACGTCCCGATGGGTCCTCGTGACCTACACTCTCATCATTCTCTTCGGGCTGCTCGCCGCATTGCCCAACGTGTTCACGCCTGCCCAGCTGGAACGGCTGCCGGGCTGGTTCCCCAAACAGCAGGTCACGCTCGGCCTCGACCTGCGCGGCGGGTCGCATCTCGTCCTCGAGGTCGATGCGGATGCGCTCAAGGCCGACCGGCTCAAGAGCCTCGTTGCCGAGGCGCGGGCGCTGCTGCGCAAGGAGCAGGTAGAAGGCACCGTGCGCCGGGTCGGCGACGGCGTCGCGGTCTCTGTTCCCGACGAGGCGGCCCGCGCCGGCATCGTCAAGCAGCTGCGCGATCTGGCGACGCCCGTTGCCAATGGCGGCTTCGGCCCCGCCGTCTCGGACATCGAGATGAGTACCGAAGGCGAGCGTATCCGGCTCGGCTTCAGCGAGGCGGGCTTTCGCGACCGGCTGAACCAGGCGATCGACCAGAGCCTGGAGATCGTCCGCCAGCGCGTCGACCAGGTGGGTGTTGCCGAGCCGACGATCCAGCGGGTCGGCGCCGACCGCATCCTCGTCCAGCTGCCGGGCCTCAACGACCCGACCCGGCTGCGCGAGCTGCTCGGCTCCACCGCCCAGATGTCCTTTCACATGGTGGCGGACACCGTTCCCGGGGCCCGCCTGCCGGCGGGCGTCAGCCTGTTGCCGGAGGAAAAGACCGGACGGCGCGTTGCGGTCGAGGATCGGGTCGCGCTCGGCGGCGATCATCTGACCGATGCCCGCGCCGGCTTCGACCAGCGCACCAACGAGCCCATCGTCAGCTTCCGCTTCGACAGTTCCGGTGCGCGGCAGTTCGCCCGCATCACCAGCCAGAATGTCGGCAAGCCCTTCGCCATCGTGCTCGACGGCAAGGTGCTGAGTGCCCCGGTGATCCGCGAACCGATCACCGGCGGCACCGGCCAGATCAGCGGCTCCTTCACCGTCGAGGATACGGTGGTCCTGTCGGCGCTGCTGCGTGCCGGTGCGCTGCCGGTGCCTCTGGTCGTCATCGAGGAGCGCACGGTCGGCCCGGATCTCGGCGGCGACGTCATCGAGATGGGTATCGTTACCGGCCTTGCCGGTTTTGCGGCGGTGGTGGTCTTCATGGTCGCGCTCTACGGCGGCTGGGGCCTCTTCGCCAATTTCGCGCTGTTCCTCAACGTGGCGCTGACTGTCGGCCTGCTCAGCCTCCTGGGGGCGACGCTGACCCTGCCGGGCATTGCCGGCATCATTCTCGGCATCGGCCTTGCCGTGGATGCCAACATCCTGATCAACGAGCGCATACGCGAGGAGGCGAGGGCCGGTGCCAGCGCCTTCGCCGCCCTCGACCGTGGCTTCAGCCGGGCCTATTCCACCATCGTCGATGCGAATGTGACCTCGCTGATCGCAACGGGTCTGTTGTTCCTGTTCGGCTCGGGGCCGGTGCGCGGCTTCGCGATCACCATGATGATCGGCATCTGCGTGTCGATGTTCACCGCCGTTGCGGTGGTGCGCATCCTGATGACCGAGTGGGTGCGCCGGCGCAAGCTCAAGACGATCTCGGTCGAGCCGCTGATCCGCATCGTGCCGGACGGGACCTCGATCTCGTTCATGAAGGCGCGCTTCTTCGGCATCGGGCTTTCCATCGTGCTGTCGCTCGCCTCCATCGGCCTGTTCATCAAGCCGGGCCTCAACTACGGCATCGACTTCAAGGGCGGCATCCAGGTGGAGGCATCGACGCCTGACGGCGTCAGCCTCGCGAGCCTGCGCGACGAACTCGGCCGGCTCGATCTCGGCGAGGTGTCGCTGCAGCAGATCGGCGAGAACGTGCTGATCCGCATCCAGCGGCAGGAGGGCGGAGAGACCGCCCAGACCCGCGCGGTAAGCGAGGTTCGTAACACGCTGCAGCGGATCGATCCGGGCATCGGCATCGAGAGGACGGAGGTCGTCGGGCCGAAGGTCAGCGGCGAGCTGGCGCGCAACGGCGTCATCGCCGTGGTGCTCGCCAGCCTTGCCATGCTCGCCTACATCTGGTGGCGGTTCGAATGGAACTTCGCCATCGGCGCCATCGCGACGCTGGTGCTGGACACGACAAAGACGGTCGGCTTCTTCGCTCTGTTCGGGCTGGACTTCAACCTCACGGCGATTGCCGCGCTGCTGACCATCATCGGCTATTCGGTGAACGACAAGGTGGTGGTCTACGACCGCATGCGCGAGAACATCCGCATGTCGAAGAAGCGGGACTTGAGGTCGATCATCGACCTCAGCATCAACCAGGTGCTGGCGCGCTGTCTCTTCACGTCGGCCACCACGTTCCTGGCCATGTTGCCGATGGCGATATGGGGCGGCAATGCGGTGGAGAACTTCGCCCTGCCGATGCTGTTCGGCGTGGTGATCGCGACGAGCTCGTCGATCTTCATAGCGGCGCCGATCCTGCTTCTGCTCGGCGACTGGTGGACGCGGAGGAAGGAGGCGGCAGCCGCTGCCGCGCCGGAGGCTGAACGCACGGCCTGAGGGATCATCGCGCTCCCCGGGGCCTGTCGCCAGGCCCCGGGGAGCACCTCTTCACTTCGTTCCGCGCCAGGCGAGCAGGCGCATGGCGTTGGCGGTCACCAGCACGGTGGCGCCGGTGTCGGCAAGGATGGCCGGCCACAGGCCGGTGATGCCGAGCACGGTGGTCACCAGGAACACGGCCTTCAGGCCGAGCGCGATGGTGATGTTCTGCCAGATGTTGCGCATGGTCGCACGGGACAGGACGATCATGTCGGCGACATCGGTGACGCGGCCGTGCAGGATCGCCGCATCCGCGGTCTCCAGCGCGACATCGGTACCGCCGCCCATGGCGATGCCGATATCGGCAGCGGCAAGCGCGGGGGCATCGTTGATGCCGTCGCCGACCTTGGCGACCCGGTAACCCTTGCCTCGCATCTCCATGACGATCCGCTGCTTGTCCTGCGGCAGCAGTTCCGCCCGGGCCTCGATGCCGAGCGCAGCCGCAATGGCGCTCGCCGTGCGGGCGTTGTCGCCGGTCAGCATCACGGCCTCTGCCCCCAGCCCTCGCAGGGCCGCGAGGCCCCCGACGGCGTCCTCGCGCGGCTCGTCGCGCAGGGCGACGAGGCCGGCGATCCTGCCGTCGACCAGAAGCAGGGAAACCGTCTTGCCGTCGTCGTTGAGCGCGGCGACGCGCGCCGCCAGCGCGCCGCCCAGCGGCACGGTCTCGGCGGCGGCACGCGGGGAGGCGAGGAGCAGCCGGCGCCCCTCCAGCATGCCGGTGACGCCCTTGCCGCCAAGGGCGGCCGCATCGGAGGCGGGCGTCACGGCGATGCCGTCGGCTTGCGCCCGGGCGAGGATCGCGCGGGCCAGCGGATGGCTGGATCCGGCCTCCAGGGCGGCGGCAAGGCGGAGCACCTCGCGTTCGTCCATGTCGATGCCGGCGATATCCGTGACCTGCGGCTTGCCTTCTGTGAGCGTGCCGGTCTTGTCGAAGGCGACATGGTCGATGCGGCCGAGCCCTTCGAGTACGGCGCCGCCCTTCATCAGGAGGCCGCGGCGGGCGCCGGCCGAAAGCGCGGCGGCGATGGCGGCCGGGGTCGAGATGACGAGGGCGCAGGGGCAGCCGATCAACAGGACGGCAAGGCCGCGATAGATCCAGGTGGCCCAGTCCGCCCCGCCGAGGAGCGGCGGCAGCACGGCGATCAGCGCGGCGACGACCATGACGGCGGGCGTGTAGTAGCGCGAGAAGCGGTCGATGAAGCGCTCGGTCGGAGCCTTGGACTCCTGCGCCTCCTCGACGAGGGCGATGACGCGGGAGATGGTGTTGTCGGCCGCAGTGGCAGTGACTTCGACGCGCAGCACGCCCTCCTGGTTCACCGTTCCGGCAAAGACCGTGTCGCCCGGCTCCTTGCGCTTGGGCACGGATTCGCCGGTCACAGGGGCCTCGTCGACCGCGCTTTCGCCCGACAGGACGGTGCCGTCGGCCGGGACCCGGTCGCCGGGACGCACCAGCACCACAGCGCCGACCTTGAGGCTGTCGGCCGGAACCGTCTCGGTCGTGCCGTCGCGCTCCAGCAGGGCGGTTTTCGGCATCAGCTCGGCAAGGGCGCGGATCGAGGCGCGGGCACGGCCGGTGGCGATGCCCTCGAGCAGCTCGCCGATCAGGAACAGCACGACGACCACGGCCGCTTCCTCGGCAGCGTCGATGACGACGGCACCGGCTGCGGCCACCGTCATCAAGGTCTCGATTGAGAAGGGGCTGCCGTTCATCGCGCCGGCAAGTGCGCGGCGGGCGATCGGCACGAGCCCCACCGCCATGGCGAGGGTGAAGCTCCAGAACGCGGTCTGCGGGAAAATGTGAGCGACGGCGAAGGCCGCGGCGAGAGCCAGGGTGCACAGGATCGTCAGCCGTGCCTTGGAACTGCGCCACCACGGGCCGTCGATCCGGGCGTGATGGTGCTGGTGGCCATGATCGTCCCCATGGTCGTGGTCATGGCCGCCATGATCGTGATCGTGCCCGCTGCAGCAGGCCGCGCCATCGCTGGTACTTTCGCCATCCCTGCCGGAGGCAGGCTCGCGGGCGAGCAGCGAGGTGCGGTAGCCGAGGCTGTCGACCTTGCGGGCGACGTCGGCAAGATCGGTGCCCTCGCCATGGGCTACGGTCATCGTGCCGGCCACGACCGAGACGCGGACATCGGAGATCTCGGGCAGGCGGCGGACCGCGCGGTCGATCTTTGCCGCGCAACTTGCACAGTCCATGCCTTCCACCCGGAAGCGGGTAAGGCGCTGCGATGCGCTCATATCGTCAACTCCTGTTGTTCAGGAGCAGGACAATAGGACCTCTAGCGACTAGAGGATCAAGAGGGCGCGTCGCTCTTTTTTCCGGCCTGCGTCGACGGGCAGGGGGGGGGGGGCGTCAATGGTCGGTGCTGCACATCTCGTGGTTCGCCAGCGAGCGGATGACGTAGCAATCCCTCACATGATCGCCGTGACAGGTGCCGACCATACGGGACAGTTCGTTTTCCAACCGCTGCAGCCGCGTGATCTTGTCGCGGACGATGTCGAGCTGGCGCGCGGCGATCTCGTCGGCATGGGTGCAGGGACGCTCCGGATGGCCGCTGAGATCGAGAAGCTCGCGCACGGCTTCGAGCGTGAAGCCGAGGTCGCGGGCATGCTTGATGAAGGCCAGACGGTCCCGGTGCGCCGCGTCGTAGCGCCGCTGGTTGCCTTCGGTGCGGCCGGCCGCCTCCAGCAGGCCCATCTGCTCGTAGTAGCGGATCGTCGGCACCTTGACGCCGGTCTGCCGCGAAAGATCGCCGATAGAGTACATCGCAAACCTCCAGTTTCTGGAGATATGGGCCCGTACCCGCTGCGACGTCAAGTTCACGCAATCGCGAATTGCGGCGCGAGCAACTTGGCATTAACCGTGTCCGGCGAGACTGGACATCTGTCGGCGGGCGGGGCGGCACGCACGAGATCCTGGCAAGCGAATGATGTTTAAAGCAGCAAAAGCGGCGACCTTCCTGGTTCTCGCAGCCCTGTTGAGCGGTTGCGCCACGAACGAATATGCCGATGACGGCCGGGGATCGAAGCCGATCCCCTCAAGACTTCTGTCGATGATGTCGGAGAAGTCGATGTCGCCGTCGGCGCCCGTCGTGGTGCGCATCTTCAAGCAGGAGAGCGAGCTCGAGGTCTGGAAGAAGGACCGGTCGGGCCGGTTTGCCCTGCTCAAGACCTACCCGATCTGCCGCTGGTCCGGAAAGCTGGGGCCGAAGCGCAAGCAGGGCGACCGCCAGGCGCCGGAAGGCTTCTATCACGTCAATGCCGGCCTGCTGAACCCGCGCTCGCAATACCATCTCGCCTTCAACCTCGGCTTTCCCAACAAGCTGGAGCGCGCGCTCGGCTATTCGGGCAGCGCCCTGATGGTGCACGGCGCCTGTTCCTCGTCGGGCTGCTATGCGCTGACCGACGAGGGGGTGGAGGAAATCTACCCGGTGGTGCGCGAGGCGCTGAAGGGCGGGCAGTCCGCCTTCCAGGTCCAGGTCTTCCCGTTCCGCATGACGCCGGAGAACATGGCAAGGCACCGGCATGACGGGAATTTTGCGTTCTGGAGCAATCTCAAGACCGGCTACGACATTTTCGAGGTGACCCGCCAGCCGCCGAAGGTCTCCATGTGCGGCGGGCGCTACGTGTTCGACAAGGAGTTCGTCGGCGGCGAGCCGAAGAATCCTCTTGCCGCGTGCCCGCCGGCGGTCAGCAAGGTGCCGGAAGCGGTGGCGAGCAAGGCGGAAGCGGACCGCGTGGCCATGGAGTCGTTGATCTCCAGCGGCCTTGCCCTCAGCGCGCCGTCCTATTCGGACGGGGGCATGCATCCGGCCTTCCGCCAGTTGCTGCAGCGCGACGGCGAGGAAGCCCTGTCCCGGCGCACGTCGAAGACCTCTGTCCCGGTCAGCCGCCCCAGCGCCGCGCTTGCCGATCCGCACATGGCGCAGGAGTGATCGCGGCGCCTTTCAATAAAGATGATGGATATAAGGATTTTGAACTGGTGATTTTCTTCCGATTTTCAATTTTTGCTTTGTGTTCTTGTTTTATGTCTCTCGAAATTTGCGGTCTGCAAGTCGTCGTTGATTTGATTTAAATTATCGCATAAGCCTCTTGCGGATTGCCGCAAGGGGAAGGCGGGTTGCAAAATGTGCTGTAAGGGGCTCCGTGTCCGTGAGTGTTGATACCTCGCCCGAAGGGACGGCCGCCGGACGTCAGGGCACGTTTGCGATTGGCATTCCCTTGTTGATCGGGTCGGTGGTGCTGATTGCCTGCCTGTTCGGCATCTATACGCGGCCTGCCGATTTTCTTGCGACACTCTGGCCGGCCAACGCGATCCTCCTCGCGATGTTCATCCGCATTCCTGGAGCAGCGCGGCCTGCGGGCTGGGTCTTCGCGGCGATCGGCTTCATGGCCGCCGACCTGATGACCGGCTCCTCGCCTGTGATGACCCTGGTTCTCACCGCCGCGAACCTCTTCGGCGTAGGTGTGGGGTATGCCGTGCATTTGTGGCACCCGGACAGGATACGCGCGCTCAAGGAACCTGTATCCGTGCTCTGGCTGGCCTTCATTGCCGCGGCTGCGGCGGCCTCTGCCGGTCTGTTCGGCATGCTGGCGAACCCGCTGCTGTTTCAGCGCAGCATCGCGACCGGCTGGTCGTTCTGGTTCGCCACGGAGTTCGTCAACTACGTCACCATCTTGCCCGTCCTGCTCTCGGCCCCGCCTCTGGCAACGCTTGCAGAACGCTGGAAGACCTCGCGGCTTTCCATCCGGGGCCCCGATATCTTGCCCGTTCTGGCGGTGATCGCAGCCGGAGGCGCTGCGTCGTTGATCGGAGGGGCCGGCTCCGTCGCCTTTCCGGTTCCCGCCCTGCTTTGGTGCGCGATCGTCTACCCCATCTTCCCGACAGCGGCTCTCACCTTGATTTCCGGTGTGTGGACGCTCGCTGCCGTTTCCACGGGCTTGGTCGGCAGCCAGTTCGTCCCGGACAACGAAGTGGATCTGGTCTCGATCCGGCTGGGGATTTCGCTGGTCGCGCTCGCGCCGATCATGCTCGCCTGCGTCATGCAAAGCCGCAACGAGTTGCTGGCCCGTCTCCATTACATGGCCATGCACGATCCGCTGACAGGCGCGCGCAACCGCGATTCCTTCCGGGCGGCCGCCCAACTCGCCCTCGACAAGGATCGGGACGGGACCTTTGCCCTGATGATGGTCGATCTCGACCACTTCAAGGCGGTGAACGACCGCTTCGGCCATGCGGCAGGTGACAGGGCTCTGGCCTGGTTCGGCGAGCATGCGAGGGGTTGTCTGCGGCCCGGCGACATTCTGGGCCGTATGGGGGGAGAGGAATTCGCCATTCTGGTGCCCGGCTGCGACCAGCAGGGTGCGGCGGGCCTGGCAGAGCGGCTTCGCGCGGTGATCAGCGCTCCGATCCCGATGGAGAACGGCGCCTCGCTGGTGGTGACGGCGAGCATCGGTCTCCTCACCATTCGGCCGGGAGATGGGCGCAGCATCGACGAGCTTCTGCCCGAGGCCGACAAGCTGCTGTATGCGGCGAAGGAAAAGGGTCGCAACAGGGTGGAGACGGGCGGCGGCGCGACCGCATAAGGCGCTGCACCCGGAACGGCGGTGCGGGTCAGGCCTCGATCCGGAAGATCCTGCCGCGCCGGTCTTCGCCCGTTGCCTCATGGATCTTGACCATGTCGATGCGGGTGCCGTCCCAGTGGCAGGTGAGGTGGCTCGCCTGTACCGGCACGGACATCACGTCCGGATGGAAGGCTGCGAAACACGCGCCGCCGGCGTGGCGAACGCTGGGATAGGCAATGCCGTTGTGCCCCGCGGCCCGGATCTCGGCCGCAAAGGCCTGGGAGGGGCCGTAGTCGTCCGGGTTCAGCAGGTCCGCGAGCGCCGGGTCACCGGTGGTCAGGTCGATCAGCTCCGCGTCGATGTCCCCGACCAATTCGCGCATGTCGGCGATCCAGCCGGGCGCCTCGCCCGTTGCCGCAAAGAACCGCGCCTGGTGATGGGCGACCTCGAACAGGGCCGTATCGAAAACCCGTGCCGCATAGAAGGCGCCGAAGCTGCCGTCGTGGAAGCGGCCCTTGCGCTCCGGCGAGACATGGGTGAACGGCGCCATCACATAGGATGCTCCGGGGCCGCTGACCCTGCGCCCCGCCGGCACGAGATCCAGCGAGCCGACCGTCTCGGCAACGCGCGGGTTGCTCTTGGCCTCGGCGGCGGCAAGCAGCTCCCAGTCGGCCGGGTCGGCAATGTCCTCGAACAGGTCGATGGGCGGATAGGCGGAGCTGATCAGGCGGTGATAGCGTGGCCAGGCGATCCGCGTGGTGGCAAGGCCGGCCGTCCGGGACGCGGACATGGTCACCACTGGCCGCGGCGGGCGTCGAGATAGCGCCGCACGCGCATGAGATCGGTGATGCGCCCATCCAGCATCACCTCGAGGGCCGAGCGGCCGGCGAAATCGGCATTGGCGCGCGTTACCCAGCCATAGCCGCGCTCTGCATCGCGAAACAGCAGGCGCAGCGCCTTGTGGATGCCCAGGAGGTTGGACATGCGCTCGGCAAGGTCGATGCCGGCACGGCCGGGCGAACCCGCTTTCCAGCGCTGGTAGGTGCGCACCGAGATATCTCCCAGGAGGCGGCTCGCCTGCTCGTCGGTAAGCCCCCAGCGCGCGAAGAGGTTCACCACCGCGCGCTGCATGGCGCGGATTTCCGCTCCGGAGAACTGCGGCACCGGTTCGGGCGTTACAGGCGATACGGGACGAATTGCGGGCATGGTGTACCTCCTGTCATTTGTCATGATATATGAATTTTATGCCAATTGACAAGATAAGGGGAACTTCGCGTCCCGCTGCCGCGTTTTCGGGTGTGAACGTCGCCGTGATGATCTGCGTCACAGTCCTGCCCCGCTCACAGGACTAAGCTTTCTCCATCATGATCGCTGATCGCGATGGTGTGCGGCGCCAGGGCGTCGGGTCGTATCGCGGAAGACCCTTGCAAGGCGCCGCGAGAATGTCCGCCCCGCCTTTCCCCCGCCGGCAGCGCGTGCTGCCGGACAGGCGGTTCGGACCGCAAGGCCGAGAGGAGACAGGACCATGCGTTTCAGACACACTTGCGCGGCGGCGGCGATTGCCGTTGCCTCAATGATCGGCTTCGGAGCCGGCGCGCCGGCCGAGGCTGCAACAGCCGGCAATGCGGCGAGGGCACTTGCCCCGATCATCGATGTGGCGCCCGACGCCCGTCAGGGCGGCCTGGTCGAGAAGACCTGGCATCGCGGCCGGCCGCACCGGGTGCGTCCGCGCCACCGCTGGCGCCCGCGTTATCGCTGGGGTCCGCCCGTCTATGCGCCGCGTCCGCGCTACCGTGTCCCGCCGCGTGCGCGCGGCCTGCCCCGGGCCCACTATGCCTGGTGCAACCAGCGCTACCGGTCCTACCGGGCGTCCGACAACAGCTTCCAGCCCTATAACGGGCCGCGTCGCCTCTGCATCTCGCCCTATATCCGCTAAGGGCGGATACATCGTGCGATGATCCATGGCCGCCGCCGGGTTCTTCTCGGCGGCGGCCTTTTTGCGTTCCGGTCTTTGCCGGGATGCCGCCATGCGCTATCGCTGCGGGAAGCCGGATCTTTCCGGCAGGACACAGCAAACGCAGGGCCTTCCAGGCATGACCGTCATCCAGCTCGCCACCGCCCAATCCTTCGACTTTCTGCTGCGCCAAAGCCGGGAAGGCGACGGGCGATGGGGCGACATCCACCTTGTGCCCGGCAACGGCACGGGCGAGGGAGCGGACTGGCTGGTGGTCTACGACCAGCCGCCGCGCGGGCTGCTGACGCTTCTGCCGCGTGAGCGCCGCATCGTCTTCCTGCCCGAGCCGGTGTCGATCAAGCATTACGATCCGGCCTTCATCTCGCAGTTCGGGATTGCCGTCACCTCGTCGCCGCTGCCCGGTTTCGACGGCGAGGCCTTGCACATGCAGCCGTCCTCGCCGTGGTTCTACGGGACGGGGCTCGGCGCCTCCGCCGGCGGTCCGCCGCGGCTCGGCTTTGCCGAGCTTGCAGCGCGGCCTGTTCCTTGCGAGCCGGTGCGCGGACTGATTTCGGCCGTCTGCTCGACCAAGGCGCTGAACCGCAACCAGGTGCGCCGGCTCCGTTTCCTGCGCCGTGCCAAGGCGGCGCTGGGCGAGCGGCTCGACATCTACGGGCGCGGTTTTCGCGAGGTCGCCGACAAGGCCGAAGGGCTCGACGGCTACCGCTACCACCTGGTGCTGGAGAACAACCTCGATCCGCATTGCTGGACGGAAAAACTCGCCGATCCGCTGCTGGCCGGGGCCTATCCCATCGTTGCCGGCGGGCCGGGGCTGGAGCGCTATTTCGATCCGCTCGGTTTCACCGCGCTGGACATCACCCGGCCGGAAACGGCGCTGAAGACGCTGCTCGCCGTCGTGGAAGACGATCCGGTGTCGCGGCCCGAGGTGCAAGCGGCGATGCGCGAAAACCGCCGCCGGCTGATGGAGGAGCACCAGGTGTTTCCGGTGCTCGAACGGCTGGTGAAGGGGCGCGGGGAGGGCGCGCCGGCCCTGCTGGCCGAGGCGCAGGCAATCCGCCCGCCGGCACGCGCGCCCTATCGCCGGCTCACGCAGGCGCTGAGGCCGCTGCGGCGGGTGGCCGACCGGCTGCATCTGGCGCTGTTCGAACGCGGCTAGGTCGTGAACTCATAATTCTGGCGAGAAACGGTCTGCGCGAACCTGTTCGGATACAAGGAGCAAGACCGCAGGAAACCATTCGGTTTTCAAGGTTTTGCGACGCCGTTGCCGGCACAATTATGAGTCCACGGCCTGGGCCGCACGCCTGCCGGTATCACCGGGCGCTGAGGTGCTCCAGAGCGAGGCCGAGCCCGTCGGCGATCAGTGCCGGGCGCGGATCGGGCCGGCGCGACGGGTCGGCGATCTCGACGAGACGCTGCAGGGAACCGCTGGCCAATACGGCCGCGGACAGCTCGCCGGTGGACGGGGCGAACAGCGTGCGGGCGCGGCGCAGACGCTGCACGAGCGCGCGCAAGGGAAGATCGGACGGATCGACGATGTCGAGGCGGTTGTCGGCCACCGCCTTGCGAAGCTCTGCGTGCCCGGCCAGCAGCCGTTCGGCGCGCGGGGCTCCGCCGTCGCACAGGATGAGATCGCTCGGTTCTCCCGATGCGCCGTCCGACGGATAGACCGCCGCGAGCTTGGCCGCGATCCGGGCAAGGATGCCGGCATGGGCAAGCGGTCGCTCGATCACATAGGCCGCATCGGTGCGGGTCACGCGGCCCTGGCGCATCAACTCGACCGGGCGCGGCCGGAACACACCGTCGGTGAGCGCGTCCTGGAAATGGTCGGTCATGCCCATGGAGACCGGCACCACGACGAGCAGGTCCTGGGGCAGGGCGAAATGGTCGAGCGCGAAAAAGCGCGGCAGCACGTCCGAGCAGAAGGCGGCGAGCGTGCCGCCGCTGCCGTGATGCAGCACGGTCAGCGGCTCGCGCCGCACCGGGTTCATCCGCAGCCGCCGGGTCACGTCGGGCCGGGCCTGCGGCCAGGGCAGAAGCTCCTCGCCCGGTTGCGGGGCGACCAGGCGGGCGTCGTCGAAGAGAAGACCGGAGAGCGGATCGATGTCGAGCGGGCCGGAAACGCGCAGGCAGCCGGCACGATCAGCGCCCAGCCGGGTCGAGGTCAGTTCCTCGCCGATGCGCTCGATGCGGCTTTCCGCAAGGCGCGCGCGCGGCCAGGCGGGCAGCATCACACGGCTCGCCAGCGCCCGGTAGGGGGCTGGCATGAGCACGGCGTCCAGCCGCTTCATCCAGCGTCGCGGGACTGGCTTTGACACGTCGGGCCACCTATAAGGCTGCGAAATGGGTCGGGACGCGCCACGCTTACGGTCGGCGCAGCGGGAAAGCAAGCATGGAGTCCGCATGAAGTCCGAGGTCTTCAACCTCAACGTCTTCACCAACGTGGCATCGCGGGATCCGTCCCACTGCCTCGCCCACCATGCCGTGCGCTCGTTTTTCGATGTCTTCGGCAAGGACAGCCGTCACCGCATCGTCACCCGCATCTTCATCGATCCCAATCCGAACCCGGACATGTTCGAGCCCTGGGTCGCGACGATCCACGACGGGCTGCCGGACATTCCCTTCGAGCTGGTGCAGACCAACGGCATGCTCGACGGCTTCTGCCGCTCGCTGGAGGTCTGCGAGGGCGCCTATGCGATGCAGCTGGAGCACGACTTCGTCTTCGTGAAGAGCCGCATCCATCATTCCCTCGACCGGATGGTGGACGAGATGCGCGCGCGCGGCATCGACTACCTGCGCTTCAACAAGCGGCGGAACCGGCCGGCCGCCTTCGATCTCGGGCTGGAGCCGGCGGGCGATGCCGAGTTTCCGATCTGCCGGATCAGCGGGCGGTCCAACAACCCGCATATCCTCGACATCGTGCGGTATCGCGAGGTGGTGCTGCCGCTGCTGAAGGGGCCGGACGGGCGTTCGGTCGGGCTGGAAGGCGGGGTCTGCCGCTATGTCGGCGGCGGCTACATCTACGGCCCTTACGGCCATCCGCGCACGGTCGGTCATCTCGACGGCCGCCGGCTGCGCTTCAGCGACGGCATTCGCCGCCGGCTCTATCTACTTGGCGAGACGCTGTCGCGCAGGTCCCAGCGTTCCCAGACGAACGGGTAGCGCCAGGCAAGATCGTGGGTCTTCGACAGACCTTCGGCGATCCGGGCGTAGCGCTCGCGGCTGGTCCCGTCGATCAGGTGGAACTGCACCACGAGATGGCGCACCTCGCCCATCAGGCCTTCCGCGATCAGATTCTCCAGGACCGGGTATTCGTCGCCCTCGATGTTGAGCTTCATCAGGTCGATCGGCCGGCCGGCCGCACGCACGATGTCCGAGGCGCGTCGCAGCTGGACCTCGACGCTCTCGCCTTCTTGCTGCCGCTGGGTGCTGCTGCCGTCATTGTCGTAGACGAGCTTCGCCGTGCCGTTGAAATCCGACAGGCCGGCGCAGTCGAGCGTGACGTTCGGCATGGCGGCGAGCAGCGGGCGGGCGCGCTCGCAGAATTCCGGCGCCGGCTCGAAGGCCAGAACCTTCGGCGAACCCTTCTGGGAGATGCGGGCGGAAAAGTCGCCCTTGTAGAAGCCGGCATCGACGACCAGGGAATTCCCGTCCAACGGCACATCGGTCAGCAGGCGTTCGTCGCCCTTTGCGAGTTTCCAGCGCTTGACGGCCCGGTAGTGCGGGTCGAGGGCGAAGCGGATCAGGTTGAAGCCCATTGGGGATCGTGAACTCGCAAGAGGGACGGAAGGGCTGAGGCATCGCAGCTTGGGCGGCGAATTGCAAGTCCGCAGCCCGCCGCGAATTGCTTCAGAACGTATAGCCGAAGGTCTCGACGTCGTCCTTGTGACGCCTGGCGATCAGCTCGATCCCGAAGTCGTCGTAATACTCGCGGTAGTGGCCGTGCGACGACGGATTGGCGCGGCGCTCGGGAACGGTGACGGCAAGGTCCAGCTCCGCCGCCATCTTGGCAAGGTCGTCGGCCAGCCGTTCCTGCCGCAGGATGCGCTGGACGGCGAGCGTGCCGGCCGCGTCGGTCAGGTAGTCGAGCTGCTGCTTGCGGATGTAGCGGGTGGGGGAGGTCGGCGCCTCGTCGTCCGCCAGCCAGCGCAGGTAGTCGGAAAAGCCGTAGTTCTGGAACAGCTCCACCTCGGTGGGCATGCCCGATCGGCCGCGGCCGAGGTCTTCCTTGAGATAGTGGAACCAGGAGACGTGCCAGTCCCAGGGATTGCGCACGACGGTGAAGACATGCATGGCGGACAGGTCGACCCGGTGCCGGTCGAAAACCTTTGCGTATTCGCGATAGGTAAGGTGGCCGCGGGCATCGCGAATGCGGCGCGAGGGGCATTTCAGGATCCAGGGCAGGAAGGCCTGCTCCACGAAGGATCCGCCGCATTTCGGCACATGCAGGAAAAGGATGTTCGCCTTCCCGCGCCTGGAGAAGGCCTGCCTTTTGTTTTTCGGAACAAGCAAACTTCTGTCCGTCCCGTTTCTGCTGGGCGTTGCCTCGGCCTTGCCGGCTTTATTGGTCTCTCTTTTCTGGCGAAAATATGACTCCGCCGGATGCGAAATCAAAGCATTTCGTTGCAATAGTAATTTTTTACAATGTTGTTGCTTTAAGAACGTGCAGGTCTGCAGCGGAACTCGCGAGAAGATACTTCATGATATCAAGGCGTTGCGATGCGTTGGTGGGTCGGCGCACCAGCAACCGGCGGACGCGCGAAAGCGCGGGACCGGCCCTGTCCTTCGACATGCCGGTCCCGGGAACGTGCTTCTGTGTGCGGGGAAAGCCTGCTTCGGCGAGCGCCGATGCCGCCTCAGCAGTTGTTGGGGCGCTGCGGTCCGAGGTCGATCTGGCACTCGTTGGTCAGCGCGCCGATGGCAGCGCCGCCGACGGCGCCGGCCGCCATGCCGACCAGAACGGGACCGCCGGCCAGCGCCAGCGCGCCTGCGCCGGCTGCACCGCCGATGGCACCACCCGTCACGCCGCGCTCGAAACGGTTCGAGCCGCAGGCCGCGACCAGCAGGGAAAGAGCAAGAACGCCGGCAAGTCCGGCCGGTCTCGGGATACGCATGACTTGAATCCTTCTGAGGGCCCAGCCCGTCGCCAGAATGCTGGTCGACGGTGAACGGGAGGTAAACGCCGACGAGGCGGCCGTCGTGCCGATCCGGCACATCTGCACAGCGGGTGGCCAAGCGGGTGGCCAAGCGGGTGGCAAGGCGGGCGGAGAGGGGGCGCGAATGGAGGCCGGGGGGGCCGAAAGGGCTTGCGTCCGGGGACTTTCCCTTGCCCCGAAGGCCGCCATCGACTAAGAAGCGGCCAGTTTCCCCTCATGTCCAGAATGGAGCGGCAAGCACCTATGGCGCGCCAGTTCATCTATCACATGCACGGTCTGTCGAAGGCCTATAACGGCAAGAAGGTCCTCGACAACATCCACCTGTCCTTCTACCCGGACGCCAAGATCGGCATCCTGGGCCCGAACGGCGCGGGCAAGTCGACGCTCCTCAAGATCATGGCCGGCCTCGACAAGGAGTATACCGGCGAAGCGTGGGCGGCCGAAGGCGCGCGCATCGGCTACCTGCCGCAGGAGCCGCATCTCGACCCGACCAAGACGGTGCTCGAGAACGTCATGCTGGGCGTTGCCCACAAGCAGGCGATCGTCGACCGCTACAACGAACTGATGATGAACTATTCCGACGAGACGGCGGACGAGGGCGCCAAGCTCCAGGACATCATCGATGCCGAGGACCTGTGGAACCTCGAGAGCAAGGTCGAGATGGCGATGGAGGCCCTGCGCTGCCCGCCGTCCGATTCCGAGGTCGAAAACCTGTCCGGCGGCGAGCGTCGCCGCGTGGCGCTGTGCCAGCTGCTGCTGTCGGAGCCGGACCTCCTGCTGCTCGACGAGCCGACCAACCACCTGGACGCCGAGACGGTGCACTGGCTGGAGCGGCACCTGCGCGAGTTCAAGGGCTCGGTGCTGATCATCACCCACGATCGCTACTTCCTCGACAACGTCACGGGCTGGATCCTGGAGCTCGACCGCGGCCAGGGCATTCCGTACGAGGGCAACTACTCGGTCTATCTGGAGAAGAAGACCAAGCGCATGGAGCAGGAGGGCCGCGAGGACATGGCCCGCTCGCGTGCGATCTCCCGCGAGCGCGAGTGGATGGGCATGTCGCCGAAGGGTCGCCAGACCAAGTCCAAGGCGCGTATCCGCGCCTATGAGGATCTGCTGTCCAAGCAGGAAGAGCGTCTGCCGACCATCGACCAGATCCTCATCCCGGTCGGCGAGCGGCTCGGCAACAACGTCATCGACCTGGAGAACGTCTCCAAGGGCTTCGGCGACCGCCTCCTGATCGAGGACCTGACGTTCAAGCTGCCGCGCGGCGGCATCGTCGGCGTCATCGGCCCGAACGGCGCCGGCAAGACGACCCTGTTCAAGCTGCTGACCGGCCAGGAAAAGCCGGATTCGGGCACCGTCACCATCGGCGACAGCGTGCACCTTGGCTATGTCGACCAGTCGCGCGACAAGCTCGACCCGAACAAGACGGTCTGGGAAGAGATTTCCGACGGCCACGAGATCATCTATCTCGACGGCAAGGAGATCAATTCGCGCGCCTATTGCTCGTCCTTCAACTTCAAGGGCCCGGCCCAGCAGGCGAAGGTGGGCAACCTCTCGGGCGGACAGCGCAATCGCGTGCACCTTGCCAAGGTGCTGAAGCAGGGCGCCAACGTGCTGCTGCTCGACGAGCCGACCAACGACCTCGACACCGAGACGCTGGCGGCGCTTGAGGATGCGCTGGAGAACTATGCCGGCTGCGCCGTGGTCATCAGCCACGATCGTATGTTCCTCGACCGCCTGGCCACGCACATGCTCGCCTTCGAGGGCGACAGCCATGTGGAGTGGTTCGAGGGCAACTTCGAGGACTACGAGAAGGACAAGGTGCGTCGTCTCGGCGCCCATGCGGCCGATCCGCGCCGCATCAAGTACAAGCCGCTGACGCGCTGAGGCGCCAGCGACACACGCCCATGACAGGAAACGGCGGTGCGGGTTCGCGCCGCCGTTTTCGTTTCTGCCGTCCGCCGGTCGGAAAAGCGCGGCTTTCCTGCCCGCAGGACTCATTGTATCCCTCGTGTTTCCGCGCAGGTTCTGCCTGCGGGCGATGAGGCAGGAAGGTAAGCGATGGCGGATCTGTTCGGACGCGAGCACATGGATGAGTTGCAGAGCGTGCCGGCGCGCAAGCTCGGCGCCACCACGGTCAAGGTGCTCGCCACCCAGACGCCGGACGACTTCCGCACCACCTGGACGGCGGCATTGAAGCTCTGCTTCGAGGGCATCCCCGGAGGGCGCCACACCGGCTACACCCGCCGCTCGGGCTCGCGCGAGCCCTGGTATCCGCGCGGCACCGAGATGTGCAACGAGCGGCAGGTGTCGATCCTGTCCGTGGAGGAACTGGCCGAGGTCGCCGCCGACATGGGCCTGCCGCGCATCGAGGCGGAGTGGATCGGGGGCAATGTCCTTCTGGAGGGCTTGCCGCGCCTGTCGCTGATGCCGCCGCGCACACGTCTCGTCTTCGCCGGCGGTGCGGTGCTGAGGGTCGACGGCGACAACATGCCCTGCCGGATCGCCGGAGCCTCCATCGGCGAGCACTATCCCGACCGCGAGGGCATCGACCTGCTGTTCCCCAAGACGGCGCGTCGCCGCCGCGGCCTCGTTGCCTATGTGGAACGGCCCGGCGTCATCCGCCCCGGCGAGGCGGTCACCGCGCATATCCCCGAGCACTGGATCTACCGCTGAGGGTTCGCCCTCAGTCCCCGCTGATCTCGTCCTCGTCCGCGCTGACCTGTCGTGTCGCGCCCCAGTCGAGCAGCGTGTCGTTGATCGAGGGGAGCGCGAAATAGCGGGCCGCGTCGCGCTCGTAGCCTTCCTCGAGCAGCGCGTCGTAGTCGCTATGGGCGTGGCGAACATGGGCGACGAGGGCAAGCCAGACGGCGACGGAGGGCGGCATGTGCCGCAGATGCGGGGCGAGCGCCCCGGCCAGCACCGGCTCGGCATCCGCGAAAGGGATGCGCGGTGCGGTCACCCGCAGCGCCTTGCGCATCTCCTTCTGGCGGCGCGTGCCGCCTGAGGCTTTCCCGCCCAACATCATGGCAGCACGCTCCGCTCAGGCATCGGGGCGCTGTCCGGCGCGAGGATCCTCACCGACCACCGGCGGCAGGAGCGGCTGGCCGCTCGGCTCCAGCGCCTCCAGGATGCAGGCACCGAGCGCCTCGAAGTCGCGCTTGCGCGGGGAGGAGCGCCGCCAGACCAGCCCGACGGTGCGTTGCGGTTGCGGCTCCTGGAAGCGCAGCAGCGCCACCCGTTCGTCGCGCACTTCCACCGAGGCGCAGAGCTCGGGCAGCAGGGTCACGCCGTAGCCGGCCGCGACCATCTGCATCACCGTCGACAGGCTGGTGGCGCCGAAGCCCGAACGGGCGGTCGGCTGCAATCCCTCGCAGTAGTTCAGCGCCTGATCGCGCAGGCAGTGGCCTTCCTCCAGCAGCAGCAGGGACGAGCCGTTGACGGTCCGCGGGTCGACGCGCTGGCGTTCGTCGAGGTCCGGGCGCGACTGCACGGCCAGCAGGAAGCGGTCCTGGAACAGCGGCCGGGTCTCGAATTCTGCGCCGGCGACGGGCAGGGCGGCCAGGATGACGTCGAGTTCGCCCTGCAACAGCTCGCCGACCAGCGCCTGGGTCAGCGTCTCGCGCAGCTGCAGTTCGGCTTCAGGGTGGCTCCGGATCAGCGCCGGCAGGATGCGCGGCAGGAGATAGGGGGCGATGGAGGGAATGATGCCGAGACGGAGCGTGCCGCTCATCACCTGGCTGGCATGCTGGCCGTAATCGAGCAGATCTCGGGTTTCGGCGAGGATGCGCCGGGCCCGGCGCGCGATCTCCTGTCCTTCCGCCGTCAGGCGAACGCCGGCCGGCCGCCGCTCGACCAGCGCAACGCCGAGGATCGCCTCCAGCTCGCGGATCTGCATGGACAGCGCCGGCTGGGATACGGCGACGGCCTCGGCGGCGCGGCCGAAATGCAGGTGACGGGCAAGCGCATCGAAATAGCGCAGCTGGCGAAGCGTGATCATCGCCATTGGATAAGCTTATCGCGTGCGGCCTTCAATGCGATTGTTGCTGATCAGGGAGCGCCCCGTCGTTTCAACTCCCCTTAACCGGGGCCCGGCGATACTCTGTGCCTGAGGCGAGGGGAGTGGAGTTGATGAGCGCTGCCGCAAGACGGCCGGGTCTCGATCTGATGCGGGTGGCGGCTGTGGCGGCGGTCGCCTGGTTCCACTACGGCTTTCGCATGCAGGTCACCGGCGAGGCCGGGCCGGTTGCCGGGGCAGGCTCTCCGGGAGAGTGGGCGCGGTTCGGCTATCTCGGCGTCTCGGTCTTCTTCGCCATTTCCGGCTATGTCATCTCGATCTCGACGGAAGGGCGCGATCCTTTCACCTTCGCCGTTGCCCGCATCGCGCGGCTGTGGCCCGTCTATGTGGTGGCGATGACGCTGACCGCGCTGGTCACCCTTGCCGTGCCGGCGCTCGGCTTTCCCCTGTCGCTGCCGCAATATCTCGCCAACCTGACGATGCTGTCGCCGTTTCTCGGCCAGCCCTTCATGGACGGGGCCTACTGGTCCATCGTCGCCGAGATCCTGTTCTATGGCTGGGTCGGGCTGCTGATGCTCGTCGGCCTGTGGTCGCGTCACCAGGTTGCCATTGCCCTTGTCTGGCTGGCGGTTGCCGCGCTCGATCAGGCCGTGATCGGCAGCGACGTTCTCCGCCGGCTTCTTCTGACCGACTTTGCCGGTTTCTTCGCCTTCGGGATGATGCTGCGGGCGCGCGAGCGCGGGGAGGCGGGGGCGAGCCTCGTTCTCGCGGCGGCCTTCGTGCAGGCCACTGCCGCGGCGATCCTGTTCGCCGGAGGGCTGGTCGAGCTCTATCGCGGCGCGCCGTTCTCTCCGATTGCGGTTGCCGGCATCGTTGCCGTCTCGCTCCTCGTGCTGGCGCTGGCAACGCGGCTGGACGTGCCGTGGCTGCCCGTCGGCCCGGTAGCGGTGGCCGGGCGGGCCACCTATCCGTTCTACCTGCTGCACCAGCACATCGGCTATGCCGGCTTCTTCCTGCTCGCGCCTGCGCTCGGGCCCGGCGTCTCGGCGCTCGTCATTCTTGCCGCGGTCGCGCTTGCGGCGCTGGTGCTGACCGTCATCGTCGAGCGGCCGGCGGCGCGGGCGGTGCGCGGGGCGGGCGAGTGGGTTCGGCTGCGGGCCCTGTCGTTCAGGCGCCGCCCGGCGGGCTGACCGCCTCGACGTCCTTCAGGCGCTCGCGCCAGCGCACCCGCGCCTCCGGCACGGCGTCGGTCGTCGCGAAATAGGGCTTGATGTCGATCAGCGGCGTGCTGTTCAGGCAATCGAGCCCGCGCACGAGAAACCCGTCCTCCGTCATCTCCAGCAACTGAACCACCGACAGCGATACCGGGTTCGGCCGGACCGGTGCGCGCAGGCCGAAGCAACCGTGGGTCTCGTCGGCGAAACCGGGGGCGAGCACCGCAAGGTCGCGCCTGGCCTTGTGCATCCAGTAGAGCAGGATGAGGTGGCTGCATTCCTCCACCGACTTCAGCCCCTTACGGTATTCCGGCTTGAGGCGGACGCGGCAGACGGCGTCGGTGGCGCGACCGTTGCGCGGACATTCGGCGCGTGTCGCCCAGGGCGTTTCCACGTGTCCGATGAAGACGAGACCGGCGTCGAACGGTCCCTGTGCCGGGTCGTGGTCGAAGGCTTCCTCACCGGGCCGCGCCGGCGTTTCGTCCACAGCTCTTTCGCTCACCTTCACCTCCGGGCTGATGCGTATCTGGGGTGTTTATCCCACGGTGTGCGGCCTTCGTCTGCCTGCGATTTGCCGCATCCCGCCATGGTTCAATTTTTAATCAAATTTACTTCGAATTCAGCAAGTATTGTTCTAAAATATAGGTAAGTAATGACCTGTTCGTGTCGATGTTTTGTTTAAGGGGCTCATGCTATCCACGACGAAACCAGGATTCTCGGTCGGGGAAATAGCAATGTCGAACATGCCAAATACCGAGCTCGTGAATTTCGAGGCGCTGGCGAACGAACCGGACATGGCGCGGCGCAACGAGCTTGCACGCAATGTCGCGACCTTGTTCTCGCTGACGTCCGAGAAATGCTCGGACGAGCAGATCGAGGTCTACGATTCGGTGCTGGTACGCCTGTCCGACATGGTGGAGATGCAGGCCCGCGCCTTCATCGCCGGCCGTCTGGCCTCGCTGCGCCGGGCGCCCGAGGGCACGATCCGCCGTCTGGCCGGCGACGAGATCGAGGTCGCGCGTCCGGTGCTGGAGCAGTCCACGGTGCTGCGCGACACCGACCTCGTCGAGATCGCGCTCAAGCGCGGCGAGGACCACAAGGTGGCGATCGCGGCGCGCGAGATCCTGTCCGAGATGGTCACCGACGTGCTGGTGGAGAGCGGCAGTTCGGCCGTGCACCGTACGGTTGCGCGCAACGGCGGGGCAAGCCTGTCCGCCCGCGGCGTTCTCGGTCTCATTCAGTCTTCCGGCCTCGACGAGGACCTGCAGATGGCGCTTGCCGACCGTCAGGATCTCGACGAGCGCGCGGTGTCGACACTGGCGGCGCTGGCGAGCGAGCGGGTGCGCATGCGCCTGCTGGAGACCGGCACGTCCGAGGGCGGCGAGGTCCCGCGTGCCGCCCGTGTCGCCGCGCAGAAGCTGTCCAACGAGTTCTGGCTTGGCCGTTACGACTTCGAGACCGCGATCGGCCGCGTCTATGCGCTGGCCCGCGGCCCCGGCATCGACGAGGACACGCTGGTGCGTTTCGCCGAGGAGGACCGGTTCCCGGAGGCGGTCGCCACTTTCGCGATGATCGGCGACATCGGCATCGAGGAAGCCAAGCACTGGATGGTGCGGGTCGACACGGACCCGTTCCTGATCGTTGCAAAGGCGTCCGGCCTTGCGCTCCCGACAGTGGAAAAACTGCTGAACATGGGGCCGTGGCGCTATCGCCTGCAGGCGGAAGACCGGGCGCGCATCCTCGACCGTTTCCAGGGCATCAAGCCGCAGTCCGCGCGCCTGCTGCTGAGCCAGTGGCACGGCCGGGTCGCCTGATCGGCAGGCTGGGGACACGTCGTTCAACGACAACGGGCGGGACCATGGTCCCGCCCGTCTTGTTTTGTGCTCCGGCTGCAAGGGGGCGGATTACTCCGCCGCCTCCAGCTTGTGCGGATCGTAGTTGAGGATCGGGGCAAGCCAGCGCTCGGCGGTGGCGATGTCCCAGCCCTTGCGCAGGGCATAGTCCTCGACCTGGTCGCGCTCGATGCGCCCGACGCCGAAATAGTGGCTGTCGGGATGGGCGAAGTAGAGCCCCGACACCGAGGAGCCCGGCCACATGGCGTAGCTTTCCGTCAGCTCGATCCCGGCCGTCTGCGTCGCGTCCAGCAGGTCGAACAGGGTGCCCTTTTCCGTGTGGTCCGGCTGGGCCGGATAGCCCGGTGCCGGGCGGATGCCCTGGTAGGTCTCGCCGATCAGCTCCTCGACGCTGGCCTTCTCCTGCGGGGCATAGCCCCATAGCGAGGTGCGCACGATCTGGTGCAGCTTCTCCGCGAAGGCCTCGGCGAGGCGGTCGCACAGGGCCTGGGCGAGGATCTTGTTGTAGTCGTCGCCCGCCTTGACGTAGCGCGAGATGAACTCCTCCTCGCCATGGCCGGAGGTCACCGCGAAGCCGCCGACCCAGTCGGGGATGCCGCTGTCCTCGGCTGCGACGAAGTCGGCCATCGCCACGTTGGCACGCGCGCCTTCGGCGCGGGCCATCTGCTGGCGCAGCGTGTGCAGCACGGTGCGCTCGCGGGTCCGCTCCTCGTCCTCGTAGAGCACGATGTCGTCGCCGCGTGCGGCCGCCGGCCAGAAGCCGACGACGCCCCTCGGCTGCACCAGCTTGTCGCGGACGATCTCGTCGAGCATCTTGCGGGCATCGTCGTAGAGCGCCTTGGCGGCCGGTCCGTAGCGGTTGTCTGTCAGCACCGCCGGATAGGTGCCCTTGATCTCCCAGGTGGAGAAGAAGGGCGTCCAGTCGATGACCTCGGCCAGATCCTGCAGCGGCACCTCGATCGGGCGGATGCCGAGGAAGGAGGGGCGCTGCGGCCGGTAGCTGTCGAAGGACGGGCGGAAGCGGTTCTTGCGCGCGTCCTCCAGGCTGGTACGCCGGGACTGGCCGCGCGAGCGCGAGTGCCCCTCCGCCGCCTTGGCGTAGTCGGCGCGCAGGGCCTCGACATAGCCGTCGCGATCCGTCTTGCTCAAGAGCTTCGAGACTACGCCGACCGCGCGGCTGGCATCCGTCACGTAGACGGCCTGCGAGCGGCGATAGTTCGGGTGGATCTTCACCGCCGTGTGGATCAGGCTCGTCGTCGCACCGCCGATCAGGAGCGGCAGGTCGAAGCCTTCGCGCTCCATCTCGGCCGCGACGTGGCACATCTCGTCCAGCGACGGGGTGATGAGACCCGACAGGCCGATCACGTCGACCTTCTCCTTGCGCGCCGTCTCGAGGATCTTCGCCGCCGGCACCATGACGCCGAGGTCGATCACCTCGAAATTGTTGCACTGGAGCACGACGCCGACGATATTCTTGCCGATGTCGTGGACATCGCCCTTGACGGTGGCGAGCAGGATCTTGCCGGCGCTCGGCATGTCCACGATGCCCTGCTCCAGCTTCTCCTGCTCCATGTAGGGCATCAGGTAGGCGACCGCCTGCTTCATCACGCGGGCCGACTTCACCACCTGCGGCAGGAACATCTTGCCGGCGCCGAACAGGTCGCCGACGATGTTCATGCCGGCCATCAAGGGCCCCTCGATGACGTGCAGCGGGCGCTCGGCCTTGGCGCGGGCCTCCTCGACATCTTCCTCGATATAGTCGGTGATGCCGCTGACCAGCGCGTGGGACAGGCGTTCCTCGACCGGGCGCTCGCGCCAGGAAAGGTCCTGCACCTGCTGCTTGCCGCCCTTGCCGCGGAAGCGCTCGGCGATCTCCAGCAGCCGGTCGGTGGAATCGGAGCGCTTGTTCAGCACCACGTCCTCGGAGAGCTCGCGCAGCTCCGGATCGACGTCGTCGTAGACGGCGAGCTGGCCGGCATTGACGATGCCCATGTCCATACCGGCCGCGATCGCGTGGTACAGGAACACCGAGTGCATCGCCTCGCGCACGGGCTCGTTGCCGCGGAAGGAGAAGGACAGGTTGGACACGCCGCCCGACACATGCGCATGCGGCAGGTTCTGGCGGATCCAGCGGGTCGCCTCGATGAAATCGACGCCGTAATTGTCGTGCTCGGCAATGCCGGTGGCGACGGCGAAGATGTTCGGGTCGAAGATGATGTCCTCGGGCGGGAAGCCGACCTCGTTCACCAGGATCTCGTAGGAGCGCTGGCAGATCTCGGTCTTGCGGGCCTGGGTGTCGGCCTGGCCCTGCTCGTCGAAGGCCATCACGACGACCGCCGCGCCGTGGCGGCGCACCAGCTTCGCTTGGGCGATGAAGGCGTCCTTGCCTTCCTTCATGGAGATGGAGTTCACCACCGCCTTGCCCTGGACGCATTTCAGGCCGGCCTCGATCACCTCCCATTTGGAGCTGTCGATCATCACCGGCACGCGGGCGATGTCCGGCTCGGCGGCGATCAGGTTCAGGAAGGTGACCATCGCCTCCTTGGAGTCGAGCAGGCCCTCGTCCATGTTGACGTCGATGATCTGGGCGCCGCTCTCCACCTGCTGGCGGGCGACTTCCAGCGCTGTCGGGTAGTTGTCTTCCTTGATCAGCTTGCGGAAACGGGCCGAGCCGGTGACGTTGGTGCGTTCGCCGACATTGACGAAGTTGATCTCCGGCGTGAGCACGAAGGGCTCCAGGCCCGACAGGCGCATGTGGCGCGGCGGCTCCGCCGGCTTGCGCGGAGCATGGCCGGCAACGGCCTGCGCGATGGCGCGGATATGGTCGGGCGTGGTGCCGCAACAGCCGCCGACGATGTTGACGAGGCCGCTCGCGGCGAACTCGCCGACCAGCTCGGCCATCGCCTCGGGGCTTTCGTCATACTCGCCGAACTCGTTCGGCAGGCCGGCATTCGGATAGGCGCAGACCAGCGTGTCGGCAACGCGCGACAGCTCCGCCACATGGGCGCGCATTTCCTTGGCGCCGAGCGCGCAGTTGAGGCCGATGGAGAACGGCTGCGAGTGGCGCACCGAATACCAGAAGGCCTCCGGCGTCTGGCCGGACAGGGTGCGGCCGGACAGGTCGGTGATCGTGCCGGAGATCATCACCGGCAGGCTCACGCCCTTTTCCTCCAGCACCTCGTCGATGGCGAAGAGGGCGGCCTTGGCGTTCAGCGTGTCGAAGATGGTCTCGACGAGCAGGATGTCGGAGCCGCCATCGATGAGGCCGCGCACGGCCTCCGCATAGGCTTCCCTCATCTGGTCGAAGGTGACGGCGCGATAGCCCGGATTGTTGACGTCCGGCGAGATGGAGAGCGTGCGATTGGTCGGGCCGAGCGCGCCGGCGACGAAGCGCGGACGCGCAGGATCGCGGGCCGTGACGATGTCGCAGGCCTCGCGGGCGAGCCGGGCACCGACGAGGTTCAACTCGTAGGCCAGCTCCTCCATGGCGTAGTCGGCCTGGGCGATGGTGGTGGAGGAGAAGGTGTTGGTCTCGACGATGTCGGCACCGGCCTCCAGGTAGGCGACGTGGATGTCGCGGATCGCCGGGCCCTGCGTCAGGTTGAGCAGGTCGTTGTTGCCCTTCACGTCCTGCGTCCAGTCCTTGAACCGGTCGCCGCGATAGCCGTCCTCGTCCAGCCTCAAGGCCTGGATCATCGTGCCCATGGCGCCGTCGAGGACGAGGATGCGGTCGCGGGCGGCAGCGGTCAGGGCCGACGCCGCGGTCTTGGTCTTGTCTTGCATGATCAGTCTCAGGCCGCCTGCTGTTCCAGGGGAGCCGGGCGCAGGCCCAGCATGTGGCAGATCGCGAAAGTCAGGTCCGCGCGGTTCATCGTGTAGAAGTGGAAGTTGGTGACGCCGCGGTCGACCAGGTCCAGCACCTGCTCGCAGGCGACCGCCGAGGCGACCAGCTTGCGCGTCTCCGCGTCCTGGTCGAGCCCGGCGAAGCGCCGCGCCAGCCAGTGCGGGATCGAGGTGCCGCACTTGGCGGAGAACACCATGGTCGTCTCGAAATTGACGATCGGCAGGATGCCCGGAACGATCGGAATGTCGATGCCGGCCGCGCGCACCTTCTCCATGAAGGTCTCGAACAGATCGTTATCGAAGAAGTACTGGGTGATCGCCCGGGTCGCCCCGGCGTCCACCTTGCGCTTCAGGTTGTCGATCTCGGCCGACCAGTCCGGGCTTTCCGGGTGACGCTCCGGATAGGCGGAGACGGACACCTCGAAATCGTCGGAGACGCGGCGGATGCCGGCGACCAGATCGGAGGCATAGGCGTAGCCGTCCGGATGCGGGTGGTAGATGGCGCCGAGCCCCTCCAGCGGATCACCGCGCAGGGCCACGATGTGGCGCACGCCGATCTCGTGATAGGCGCGCACGATCTCGTCGACCTCGTCGCGGGACGAGCCGACGCAGGTCAGGTGCGCGGCCGGGGCCAGGCGCGTCTCGGTCAGCATCCGCTCGACCGTGCGGTGGGTGCGTTCGCGGGTGGAGCCGCCGGCGCCGTAGGTCACGGAGACGAAGGACGGTCCGAGCGGCTCAAGCCGCTGGACGGCCGACCACAGCGAGGCTTCCATCTTGTCGGTCTTCGGGGGAAAGAACTCGAAGGAGACGGAAACCCCGGTTCCCTGGTCCAGCTCGAAACGGCGGAATCTCTCGGGCGATGACATATCAGGCGACCTCCTGGGTCAGGCTAAGTTCTGGAAGATCGGAAATGATCCGCGGATCGCGGGCGAGCCAGATGGTGACCGTGAGCCGGTCGGCCTCGCCCGCTTCCGGGTTGAGGTCGCGGGTCTCGATCACTTCGAGGCCGGCTGCGTGCAGCCAGCGGTCCATCTGGTCGCGGGAAAATCCGAGGCGGCGATGGGCGTGTTCGTCGCGCAGGAACTCCAGTTCGTGCGGGGCGAAGTCGACGATCAGCAGCCGGCCGCCGGGCCTGAGCACCCGCGCCGCCTCCTCGATGGCCCGGCCCGGGTCGTCGAGGAAGTGCAGCACCTGGTGAAGGGTGATCAGGTCGTGGCTTTCGGCCGGAATGTTGAGCGCGTAGATGTCGCCCTGGCGGACCTGCACGTTGCGCAGGCCCTGGCGGGCGAGATTGGCGCGGGCGACGGTCAGCATGTCGTGGCTGGCGTCGAGGCCGACCGCCTGCTCGTACTGGCCGGCAAAGAGCGAGATCAGGCTGCCGGTGCCGGTGCCGAGATCCAGCAGCGAGCGGAACGGCCGCTCGCCGACCATCTCGCGCAGGGCCTGCTCCACGGCCGCTTCCGGCACATGCAGCGAGCGCTCCTGGTCCCAGGTCTTGGCGCGGGAGGCGAAGAAGGCAGCCGCAGCCTCGGCCTTGGCGCGGCGGGTGGCGGCAAGGCGCACCCGGTCGCCGGCCAGCACCGCGTCCTGCGGGTCGAGCCGGGACAGCAGCAGGCGGGCGAGGTCGCCCATCGGGCCGTCGCCGAGGCGGTAGAACACCCAGGCGCCTTCGGGGAAGCGCTGGACGAGGCCGGCCTCGGTCAAGAGCTTGAGATGACGAGAGATTCGCGGCTGGCTCTGGCCGAGAATGACGGTCGCGTCCTTGACGGTCAGCTCGCCATCGGCCAGCAGGGCCAGGAGGCGCAGGCGCGTATCCTCGCCGACCGTGCGCAGGCCGGCCAGCAGCTGCTCGGCGCTGAGCAGAGGCTCGCCCGCCCCGGTGGCGGAGGCGGCAGTCGTGCCGGCGGTGTTCGCGTTGGTGGTCATCGCATCCTCGAAAGGCGACCCTGCTCGAAATGCAATCTCGCAGGAAGATATAAAGATATCTTTATACCTCTATCGCAATGGATGCAAGGGGCGGGTCGGTGTTCAGGGTCGCCGTCCACATGGCGAATTGCGCTGGGAGTTGTCCCGGCGTACGCGCGGGGCGCCCGGGTTATCCCCGGCGCGGCGCAAAGGTGCCGGAAGAACGGCTGATCGCCGATGGCACGCTGCCGCGTCTGAAGATCCGCTGTTTTCAGCGGGATTCCGAGGCATCCGTCAGCGGGTTCGTCGCGGCTGGCTGCTCCAGAACAGGCCGCACGGCGCCGGCGATCGCCTGCTTTTCCGCGTCGGAAAAATGGCGCGGATCGGACGGGTCCTGGGCGACGCGCACGGTCACCTCGCGATGGGCGAAGTGGATGTCGTTGGCCTCGCACAGGTCGCGGATGCCGGAATAGACCACCTTGCGCAGCTCGAACTGGTCGCCGGGACGGGTCATGAACTTGACCCGGACGATCATCGCCGAATCCTCCAGCGCCGTGACGCCCTGCGACTTCACCGGCTGGAGGAATTTCGGTCCGTAATCGGGATGATGCATCAGGCCTTCGCCGAACTTCTTGATCAGCTTGCGCATCTTTTCCACGTCCGTGTCGTAGGTGACGCGGAAGGCCAGCTTCATCACCGCCCAGTCGCGGGAGAAGTTCTTCACGTACTTGATTTCCCCGAAGGGCACGGTGTTCAGCGGGCCGTTGTGGTGGCGCAGCTGCATGGAGCGGATCGAGATCTTTTCCACGGTGCCCTTGACGCTGCCCAGATCGATATACTCGCCCTTGCGGAAGGCATCGTCGATCAGGAAGAAGGCGCCGGAGAAGATGTCGCGGATCAGCGCCTGCGAGCCGAAGCCGACGGCAAGGCCGACGACGCCGGCACCGGCAAAGAGCGGGGCGATGTCGATGCCGACCTGCGACAGCACGATCATGCCGCCGATCACGACGATGGTGATCAGCAGGAAATGGCGGAAAATCGGCAACAGGGTCGCCAGGCGGCTTTCGCCGACGCCGCCGATCTCCATGTCCTCGCTGTGCCCTTCCGACTGGCCGCGCTCCCGGCCAATCTGCCGGTCGATGGTCAGTTCCACCGCCCGGTAGCACATATAGGCGATGAAGGTGACGACGCCGATCTCGAAGAGGTTGCCGACGATGGAGGTCTCGTCGCGCGGATCTATCCCCCAGCGCGACAGCACATAGCCGATAGCTATCACCGCCGACAGGATCGCCGCGCCGTGGTCCAGCAGGGCGCGATAGGGCGAGCGCTGTCCTTCCGCATCCGCGGCCTCGGCTGCCGCCTGGGCTGCGACCGCCTCGCGGTCCGGGAACTCGCCGGCAGCCTCTTCGGCGCGCACCAAATCCTCGCTGCGCCGCGTCTGCTGCGCGTCGCTGTCGAGGCGCGGAAGCAGGAGACGGTCGATGGCGAGCACCATCAGGCCATAGGCGGCGGCCCAGATCAGGCCGGCCAGAACCGGCGCGCCGACAAGGCCGATGGCGGCCTCGCGCTCCAGCAAAAGCCGGCCGGAGGAGACGATGAAGGCGGCGAGGAAATAGACGAGAAGCAGGGGCAGCCAGACCCGCCGGAGCACCCGGTGGCGGTCGCTGTCCCCGCCGGAGGAGCCGCCGGAAAGCAGCCCGCCGAGGGCGCGGCGATGGGCGACGGCGACGGCCGAGAGCAGCAGGCAGGTGAGGCCGACGGAGAGGATCGCCAGCAGCCGGTGGCCGCCCGGATCGAGGTCCATCGCATCCAGCCATTCGTGCAGCGCAATGGTGAGGGCAGCGACCGCGCCGGTCGCCATCAGCCAGCGGTAGAGGCTCGTCGCGCTGGCATCATCGAGCGCGAGCATGCGGATGGCCCCGTTCCCCGGCGCCAGGACGGCGGTCAGAACGACGCGCAAAAGCAGAAGGATTCCAACGCTCTGAAGCCCAATGAGCAGGGTGACCCGGCCCGCCGCGTGATGGGAGGCCAGGACGAAGGCGACCGCAAGCGCCACGACATAAAACAGCGCAATCGCCAGCAGCATGGCGAAGGCGCGGGCGATCAGGCGGGAGATGCGGGCCGCGCGCGTCGCTTCGGGCGGACGGACCGGCAGCTGCCGGGCGAAGAGCCAGCGTTCGCCGGCAAGAAGGGCGAAGCTGCCGGCGATGAGCGAGGCGACGAGCACGGCGAGCGTCGCCAGCAGCCAGTCGGGGTTGTCCCCGGCCCGGCCGGCAATGGCGGCGGATATCATCGAGGGCATCGCGGCGGCCGCACCGAGCGTGTCGGCAAGGCCCGCGCGCAGCTCAAGTCCAAGGCGTACCAAGGGTTTATCGGCCGCCATCTCCATGGCCGTTGCGCCCTGGGCGGCAGCGGGGGCCGCGCTTGCGGCGATTGCGACCGCGCTCGCAAAAATTCCGGCCCTGCGGCCGCCTGCGATCCGCTGCGAGACCTTGCTCATGGACTCTGTCCCCCCGATGCCCCGTACGCCATGGCGCGGTCGTCGCGCCGCGCGCCCTTCACCACCCTAGTGGCAACATAGCGGGGCAAGCTTACAGAATCTTTCCGCAAGACACCCGAAGGACGGAGATTCTCGCGCAAAAGCGCTAGCTTCGAGCAATGCCGGGCGCCTGGGCACAGGCTCCACATGCAAACGCCCGGGCAAGGCCCGGGCGCCGAAACTGGTGGATCGCCGGCCGCAGCCGAGGATCGGGGGATGCCGGTTGTCCCCGGCATCCGGTTTCTTGAGATCGTCGTTCGGGGCTGCGCGAATTTTGCGACGAATTTTGCAAAATTCCGTTCCGAAATCGCCGAATTTCGATACGCGGCTCTACAAATCCGGAATTCGCGAGGTCCCTTGCTTCCTCCGTCCGACGGAGGTGGCTCGGGCCTCGACCTGCATGCCCCTGTCTGGTCCTTTTCGCCTCAGAAGACGCCGACGACGATGGCGCCGACGAAGGCGAATGCCGCACACACGGCCAAGAGATTAATATTGCGGACAAGTGTCATGTCGTGGCCTCCCGCAGTCTCTCGATACATGAAGGATAAGTTACCGGAGCCAGCCGGCAAAGCGAAAAAGATGCTGCGTTGCGTCGCAGCCACGCAGCTTCCCGCAGGCCTCGTCAGGAATGGCGAGCGCAACCGGCGATTTCGGCCCTGCTGCCAATCGTCGTTTGGCGGGGGAAAATGCAGTCCAGCGCGAGGGTGCGATCCGGCGCAAAAAGTCATGTTGCGGTGCGGTATCAGCGTCCGGATCCTGTGCCAACGGGCGATGCTGACGGAAAAAGACAAGATGCTTCAGTCGTTTGAAGACAAATACACAGTTTGACTGAGGATTAACTGGAGGGAAACAGGATCGGCTTACCGTTGAGTCCACATGCTGTGGAAGGACTGGGTATGAAAACTGCGGAACTGACCGGGCTGGCCCGCAGCGGTTCGCCGGAAAACATCGGCGAACTGATCACCGCGCTCACCGAGCTGTTTCTGAAGGCCGACGACCAGGAGCGAAGCCGGGTCAGTCCGGTTTTCGGCGATGTGGTGCTGCGCGTGCTCGACCGGCTCGACACGTCGGTCCGCAAGGCGATGGCCTCGCGGATGCGCGCCGAGACCGAGGCGCCGCGCGACCTGCTGAAGGCGCTGGCGAAGGATACCGAGCTGGCCGTCGCCCGGCCGGTGCTGGAAGGCGGCGGGCTGTTGACCGACGAGGACCTGGCCGAGGTCGCACAGGAGGGGATCCCGGTGCGGCATCTGGAAGTGATGTGCGAGCGGGAGGGCATCAAGCCGGTGCTCAGCCGGGTGCTGGCGCAGAAGGGCGACAGCGGCGTGCTGTGCGCGCTGCTGGGCAACGAGACGGCGCGGATCGGCGCGGACTCCTTCGACCTGCTGCTGGCGCGCTCGCGCAAGGATGCCGAGCTGCAGAGCGCGCTCGCCCTGCGGCAGGACCTGCCGGAGCCGGTGGCGGCGAAGCTGGTGCCGTTCCTGTCGAAGGAGCTGGCGCAGCAGGTGCGCGACACGAATGCCAATCCGGTGCTGACCAAGGCGATGGCGGAGCACGCGGCCCGCGAGGTCGAGATCCGCATGCGCGAGATCGGCGGCGCCAAGTCGAAGATCGACCTTTTGATCGAAGGGGCGATCGCCGGCACGGTCCCGATCGACCAGGCGGTGGTGGTCTTCGCCGACAAGGACCGGGCCTTCGATCTGGGCAAGGTGCTGGCGGGCAAGATCGGCTGGCCGGAAAACGTGGTGGTGCCGCTGCTCTATCGCGACGACGAGCATCCGCTCTTCGTGCTGGCGCGGATCGCCGGCGTCTCCGACGAGGCCTATGGAAAGCTGGTGCGCATGCGCGGCAAGAAGATGCGCCTGTCGTCGGCGAGCGCGAGCGAGTCGGCGCGCAGATACGGCGCGCTGACGCTGGAAGCGGCGCGCGGCGAGTTCATCGCCATGGCTCGCAAGATGAAGCTGCCGGTGGAGATCGCCGGGGGCTGACGCCCCCGCCGGTCTCTCTTTTCTGTCTATCCCCGTTCTGTCCCCGGCCGCAGTGGCGGCCTGTCCCCGGAAGAAGGGCGGCGTCAGCGGGCCTTCGCCAGGCACTCCTCCAGCCAGCGGGCGGCGAGCAGCGTGGCGCGGTCGCGCCCGTAGGGGCCGATCAGCTGGATGCCGAGCGGCAAGCCACCTGTGGTGGCGAGGCCCGGCACGTTGACCGACGGCCCGCCCATCAGCGTCCACACCCGGTTGAACACCGAGGAGCCGGTGGAGGCAAGGCCTGCGGGCGCGGCGCCCGGCGCCGACGGCATCATCAGCACATCGACCTGCGACATCACCTCGGCGAAGGCGTGGCGTGCCTGCCGCGCGACCTCGAGCGCGGCGTCATAGGCGGCCGGCTCGATGGCCGCGCCGTCCTCCAGCGTGCGCATCAGGACCGGGCTGATCAGCTCGGGCGCGGCGTCGACCTCGGCGGCGAGCGCACGCGTCGCCTCGAAATCCTGGATGGTCTGGTGGGCGGCGAAGGCCTCGCGGAAGACCGGGGGCAGCGAGATGCGCGAAACGGCGGCCCCGGCGCGAGTGGCGCGGGCAACGGCGGTTTCCAGCGCGCCCTGCATGTCTTCGTCGGCCTGGGCCCAGGGTTGCGGCTCGACCACGCCGATGCGCGGCGGCATGGGCACCATGGCGTCGACCCGCCAGTCGCGCGCGGACAGCGCGCTGCCGGCGAAGGCGACGTCGACGACGCCCTTGCCGAACAGGCCGAGCGTGTCCAGCGTCCAGGAGAAGTACTTCATGCCGACTGTCGGCAGGTGGTCGAAGGACGGCTTGAAGCCGACGACGCCGCAGAAGGAGGCGGGGCGAACGACCGAGCCGCCGGTCTGGGTGCCGATGGCGAGCGGAAAGAAGCCGGCGGCAACACCTGCGGCCGAGCCGGAGGACGAGCCGCCCGGCGTGTGCTCGAGATTGTGCGGATTGCGCGTCGGCCCGGGCTGGAAGAAGGCGAATTCCGTGGTGACGGTCTTGCCGAGAACGGCTGCACCGGCGCGGCGGGCAAGGGCGACGGTCACCGCATCCACTGCCGGCTGGTGGTTCTCGTGGATCGGCGAGCCGTAGCGCGAGGGAAAGTCGGCCGTGTCGATATTGTCCTTCACCGCCAGCGGCAGGCCCATGAGCGGACCGCGCGCGGAGCGGGCGGCGCGGCGGGCGGCCTCGACGTCATGGCAGACGAAAGCACGGATCGCGCCTTCCTGCTCGGCGATGCGCGCGGCGATGTCGTCGTAGAGCGCGTCGATATCCAGCGTCCCGGCGTCGAGGGCGCGGGCGAGTTCCAGGGCAGACAGCATGGGTTCCTCCTCAGCGGGGGACGATCATCACCAGCCGCGCCGAGACTGCAAGTTTTTTCAGGTAATTGCACGCTGTGGCTGCTATGCGCGGCGCTCTGTGACCGAAACGCGAAACGGCCCGGCGGGAGGAGCCGGGCCGTTCGGGGAGGGGGCCAGGTTCAACCTCTTGCCATTACTGGCAGAAGCGCTGCTGACCCGAGTAGGTGGTGTAGGTTCCGGTGTTCGGGTTGAAGCTCCGGTACTTGGAAGAGCAGTAGCGGTACCACTCCGGGGTGTAGGGCTCCAGGCCGCCGCCCACCACGACCGGGGCAGCCGGGGTGTAGATCGGATTGCCGCGATTGGCCGGGTCGATATAGACGTTTCCGCCCACCGGCGCCGGATCGCGATAGATGTATTCCGGCTCGTAGACCCGCTCCGGAGCGCTCAGCGCCGAACCGATGATCGCGCCGGCGGCAAGGCCGATCACGCCAGCAGCGACAGCGGCGCCGGCATCGTTGCCGCGATTGCCGCGGTGATGGCGATAGCCGTAGTTCGGACGATGCGGGCGGTGGACCCGGTGGTGCTTGTAGCCGCCGCCATTGCCCCAGCCGCGACGGCCGTCGCGGGCCTCGGCAGACGGCGCGAGCGAGGGCACGAGCAGGGCGCCGGCAAGCGCGACGGCAAGGACGCGGGCAGAGATTTGCTTGAGGGCCATGGGGTCGTTCCTTCCAGTGGCTTCGATGTTCCGATGGGGCGACAATGCCACTGCGCAATTGAACGGGGTCTGAGATGCCCGTTCATCTGGCGTTCAGGTTCCGGCGCCCCATCCGCCCTGGGGGGGCAGGACCCGTCAATCTGACGACCATTGCGGCCATGTTGATGGGTCCTGTCCCTAATCAGCGGCAGAACCGGTACTTGCCGGAATAGGCAAGGAAATAGCCGGTCTCGGGATTGAAGCTCCGGTACTTGCGCGAGCAGTAGGAGTACCACTCGGGCGTCCAGGGCGCGTAGCCGCCGCGACGGACCGGCGGATCGATATATTCCCGTCCGCCGCCGCTCAGCGCCGAACCGAGGATCGCGCCGGTGGCAAGGCCGAAGATCGCCGCGCCGCCAATGGCGGCACCGTTGTTGCGGTGGCGATAGCCGCGACGGTCGCGCCAGCGGCGGTCGTCACGCCAGCGCCGGTCGTCGTGCCAGCCGCGGTTGGGCCGGTTCCCGCGGTAGTTGGGCATGTTGCCCGGGACCGGCTTGATGCGGCGATAGGGGCGGTAACCGTCGTGGTTGTCCTTCTCGTCGTACCTTCGGCCCTGGGCCAGGATGATGTTGTCGCTGACGGCCGAGCGGCCGATCTGCTCGGCCGAAGCACGGCCCGGCGCGGCGATCTGGGCGGTGAGGGCGAGCACGGCAACGAGCGCCCCCCGGACGGCCCAGGAAGTCAGTCGCCCTGTGCGATATGCGGCGGATGCGGCCATGACAGGCCTCCTTTCGAAAGAGATTAACCCTTCTTTACCATTGCCTCTTTTGTGGCGAGAGCAAGGCCCGGCGGGTCGATGCCGCCCTTGCCCGAGTGCCGAAGCGGCGGGAACCGGACGCCATGGGAACCATTGCTTTCCGCCGGTGGCGCAGGCAAAAGGGCGAGAGCCACGCGATGCAGCGGTAGCCAGTTCACGCAAGGATAACTCCCGAACATGGAAAGGCGTTCCGTGGCTGAAAACGATCGACCGCAGGTGATCCGCCCCACCGACGACGAAGCAAGGCTGTTGTCGCGCCGGCTGGTGCGCCTGGCGCGCTTCGGTGCGCTCGGGGTCATCGACCCTGAAGACGGGATGCCGTTCGTCTCGCGCGTGGGCCTTGCCACCGAAATGGACGGCACGCCGGCGATGCTGGTCTCGCGCCTGTCGCAGCACACGAGCGCGGTCGCTGCCGACCCGCGCTGCTCGCTGCTGGTGGGCGAGCCGGGCAAGGGCGACCCGCTGGCCCATCCGCGCCTGACCATCGTTGCCCGCGCGGAGCGGATCGACCCGGCCGATCCGGCGCATGCGGCCGTGCGCCGCCGCTACCTGCTGCGCCATCCCAAGGCGAAGCTCTATGTCGACTTTCCCGATTTCGCGTTCTTCCGCCTGCGCCCGGAGCGTGCGAGCCTCAACGGCGGCTTCGGCAAGGCCTATCACCTGACGGCGGAGGACCTGCTGCTGTCGGGGCCGGCCCTGGCGGATCTGGCCGGCGCGGAGGCGGGGGCCGTCGACCACATGAACGAGGATCACCTCGACGCGGTCGCGCTCTATGCGGAGAAGCTGGCGAAGGCCGGCAGCGGCGCCTGGCGCCTGTCCTCGCTCGACCCGGCGGGGCTCGATCTCGTCGACGGCGACAAGGTGGCGCGTCTCGACTTCGATCCGCCGCTGGCGAGCGCGGGCGAGTTGCGCACGCGCCTGGTCGCCCTTGCGAAACAGGCAAGGGCTGGTGAATGATCGCCCTGACTGGAAACCCGGGCAGAGACCTGAGCCGACACATCTGCAGGCCTTCGAGGAGAAAACCGACATCGTGACTGCGACCCGCATCCTGCCCGTCCCGCCGCTCGTCGTCGCGGTTCTCGTTCTTCTGGCAGTCGCGCTCGGTGCGAGCCCGGCTGCGGCCTACCGGCTGGAGCCGTTCAAGGACCGGCTGTTCTCCTATCCGGGCCTTCTGGCCGGCAAGGCGGACGATCCGTTCGTCATCGTCGACTACGACAAGCGCCGCGACATCCACCGCCGCGACAAGGTGTGGGAGCGGGAGGTCTACGGCGAATACGTGTCGATGAAGCCGAGCGGCTCGCAGGAAGACCTGACGCTGAAGGCGAACGGGCGCACGATCAGCTACATGCGCGTCGGCGAGCCGCGCGGCGCGCGCAGCATCGTCATCTACGTGCACGGGCAGGGCGGCAACCGCTTCCAGGGCATGAACGACGTCAGCTTCGGCGGCAACTTCAACCGCATCAAGAACCTGATGGTGCGCAATGCCGGCATCTACATCACGCTCGACGTCAAGAATTTCGACGGGCGCGGGGCGGGCGACGTCAAGGCGTTGATGCAGCACTACACGCGCCAGGCGCCGCAGGCGCGGGCCTATGTCGCCTGCGGCTCGATGGGCGGCTTCCTGTGCTGGGAGCTGGCGCGCGACAGCGGCGCGGCGGCGATGATGGGCGGCATGCTGCTGATGGGCTCGACCTGGGACGATGCGTTCCTGTCGAGCGGCACGTTCCGGGGCGGGCGGCTGCCGATCTATTTCGGCCACGGCAGCTGGGACGAGGTCTACGACTGGAAGAAGCAGGCCGCGTTCTACGAGCGGCTGAAGGCGCGCAAGTCCGACTATCCGGCGCGGTTCGCGCTGTTCGAGACCGGCACCCACGGCACGCCGATCCGCATGACCGACTGGCGGCTGATCCTCAACTGGATGTTCGCGGCCACCGGCCGGTAGGAGCGGCGGAGGCGCTGCCCGGACCGGTTCTGTTGCTGCAATAAAAAGCGGGCCGCCCCATGGGACGGCCCGCTTCCCAAGGCTCTCGCGAGCGGACAGGTTACTTCCAGACCACGTCCTTGTTGCGGACGGTGATCGTCTTCATGTCGCAATAATCGATGTCGGCATCGACATAGGTGCCGTCGGTGAAGTCGATGCGGGTGCGCACGGTGCAATTGCCCTCATCGGTGCCGAAGTCCATCTCGAACGTGTCGCCCGGCACGATGATCTCGTCCAGCCAGTTGTCGCTCCACGCGCCGTTTTCCTGGGTGCGGAACGAAGTGACGTTGGCCGTCGAGCGGTTTTCCAGATCGAACTTCCACTCGTTTGCGGCAGCAGCGCCGGTGGCGACGAGCAGCACGGCCACGGCGGCCAGAAGTGTTTTTGCAGTCATGGTCTAATCCCAGGATCAAGCGCGGCCCAATCGCCGGCGCAGGACGATACAGCCGCGCCATTTTCCTGGATAGGCGGATAATTTTTCCTCTGGCGCGGCCCGATCCGGCGGCGGAGGCCGGGAAGCTGCGCCAAGAAAAACCGCCCCGAAGGGGGCGGTTTCTCAGGTCTTTCGCAAGGCGCAAGGATCGCGGCGGGCGCCTATTCGGTGCCCTGGATGGCCGCGAGCATCCACTCGCCGCCCTGCTGGCGGCGGAAGGTCCACAGCTCGGTGCTTTCCTGCGGCTCTTCCAGGCTGCCCGAGATCACCCGGCCGGAATTGCGGTCGAGGACGGCATCAAGGGCGGAGAAGCGCATGGCGACGGTCGCGTAATCGTCGCTGCCTTCGCTCCAGGCTTCCGAGAGGTCGCCCTGCAGCAGCTTCACGTCCGAGACGGCGTTGCGCCTGCCTGCGGAGGCGAGCTCGCCCAGCTCCTCGGCGAGGAAGGACATGGCCTCGGGCGTGGCGAGACGGCGCAGCGCTGCATAGTCCTCGCGGCCATAGGCCTCCTGCACTTCTGCGAGCATCTGCTCGAAGCGGTCGAAGTCGGCTTCTTCCAGGTCGAGCGGGGTTTCCATGACCGGAGCCTGGAACGGGGCGGCCGAGCCGCTGCCCGTGCTGCCGGTGCCGCCCATGCCGCCGAAGCTGAACGGGGTGCGGGTGGTGTCGGGGCCAGTGCCGCCGAAACTCGGCGCAGCGCCGCCGGACGCGGCTGCCGCCGGCTGCTGGCGCCGTCCGAAGAAGCGCATCGCCAGCACGACGAGGAAGCCGATCAGCGCGACCTGCAGGATCAGGCCGAGGAAGCCGGCGAAGCCGCCCATGCCGCCGCCGAACAGCATGCCGAGCAGGCCGCCCATCAGCAGGCCGCCGAGCAGCGCGCCGCCCATGCCGCCGAACAGGCCGCGCGAGGGCTGGGCCGCCTGCTGCTGGCGGGCACCGGCGCCCGGCGTCGCCTGCTGGCCCTGTGCGGGCTGCGGCGTCATCGTGCGCTGGACGGGTGCGGCCGTGCCGGGCGCGGTGTTGGTCGGGGCGGGGGCGGAAAAGGTGCGGGCGCCGCGGCTGCCGAAGCCGCTGCCGCCGGCCCGGCGCGCTTCGGCAAAATCGACGGCGGCGAAAAGCGCGGCAATTCCAAGGGCAATAACGGCTGTCGTCTTGCGCATCCGGCTGGCGGCAGCTTGCATAGGGGATTTCCTCCACTGGGATCAGGTCGAGATCAACGCTCGTCATATGGGAGGCCGCCGGGCGCATTGCCAGCGCTAACCGCGCGTCTTTGCGCTTGTTTGCGCAAGAAAAAGGGCGGCCCCTTGCGGCGCCGCCCTTTTGCGTTCCGTGCGCCGGTATTGCCGGTCAGGCGGCGCGAATGTTGCGCAGGAAGGCGTCGAGTTCCTTCTGCAGCGTGCCGGACTGGTAGGCCAGCGTCTCGACGCTGGTCAGGACCTGGCGCGCTCCGGCGCTGGAATCGACCGCCCGCTCGCGGACCGATCCGATGGTGCGCGTGATCTCGGTGCTGCCGGCGGCCACCTCGTTGACGTTGCGGGCAATCTCCGCCGTCACCGCGCTCTGCTCCTCGATGGCCGTGGCAATGGCCGAGATCTGGCCGTTGATGCTGTCGATGGACCGAACGACGGATCCGATGGCCTCCGAGGTGCGGGTGGCGCCGTTCTGCATGTCCTGCACCTGGGCGCTGATGTCCTCGGTGGCGCGGCCGGTCTGGTTGGCCAGCGCCTTGACCTCGCCGGCGACGACCGCAAAGCCCTTGCCGGCCTCGCCGGCGCGTGCGGCCTCGATCGTCGCGTTGAGCGCCAGCAGGTTGGTCTGGGAGGCGATGTCGTTGATCAGCTTGACCACATCGTCGATGCGCCGTGCCGCATCGGCCAGACTGCTGACCGTGCTGCTGGAGCGCTGCGCATTGCTGGTGGACTGGTCTGCGGCGGACAGGGCGGCCGTGACCTGCCGGCTGATCTCTCCGATGGAGGCGCTCAGCTCCTCTGCCGCGCTGGCGACCGACTGGACGCCGGTTGCCGACTGTTCGGCCGCCGCCGCGACCGCGCCGGCATTGTCCGAGGTCACCTCGGCGTTGCGGGCCATCATGCCGGCCGCCTGCTGGAGCTCCCCGACGGCCTCCGCGATGCCGTTCGAGACCGTCTTCAGGGTCGATTCCAGGCTGTCCGCCAGACGGAGGGTCGCCTCGCGCTTCTCGATCTCGATGCGCTCCTCCTCCTCGCGGGCCTGCTCCTGCAGGCGCTTGATCTCGATGGTCTTCTCGCGGAACGCCTCGAAGGCGCGGGCGAGTTCCCCGACCTCGTCGCGCGAGCGGACGGAAACGGTGACCGAGGTGTCGTCCATGGCAAGCCGGTTGAGGGCGGTGACGACGCTGCGGAGGGGCCGGCTGATGCCGAAGACGGCAAGCAGGCTCGCAATCGCCATGCCTGCCAGGATCGCGACCAGCGTCGTGGTGCTCATGATCACCAGACCCTGCTGCTCGTGCTGCTTGGCCAGTGCGCTGGCCGCCATGGCGAAGCGGTCGAGATCCTGCGTCAGGCCCACCAGTTCGTGGTCCAGCCGCTCCTGCTCGATCTCGACTTCTGCCGCCAGGGCCGTCGCTGCCGGGATGTCGTTCGCCTTCAGCAGGTCGACGATGCGCTCGACCTTCTGGCCATAGGCCCGGTGCTCGGCCTCGATCTGCTTCAGGGTCGTCAGGATGGTCTGGTACTTGGCCGCGTTCTCCGGGGTGGCGGCAAGGGTCTGCCCCTTCAAGGCGATCTCCTCCGCCGCCCTGATCTCCTCATCGACTTGCGCGGCCAGCGACAGCACGCGCTGCGACAGGTCTTCGGTCGTCCCGGACGCGGGCGCGGCCTCGAGGTCGGCGGCACGGAAGAGACGTTCGAGCAGGAGAGCCTGCTCGAGCTGGTGGACGGTCACCTTGCTGACATTGGTCGTCAGGGGGATCGTCTCGTCCGCGATCTCTTCAAGCTCGGTGCCGATCTGACGCATCTGCACCAGCCCGACGGCGGCGATCATCAGCATCATCAGACTTAGAAAACCAACGAGGCCGAGGATCTTGGCGGCCACGGAACGCAGGCGGGAGGAGCCGGCACGAACATCGCGCATTGCAGGAATTCCTCGACGAATGAAAGAACGACCAACAGCAAGGGTCGCGCCTCCATCAGGCTGCGTAAGCTCTTAAATTTTCCTGATGCGAGACACGTAAAGTCAGATCACTTCGAGATTTGTTTGAATTGAATACTTAGTTTCCTCTGAGTCGCAACGGCTAAATTTGAATAAAATTCGACGGAATTCGGCAGTGGTGCCGGATGCCAAGACGGCCGCGCCATGGGCGCGGCCGTCAGGTGGTGTTCGGATGGTGCGGGGGACGTCCGCCGGTGTCAGGCCTTGCCCCAGCCGCCGGCGGTCGGGGTGATGACGGTGACCGCCTCGCCCGCCTTCAGCACCGTCTGGTCGCAGCCGGCGAGTTCCTCAATGCTGCCGCCGAGACGGCGCACCAGGGTCTTGCCGAGCTGACCATCGCCGCCGCCGTCGCCGCCCTTCGGGGCGATGGTGCGGTGGGACGACAGGATCGCCAGTTCCATCTCCTCCAGGAAGCGGATGGTGCGTTTGGTGCCGTTGCCGGCATGCCACTTGCCCGTGCCGCCCGAGCCCTCGCGGATGTGGAAGTCCTCCAGCAGCACCGGATAGCGGAATTCCAGCACCTCCGGATCGGTGAGGCGCGAGTTGGTCATGTGCACATGGACGCCGTCGGTGCCGTTGAAGCCGGGACCGGCGGGCGAGCCGGAGCACAGGGTCTCGTAGTACTGGTAGGTGGCGTTGCCGAAGGTCAGGTTGTTCATCGAGCCCTGGCTGTTGGCCATGGCTCCCAGCGCGCCGAACAGGGCGTTGGTGACGTGCTGGCTGGTCTCCACATTGCCGGCGACGACGGCGGCCGGGTAGGCCGGCTTCAGCATGCAGCCGTCGGGAATGACGATGTGGATCGGCCGCAGGCAGCCCGCGTTCATCGGGATGTGGCCCTCGACCATGACGCGGAAGCAGTAGAGCACGGCCGCGCGGGTGACGGGCTCGGGCGCGTTGAAGTTGTTCGGCTTCACGTCGCTGGTGCCGGTGAAGTCGACGGTCGCCTCGCGCTTCGCCTTGTCGACGGTGATCCGGACGCGGATCACCGAGCCCTGGTCGGTCGGGTACTCGTACTCGCTGTCGGTCAGCGCCTCGATGACCCGGCGCACGCTCTCCTCGGCATTGTCCTGGACGTGGCCCATATAGGCCTGCACCACTTCGAGGCCGAAGTGGGAGACCATCTTGCGCAACTCCTGCACGCCCTTCTCGTTGGCGGCGATCTGCGCCTTCAGGTCGGCGACGTTCTGCGTGACGTTGCGCACCGGCCAGGGATGGTCGGTGAGGACCTCGACCAGCTCTTCCTCGCGGAAACGGCCCTGATCGACGAGCTTGAAGTTGTCGATCAGCACGCCTTCCTCGTCCACCGTGGTGGCGCGCGGGGTCATGGAGCCGGGGGCCGAGCCGCCGACATCGGCATGGTGGCCGCGGCTTGCCGCCCAGAACAGGATCTCCTTGCCCGCATCGTCGAAGACCGGCGAGACGACGGTGATGTCCGGCAGGTGGGTGCCGCCGTTATAGGGGGCGTTGAGCGCGAAGACGTCTCCGGGGCGGATCTGGCCGGCGTTGAGCTTGATCACCGTCTCGACGGAGCGGTCCATGGAACCCAGATGCACCGGCATGTGCGGGGCATTGGCGACCAGCGCGCCGGAGGCGTCGAAGACCGCGCAGGAGAAGTCGAGCCGCTCCTTGACGTTCACCGAATAGGCGGTGTTCTGCAGCGTCACGCCCATCTGCTCGGCGATGGACATGAAGAGGTTGTTGAAGACCTCGAGCATGACCGGGTCGGCCTTGGTGCCGATGGCCTCGGCGCGGGCGAGCTTTTCGACGCGGCGCAGGACGACATGGTCCTTGGCGGTGATTTCCGCCTGCCAGCCCGGCTCCACGACGATGGTCTGGTGCGGCTCGACGATGAGCGCGGGGCCGGAGAGCCTGTGGCCGGGCTTGAGGCCGGCACGGGCGAAGAAGCCCGCCTCGCGCCACTCGCCCTCGGCGAAGATGGCGCCGGTGTCGGCCGGCTCTGGCGTGCCGGAGACGACCGGCAGGTCCGGCTCGTCGATGCCGGAGCCGCCGCCGACGGATTCCACCTCGAGCGCTTCCACGACGATCGGCTTGTTCTCGTAGACGAAGCCGAACTGGGCGCGGTGCGCATCGGCGAAGGCGCCGACCATGGCGTCGATGTCGCCGGCGACATAGGCGACCGGGATCGGCGTGTCCGTGCCCTCATAGCGCAGCAGGGCGCGCGGCAGGTTGCGGATCCCGGCATCCGCGACGCCCTGGCCGGCGACCTCGGTGCGGGTCTCGGCCGACAGGCGGTCGGCAAGAGCCTGAAGGTCGTCCAGCATCGCCGGCTCGAGACGGCGCACGACCGCCTGCTGGCGGGTGGCGCGGATGTCGGCAAGGCCCATGCCGTAGGCGGACAGGATGCCCGACAGCGGGTGGACGATCACCGTGGTCATGCCGAGGCTGTCGGCGACCGAGCAGGCGTGCTGGCCGCCGGCGCCGCCGAAGCAGGTCAGCGCATATTCGGTGACGTCGTAGCCGCGCTGGACGGAGATCTTCTTGATGGCGTTGGCCATGTTCTCGACGGCGATCTTCAGGAAGCCGTCGGCGACCTCGGCGGCCGAGCGGCCGTCGCCGATGCGGGCGGCCATTTCCTCGAACTTCGCCACCACCGCATCGCGGTCGAGCGGCTCGTCGCGCCCCGGTCCGAAGATCTTCGGGAAGAAGTCGGGGCGCAGCTTGCCGACCATGACGTTGGCATCGGTGACGGCGAGCGGGCCGCCGCGGCGGTAGCAGGCGGGGCCGGGATTGGCGCCGGCCGAATCCGGGCCGACCTGGAAGCGGCCGTCCTTGTAGTGGAGGATCGAGCCGCCGCCGGCCGCGACCGTGTGGATCATCATCATCGGCGCGCGCATGCGCACGCCCGCCACCTCGGTCTCGAAGGCGCGCTCGTATTCGCCGTTGTAATGGGAGACGTCCGTGGAGGTGCCGCCCATGTCGAAGCCGATGACCGCATCGAAGCCGGCCATCTTCGAGGTCTCGATGGCGCCGACGACGCCGCCGGCGGGACCGGAGAGAATCGCGTCCTTGCCCTGGAAGAGGTCGGCGGCGGTGAGGCCGCCGGAAGACTGCATGAACATCAGCCGGCAGTCGGTGCCCTCGATCTGCAGCTCGCTCGCCACCTGCTCGACATAGCGGCGCAGGATCGGCGAGAGATAGGCATCGACCACGGTGGTGTCGCCGCGCCCGACCAGCTTCATCAGCGGCGAGACCTCGTGGCTGACGGAGACCTGCGGGAAGCCGACCTTGCGGGCGATCTCGGCGACCTTCTTCTCGTGCTCGGGGAAGGCGTAGGCGTGCATGAAGACGATGGCGGCTGAGCGGATGCCGCTGTCATAGGCGGCCTTGAGGTCGCGCTCGACCTCAGTGAGGTCCGGCTCGGCCTCGATGGTGCCGTCGGCGCGCACGCGCTCGGCGACCTCGACGACGCGCTCGTAAAGCAGTTCCGGCTTGACGATCTCCTTGGCGAAGATGTCGGGCCGGGCCTGGTAGCCGATCTCCAGCGCATCGTGGAAGCCGCGGGTGGTGACCAGCAGGGTGCGGTCGCCCTTGCGCTCCAGCAGTGCATTGGTGGCGACGGTGGTGCCCATCTTGACGGTGGCGATGCGCTCGGCCGGGATGCGCTCGCCGGAGGCGACGCCCATCAGCTCGCGGATGCCCTGGATGGCGGCGTCGCGATAGGCTTCCGGGTTCTCCGACAGGACCTTGTGGGCGCGGATGCCGCCCTCGGGATCACGGGCGACGATGTCGGTGAAGGTGCCGCCGCGATCGATCCAGAAGTCCCACTTGCCGCTCGTCATGATGCGTTTCTCCGCTGGTCGGTCCGGCCGCCGTCCGCTTTGCGCGGGGAGCCGGTTATTGGATTGGCGCTACGTCAACAATTTATCGAGAAAATGTCAATGTTGTTTTTGCAATTTCCCTCGCCCGCAAACGGGGCGGGCGAGGGAAGTCCTTGCGAAGCCGCACCTTACGGCCGGTTGCGCATGTTCTCGGGCAGCCAGGTCGCCAGCTCCGGGAAGGCGATCAGGATGAACACCATCACCACCATCAGCGCGAACATCGGCAGGGCGGCGCGGGCGATATAGGTCATCTCGTGCCGCGTCATGCCCTGCAGCACGAACAGGTTGAAGCCGATGGGCGGCGTGATCTGCGCCATCTCCACGACCACCACGACGAAGATGCCGAACCAGATGGCGTCGATGCCGGCGGCGCGGATCATCGGCTCGACCACCGCCATGGTCAGCACCACGGAGGAGATGCCGTCCAGGAAGCAGCCGATGACGATGTAGAAGACCAGCAGCGCCATCAGCAGCTCGAAGCGCGAGAGCTGCATGTCGGCGATCCAGGCGGCCAGTGCGCGCGGCAGGCCGGTGAAGCCCATGGACAGCGACAGGAAGGCGGCGCCGGCGAGGATCAGCGCCACCATCGCCGAGGTGCGGGTGGCGCCCATCAGGCTCTCGCCGAAGGTCTTCCAGGTGAGCGAGCCCTGGCCGGCGGCAAGCAGCAGCGAACCGATGACGCCGAGGGCCGCGGCCTCGGTGGCGGTGGCAAGGCCGGTATACATCGAGCCGATGACGACGATGATCAGCGCGATCACCGGCAGCAGGAAGCGCGAGTTGGCGAGCTTTTCGCGGAAGCTCATCTGCGGCTCGGGCTGCGGCTTGTAGTCCTTCGAGACCTTCGCGTAGACCGCGATATAGCCCATGAACAGGCTGGCCAGCACCAGGCCCGGCAGGATGCCGGCCATGAACAGCTTGGTGATGGATTCGTTGATGGTGACGCCGTAGACGATCAGCGTCAGCGAGGGCGGGATCATCAGGCCGAGGGTGGCGGCGCCCGCCAGCGTGCCGATCACCATCTTTTCCGGATAGTCGCGCTTGCGCAGTTCCGGCACCGACATCTTGCCGACCGTCGTCAGGGTGGCGGCGGAGGAGCCGGAGACGGCGGCAAAGACCGTGCAGCCGACCACGTTGGTGTGCAGCAGGCCGCCGGGCAGGCGGGCCATCCACGGGGCAAGGCCGCGGAACATGTCTTCCGACAGGCGCGTTCGGTAGAGGATCTCGCCCATCCAGATGAACAGCGGCAGGGCGGTCAGCGTCCAGGACGAGGAGGCGGCCCAGATCACCGTGATCATGGCGTCGCCCGCCGGGCGCGAGGTGAACAGCTCCATGCCGACGAAGGCGACGCCGAGCAGGGCAAGGCCGACCCATACGCCGGTGCCCAGCAGCAGGAACAGCACGAAGAGGAAGAGAATGATGGGAGCGAAGGTTTCCATGGCGGCTTACTCCCCGTGGCTCTGTTCGACCGTGTCGGCGACGATGCCCGACGAGCCGAGGACGAGAACGCGGACCAGGTGATCCGTCATGGCGATGGCGAGAAGGACCGCGCCGGCGGCCATGGCCGACTGGGGGATCCAAAGGGGTGTGGCGTCCTGGCCCTGGCTGACGTCATGCAGCTTGTGCGACCAGTAGACGGCCTTGATCGCGTAGTAGGACAGGTACCAGGTGAGGGCGGCGCCGATGCCGAAGCACCAGACCTCGAGCCAGCGGCGGCGGCTGCCGAGCGCGTTGAGCAGGATGCTGACGCGGATATGGGCGCCGCGGTTGAGCGCGTGGGCGAAGGCGAAGAAGGAGGCCGAGGCCATGGCGTAGCCGGCATAGCTGGCAGCGCCCGGGAAGATGAGGCCGGTCCAGCGGGCAACCATCTGCGCCACGATGATGGCGAGGATGGAGACCAGCGCCAGCGCGGCGAGCATGCCGCCGGCCAGATACAGACCGTCCAGAAGGCGGCGAAGTCCGCGCCCGAATGCGATCATGGTCGTGTTCCGTGTGTGTCTCGGACCGGCCACGGCGCGACTGCCGGCTGCCGGGCCGCAAGGAGCGGTCCGGCAGCCGGCAGGCCGGCAGGCCGGCACGGGCGGAAGCCCGGCTGTCAGGGACGGCGTTCTGCCGCGATCGGGAGACTGCGGCAGACCCGGCGCGCCTGCCGCAGGGCGGCGCGCCCGAACCGTCGGTGACGGAGGCGGGAGATCCCGCCGCTCAGTTGGCCTTGTAGGCGTCGACGATGGCCTTGCCCTTGTCGCCGGCAGCCTTCAGCCACTCGTCGGTCATGGCCTCGCCAACGACCGCCAGGTCGGCCTTGAGCTGGTCGCTGGGCTTCAGCACCTTCATGCCGTTGGAGGCCAGGCCGTCCAGCGTCAGCTTGGTGTAGTCCTTGGCCTTCTGCAGGCCGTCGGCCTCGGCCTTGGCGGCGCAGTCGGTGAAGACCTTCTTCATGTCGTCCGACAGGCCGGCCCAGGTGTCCTTGTTGACCATCACCGAGTTGCGCGGCAGCCAGGCGTCGACCTCGTAGAAGTGCGAGACGTTCTCCCACAGCTTGCTGTCGTAGCCGGTGGCGCCGGAGGAGATCATCGATTCGGCAACGCCGGTGGCGAAGGCCTGGGAGACCTCGGCGGCCTCGATCTGCACCGGGAGCATGCCGGTCAGCTCGGCGAGCTTGGCGGTGGCGGCGTTGTAGGCGCGGAACTTGATGCCCTTCATGTCGGAGCCGGAATTGACTTCCTTGTTGAAGTACAGGCCCTGCGGCGGCCACGGCACGCTGTAGAGAAGGACGAGGTTCTGGCCGTCCAGCGCCTCTTCCACCGCGCCCTCGGCGGCGGTCCACAGCTTCACCGAATCGTCGAAGGAGGTGGCGAGGAAGGGAATGCTGTCGACGCCGAAGATCGCGTCCTCGTTGGCATGGGCGGAGAGCAGGCGCTCGCCGATCGGCACCTGGCCGGTCTGCACGGCGCGCTTGATGTCGGCGCCGCCGAACAGCGAGCCGCCCGGATGCGTGACGATCTCGATCTCGCCGCCGCTGCCCGACGTGACGCAGGCGGCGAAGGCGGCCGCGTTCTCGGAATGGAAGTTGGTCGCCGGATAGGCGAGCGGCATGTCCCACTTCTCGGCGGCAAGCGCCGGGGAGGCGGCTGCGGCGGCAAGAAGCGCCGCGGTTACGATGCCGGTGGTGCTCTTCAGCAGGTCAGTCATGTTCGGTCCTCCATCGGCCGGGATCCGATTGTTCCGGATCTCGCGGCACTCCAGGTCTCTGGTCGGTGTTCCCGCAGCCCAGTGCCCAATGCCTCACTCTAGACAGCGAAACGGGCAGGCGAATAGGGGGCGGGGTCGATATTCGGCTTGCGGCCGGCGATCATGTCGGCGACGAGGCGACCGGTCCTGGGACCGCCGGTCAGGCCGATATGATGGTGGCCGAAAGCCATCAGGACGTCGCCGCATGCCGGCGACGGCCCGATCACGGGGATGGAATCGGCCGGCGCCGGCCGGTGACCCATCCATTGGCGCGTGGCGTCCCAGCGCAGCGCGGGCATGGCCCGGCGCAGCTGGCGCTCCAGAAGCTCGAACGGCGCCTTTGCCGGTCCCGCGGCAAGGCCGCCGAACTCGACGACGCCGGCAAGGCGGATGCGCCCGTCGAGCGGCGTTGCGACGAATTTCGCGGAGGCGAACATGAAGGGCGCGCGCGGCATCGCGCTCGGCGCCTCCAGCTCCAGATGGTAGCCGCGCTCGCTCTCCAGCGGCACGGAAATGCCGAGCTGGTCGGCCAGCGGCCCCGACCACACGCCGGTCGCCAGCACCGCCCGGTCGCAGGCGAGCGGCCCGCCGTCGGTGGCAAGGGAGGCGAGGCGGCCGTTCTCGGTCACGAAGCCCTGCAGCGCGCCGCGCAGGAGCGTGCCGCCGCGCGCCTCGAATTCGGCGGCGAGATCCTTCACGTAGCGGCCCGGATCGCGGATGACGCCGTGATCGAGAAGGCGGACGGCGAAGCGGTTGGCCTCGCCCAGCAGCGGGTCGTAGGCACCGAGCGCGGCGCCTTCCATCTCCTGCCAGGAAAAGCCGGCCTCGCGCCGCAGCCGCCAGCCGAAGGCGTCGCCCTCGAAGGCGGCGCGGTCGCGGTAGACGTAGAGATAGTCGGACGGGGCGATCCATCGTCCGGCCGCCGTGTCGCCGGCGAGCGATCGGTGCTCCTCGAGGCTGTTGCCGACGATGGGCAGCAGCGCGCGGGCGATGCGCTCGGTCTCGCCCGTGTTGCAATGGGAGAGGTATTTCGACAGCCAGGGCAGCAGGCGCGGCAGGTAGGACCAGCGCAGGAACAGCGGGCTGTCCGGGTCCATCAGCATGCGCGGCGCCTTGGCCGGCAGGCCGGGTACGGTGACCGGCACGACGGCGCAGGAAGCGAGCACGCCGCCATTGCCGTGGGACGTGCCCTCGCCGGGGCCGGCGCGGTCGAGCAGGGTGACCTCATGACCGTCGGCAAGGAGGCGGAGCGCGGCGCTGACGCCGACGATCCCCGCGCCGATCACCACAATCCGCAAACGCCCGCTGTCGTGCTGCTGCACTCTGCCTCTCCCCGGCCAATTGTGACAAGTGTCATGGGGTCAGGTTCTGTTGTCAACAATTTATCGACAAAATGTCCTCAATAGTCTGCGCAAGGTCCTTGAATTGCAGTCCTTCCGGTGCACAGTTCCTGGACAGGGGGCGTTCTTGCCAAGGTTGACGCAGGGTTTTCGGCAGGCGGGGCAGCAACGCCGTTTCGGGAGGAACGAGATGACGGTGCGTGGCGGCAAGGCGCTTTACGGCGCGGCGGTGGGAATCCTGATGCTGGAGGCGCGCTTTCCCCGCATCCCCGGCGACATGGGCAATGCGCTGACCTGGCCGTTCCCGGTGCATTACCGCATCGTGCGCGATGCGACGCCCGACCGGGCGGTGCGGCAGGGGGCAAGCGGGCTGCTCGACGCCTTCATCGCGGCCGGGCGCGAGCTCGTCGCCGACGGGGTCGACGGCATCACCACCAATTGCGGTTTTCTCTCCCTGTTCCAGCGCGACCTGCAGGCCGCGCTCGGCGTGCCGGTGGCCGCGTCGTCCCTGATGCAGGTGCCGCTGGTCGACCGGCTGCTGCCGCCGGGCAAGCGCGCCGGCATCCTGACGATCTCGGCCGGATCGCTGACGGGTGCGCATCTGGCGGCCGCCGGCTGCCCCGCCGACACGCCGGTGATGGGCACGGAAGGCGGGCGCGAGTTCACCCGCGCGATCCTCGACAACGAGGAGGCGCTCGACGTCGCGGCGGCACGGGCCGACAACGTGGAGGCGGCGCAGGCGCTTCTGGCGCGCGACCCGGATGTCGGGGCCATCGTGCTGGAATGCACCAACATGGTGCCCTACGCTGCCGACATTCGCGCTGCGACCGGGGTGCCGGTCTATTCGATCGAGAGTTTCGTGACCTGGTTCCACTCCGGCCTGGTGCCGCGACGCCATCCGCTGGCCTGATCTTGGCGTGAAGGACGGTTGCCCAGTCGCCGCTCTCCGCCGTAGCCTTTGGCCAGAACAATTCAGGCAGGACATCCATGACAGACAGCAGCCAGTCCGAAGACATTGCGCGCGGCGGCATCGGGCCGGTCGTTTCGGCCGCCCATCTCGCCTCCGGCGCGATGCCGGCGCTTTCGGAGGTCGAGTTCGCGGTGACCATGATGGTCAACGCCTATCACCGCTGGATGGTGCGCTGCATGGCGGCGGCCGGCGCGCCGGGCATGAGCCCGCTCGACACCTTGGTGCTGCACTCGGTCAACCACCGCGGCCGGCCGAAGTCGCTCGCCGACATCTGCCTGGTGCTCAACATCGAGGACACGCACACCGTCACCTATGCGCTGAAGAAGCTCGCCGCCGCCGGGCTGGTGGAAACCGGCAAGCGCGGCAAGGAGAAGACGGTGGCGATCACCCGCGCCGGCGAGGCGATCTGCATGGAGTACCGGCGGCTGCGCGAGGCGCTGCTGGTCGGCCCGGTGAAGGGGCTCGGCATGGACGAGATGGAGCTGTCGCGGCTGGCCGCGACGCTGCGCTCCGTCTCCGGCCATTACGACCAGGCCGCGCGCGCCGCAGCGGCGATGTAGCGCCGATCTAGGTCGTGAACTCATAATTCTGGCGAGAAACGGTATGCCCGAACCCGATCGGATACAAGGAGCAAGGCCGCAGGAAACCATCAGGTTTTCAAGGGTTTGCGACGCTGTTGCCAGCGGGTTCCGGCATACCCGAAGGGCGTCGTTCGAGCTTCGATCTGCGGCGTCGGATCGCTCGGCCGGGGGGCCTGCCCCGGCCATCGCGCTCCTCCTGGCATATCATTGCCCGAACGGACGCCGTTTCCGGCACAATTATGAGTTCACGACCTAGCAGCCGGCCTCAGACCGCGCCGACGGCGCGGTGCCGATCCCCGGCGGCCCGGCTCTGGCCTTCTTCCGGCGCTGCTTCCGCTTCGGTCGGCGCAGCGGTGTCGACCGCATCCGCGTCCATGGCGAAGGCGTCGATATCCGCATCGCCGAGGCGCGGGCCGTCGGCCGCTCCGGCCGTCTCGAACGGGAGTTGCGGCAGGTCCGGCTCGCCGGCGGCCAGCAGCAACTGCTCGCGCCGCGCCTGCTGGGCGAGAACGACGGTATCGCTGGCGGACTGGTCGGACAGGTCCATCGGCTTGCCGAAGAGGAAGCCCTGCACCTTGTCGCAGCCGGCAATGCGCAGCAGCGCGACCTGGGTCTCGTCCTCCACCCCTTCCGCCGTGATCGTGACCTCGAGCGAGCGCCCCAGGCCGACGATGGAGGCAATGATCGCATCGGTCGTCGGGTTCTTGCCGACGGTGGCGACGAAGGAGCGGTCGATCTTGATCGTGTCGAAGGGGAAGCGCGACAGGTAGCTGAGGCTCGAATAGCCGGTGCCGAAATCGTCCATCGCCACGGACACGCCCATCTGGCGGATCTGCGTCAGCGTCTTCACGACGGCATCGGTCTCGGAGATCAGCAGGCTCTCGGTGATCTCCACCTCCAGCCGCTCCGGTGCCAGGCCGCTGGCCTTGAGCGCATGGGCAACGCGCTCCTCCGTGCGGCCGGGGCGGAACTGGGCCGGTGACAGGTTGACGGCGACGGTGAGCGAGGTGTCGCGCCAGCGCGCGGCCTCGCGGCAGGCATGCAGCAGCACCCAGGCGCCGATGTCCTCGATGAGGCCGGCATCCTCGGCAATGGGAATGAAGACGGTCGGCGAGATGGTGCCGCGCTCGGGATGCTCCCAGCGCAGCAGGGCCTCGTAGCCGGTCAGCTTGAGATCGCGCAGGGAGAACTGCGGCTGGTAGAGCAGGCGGAACTCGTCCTGGGCCAGCGCCTTGCGCAGGTCGCTCTCCAGAAGTTTGCGCTTCTGCGCCTCCGCGTCCATGTCCGGCGTGTACCAGATATAGGTGGAGCGGCCCGAATGCTTGGCCCGGTAGAGCGCAAGGTCGGCGCAATGCAGCAGGCGCGAGGCGCGCCAGGCGGCCTCCGAGGCCTGGGCGACGCCAATGGACAGCGAGATCGGGATCTCCTTGCCGTCGATACGGGTGGGGACGCGGGTGGCGGCGATCATCGAGGAGGCGAGGCGGGTCACCGCCTTGCGGTCGAGGTCGCGGGCGATCAGCACGGCGAACTCGTCGCCGGACAGGCGGGCGACCAGATGGTTGCCGAAGACGGTGCTCAGCCGGTCGGCGATCACCTGCAGGAAGAGATCGCCCGCAGCGTGGCCGTAGGTGTCGTTGATGGCCTTGAACTTGTCGACGTCGATCAGCATGACCGAGATGTTGGCGGCCCGGGCGCTGGCCAGCCGCAGGGCCTCGTTCAGCTTGGTGGAGAAGACCGTGCGGTTGGGCAGGCCGGTCAGCGCGTCGTGATGGGCGAGGAACTGGATCGTCTTGCTGGCCTTCAGCCGGTCGCGGAAGCGCATCCACACGAACAGCGCGGCAAGTCCGACGGCCGCGAAGATCATCGCCATCAGGATGCCGATGCCGATATGCACCACCTCGGTGAGGAACAGGCCGGTCGTCGCCTGGTCGTAGACCACGATGATGGCGCCTTCGACCGTGTCGCCGTTGCGGATCGGCACGGCGAGCAGGGTGGAGTCCGATCGCGTGCCGAACAAGGTGGAGGGAACGTCGACGGGGCGCGGCGTTCCTTCGGCAAGGTCGCGCAGCAGGGCGTCGATGCGCGGGGCGAGGCGGTCGAGCACCTGCCGGTCGACGCGCGGCAGCACGGAGGCCTGCGACAGCGACACCGTGCCGGGAGCGAAGCGGAGGACGGCGACGGTGCTGGCAAGGTCGCTGCCGTCGAGCTCTTCCACGAATTCGGCGATGGACGCCTCGCGGTCGATCTTCGCCGGATTGGCGGCTGGACTGGCGATTGGGCGGGCCGGTGCGGGCGCTGCGGCGTTGCGGGTTCCGTCGACGCCGTCGATGGAGCGACGCAGGCTGTCGTCGGCGAAGGCGGCGATCTCCTCGTCGGAGACCTTGTCGTTCTTCAGGAGATGGTGGTTCAGGTCGCGGTCGATCCGCCGCGCCGTTTCCTGGGCATCGCGGGTGTAAATCGCGTTGGAAAAGAATACATTCGCCACCTGGATCGTGCCGGCGAAACCTGCAACGATCGTGATGCCCACAAAGATGCCCAGCAACGTCTTTAGGTTGCGCAACCTGACCTGTCCCCCGGCGACGCAACGCCGCCGCCTTCATCCATGAAACTGTCTTGGGGACGGAGCATGACATCGCAAGGTTTCCAGACATTGAATCATGCGTCCGCATCCTGCCTGCCGGCGGAATGTGACGCAGCGTAAGACGGAGCAGACCATGACCGCAGACAACAGGCGTACCGAGACCGACTCGATGGGGGCGGTGGAGGTGCCGGCGGACCGCTACTGGGGCGCCCAGACCGAGCGCGCGCGCCACCATTTCGCCATCGGGCGCGACCCGTTCCCGCTGGAGATCATCCATGCGCTGGCCGAGATCAAGCGCGCGGCCGCGCTGGCCAATGCGCAGATCGGCGTGCTGGACCAGAGGCGCGCCGACCTGATCGTCGAGGCCGCCGAGGAGGTGACCGGCCGGCGGCACGACGGCGAGTTCCCCTTGCATGTGTGGATGACCGGCTCGGGCACCCAGGCCAACATGAACGTCAACGAGGTGATCGCCAACCGGGCCATCGAGCTGGCCGGCGGTCGGATCGGCTCCAAGGACCCGGTGCATCCCAACGACCATGTCAACCGCTCGCAGTCGTCGAACGACGTGGTGCCGACGGCGCTCAACGTGGCGGCGGCGCTGATGATCGCCAACCGGGTGCGGCCGGCGTTAAAGGTGCTGCGCGACGCGCTGGCCGAAAAGGCCCATGCCTGGCAGGACCTGGTGAAGATCGGCCGCACGCACATGCAGGATGCGGTGCCGATGACGCTCGGCCAGGAGTTCGCCGGTTATGTCGGCATGCTGGACGACAACGACGAGCGGCTGGCCTTCGCGCTGAAGGGGCTGATGAAGCTGGCCATCGGCGGCACCGCCGTCGGCACCGGGCTGAACGCGCCGGAGGGCTTCGACGGCAAGGTGACGGCGGAGCTGTCGCGCCGCTGCGGCCTGCCCTTCGAGGCGGCGGCGAACAAGTTCACGGTGATGGGCGCGCATGACGCGATGGTGGCGGCCTCGTCCATGCTGAAGGTGCTGGCGGTGTCGCTGCACAAGATCGCCAACGACATCCGCCTGCTGTCCTGCGGGCCGCGCGCCGGCTTTGCCGAGCTGCGGCTGCCGGAGAACGAGCCGGGTTCCTCGATCATGCCGGGCAAGGTCAACCCCACCCAGTGCGAGGCGCTGGCGATGCTGAGCGTGCAGGTGATCGGCCTCGACGTCGCCAGCAGCTTTGCCGGTGCGGGCGGGTTGCTGGAGATGAACGTCTACAAGCCGATGCTGGGCGCCAACGTGGTGGAGAGCTGCCGCATGCTGGCCGATGGCATGGAGCATTTCGCGCGCTTCGCCGTTGCGGGCATGGAGGCGGACGAGGCGCGGCTGGCCGAGACGGTGAACCGCTCCTTGATGCTGGTCACCGCCCTGACGCCGGAGATCGGCTACGACAAGGCAGCGGCAATCGCCCATCACGCCCATCACGAGGGAACGACCCTGCGCGAAGCGGCGCTGGCGCTGGGCCATATCGACGCGGCGACGTTCGACCGGATCGTCGATGCCGCATCGATGACCGGGCCGATGCCGAAGATCTGACGCCGTTTCCTGCCCCGGCGCCGTTCGGCGCGCCGGGGCGGGTCTCGCGAGGGCAGGCGACAGCCCCGTGTGGCGAGGCCGGTCGTCTGTGCTAAAACGCTGGAAAGAGTCGGTGTTCGTTCGCGAATGCCGTACCGCAGGCGTCATGGGGAACAGGTCGGGGACAGCATGAAGGATCGGGTCGTACTTCTGACCGCCGCGGGCAGCGGCATGGGCGCGGCGGTTGCGCGCAAGCTGGCGGACGAGGGCGCGCGCGTCGCCATCCTGTCGTCCAGCGGCAAGGGCGCGGCGCTGGCGCAGGAGCTGGGCGGGCTCGGCCATACCGGGTCGAACCTGGAGCCGAAGGATCTTGCCTCGTTCGTGGAGGCGGCGATGGCGCATTTCGGGCGGATCGACGCGGTGGTCAACAGCGCCGGCCACGGACCGAAGGGCGAGGTGCTGGCGATCAGCGACGAGGACTGGCACCTGGGCATGGACTACTACCTGCTCAACGTGGTGCGGATGTGCCGGCTGGTGACGCCGCAGTTCCAGGCGCAGGGAAGCGGCGCCATCGTCAACATCTCCACCTATGCGGCCTTCGAACCGGAGGCGGCGTTCCCGACCTCGGGCGTGTTCCGCGCCGGGCTTGCCGCCTTCACCAAGCTCTATTGCGACCGCTATGCGGGCGATGGCATCCGCATGAACAACGTGCTTCCGGGCTTCATCGACAGCCTGCCGGAGAAGGAGGACCGCCGCGCGCGCATCCCGATGGGCCGCTACGGCACGGTGGAAGAAGTGGCGGACACCGTCGCCTTCCTGCTGTCGGACGGGGCTGGCTACATCACCGGGCAGAACCTGCGCGTCGATGGCGGCATCACGCGGTCTGTCTGAGGCGGCATTCGCGACATGAACATCTGGTCTGCGATCAGTGCGGTGGCGGCGGCAATCGGCGCGGGCGGTGCCCAGATCGTCGACCGCATCGTGCAATTCATCGTCTCCTCCGGCGACGGGCGGGGCGACCGTGCGGTCGTCTTCACCGTCGCCATGATCGCGCTCTCGGCCAAGATGGCCAAGGCGGACGGCGTGGTGACCGGCGACGAGGAGATCGCCTTTCTCGACGTCTTCGACATCCCGGCCGGCGAGGAGCGCAACGTCGCGCGGCTGTTCAACCTGGCCAAGCAGGACGTCGCCGGCTTCGAGACCTATGCGGAGCGGCTGGCGGCGCTGTTTCCCGACGATCCGGAAATCCGCGTGGACATTCTCGACGCGCTGTTCCACATCGCCAAGGCGGACGGCATCGTGCACGAATACGAGCTGGCCTACCTGGAGCGCATCGCCGAGATCTTCGGGCTGGACGAGCGGGCCTTCAACCAGATCCTCGCCCGGCATGTGCGCAGCGAGGAGGACCCCTACCGGGTGCTGGGCATCGCCGGCAGCGTGCCGGACGAGGAGATCAAGCGGCACTACCGCAAGCTGGTGTCGGAAACCCATCCGGACCGGCTGATCGCCCGCGGCGTGCCGGAGGAATTCGTGCGCATCGCCAACGACCGGCTGGCGGCGCTGAACGTCGCCTATGCCAAGATCGCGGCGGAGCGGGGGATGTGACCGGCGCAGGCGCCGGGCGAAAGATGATGGAAAGACCCCGATGGGCGTGAAGACGGATACCGGACTGCCGGCGCGGCTGCGGCCTTCGCCGAACCACAACGAACGGGCTGGTCCGGTCAGCCTGCTGCTGCTGCACTATACCGGCATGACCAGCGGCGAGGAGGCCTTGCTGCGGCTGTGCGACCCGCGCGCCGAGGTGTCGGCGCATTACGTGATCGACGAGGACGGGATGATCCTGCAGCTGGTGCCGGAGAGCCGGCGTGCCTGGCATGCGGGGCGCTCCTACTGGAAGGGCGAGCGGGACGTCAATTCGCGCTCCATCGGCATCGAGATCGTCAATCCGGGCCACGAGAACGGCTACCGTCCCTTTCCGGAGGCGCAGGTGCAGTCCGTGATCGAGCTGGCCCGCGACATCTGCACCCGGCACGGCATCGCGCCGCAGGACGTGCTCGGCCATTCGGACGTGGCGCCGGAGCGCAAGGAAGATCCGGGCGAGCTGTTTCCCTGGGACAGGCTGGCGCTGGCGGGGGTCGGCCTGTGGGTCGATCCGGAGCCGGTGTCGGGCGGGCGCTTCTTCCAGCAGGGCGACGGCGGCCAGCCGGTCGAGGCGCTGCAATCGATGCTGGCGCTCTACGGTTTCGAGATGCCGATCACCGGGGTCTTCGACGAGCGGACGCGGGCGGCGGTCGCCGCCTTCCAGCGCCACCACAGGCGCGAACGGGTCGACGGCATCGCCGACATGTCGACCATCGCCACGCTGCACCGGCTCTTGCAAAAGGTTCCACAGCTCGGCTGACGTTGGGTTCCGCCCCGATTGCTGCATCGCAACATCTGCAAATCGCTGCCATCTCCCGGCCATGTTTGCCGGGATGATGGCCTTGCTTTCGTCAATGACGAGGATTTCTGCACATTTTAGCCGTATTTTATCGATGTTTTTGTAATATTTCGTGATCGTGCGTGCCGGATTTCGGTCGTACCGTCCCGCCATACAGCCGGCCTCTCAACAACGACAAACAATTTGAAGGTCGGGCACATGATCAACTTCAAGGCGCCGCGTCTCATCGGTGCGCTCCTCCTGGCACTTGCCGCAGGGGCATGCCAAACGGCGACGGTCTCCACCACGACGGTCGATCCGAAGATCCTCGAGGCCGGGGCACGCGCCGAGAAATACAGTGCGATGATTGCTGCCGAGGCACGCAAGCACGGCGTGCCGGTGGAACTCGCCCAGGCCGTCGTGCGGGTGGAAAGCAACTACAATCCGCGGGCTCGCGGCCGGGCCGGCGAGATCGGCCTGATGCAGATCAAGCCGCAGACGGCGCGGGGCGTCGGCTTCCGCGGCAGCGCCAAGGCGCTCTACGATCCCAAGACCAACATCACCTATGGCATGAAGTACCTGGCGGGCGCCCACAAGCGCGCCGGCGGCGACTTGTGCGGCACGATCCTGCGCTACAATGCCGGCCACTTCGCCAAGCGCATGAACCCGGTGAGCCGTCGCTACTGCAGCAAGGTCAAGCTGCTCCTCGCCCGCGGCTGAGGCCCGGTGAGGAGGCGGGCGCGGCGGGAGCTTCCGCCGCCCCAGGGCCGCGCAACGAGCGCGGAAGCGGCACGTCGGGAGCGAGCCTTTCGTCGGGCGTGACGGCAGTGACGGTCTCGGCCAGCTCGACGACGCCGGCCCATACGGGCAGGGCATAATCCGCCTCGTCGTCGACCGGCGGCCCCTCGCGCCGCTTCATGGTGATGTGCTCGACCTCGATGGCGAGCACCCCGGTGGCGGCGAGCTCCTTGTCGGTCATCGGCCGCACCTCGTCCCAGCGGCCCGGCAGCAACCGGTCGGTGAGGGCGACGAGCGCGGCTTCGCGCTCCCGGTCGCCTACGACATGGCGGACCGCGCCGTGCACCACCACCGAGCGGTAGTTCATCGAGTGGTGGAAGGCGGAGCGGGCGACGACGATGCCGTCGAGCAGCGTCACGGTGAGGCAGACCGGCGCGCGGTCCTGCATCCCCTTGACGATGCGCGTCGCCTTGGCGCCGTGGATGTAGAGCGTGCGCTCGATGCGGGCGTGCAGCATCGGGATGACCATCGGCCGGCCCTCGTCGACAAAGCCGACATGGGCGATACGGGCAAGATCCAGCACCTCGAAGGCTGCAGCCGGGTCCGCGACCTCGCGCTTGGCGACCCGGACCTTCGCATGACGGGGCAGGGAGGCGCGGCGGGCGCGCCGGGTAGCCGGGTCCGAGGACGGGGCGGCGGTCTGGTCGATCTTTGTGTCGCTCATCGGTGGCAAGTCTCTTGCGTTGGGGCGCCTTTGGCTTACGGCACCTTTGCTGCGCGGTGCCTTTGCTTCGCGGCGCCTTTGCTGCGCGGTGCCTTTGCGTTGCTGCGAGGAATGTGCCATCAAACTGGTTCCAGTGAAGATCCGCTTTCGGGATTTGTGGGGATCCAGTCATGCTTGCCGGCCTCATCTCCATCGACCGTTCCTCGGCCGTGCCGCTGCCCGAACAGGTCTATCGCGCCGTGCGCGAGGCCATCGGTGCGGGGCGGCTCGACGCGGGCGCGCGGCTGCCCTCCAGCCGGTCGCTGGCGGCCGCGCTCGGCATCTCGCGCAATTCGGTGAATGCGGCCTATGAGCTGCTGGCGGCGGAGGGCATCGTCACGGTGCGCGGCGGCTCGGCGCCCAGGATCGCCAGCATTGCCCTGTGGGGCGAGGGCGAGGCGCCGGCAATCGCGGCAAGGGCGGTGGCGCTGTCGGCGCGCGGACGGGCGATGAGCAACGATCCCTGGTCCGGAACCGGGCGCCGGCGCGGGGGCAAGCTGGAGCCGGGCACGCCGAGCCTCGACCGGTTTCCGGCCGACGAATGGGCGCGGACGCTGCGCCGCGCGGCCCGCCGCCTGCGCGGCGACGTGCTGAGCTACGGCGAGACGCGCGGCCTGCCCGAGCTGCGCCGCGAGCTTGCCGCCTATCTGGCGGCCGAGCGCGGCGTCAGGGCGACGGCGGAGCGCATTATCGTCACCCCGTCGACCCAGGCGAGCCTCAACCTGCTGGCCAACAGCCTTGCCGATCCAGGCGAAGCGGCGTGGCTGGAGGATCCCGGCTACCTGGGGGCCCGCGCGGCCTTCACCGCCGCAGGCCTCGACATCGTGCCGATGCCGGTGGACGGGGAGGGAGCGGACCCGCGCCGCGTCGCCGACCGGCGGCCGCCGCGGCTGATCTATGTCACCCCCTCGCACCAGTATCCCTATGGCACGCGCATGTCGCTGGCGCGCCGCGCGATGGTGCTGGATGCGGCGCGGGCCTGCGGCGGCGTGGTGCTGGAGGACGACTACGACAGCGAGTTCCTGTTTTCCGGTCGGCCGCTCGCGGCGATGCAGGGGCTCGGCGCGGAGGGCGAGGTGATCTATCTCGGCACCTTCTCCAAGAGCATGCTGCCGGGCCTCAGGGTCGCCTACATGGTGGTGCCGGAGCATCTGGCCGCTCCCCTTGCGGTGGCGCAGCGGGTGTCGGGCATGCTGGCCAATGTGACGACGCAGGCAGCGCTCGCCGATTTCATCGCCTCGGGCCGCTACCGGGCGCATCTGCGGCGGGTGCAGGAAACCTGCGAGGCGCGGGGGCGGGGGCTTGCTCGCGCCCTGCGCCAGCGGCTCGGCGCGGCGGCCGAGGTGCCGGACCCGGTCGGCGGGGTGCAGCTGGCGCTCACGTTTACCGGCGCGGTCGACGATCTTGCGGTGGCGGCACAGGTCAACGCGGCCGGCTTCAGCGTCGCCGCTCTGTCGCCCTACGGCATTGCCTGCAGCCCCTCCGGTCTCGTCGTCGGGTTTGCCGGGGCGCAGGAGGGCGAGGCGGAGGCCTGTGCCGAGGCGGTAGCGGGGGCAGTGGCGGGGGCAGTAGCGGGGGTGGGGGCGGGCGCGCTGGCCGGCCCGGTGAAGCGTCGCGCTTGACCGCGGGGCCTGCGACGCATACCAGTCGCGCGTCAGCCGGCTGGACGGCCGCTCCTGCAAGTGCGGAAACGCCGCAGGGGAGGAAAGTCCGGGCTCCACGGAAAAACGGTGCCGGGTAACGCCCGGCGGGGGCGACCCCAGGGAAAGTGCCACAGAAAGCAAACCGCCGCGGCTGCGGCCGCGGTAAGGGTGAAAGGGTGGGGTAAGAGCCCACCGCGCGACCGGCAACGGAAGCGGCACGGTAAACCCCACCGGGAGCAAAACCGAATAGGGGCGGCGCGGATTCCGCGAGGAATCCGGCCCTTTTCCAGGCCAGCCGCCCGGGTTGGTTGCGCGAGGCGCCCGGCAACGGGCGTCCCAGATGAATGGCCGTCACGTGCGGCAGCAATGTCGCGCCATACAGAACCCGGCTTACAGGCCGGCTGACACTTTTCCCCTTTCTGTCCTGACGACGAACATGGCGATGCCGGCGGGTGCTCCGGCACGGTCCGCAGGCGCCGTGGCTCTCCGATCCCGGGTCGCGGCTGCGCCTTGCCCGGGAGGACGCGGGGAGAGGTTCGGGTGTTGTCACCACCACTCTGGCAACCAATAGGCCCCGGCTCTCCGGCTTCGCCTGCGGCCGGGGTGACGGCAGAGGGGATGCGAGGTCGTGCCTCCTCCTCGGAGGTCACCACCAAAGCAAACAAACAATCCTGGCCAAGCGAAACGCGGGCCGGGACCGGGGAGGCACAGCGGTGGTGGCGTGCGTTCCGGGGCGTATCCGACAGGCCCCCGGCTCTCCGATCCCGCATCTCCGCTGCGCTGCGTGCGGGATGACGCAAGGAGAGGGCGGCGGGCCCCCGCAACCGCTCTGGCAACCAATAGGCCCCGGCTCTCCGGCTTCGCCTGCGGCCGGGGTGACGGCAGAGGGGATGCGAGGTCGTGCCTCCTCCTCGGAGGTCATCCCGGCCGCGCGCGAGCGCAGAGCCGGGACCCCTTGGCACCCTCGGCAGGCATGAGACGGGCGCGCATCGCCATCTCTACGGCTGTCACGCCTGCGCAGCCAGGCGTCCAGTATCCGCCGGAGCGGATGGGTGCGCGAGAGCGGCCGCCTCCGGCCTTCCGGCGGCAGCGCAACCGCTTCGGTCGCGACCTTCCGTGGTTACTGGTTCCCGGTCTTCGGCTGCGCCGAAACCGGGACGACAGCCGAAGAGTGAGCTTCTCGTCGGCGTGGCTGTCCGCCGTTCCGCACGCTCCTGCCTTTCAGCTCGTCATTCCGGCCAAGCGAAACGCGGGCCGGGACCGGCGCGGCGGACAAGCTGCGCCTGTGGGCAAGTTGCTGGAACCATTGCGCTTAGGCCGCGGCGGCGGCGCGAAAGACCCCGAATCCACGGCGTTGCAGGATGCAAGCGGCCGGCAACTCAAAATTAAGCTTAACGGTGGATAACTGATCCCCGGTGTTTCGCCGCACCGGCCGGGAGGGGGCAGAAACCATTGGATTCCGTTGACGCCCAGAAGGTCCCATGCTATCCCAGATCATCCCGTTTCGACAGGCTGCAACGGGGCTCAAGCGGCTCACAATTCGACAGTGCGGGCCGACATGCGGTCGGGCCGTCGGCGTTGCATTACGCATCGGCGTTTCCAGGGATCGGGAGTTAGGCGGTGGCCGGATGCGACGCATCCGGCGATGGGGCGAGAGAATCGATGTCCGGCTTCGTGTCGCACTACACAAATCGACTCGACGCCAAGGGGCGGGTTTCCGTACCCGCTTCCTTTCGCCAGGCCCTGACGCGCGACGGTTTCGAAGGTCTCTACTGCTTCCCTTCCCTGCACCAGATGGCGGTGGATGCGGGCGGTCATCAGCTCGTGGCGGAGATCGCCAAGCGGCTGGAGGGGCTCGACACCCTGACTGCGGACCACGACGCCCTGTCCACGGCGCTCTACGGCGCCAGCGAAACCCTGAAGATCGATGGAGACGGCCGCGTGATGCTTTCCGACATGATCCGCGAACACGCGGGAGTGACGGACCAGGTCACCTTCGTCGGCCAGGGCTACAAGTTCCAGATCTGGGAACCCGAGCGCTTCCGTGCCCACCGCGCGGACGCGATGAAGCGCGCCATGTCGGTGCTGTCCTCTCCCCGTGCGGGTGCGGGAGGCGGCCAATGACGGCGCAGGCAAAGGACGAGGCGGCGCCCCGCCATGTTCCGGTTCTCCTGAAAGAGGTGATGGAGGCGCTCGGCGACGTGTCGGGCGCCACTGTCGTCGATGGCACGTTCGGTGCCGGCGGCTACACCAGGGCGCTGCTCGATGCGGGCGCGCAGGTGATCGCCATCGACCGGGATCCCAATGCGATCGCCGGCGGGCAGGAAATGGTCGCCAAAAGCGGCGGCCGCCTGATGCTCGTCGAGGGCCGGTTTTCCGCGCTCGATGCCCATGCGGCGGCCTGCGGCCATCCGCAGGTCGATGCGGTGGTGCTGGATCTCGGCGTCTCCTCCATGCAGCTCGACGAAGCCGAGCGGGGCTTTTCCTTCCGGTTCGACGGGCCGCTCGACATGCGCATGGAAGTGCGCGGGCTGTCGGCGGCGGACGTCGTCAACACCATGCCCCAGCGCGAGCTGACCCGGCTGATCGGCATTCTCGGCGAGGAGCGTCGCGCTTCCGCCGTGTCGCGGGCCATCGCCGAGCGGCGCAAGGAGCGGGCGTTCGAGCGCACCGCGGATCTTGCCGCCGTGATCGAGAAGGTGGTCGGGCGCTCGTTCAAGGGCAAGCAGATCCATCCGGCGACGCGCACCTTCCAGGCGCTGCGCATCTATGTGAACCGCGAGCTCGACGAGGTGGTCGATGCGCTGGCTGCGGCCGAGCGCGCGCTGAAGCCGGGCGGGCGGCTCGTCGTCGTCACCTTCCACAGCCTGGAAGACCGGATCGTCAAGAAATTCGTCGCCGAGCGCAGCCGTACCCGCGCCGGCGGTTCCCGTCACATGCCGGATCTCGAGGTGCCGCCGGCGACCTTCGAACCTCTCCATCGCGGTGCGGTGGATCCGGGCGAGGACGAGGTTGCCGCCAATCCGCGCGCGCGCTCCGCGAAGCTGCGCGCCGCCCGCCGTCTCGATGCCCCGGCACGCGAAGTCGACCCCCGCGAACTCGGCGCCCCGTCGGTCGCCGCGCCGGCCGGGGAGGAGTAAGCCCATGAGCCGCTACACCAACATCATCCTCGCCATCGGCGTCCTGGCCGCTGCCGCCGCCGTCTACGACATGAAGCACGACGCGGAACGCTCGGCCGAGCATGTCGCGGCGCTGCAGAGGCAGATCGAGGACGAACGGGCGCAGCTGCAGATGCTGCGCGCCGAATGGAGCCTGCTCAACGACCCGAGCCGCCTGCAGCGGCTGGTCGACCGCTACAACGACCACCTCCAGCTGCAGCCGCTCTCGGTCGAGCAGATCACCCGGATCGAGGATGTGCCGATCAAACCGGTGCAGCTCGAGCCGATCGACAGCAACCTGACGCTCGGCGGCTTCGCCGGCGCGTCGCCGACGGTCCGATAGGGGGCGACAATGGCGGTTACGGATCAGCCCGTTTCCTTCCTGCAGCGCCGCACGGTCGGCGAGCGGCATGTGCCGCGCGGTCCCTCGACGCGCGCCGTGCGGGCGCGGGTGCACATGGCGATGGCGGTGTTCGCGGTGGTCTACATGGCCATCGGCGGCCGGCTGATCATGCTGGGCATGAGCGAGGAGTCCAAGTCCGCCTCCTATATCTCGGCCCAGGACAGCGTCGCCGCCTCGCGCCCCGACCTTTTGGACCGCAACGGCCAGATCCTGGCGACCGACATCAAGACCGCCTCGCTGTTCGCCGAGCCGCGCAAGATCCTCGACGTCGATGAGGCGCTGGAGGGCATTGCCAGCGTGCTGCCGGAGCTGGGCACCGATGCGGTGCGCCGGCGGCTGGCGAGCAATGCCGGCTTCATCTGGCTGAAGCGCGAGCTGACCCCGCGCCAGCGCCAGCAGATCCACGATCTCGGCATTCCGGGCATCGGGTTCCTGGAAGAGAACAGCCGCTTCTATCCGGGCGGGCCGACGGCCGGCCATATCGTCGGCTCGGTCAATGTCGACAACCAGGGCATTTCCGGCATGGAGCTGGCGGTCGACCGGGCCTGGCTCGGCGACCTGCGCGAGCTGGGCTTTGCCAGCGACCGCTCGATGGAGCCGGTGCAGCTGTCGGTCGACCTGCGGGTGCAGCATGTGGTGCGCGACGAGTTGGTGAAGGCGCTGGAGCGCTACCGGGCCATCGCCGGCATCGGCGTCGTTCTCGACGCGGAGACCGGCGAGGTCGTCGCCATGTCCTCGCTCCCCGACTTCGATCCCAACGACCGGGCCCAGGCGCTGGAAAAGGACCGCATGAACCGCGCGTCCGGCGGCGTCTACGAGATGGGCTCGGTGTTCAAGGGCTTCACCGTCGCCATGGCGCTGGACAGCGGCAAGGTGACGATGAACGACAGTTTCGACGCCACGCGGCCGATGCGCGTCGGCGGGCGGACGATCAGCGACTTCCACGGCAAGGGACGCATGCTGTCGGTCGCCGAGACCTTCATCTATTCGTCGAATATCGGCACGGCCAAGATGATGCTGTCGGTCGGCGTCGACGAGCAGAAGGCCTTCATGGAGCGGCTCGGCCTGACCTCGCGGCTGCAGACGGACCTGCCGGAAGTGGCAACGCCCCTGCTGCCGCCGCGCTGGAACGAGCTGGCGGCGATCACGATCTCCTTCGGCCACGGCATCTCGGTGACGCCGCTGCAGACGGCGGTGGCGACGGCGGCCCTGATGAATGGCGGCCGCCTGATCCCGCCGACCTTCGTGCCGCGCACCCGCGAGGAGGCGGACAAGCTGGCCAAGCAGGTGGTCAGCCCGCAGACCAGCGAGATGATGCGCTACCTGTTCCGCCTCAACGTGCTGTCGGGCTCCGGCCGGCGCGCGGAAGTGCCGGGCTACATGGTCGGCGGCAAGACCGGAACGGCGGAAAAGATCGAGAACGGCCGCTACGTATCCAACAAGCGCCGCAATTCTTTCCTTTCTGCCTTCCCGATGGACAAGCCGCGCTACGTGGTCCTGGTCGTGCTCGACGAGCCGAAGTCCGAGCGCGAGGGCATCGGCGCGACCGCGGGCCTGAACACCGCGCCGGTCACCTCGGCGATCATCCGACGGGTTGCCCCGATGCTCGGAGTTTTGCCGAAGTTCGGAGACAAGACGGAGACGGTATCGATTTCCTACTGACCGGATCGCCAAGGGGGCGGGGTCGCACCAAAGCTCCCCTTACGGTCCTGACGACGACGCACAACGGATATTGGCGCAGGACATGCTGCTGAAGGACCTCACCGGCGAACAGGTGCTCGCCGCGCCCGAGTTCGAAACCGAAATCGCCGGATTGTCCGCAGACAGCCGAACGGTTTCCAGGGGATTTGTGTTCGCCGCGCTGAAAGGCGCGAAGGCGGACGGCACCCGTTTCATCACGGCCGCACGCGATGCCGGCGCCGGCGCCCTGCTGGTGGGCAGCGACACGCCGCTTGCGGCGCTCGGCCCCGATGAGGGCTGCTGCCCCGTCATCGTCAGCGACGATCCGCGCCGCACGCTGGCGCTGATGGCCGCCCGCTTCTACGAGCGCCAGCCCGAGACGCTGGTTGCGGTGACCGGCACCAGCGGCAAGACCTCCGTCGCCGTCTTCGTCCGCCAGATCTTCGCCCATGCGGGCTTCGAGGCGGCGAGCCTCGGCACCATCGGCACGGTGACCAGCCGCGGCGCCCAGTATGGCAGCCTGACGACGCCGGACCCGGTGTCGCTGCACCAGACGCTGGCGCGGCTCGCCGACGACGGCATCACCCATGCAGCGCTCGAGGCCTCCAGCCACGGGCTCGACCAGCGCCGGCTCGACGGGCTGCGCCTGACGGCTGCGGCCTTCACCAATCTGGGGCGCGATCACCTCGACTACCATGCCGATGTCGAGGACTATCTCGCGGCCAAGATGCGGCTGTTCGATACGCTGCTGGAGGGCGACCAGCCGGTGGTGCTGGAGCCGTCGGCGCCCTATGCCGGGCGCGTCCTGGCACTGGCGCATGAGCTCGGCCGCAGCGTCTTCACCGTCGGCGAGGGTGGCGACGACCTGAAGCTGCTCGACATCCGCCACGACGGGTTCGCGCAGGTCCTGTCGATCGAGACGATCGAGGGCTTCTTCGAGGTGCGCCTGCCGCTGGCCGGGCGGTTCCAGGTGTCGAACGCGCTGGTCGCGGCGGGCCTTGCGATCTGCTGCGGCGTGCCGACCAGCGTGGCGCTGTCGGCGCTGGAAGATCTGCAGGGCGCGCCGGGCCGGCTGGAACTGATCGGCGAGACCGACGACGGGGCGCTGGTCTTCGTCGACTATGCCCACAAGCCCGACGCGCTGGACACGGCGCTGGCGGCGCTGCGCCCCTTCACCAAGGGGCGGCTGATTGTGGTGTTCGGCGCGGGCGGCGACCGCGATCCGGGCAAGCGGCCCTTGATGGGCCAGGCGGCGGCCCGGCAGGCCGACATCGTCATCGTCACCGACGACAATCCGCGCAGCGAAGACCCTGCCGCGATCCGCGCCGAGGTGATGGACGGGGCGCCGGAGGCGCTGGAGATCGGCGACCGGCGCGATGCCATCGAGGCGGCCATCGGCATGCTGCAGCCGGGCGACGTGCTGTGCATCGCCGGCAAGGGGCACGAGCCGGGGCAGATCGTCGGCGACGAGGTGCTGCCCTTCTCCGACCACGAGGTCGCCCGCGAGGCGATTGCGGCCCTGGCCGAAAGCGCGCTGTTCGACGCGGCCGAGGACGGCGGCATCAACCTGGGGCTCGACGGCGCGCGCGATCTCGACGATGCGCTGGAGCAGGCGCTCGCCGAGAGCTTTGACCTGAGCGAGGAGATCGCCGGAGAGACAGCTGAGCAGACGGGCGAGGAGGACGGGCTCCACCTGGAACTGTCCGAGGACGATCTGCTCGACGAACTGTTCGAGGAAGAGGACGACCGGGACGCCGACGAGGCGCAGGACTTCGCGCTTTCCGAGGAGGCTGCGGAAGACGAGCTGCTGGCCGAAGACCTCGCCGAAGAGGATCTGGTCGATGAGGACGAGGTGCTCGAAGAGGGCCCGAGCGAAGAGGAGCCCGCCGAAGACGAGCTGATGGCCGAGATGCCGCAGGCTGAAGATGCGCCTGCGGACGAGGACGATCTGCTGGCCGAGGACGGGTCGGAGAGCAGAGGCTTTCCGGAAATCCGGCTGACCGAGGAAGATCTTCTGGCGGACGAGCTCTTGCCGGCCGATGCGGAAGAGGGCGAGGGCGAGCAGGAGAACGGCGCTGAGCCCTTCGACGCGGAGAGCGAGACCGATGAGCCGGCTTCCGAGACGGAGTTCGTTCTCGAGCTTGACGCCGACGAACTCCTCGAGGGTGCCGACGAGGCCGAAGAGGATCTTTCGGCGGACGAGGCTCCGGTCGACGAGATCGCCCAGGACGAGCCGGGCGCCGAACCGCTAGACGAGCCCGCGACCGAGGACGAGATCTTCGCTGCTGCGGACGAGCCCGAGCTCGAGGCGGACATCGCGCCGGAGCCCGAGGTCGCGCCCAGGCCTGTTGCGGCCAGCGTGCATCCGGCCTTCGTCGCGCCGGCGGTCCCGTCGTTCACGGCGCCCGCTGCCCAGGTCGTGAAGCCGGCGCCGGTCGTCGGCGAGCCGATCGCGGCCGAGCCCGACCGGCCCCTGTGGTATCTGGACGAGATGGTCGAGGCGACGGGCGGCGAGCTGCGCGGTTCCGACATACCCCATGTCACCGGCGTTTCCATCGACAGCCGCAGCATTGCCGCGGGAGAGGCCTTCGTCGCCATCGCCGGAGAGCGGTTCGACGGGCACGACTTCGCGGCCAAGGCCTGCGAGGCCGGGGCCGCGCTCGCCATCGTCGCCCGCGAGCGGGTCGGCGCGCTGCCGCCGCAGGGGCGCTATCTGGTGGTGGAGGACCCGCTGGAGGCGCTGCGCGATCTCGGCCGGGCCTCGCGCGCCCGCAGCCGTGCCCGCATCGTCGCGGTGACCGGCTCGGTCGGCAAGACCAGCACCAAGGACATGCTGAAGCTGGCGCTGTCGCCGTCCGGGCGCACCCATGCGCCGGTCGCCTCCTTCAACAACCACTGGGGTGTGCCGCTGACCCTGGCGCGCATGCCGGCGGACACCGAATACGGTGTCTTCGAGATCGGCATGAACCATCCCGGCGAGATCACGCCGCTGGTGCAGATGGTCCGCCCGCATGTGGCGGCGATCACCACGGTGGAGGCGGTGCATCTGGAGTTCTTCGGCTCGGTCGAGCGTATCGCCCAGGCCAAGGGCGAGATCTTCCTCGGGCTGGAGCCGGGCGGACTGGCGCTGCTCAACCGCGACAACAACCAGTTCGACCTTCTGACCTATCTGGCAAAGGCCGCCGGCGTGCGCCGCATCGCCACGTTCGGGCGGCAGGGCCCGGCGGACGTGCAGGCCGAGCGCGTTGCGGCGCAGACGGGCTGCAGCTCGATCTCCGGTCACGTCTTCGACCAGCAGATCACCTACAAGGTCGGCGCGCCGGGCGTGCACCTGGTCACCAACAGCCTTGCCGTGCTGGGGGCGGTGGCGGAACTCGGCGGCGATCTCGCCCGGGCCGGCATGGCGCTGGCCGCTTTCCGCGCGCCGAAGGGACGCGGCGAGCAGGCGGCGCTGAAGCTGCCGAACGGCCGCGCGACGCTGATCGACGAGAGCTACAACGCCAATCCCGCCTCGATGCGCGCGGCGCTGAACCTCCTGAAGGAAACCCCCATCGAGCGGAACGGCCGCCGCATCGCGGTGATCGGCGACATGCTGGAGCTGGGCGAGGCCGAGTTGCAGCTGCATGAGGCGCTCAACCGGCCTGTTGCCGAATCCGGTGCGGATCTCGTCTACTGCGTGGGTCCGCGCATGCATGCGCTGTGGGAGCTGCTGCCGAAGCACCAGCGCGGCGCCTATTCCGAAGAGGCGGCGGGCCTGAAGCCGCTGCTCGTCGAGGATATTCGCCCGGGCGATGTCATCATGATCAAGGGCTCGCTCGGCACCCGCATGGGGCCGCTGGTCGAGGCCCTCAAACGCGATTTCCCCGTCGACGACGACGGGGCCGAATAGGAACGCCGATGCTTTATTTCCTCGTCGAGTTTGCCGACCAGTTCTCGGCACTGAACGTGTTCCGCTACATCACGTTCCGGACCGGCGGCGCCATCATGACCGCGCTGCTGTTCATCTTCCTGTTCGGCCCGATGATCATCTCCTCGCTGCGCCTGCGGCAGGGCCGCGGCCAGCCGATCCGCGCGGACGGCCCGCAGAGCCACCTGCTGACCAAGAAGGGCACGCCGACGATGGGCGGCCTGATGATCCTGTCGGGCATGATCGTCGCGACGCTGCTCTGGGCGAACCTTGCCAATCCCTACACCTGGATCGTGCTCGGCGTGACGGTGGGCTTCGGCGCCATCGGCTTCTACGACGACTATCTCAAGGTCACCAAGGCCTCGCACAAGGGGTTCAGCGGCCGCAGCCGGCTGGGCCTGGAATTCCTGATCGCCGGGTTTGCCGCCTGGTGCGTGACGCTGCTGGAAGTCGGCGCGCACGGCACCTCCATCGGCTTTCCGTTCTTCAAGGACCTGGCATTCAACCTCGGCATCTTCTTCATTCCCTTCGCCGCCTTCGTGGTGGTGGGGGCGGGCAATGCGGTCAACCTGACCGACGGCCTCGACGGCCTCGCCATCGTGCCGGTGATGATCGCCTCGGCCTCCTTCGGCCTGATCGCCTATCTGTCGGGCAACGCGGTCTTCGCCGACTACCTGCAGATCCACCATGTGCCGGGTACGGGCGAACTGGCCGTGCTGTGCGGCGCGGTGATCGGCGCGGGCCTCGGCTTCCTGTGGTTCAACGCCCCGCCGGCGGCGATCTTCATGGGCGATACCGGCTCGCTGGCGCTCGGCGGCATGATCGGCTCCATCGCGGTGGCGACCAAGCACGAGATCGTGCTGGCGATCATCGGCGGGTTGTTCGTGCTGGAGGCCGTCTCGGTGATCGTGCAGGTCGCCTCGTTCAAGCTCACCGGCAAGCGCGTCTTCAAGATGGCGCCGATCCACCATCACTTCGAGCATCTGGGCTGGACCGAAAGCCAGGTGGTGATCCGCTTCTGGATCATCGCCGTGGTTCTCGCCCTGGTCGGTCTCGCCACGCTGAAGCTGAGGTGAGGGCATGATCGCGGTCAGCGGATTCAAGGGCAAACGCGTTGCGGTCTTCGGTCTTGGCGGATCGGGGCTGGCGACGGCGCGGGCGCTTGCCGCCGGCGGCGCCGTGCCCGTGTGCTTCGACGACGGCAAGGCGGGGCGCGAGGCCGCGCGCAAGGCGGGCCTTATCGTTGCGGACCTGCGCCAGGAGGACTGGTCGCAGTTCGCCGCCCTGGTGCTGGCGCCGGGCGTGCCCCTGACCCATCCGCAGCCGCACTGGAGCGCGGAGCTGGCCCGCGAACACGGCGTCGAAGTGATCGGCGATGTGGAGCTGTTCCTGCGCGAGCGCCGGCGGATCGCGCCCGATGCGCCGCTGGTCGCCATCACCGGCACCAACGGCAAGTCGACGACGACCGCGCTGATCTCCCATGTCCTGACATCCGCCGGGCGCGATGCCCAGATGGGCGGCAATATCGGCGTGCCGATCCTGGAGCTGGCCGAACCGGCACTCTCGCGCATCCACGTGATCGAGTGCTCGTCCTACCAGATCGACCTTGCACCCTCGATCGATCCGTCGGTCGGCATCCTGCTCAACATCACGCCGGACCATCTCGACCGGCACGGCACGCTGGAGCACTACGCCAGCGTCAAGGAACGGCTGATCGCGGGCAGCCGTCTTGCCGTGGTCGGCGTCGACGACGCCCTGAGTGCGGCGGTCGCCGACCGGGCGGAGCGCTCGGGCACGCCCGTGCGGCGCATCAGCGCCCGCCATCCGGTCGCGGACGGCATCCATGCGGAAGCCAGCGTGCTTTGGCTGGACGAGGGCGGCGCGCAGAGCGTGTTCGTCGATCTTGCGCCGATCCTGTCGCTGCGCGGCGCGCACAATGCGCAGAACGCCTGCGCGGCCATCGCCGCATGCCGGGCCCTGGGGCTGTCGACCGACGAGATCCGCGCGGGCCTCGCGAGCTTTCCCGGCCTTGCCCATCGCATGGAGATGGTGGCCCGCGCCGGGCGGGTGCTGTTCGTCAACGACAGCAAGGCGACCAATGCGGATGCGGCCGAGCGGGCGCTCGCCAGCTATTCGCGGATCTACTGGATCGCCGGCGGCCGCGCCAAGGCGGGCGGCATCGAGAGCCTGCGACCATGGTTCGGCCGGATTGCCAAGGCCTATCTGATCGGCGAGGCGGCGGACGACTTTGCCGCAACGCTGGCCGGTCATGTCGAGACGCAGATGTCCGGCACGCTGGAGGCGGCCGTTGCCGCGGCGGCGCACGATGCGGCGCGCGACGGGGCGCAGGAGCCGGTGGTGCTGCTGTCGCCGGCCTGCGCCTCCTTCGACCAGTTTCCCAATTTCGAGGCCCGGGGACGGGCATTTGCCGAGGCCGTGCGCGGGATAGTCCCGCAGCAGGGCGGACAGGAGGTCGCGTAATGGTCAGCCGTGCCGATCGTAGCCCCTTCGCAGAGTGGCTGTGGACCGTCGACCGCTTTCTGGTGGCCGGCTTCATCGTGCTGATGATCGGCGGCATCGTGCTGTCCTTCGCGGCGAGCCCGGCGGTCGCCGAGCGGCTCAACATCGACAGCTACCACTTCATCAAGCGGCAGGCCTTCTTCCTGGTGCCCGCGCTCGGCCTGATGCTGGCAATCTCGGCGCTGAGCCCGCGCTACGTGCGACGGGCGGCGCTGGCGCTGTTCATCATCTCGATGTTGCTGATGGTGGCGACGCTGTTCGTCGGCATGGAGGCCAAGGGCGCGCGGCGCTGGATCAACATGGCCGGCTTCTCGATCCAGCCGTCCGAATTCCTCAAGCCGGCGCTGATCGTGCTCGCCGCCTTCCTGATGGCGGAGGGCGGGCGGCGGCCGGAAGTGCCGGGCACGCTGCTGTCGACGCTGCTCTTCGTGATGTCGGCGGCGCTGCTGGTGGCCCAGCCGGACTTCGGCCAGACCATGCTGATCGCGCTGGTCTTCGCGGCGCTGATCTTCCTCAACGGGTTGTCGTGGCTCGCCATCGTGCCGCTCGGCGTGCTGGGCTTCGGCGGTCTCGTCTCCGCCTACATGATGCTGCCGCACGTGCAGAGCCGCGTCGACCGCTTCCTCGATCCGGGCGCGGGCGACACCTACAATATCGACCGCGCCATCGAGGCCTTCGTGTCGGGCTCCTGGTTCGGCCGGGGACCGGGCGAGGGCACGATCAAGCGGATCCTGCCGGAAAGCCATACGGACTTCATCTTCGCCGTGGCGGCGGAGGAATTCGGCATCATCGTCTGCCTGCTCCTGCTGCTGGTCTTCGCCTTCGTGGTGCTGCGCGGCCTGCGCCATGCGGCGCAGGACAGCGACCCGTTCGGGCGCCTGGCGACGGCCGGCCTGATGGTGCTGTTCGGCATCCAGGCGGCGATCAACATGGCGGTGAATCTCAACCTGATGCCGGCCAAGGGCATGACGCTGCCGTTCATCTCCTATGGCGGCTCGTCGCTGCTGGCGATGGCGATCTCCATGGGCTTCGTGCTGGCGCTGACCCGCCGGCGGCCGCAGGCCTCGCGCTCCGACAGCGTGGTGGTTTCGCGCCTGTCGCCCGCGCATCTGTCGTGAGCGGCGGGTCCATGGCACGCACCATCCTGCTCACGGCCGGCGGCACCGGTGGACACCTGTTTCCCGCGCAGGCGCTGGCGGCCGAACTCGGCCGCCGCGGCCATGTGGTGGAACTGGCGACCGATGCGCGCGTCAGCGACTTCGGCAAGGATTTTCCGGCGCGCGCCGTGCATGTGATCTCCTCGGCGACGCTGTCCGGCAAGTCGCCGGTGGCGCTCGCCCGCACGGCAGTCAAGCTCGGCAAGGGCCTCCTGCAGTCGCGCCGGCTCATCGCCCGCCTGCGCCCGGATGCGGTGGTCGGCTTCGGCGGCTACCCGACCTTTCCGCCGATGTTCGCGGCCTTTCTCGGCCGGGTGCCGAGCGTGCTGCACGAGGCCAATGCGGTGATGGGCCGGGCCAACCGGATGCTGGCCGGCCGGGTAACGGCCGTTGCGACGAGCTTTCCGCTGGTCGACGGCGACGACAGCCAGTTCGCGGCAAAGTCCGTGCGTACGGGCAATCCGGTGCGCGACGCGGTGATCGCCGCGAGCGGGCGCGACTATGAGGCAGCCGGTCCGGGCGACGCCTTCCGCCTGCTGGTGTTCGGCGGCTCGCAGGGCGCGCGCTTCTTCAGCGATGCGATGCCCGGCGCGCTGGAGCGCATGACGGGCGAGGAGCGGGCGCGGCTGGAGCTGGTCCAGCAGTGCCGGCCGGAGGACATGGCGCGCATGCGCGAGGCCTGCGACCGGCTGGGCGTCAGGGCAGAGCTCGCCAGCTTCTTCGCCGACATGCCGGAGCGGATCGCGCGCGCCCATCTGGTGCTGTGCCGCTCCGGCGCCTCGAGCGTCAGCGAGCTGGCGGTGATCGGCCGCCCTTCGGTGCTGGTGCCGCTGCCGCATGCGCTGGACAACGACCAGGGCCGCAACGCCGAAGTGCTGGCGAAGGCCGGCGGGGCCTGGCCGGTGCGGCAGGCGGATCTCGATGCAGAGCGGCTGGCGTCGCTGCTGGGCGAACTGATGGCCGCGCCCGAGCGTCTGGCAGCGGCGGCAACGGCGGCACGCGCCGCAGGACATCCGGACGCGGTCGGCCGTCTCGCCGATCTCGTCGAACACGTCGCAAGCAGAGCGCCGCTCAGTGCCCTTGCGGCCCATCTCGATCAAAGAGGAAGCGCATCATGAAGATGCCCCAGGACCTCGGTCCGGTTCATTTCATCGGCATCGGCGGCATCGGCATGAGCGGCATCGCCGAGGTGCTGCACACGCTCGGCTACACGGTGCAGGGCTCCGACGTTTCCGACAGCGCCAACGTCAAGCGGCTGCGCGACAAGGGCATCGAGGTGAAGGTCGGCCACGATGCCGGCAACCTCGGCGAAGCGCGCGTCGTCGTCGTTTCTTCGGCGATCAAGCGCGACAATCCGGAGCTGGCGGCTGCGCGCGAGCGCTTCCTGCCGGTGGTGCGGCGCGCCGAGATGCTGGCCGAACTGATGCGCTTCAAGCAGGCGATCGCCGTCGGCGGCACCCATGGCAAGACGACGACGACCTCGATCATCGCGGCGGTGCTGGATGCCGGCGGGCTGGACCCGACGGTGATCAACGGCGGCATCATCAACGCCTACGGCACCAATGCGCGCATGGGCCAGGGCGACTGGATGGTGGTGGAGGCGGACGAGTCCGACGGCACCTTCGTCAAGCTGCCGGCCGACATCGCCGTCGTCACCAATATCGATCCGGAGCATCTCGACCATTACGGCGATTTCGACGGGGTGCGCGACGCCTTCCTGCAGTTCGTCGAGAACGTGCCGTTCTACGGCTTCGCCGTGATGTGCCTCGATCATCCGGAAGTGCAGGCGATGGTCGGGCGCATCGAGGATCGCCAGGTCATCACCTACGGCCAGAACCGGCAGGCGGACGTGCGCTTCTTCGACCTGACGACGGAGGGCGCGAATTCGGTCTTCAAGGTGGAGATCCGCGACCGCATCGCCGGCACCACCCAGGTGATCGAGAACATCACGCTGCCGATGCCGGGCCTGCACAACGTCTCCAACGCGACGGCGGCCATCGCGGTCGCCTGGAAGCTCGGCCTCGACGGCGACCAGATCCGCAAGGGGCTGGCGGCGTTCCGCGGCGTGAAGCGGCGCTTCACCCATACCGGCAGCGCCGACGGGATCGAGGTGTTCGACGATTACGGCCATCATCCGGTGGAGATCCGCGCGGTGCTGGCCGCGGCCCGGGCGGTGGCGCCGGGCAAGGTGGTCGCGGTGGTGCAGCCGCACCGTTACAGCCGGCTGGAGAGCCTGTTCGACGATTTCTCCACCTGCTTCAACGATGCCGACCACGTGGTCTGCGCGCCGGTCTATGCGGCCGGCGAGGCCCCGCGCGAGGGCATCACCCATACGGCCCTTGCCGACGGCATCCGCGCCAGCGGCCACCGCAGCGTGCATGCGATCGGCGGCGAGGAAGAGCTGGCGGCGACCGTGGCGCGCATCGCCGAGCCCGGCGACTACGTGGTGTGCCTTGGCGCCGGCAACATCTCGCAATGGGCGCAGGCCCTTCCCGAGAAGCTGATCGCCGCCCGCAAGTCAGGGGGCGGGGCATGAGCTGGCCCGACCTCGTTGCCCGTCACGGTCTCGACCGGATCGGGCTGCGCGGACGGCTGACGCCGAACCAGCCGCTGTCGGCCGTGACCTGGTTCCGCGTCGGCGGACCGGCACAGCTGATGTTCCAGCCGGCCGACACCGACGATCTGGCGCTGTTCCTGAAGGCTCTGCCGCAGGAGATCCCGGTGCTGCCGGTGGGCCTCGGCTCCAATCTCCTGGTGCGCGACGGCGGCATCGAGGGCGTCGTCGTGCGGCTGGCGGCCAAGGGCTTCGGCGCGGTCGAGGTCGAGGAGGACGGGGCGATCCGCGCCGGCGCTGCGGTGCCCGACAAGCGGCTTGCCGAGGCGGCGGCGGAAGCCGGGCAGGGCGGCTTTGCCTTTTACGCCGGCATTCCCGGCGGCATCGGCGGCGCGCTCAGGATGAATGCCGGGGCGCATGGCAGCGAGACGGCCGACGTGATGGTGGAACTGACCGGCGTGACGCGGGCGGGCGAGGTCGTGCGGCTGAGCCGTGACGACATGGCCTACCGCTATCGGCACAGCGAGCAGCCGGGCGACACGATCTTCACGCAGGCGCTGTTCCGCGGCGAGCCGCGCGAGCGCGAGGCGATCCGCCAGGAAATGGCCGAGGTCAACGCCCACCGGGAAGCGGCGCAGCCGATCCGCGAGAAGACCGGCGGCTCGACCTTCAAGAACCCGCCGGGGCACTCGGCGTGGAAGCTCGTCGATGCGGCCGGCTGCCGCGGGCTGCAGATCGGCGGCGCGCGGATGTCCGACATGCATTGCAACTTCATGATCAACACCGGCGAGGCGACCGGCCACGATCTGGAGTTGCTCGGCGAAACCGTGCGCGCACGGGTGCTGGAGACCAGCGGCATCGCGCTGGAATGGGAGATCAAGCGGCTCGGCGTGTGGGCCGGCGGCGAGAGCGTCGAGCCGTTCCTGGGCAAGCGGATCACGGAGGCGGCAAGCGATGGCTGAACGCAAGCATGTCGCGGTTCTGATGGGCGGCTGGTCGTCCGAGCGCTCGGTGAGCCTGAAGTCGGGCGAGGGCTGCGCGGCCGCGCTGGAGCGCGCCGGCTACCGGGTGACGCGGATCGACGTGCAGCGCGACATCGCCGCGGTGCTGGCGGATCTGCGCCCGGACGTTGCCTTCAACGCGCTGCACGGGCCGTTCGGCGAGGACGGCTGCATCCAGGGCGTGCTGGAGATCCTCGGCATCCCCTACACCCATTCGGGGGTCGCGGCCTCGGCGCTGGCCATGGACAAGCAGAAGGCCAAGGCGGTGATGAAGGCGGTCGGCATCCCGGTCGCCGAGCACAAGGTCGTCCACAGGCTGGAGGCGGCTCGCGAACATGTGATGAGCCCGCCCTATGTCGCCAAACCGGTGCGCGAGGGGTCGTCCTACGGCGTGCTGATCGTCAAGGACAACGCCCCGCACCCGCCGCAGGAGCTCTATCGCGACGACTGGCCCTACGGCGATATCGTGATGATCGAGCGCTACGTGCCGGGGCGCGAGCTGACCTGTGCGGTGATGGGGAATGTGGCGCTGGGGGTCACCGAAGTGATGCCGCTGGGACACGGTTTCTACGATTTTGACGCGAAATATGCGCCCGGCGGATCACAACACATCCTGCCGGCGGAAATTTCACCATTTGTTTACCAAGAAGTACAGAAACTTAGCCTACGGGCGCATCAGGCACTCGGTTGCAAGGGCGTGACGCGGGCCGACTTCCGCTTCGACGAACAGCCCGGCGGCGGCGGCGAACTGATCTGTCTTGAAGTGAACACTCAGCCCGGAATGACGGAAACCTCGCTCGTGCCCGAGATCGCGGCACATGCGGGCCACTCTTACGAAGAACTGACCAGCTGGTTGGTGGAGGACGCAAGTTGCGGACGATGAAGGCAAAACGGGGTGAGGACATGGTCCTGCCGATCGAAGCGGCGCTGGCGCCGCGCGGTCGCGGCGTGCCCCGTTTGCACCGCCGCCCGCTGTGGCGCGCGGCCGGCATCCTGCAGGATCTTCCCGAGTGGACGGGCACGGCCGGCGCGCTGGTCTTCCTGTCCGCGACCATTTTCTATGCCCTGGCCGTCGGCGGTTACGCCCGCACAGTGAGCGAATCACTTACCTCGGCCGCCGGGTTCGAGATCGCGGCCGTTAAGCTCTCCGGCCAGCGCGAGACGACGGAGTTCGAGATCCTGGAAGCGCTGGAGATCGAGCAGGGCACCTCGCTCGCCCTGTTCGACGCCTCGGCGGCGCGCGAGCGGCTGGCCCGCATCCCGTGGATCGAGACCGTGTCGGTGCAGAAGCTCTATCCGGGTACGTTGCAGGTGCGCATCGACGAGCGCGAGGCCTTCGCGCTCTGGCAGCGCGGCAACAGCCTGTCGGTGATCGACGACAAGGGCCAGGTGATCAGCGACGATGTCGACGGACGCTATGCCAACCTCCTGATGCTGGTGGGACACGGCGCGCAGTATCGCGGCGCGGAGATCCTGGCGGCGCTGGAGAAGGTGCCGGAGCTGCGGGCGCGGGTGCGCGCCGCGCGCCTCGTCTCCGACCGGCGTTGGGACCTGCTGCTGGAAAACGGCCTCACCGTGCGGCTGCCGGAAAAGGATGTCGGCCGGGCGTTGGCCGACCTGATCCGCATGGATGCCGACAACGGGCTGCTGACCCGCGACATCACGGTCGTCGACATCCGCCTGCCGGACCGGGTGGTGGTGCGCATGAGCGACGAGGCGATCGAGCGCCGCAACGCCGAAACCAAGTCGCGGGGCGCCAAGCGCTCGGGAGGCAACGCATGAGCCGCCGGTCCTCCCCGATCTACCTGCCGCGGATGCGGCCGCTGCCCGGCCGCCGGGCCGTTGTCGTCTCGGTGCTCGACATCGGCTCGACCAAGGTCTGCTGCCTGATCGCCAAGCTGAGCCCGCGCAACGACGATTGCGTGCTGCCCGGCCGCACCCACTCCATCGAGGTGCTGGGCTACGGCTACCAGCGCTCGCGCGGCCTCAAATCCGGCGTCGTCGTCGACATGGACGCGGCCGAGCAGGCGATCCGCCTGGCGGTGGACGCGGCCGAGCGCATGGCCGGGCTGACGGTGGAATCGCTGATCACCAACGTGACCTGCGGCCGGCTGAACTCCGAGATCATCACCGCGAGCGTCGGGCTTGCATCCGATTCCGTCTCCGAGGCCGACATCCAGCGCGTGCTGTCCGCCGGCAGCGCCCACACGGTCGCCGACGGGCGCGCGGTCATGCATGCGCTGCCGATCGCCTACACGCTGGACGGCAATCGCGGCATGCGCGATCCGCGCGGCATGATCGGCCGCCGGCTCGGCGTCGACATGCAGGTGGTGACGGCCGAGGTGGCGCCGGTGCGCAATCTCGAACTCTGCATCAATCGCGGTCACCTGACCGTCGAGACGATGGTCGCAACGCCCTATGCCAGCGGCCTGTCCACCTTGGTGGAGGACGAGGCGGAGCTGGGCGTCGCCTGTGTCGACATGGGCGGCGGCACCACGACGCTGTCGGTCTTCGTCGAGGGGCAGATGGTGCATACCGACGCCATCGCAGTCGGCGGCCACCATGTCACGATGGACATCGCCAGGGCGCTGTCGACGCGCCTTGCCGATGCGGAGCGGATCAAGACGCTGCAAGGTTCGGCGCTGCCGAGCCAGGCGGACGAGCGGGACCTGATCTCCATTCCGCCGGTCGACGCGGACAGCGACCTGCCGCACCAGATCCCGCGCTCGATGCTGACGCGCGTGATCGTGCCGCGGGTCGAGGAGATCATGGAACTGGTGCGCGACAGGCTCACCGCCTCCGGCTTCGCCGGGCGGGTGGGCAAGCGCATCGTGCTCACCGGCGGAGCGAGCCAGCTCACCGGGTTGAGCGAAGTGGGTCGCCGGGTTCTCGGCCGCCAGGTCCGGCTCGGCCGCCCGCTAGGCGTTGCCGGCCTGCCGGAAGCGGCCAAGGGACCGGCCTTCGCCGCCGCTGTCGGACTGCTGATCTACCCGCAGGTTGCGCAGGTCGAGCAGTTCGAGCCGCGCGGCGCGCACGCAAGATGGACATTCGGATCGAGCACGCTGGCCAGGGTCGGCAACTGGATCCGGGATAGTTTCTGAGGCGGGAAACTGCCTCGGGAAGCGCCGGGTCGCACAACCCCCGGCGCATGACGAGGGAACTGAGGGTTTGAGTGAGAGCCGGCAACGGTCTCTCGAGGGTCGCGAGGAAGCCATGACCATCAACTTGAAAATGCCTGATCTTCAGGAATTGAAGCCCAGAATCACGGTGTTCGGCGTCGGTGGCGCCGGTGGCAATGCCGTGAACAACATGATCCAGGCCGGTCTCCAGGGCTGCGACTTCGTCGTCGCCAATACGGATGCCCAGGCGCTGGCCAGCAATCACGCCGAGCGCGTCGTCCAGATGGGCGTTGCCGTGACCGAGGGCCTGGGCGCCGGTTCGCAGCCCGACGTGGGCGCGGCGGCGGCCGAGGAAGTGATCGACGAGATCAACGACCACCTGTCCGGCTCGCACATGGTGTTCATCACCGCCGGTATGGGCGGCGGCACCGGCACGGGCGCTGCCCCGGTGATCGCGCGTGCGGCGCGCGAGATGGGTATACTGACCGTCGGTGTGGTCACCAAACCGTTCCAGTTCGAGGGCGTGCGCCGCATGCGCATCGCCGAAGCTGGGATCACCGAGTTGCAGAAGGCGGTCGATACACTGATCGTCATCCCCAACCAGAACCTGTTCCGTATCGCCAATGCGCAGACCACCTTCGCCGACGCCTTCGCGATGGCCGACCAGGTGCTCTATTCGGGCGTTGCCTGCATCACCGACCTGATGGTCAAGGAAGGCCTGATCAACCTCGACTTCGCCGATGTGCGCTCGATCATGCGCGGCATGGGCAAGGCGATGATGGGCACCGGCGAGGCGTCCGGCGACAAGCGCGCCATGCAGGCGGCCGAGGCGGCGATCGCCAATCCGCTGCTCGACGAGACCTCGATGAAGGGCGCTCGCGGCCTGCTGATCTCGATCACCGGCGGCAACGACCTGACCCTGTTCGAGCTGGACGAGGCAGCCACCCGCATCCGCGAGGAGGTCGATGCCGACGCCAACATTATACTCGGCGCAACCTTCGACGAGAGCCTCGACGGCATCATCCGCGTGTCGGTCGTGGCGACCGGCATCGACAAGGAACTGCGCGAGGAGGCCTCTCCGGCCGAAGCGCGCATGGCCGAGCTGACCGAGCGTCTCAAGACGATCTCCGATCCGGCGCCGGTGGCCCGTCCCCGTCCCGCCGCAGCCGCTCCGGTTTCGCGTCCGGCCGCGCCGGCACGCCCGGCCACGTTCGAGAAGATCGAGCAGGAGCTGGAGATCCCCGAGCCGGTGCAGGCGTCCACCGATCCGGAGGTCGAGATCGCCCCTTTTTCTCCGGCTCCGGGCATGATCGGTGACAACAGCCCGCTGGCCGACCTGGACGAGGCGGATCTCGCCGAGCCGGTCGCCGATGCGCCTGTCGTGGAGCCCTACATCCCGCCGGTCGCCGAAACCGTCTCGCAGCCCGCGCGCATGCCCTCGATCGAGGACTTCCCGCCGGTGGCACAGCGCGAGATGCGCGCCCATGTCCACGCCCGTGCGGCGGAAGAGGAGCATCATCACGGCGAGGACCGCCGCCCGATGAGCCTGCTTCGCCGCCTGGCCAACGGCCTGAGCCGCCGCGAGGAAGAGGACGACATGCCGGCGGTGCCGGCCGCGGAAATGGCCCCGGCCCCGCGTCCGCAGCAGCCCGCTCCGCGTCCGGCGCCCGCCGCCCAGCCGCGCGCTGCCGCCCCGCAGCAGCGTCCGGTGCAGCAGCAGGCCCAGCCGGCGATGCGTCCGGCCCCGGCCCGTCCGGCGGCGCAGGGTGCTGCCGGCCAGCTCGACCTGACCGGTCGCCAGGCCCCGCAGGCCCGGACCCTGTCCGAGGAAGACCAGCTGGAGATTCCGGCCTTCCTGCGTCGTCAGGCCAACTGACGGCGGGGTTTTCCGCGACACTCCCTCAACGGGCGATCCGGCTCCTCACCGGATCGCCCGCCCTCGGGGGAGCGGGCGGATTTTGCCAAGTTTTTCAAAGCTCTCATTTTTAATGAAGCGTTACATATCGTAACAAAGCTTTATTTCTGATCCCTCCCTTCAAGCCTGTATGTTCACCCTGCGATTCAACGGGTACGCGACTCGCGCGCAGATGCCCGTCAGCCTCAAGGCCTTTCGGTCTCGCCATCGCATCCGCTTTTCAGGGTCTCGCAGACAGGATGATCTGGTGATGAAACTCTCTTCCGACCGGCAGACGACTTTGGCCGGCGCCGTCTCCCTGCAGGGGATCGGTGTGCATTCCGGCAACCGGGCGGACGTGACGCTGCAGCCGGCCGATCCGGGCACGGGCATCGTCTTCACCAACCGCAACCCGCAGACCGGCTCCGAGGTCGAGTTCCCCGCGCATTGGCGCGCCGTGTCCGCCACCGCCCTTTGCACCGTCCTCGGCGATCCGAAGGCCGGCGGCGTCGCCACCGTCGAGCACCTGATGGCCGCGCTGCGGGGCCTTGGCGTCGACAATGCCATCGTCGAGATGGACGGCCCGGAAATGCCGATCATGGACGGCAGCTCGGACGCCTTCGTCGCCGCCATCGACACCGTCGGCCTGCGCCGCCAGCAGGCGGTGCGCCGTTACATCCGCGTCAAGAAGGCCGTGCGCGTCGACCAGGGAAGCGCCTGGTGCGAGCTGCGCCCGCATGACGGCTGCCGCTTCGACGTGACCATCGACTTCGAGGCTGAGGCGATCGGCCGCCAGTCGATGGTGCTGGACCTTTCGCCGGAGACCTTCCGCGACGAGCTGTCGCGCGCCCGCACCTTCGGCTCCGTGCAGGACGTCAAGAAGCTGTGGTCGATGGGCTTTGCCCTCGGCTCGTCGCTGGAGAATTCCGTCGCGATCTCCGACGGCAAGGTGATGAACCCGGAAGGCACCCGCTGGCGCGACGAGTTCGTGCGCCACAAGATGCTGGATGCCGTCGGCGATCTGGCGCTGGCCGGGCTGCCGTTCCTGGGGCTCTACCGCTCCTACAAGGGCGGCCACCGGATGAACCACGCGATCCTGGTCGAGCTGTTCGAGAACGCCGGCAAGGATGCCTTCGAGATCGTCGAAGGCGCGTTCGAGCGGCCGGCACCGTCCCTGATGGACATGCCGATGATGGCCGTGGCGCAGGGCGCCTCCTGAGCAGGACATGTCGCTGGCCGGCCTCGCAATGGCGGAAAACCGCCTTGGCGAAAACGACAGGCCACAAAAAAGCGACAAATGTCCCTCACATGGCGTGACGTGGCCGGGTGTTTTCCGTTAGAACACGCGCTGATCGGGACGCAGGACGCCCTTGCGGCGCCCCTTCCGGTCGGTCCGGATTGTCCGGACGGGGCCGAACCGGCGCCGAGTTCGAGGAGTGAGTCGACGTGATGGTGGCAGTGTCCAGTTCCAAGGCGAGGAGAACCGTCACCGGCGGTCTGCGCAAGGCCCGGATCGCATCTCTCGCCCTGCTGGCGGTTGCTCTGGCGGCCTGTTCCTCGACCAAGGACGACGAGGACTTCGCCACCAACGACACCCCGGCGGAGGTGCTGTTCAACGAGGGCCTGTCGCTGCGCAACGAGGGACGGCTGTCGGATGCCCGGCTGAAGTTCCAGGAAGTCGACAAGCTCCATCCTTATTCCGAGTATTCGCGCAAGTCCCTGATCAACCTTGCCTATCTGAACTATTCTCTGGGCAAGTTCCCGGAGGCGATCACCGCCGCCAAGCGTTTCACGACGCTGTATCCGGGCAGCGAAGACAGCGCCTATGCGCTCTACATCATCGGCCAGTCCTATCACAAGCAGATCCCGGACGTGACGCGCGACCAGGAGATGACCCAGCGGGCGCTCGCCGCCTATGGCGAACTGCTCCAGCGCTTCCCCGATTCCGAATATGCCACTGATGCCGCGGCCAAGGTCCGCGCCGCGCAGGACCAGCTGGCGGGCAAGGAAATGGAAGTGGGCCGCTACTACCTGAAGCGGAACCACCAGATCGCGGCGATCAACCGCTTCAAGGTCGTCGTCACCAACTACCAGACCACCCGCCATATCGAGGAAGCGCTGTTCCGCCTGACCGAGAGCTACTATGCGCTCGGCGTGGTCAACGAGGCCCAGACCGCGGCCGCCGTGCTCGGCCACAACTTCCCGGACAGCCAGTGGTACAAGGATGCCTTCAGCCTGCTGAAGACCGGCGGTTACAGCCCGAGCGAGGATTCGGGCAGCTGGATCAGCCGCGCTTTCAACAGCGTTTCGCTCTAGTCATCCCAATCTGAAGCTCGTCTTCACCACACCAGCATCCGCGCCGGCGGCAGCGCGCCTGCCGCCCCGCAAGAGGCCGCGAGAGAGATGCTCTCTTGCCGGCCTGCCGGCGACCGGTGCCAGTTTGCCGTTGCGGCCACCGGGTGCCTCCAGCTACACCTGATGCGGTTTCCCGTGCGCTTCGCCGCACATGTCCAGTCCGACCCGGTCACCCGCTCGCATGCTCGCTGCGCTTGCCATTCGAGATATCGTCCTGATCGACCGGCTCGATCTTGCCTTCGGCGCCGGCATGTCGGTGCTCACCGGCGAGACGGGCGCGGGCAAGTCCATCCTGCTCGATGCCCTGAGCCTGGCGCTCGGCGGGCGCGGCGATGCCGGGCTCGTGCGCCACGGCCAGGCGCAGGGCCAGGTGACGGCCGCCTTCGACGTGCCGATGGCCCATCCGGTGCGCGCCTTGCTGCGCGAGAACGACCTGGAGGCCGACGGCGACGTCATCCTGCGCCGGGTGCAGGCCGAGGACGGCCGCAGCCGCGCCTTCATCAACGACGCGCCGGTGAGCGTTGCCCTGCTGCGGCAGGCAGGCGGACTGCTGGTCGAGATCCACGGACAGAACGAGGCGCGGGCCTATACCGATTCGGCCGAACACCGGCGGCTGCTCGATTCCTTCGGCGGCTGCGAGGCCGAGTGCGCGGCGGTCGCCAGCGCCCATGCGGCGATGCGCAAGGCAGCGCGCGCGCTTGCCGAACAGGAGGAGCGGATCGAGGCGGCGCGGCGCGAGGCCGACTACCTGCGCGCCTCCGCCGAGGAACTGTCGAAGCTTGCGCCGGTCGTCGGCGAGGAAACCGAGCTTGCCGACCTCCGCCAGTCGATGATGCAGGTGGAGAAGATCGCCGGGGACCTCGGCGAATCCTTCGACCTGCTCAACGGCACGGCCTCTCCCATTACCGAGATCGCCTCGCTGTGGCGGCGGCTGGAGCGCAAGGCCGAGCAGGCCCCCGAGTTGCTGTCGGGTCCGGTCGGCTTCCTCGCCGAGGCGCTGGACCGGCTGGAAGACGCGCGTGCGGGCCTCGAAGCGGCCGTGCGCGAGACGGAATTCGATCCGCGCGCGCTGGAGGCGACCGAGGAGCGGCTGTTCTCCTTACGCGGGGCGGCGCGCAAGTTCCAGGTGCAGGTCGACGACCTGCCGGCCCTGCGCGAGCGGTTCGAGGCCGATCTTGCCGCGCTCGATGCCGGCGAGGAGGCGCTTGCCGGCCTGGCCTCGGCAGCCGAGGCGGCACGCAGCGCCTATGATGCGAAGGCGGCAGCCCTGACCAAGCGGCGGCAAGCGGCGGCCAAGGCGCTGGAGGAGGCGGTCTGCCGCGAGCTGCCGGATCTCAAGCTCGAGCGCGCGCGCTTCATCGTGAACCTGGAGAGCGACCCGCAAGCCCGCTCCCGCGAGGGCGTCGACACGGCCGAGTTCTGGGTGCAGACCAATCCGGGCACGCGGCCGGGGCCGATGATGAAGGTCGCCTCGGGCGGCGAGCTCTCGCGCTTCCTGCTGGCGCTGAAAGTGTCTTTGGCCGACAAGGGCTCGGCACCGACGCTGGTCTTCGACGAGATCGACACGGGCGTCGGCGGTGCGGTGGCGGAGGCCATCGGCAGCCGGCTGGCGCGGCTGGCGGGCAAGGTGCAGGTGCTGACCGTCACACATGCGCCGCAGGTGGCGGCGAAGGCGGGTGGGCATTTCCTCATCCTGAAGGAAGATGCCGGCGCGGACCGTGTCGCGACGCGGGTGAAGCGGATCGACGTCGACCACCGGCGCGAGGAGATCGCACGGATGCTGGCCGGCGCCACGATCACCGACGAGGCCCGCGCGGCTGCCGACCGGCTGCTGGCCGACGCCCCGCGCGGTTAAGCGGCCGAACCAGGGCTGGAAAACCGCAGCGCCGCCCTTTGCCTTGCACGGCCGCGGCGCCATACTCCCTCGCCAGGAGGGAGGCGAACACTCGTTTCCGCTCCGCGATATCCGATGCCAGCAAGATGCGATCCCATGTCCGATAACGATCTCTCGTCCCGCGCCGTCGAAGACCTGACCCTGGAAGAGGCCGCGCTGGAGCTGGAACGGCTGGCCGAGGAGATCGCGGGTCACGACCGGCGCTATCATGGCGAGGACGCGCCGGTCATTTCCGATGCCGACTACGATGCGCTGAAGCGGCGCAACGATGCCATCGAGGCGCGGTTTCCCGATCTCGTGCGCTCCGACAGCCCGTCGCTGCGCGTCGGAGCTGCGCCGTCCGAAGGCTTCGGCAAGGTTACCCATGCGATCCCGATGCTGTCGCTGGACAATGCCTTTGCCGACGAGGACGTGCGCGATTTCTTCGGCCGCATCCGCCGCTTCCTGAAGCTCGATCCGCTGATGGGGGCGATCGCGGTGACGGCCGAGCCGAAGATCGACGGGCTGTCGCTGTCGCTGCGCTACGAGAAGCGCCGCCTGGTGAGCGCGGCAACGCGCGGCGACGGCACGGTCGGCGAGAACGTGACGCAGAACGCCCTGACCATCGAGGACATTCCCCAGCGCCTGCCGGATACTGCGCCCGATATCGTCGAGGTGCGCGGCGAGGTCTATATGCGCCACGAGGATTTCCGCGCGCTCAATGCGCGGATGGAGGAGCAGGGCGGCAAGGTCTTCGCCAATCCGCGCAACGCGGCGGCGGGCTCCCTGCGCCAGCTCAACCCGGAAGTGACGCGCGCGCGGCCGCTGCGCTTCTTCGCCTATGCCTGGGGCGAGATGAGCGAGGTGCCGCGCGCCACCCAATACGAGATGGTGCAGCTGCTCGGCGAGTGGGGCTTTTCGATCAATGCCCGCATGGTCCGCTGCGAGACTGTGGAAGAGATCCTTGCCGCCTATCACGGCATCGAGGAGGAGCGGGCGCTGCTCGGCTACGACATCGACGGCATGGTCTATAAGGTCGACCGGCTCGACCTGCAGTCGCGCCTCGGCTTCGTCTCGCGCGCGCCCCGCTGGGCGATCGCCCACAAGTTCCCGGCCGAGAAGGCCTTCACCGTGCTGCGCGGCATCGAGATCCAGGTCGGGCGTACCGGCGCGCTGACCCCGGTCGCCAAGCTGGAGCCGGTGACGGTGGGCGGCGTCGTCGTCTCCAATGCGACGCTGCACAACGAGGACTACATCAAGGGCATCGGCCAGGATGGCGAGCCGATCCGCGGCGGCAAGGACATCCGGGTCGGCGATACGGTGCAGATCCAGCGCGCCGGCGACGTCATTCCGCAGATCGTCGATGTCGACCTCGACAAGCGCCCCGCGGATGCCGAGCCCTTTGCCTTCCCGACCACGTGCCCCGCCTGCGGCAGCCACGCGGTGCGGGACGTCAATGCCTCGAGCGGGCGCATCGACGCCGTGCGCCGCTGCACCGGCGGGCTGATCTGCCCGGCGCAGGCCAAGGAAAAGCTGAAGCATTTCGTCTCGCGCCACGCACTCGACATCGAGGGGCTGGGCGACAAGCAGGTGGAGTTCTTCTTTGATTTGCCGATGGAGGAGGGCGGCATCCGCCAGCCGGCCGACATCTTCACGCTGGCGGAGCGGGATGCCGCCTCGCCGCTGATCAAGCTGAGGAACCGCGACGGCTGGGGCGAGACGAGCGCTGCCAACCTCTTCGCTGCCATCGACGCGCGGCGCGAGATGTCGCTCAACCGGGTGATCTTCGCGCTCGGCATCCGCCATGTCGGCGAGGGCAACGCCAAGCTGCTGGCCCGCCACTATCTCGACTGGGAGACCTTCCGCACGGCGATGCAGGCGGCGGCCGATCCCGCCTCCGATGCCTTCGCCGAACTGATGGACATCGACGGCATCGGCGAGACGGTGGCACGGGCGGTGGTCGAGTTCTTCGCCGAGGACCACAACCGCGGGGCACTCGACGCGCTGCTGGCGCAGATCCGGCCGCAGTCGATGGAGCGGGTGGAGGCGAGCGCCAGCCCGGTCGCCGGCAAGACGCTGGTCTTCACCGGCACGCTGGAGAAGATGAGCCGCGACGAGGCCAAGGCGCGCGCCGAGGCGATGGGGGCGAAAGTTTCCGGCTCGGTGTCGAAGAAGACCGACCTCGTGATCGCCGGTCCCGGCGCCGGCTCCAAGCTGAAGAAAGCCGAGGAACTGGGCCTCGACGTCATCGACGAGGATGCCTGGATCGAGATGGCGGGAGGCTGACCTGCGTCAAATTGACTTAAGTATAAGATCCATAGGTACGAGTACGTAATCTTGATTTTTATTCGGTTTTTCTGCTCTTCATTCGATCTCGTCTTGTATCTGTAACAAAGTTTCAACTCCAAATATCGACTATCGCTCTCAAATGAGCTTTCGTTCGATATTTGGAGAGTGGAACATGTTTTCTGGATTTGTGAACCGGTCTATCGGTTTGCGGCTCATTCTGCTCGGCGCCCTTCCGCTTCTCGGTCTGCTGCTCGTCAGTTTCATCGAGCTTTCGGGGCGGTTTGCGCAGGTGCGCGAGGAACGCTTCGTCGCCGAGGTGCTGGACATTGCGCCGGTGATTTCCGAGGCCGTGCATCAGCTTCAGAAGGAGCGCGGGATGTCTTCCGGCTTCGTGGGGTCGAAGGGCGTCTCGTTTGCCGACGGGATCGCCGGCCAGCGCCAGGCGACCGACGCTGCGATCGCGCGCTATCTCGCCCGCATCGGCGAGGCGACGGGCCGGATCGAGACCGACGGGTTCACTCGCGCCCGCGACGCGGCGGCGAAGACGCTTCAGGACCTTTCGCGGGTGCGCGCGGATATCGACGCGCTGCGGCTGGAGAGCTCCGACGTCGGCGCCTATTACACGCCCGTCATCGGCAACCTGCTCGACATGGTCGGCGGCATGCCGACGCTCATCAGCGCTGGCGACACGCTGCGCCCGGTCCTTGCGTATATTGCGCTGCTGCAGGCGAAGGAGCGAGCGGGCCTCGAGCGCGCCACCGGCGCCGTCGGCTTCGGTTCGGGGAGCTTCGGCGAGGCCGTCTACCGCAATTTCATTCGCCTCGGCGCCATGCAGGAGGCCTCGCTCGAGACCTTTCGCCGCTACGCGTCGCCGCAGATGCTCTCCGCTTACGAAACCGCTCTGTCCGGCGCGGCCGCCAAGGAGATCGACGGGCTGAGGCAGATCGCCGTCTCCGCGCCGTTCGGCGGGGACGTGTCCGCGGTCAGCGGAGCGAAGTGGTTCGCGGTCAGCACGGCGCGCATCGACCTGCTGAAAGAGGTGGAGGACGAGGTTGCCGGACAGATCTTCGTTGCAGCCTCGCAGCGGGCGGCGGACGGCCAGCGCGCCTTCCTCTGGCAGCTCGGGCTCGTTGCCGGGCTGGTCGTCGTCATGGCGGTGATCTTCGCCGGCGTCTACCGCTCCATCGTGCCGCCGCTGGCGGAGCTGGTCGGCGTCATGCGCCGGCTTGCGGCCAACGACACGGGCGTCGAGGTGACGAGCGTCGCGCGCCGGGACGAGATCGGCGCGATGGCGGGGGCGGTGGAGATCTTCCGCGAGAATGCCATCGAGCGCATCGAGCTGGAACACAGCCTGCAGGAGGAACGCCTGCGCGAACGGGACCGGCAGTCGGCCATCGAGACGATGATCGCGGGCTTCCGCAGCAGCGTCTCGTCGACGCTGTCGACGGCAGGGGCCAAGGCCGGCGACATGCGCTCCTCGGCCGAGACGCTGGAGGAAGGCGCAAGCGGAGCTGCGTGCGACGCGTCCGCCGCGAGCCATGCCACCCAGACGGCCTCCGGCAATATCCAGGTGGTCGCGGCGGCGGCGGAGGAACTGTCCGCCTCGATCCGCGAGATCGCCGAGCAGACCTCCAAGGCAAGCGACCTGATGGCCTCGGCCGCCGAACGGGCGCAACTGACCAACGCCGATGTCGCTTCGCTTTCGCAGGCGGCCGAGCAGATCGGTTCGGTGGTCAACCTGATCCGCGACATCGCCGAACAGACCAACCTGCTGGCGCTCAATGCCACGATCGAGGCGGCGCGCGCCGGCGAGGCGGGCAAGGGCTTTGCCGTCGTCGCGGCGGAAGTGAAGAACCTTGCCGGCCAGACCGCCAAGGCGACGGAAGACATCGCCGCGCAGGTCACCGGCATCCAGGCCTCGACGCGCGGCGCGGTCGGCTCGATCGGAGAGATCGCCGGTGTGATGGCCAATATCCGCGAGCTGACAACCACCATCGCCGGCGCGGTGGAGGAGCAGCGCGCGGCAACGCAGGAGATCGCCAACTCCGTCATCGCCGCCTCGGACGGCACCGATGCGGTGGCGGACAACGTCACCTCGGTGACCTCGGCGATCGAGCGCACCGCGCAGTTTGCCGGCAATGTCAGCGCGGTGTCCTCCAGCCTTGCCGAGGTGACGCAGCAACTCGCCGGCGAGGTGGAGACCTTCCTCGCCGACATCGCGGTCGATCTTGCGGCACGGCGCGCGCAGGTGCATGCGCAAATGCGCGAGGCGGTCGTCGTCACCGCGCTGGGGCGTCGCTACCGGGCGCGGGTGGACGAGGCGGATGTGCATCAGGCCGCCGTTTCCGCCTCGGCCCGGCTGGAGCTCCGGCAGGCCGTCAAGCTGCAGCTCGCAGACGGGCAGGTGCTTGCGGCCATCGTCGCCGGGGGCGAGGGCGGGCGCTACACGCTGCGCTTCGAGCAGCCCGCGCCGGCACTGGTGGCGCTCGTCGCGGCCTGATCGTTTTTCGAATAACAAAGGCGTCAAAAGCCAAGAGGGAGGGGCGCGAGCAATTGCGCCCCTCCAATTGACGGGACAAGCTGCTATATATGGTCCAAAGAGAGAACAGAATCGCGGGTGCCAACGGTCCGCGCGATGTCAGATCCGTGACCCAGACCCGTCGAGACACTCTCCCGCATGGCCAATCATCCTGCCGATACCCGACAGTTCCCCCAAGGCTCCGCACCGGGGCAGGCGGAGCATGACGCGCGGGGCGGCGGTCTGGAGCGGCCGGGCGGCGGCAGCGGCATTGCCGCGCGCGCGCGTGCAGCGCTCGGGCCGCGGACGCCCGAACCCGGCTCCTATCTCGACGGGCTGAACCCGGAGCAGCGCGAGGCGGTCGAGACGCTGGACGGCCCGGTCCTGGTGCTGGCGGGGGCGGGAACGGGCAAGACCCGCGTCCTGACCACGCGCATCGGCCATATCCTGGCGACGCGGCGGGCCTTTCCGAGCCAGATCCTGGCGGTGACCTTCACCAACAAGGCCGCCCGCGAGATGAAGGAGCGGATCGAGCGGCTGATCGGCGACAGCGCGGAAGGCATGCCGTGGCTCGGCACGTTCCACTCGATCTGCGTCAAGATCCTGCGCCGGCACGCCGAGCTGGTCGGCCTGAAATCCGGATTCTCGATCCTCGATACCGACGACCAGATCCGCCTGATCAAGCAGATCATCCAGGCGGAGGGGCTGGACGACAAGCGCTGGACGGCGCGCGCCTTCGCCAGCCAGTTGGATGGCTGGAAGAACCGCGGCCTGACGCCCGACCAGGTGCCGGAGGGCGAGGCGCGCTCCTTCGGCAACGGCAAGGGCCGGGCGCTCTACGAGCAGTATCAGGAGCGGCTGTCGATCCTCAATGCCGCCGATTTCGGCGACCTGCTGCTGCATGTGATCACGCTGTTCCGCAACAATCCGGACGTGCTGGGCGAGTACCAGAACCGCTTCCGCTTCATGCTGGTGGACGAGTACCAGGACACCAACATCGCGCAGTACCTGTTCCTGCGGCTGCTGGCGCAGGGCAACCGCAACATCTGCTGCGTCGGCGACGACGATCAGTCGATCTACGGCTGGCGCGGGGCCGAGGTCGACAACATCCTGCGCTTCGACCACGACTTTCCCGGCGCCAAGGTGATCCGGCTGGAGCGCAACTACCGCTCGACCAGCCATATCCTGGCCGCCGCCTCGCATCTGATCGCCCATAACGAGGGGCGCCTGGGCAAGACGCTGTTCACCGATGTGGTGGACCCGGACGGCGAGGAACTGCGCGTCAGCGTCGCCGCCGCCTGGGACTCCGAGGAAGAGGCCCGCGCCATCGGCGACGAGATCGAGTCGCTGCAGTCCAAGGGGCACAGCCTCGAGAGCATGGCGATCCTGGTGCGCGCGTCGTTCCAGATGCGCGAGTTCGAGGATCGGTTCGTCACGCTCGGCGTCAACTACCGGGTGGTCGGCGGCCCGCGCTTCTACGAGCGCATGGAGATCCGCGATGCGATGGCCTATTTCCGCTGCGTCGTGCAGCCGGCCGACGATCTCGCCTTCGAGCGCATCGTCAACACGCCCAAGCGCGGCCTCGGCGAGGCCAGCCTGAAGCTGGTTCATGCCTATGCGCGGGCGAACCGCATCCCGCTCATGCAGGCGGCTTCGGACCTGTGCCAGACCGAGGAACTGAAGCCGAAGGCGCGCACGACGCTGCGCATGCTGCTGGCCGATTTCGACCGCTGGCGCGACCTGGTGCCGGCTATGTCGCATACGGAGCTGGCCGAGATCATCCTCGACGAGAGCGGCTACACCGAGATGTGGCGCAACGACCGCTCGGCGGAAGCGCCGGGCCGGCTCGACAACCTGAAGGAGCTCGTCCGCTCGATGGACGAGTACGAATCGCTCGCCGGGTTCCTGGAGCATGTCGCGCTGGTCATGGACCGGGACGCGGACGGCAACAACGACGCGGTGTCGATCATGACGCTGCACTCGGCCAAGGGCCTGGAGTTCGACACGGTGTTCCTCCCCGGCTTGGAGGAGGGCCTCTTCCCGCATCAGCGCGCGCTCGACGAGAGCGGCCGCGCGGGGCTGGAGGAAGAGCGCCGGCTCGCCTATGTGGGCATCACGAGGGCGCGGCGGCGGGCGAAGATCTGGTTCGCCTCCAACCGGCGCATCCACGGCATGTGGCAGAGCTCCATCCCCTCGCGCTTCCTCGACGAATTGCCGGCCGATCACGTCGATGTGGTCGAGCCGTCGAGCAATTACGGCGGCTATGGCGGCGGGGGATACGGCGCCAGCCGCTTCGACACGCGCGATCCCTTCAAGTCGAGCTACTCGACGCCGGGCTGGCAGCGGGCGCAGCGTTCGCAGGCACAGGGTAGCTCCAGCAGCGGCGGGTTCGCCGGGCGGATGGGATCGGCCGGCGGCAGGCAGTCGGGCGGGCAGTCCGGAGGCCCGCGGATGATCGAGGGCGAGTTGGTCGCCAAGTCGGTGTCCGATGCGCCGTCGGCGTTCGACATGGGCGAGCGGGTGTTCCACCTGAAGTTCGGCTATGGCGAGATCGTCGGCATCGAGGGCAACAAGCTGACAGTCCAGTTCGACAAGGCGGGGCGCAAGAAGGTGCTCGACAGCTTCGTCGAGCGGCACTGAGCGGCGCGCGTTTCCCCATCCAGCGCGAATGCGATTGATGCCCCCTGCTTTCGGGCGCTATAGGGCGTGCGCCGTTTCCTGTCTCCGGAGAGATCATGTCCACCATCCGCGTCCGCATCACCGCCCCCGAGATCGAGGCGAAGCGCATCTACGAGCTGCTGTCGCGCGACTTCGAGGACGACGGCAATCCGGTGACGGTCTTCGAAGCGTCGGCGGACGGGCGGGACTGGACCGCCGAGATCCTGCTGTTCGACATGAGCGAGGGGGAAGCCGCCGAGCTGGTCAAGGACCGGCTGGGCGCGGATGCCTTTGCCGCGCCGGTCGAGGCGGTGGAACTGGAAGACATCAACTGGGTGGAGAAGAGCCTGGAAGGCCTGTCGCCGGTGCAGGCGGGCCGTTTCTTCATCCACGGCTCGCACGACCGCGCGAAGCGTCCGCTCGCCGGCATTTCCATCGAGATCGAGGCCGCGCTCGCCTTCGGCACCGGCCATCACGGGACGACCGCGGGCTGCCTGATCGAGATCGACCGGCTGCTGACCCGCCGGTCCTATGAGCGGATGCTGGATCTGGGCACCGGTACCGGCGTCCTGGCCATCGCCATGGCGCGGCTGTCCCGCCAGCCGGTGCTGGCGACAGACATCGACCCGGTGGCGACGATCACCGCGCGCGCCAATGCGGTCCACAATCTCGCCGGCAACCTGGTGCGCACGGCGACGGCGGCCGGCGTCGACAGCCGCATCTTCGCGGAGGCCGGTCCTTTCGATCTGGTGGTGGCGAATATCCTCGCCCGGCCCCTGATGCGCATGGCTGCCGGTCTTTCGGCGCGCATGACCCGCTCGGCGACGCTGGTCCTGTCGGGCCTGCGCGTGGAGGACGGTCCGCGCATCCTGTTCGCCTATGGCCTGCAAGGGTTCCACCTGGTGCGCCGGCAGAACCGCGACGGCTGGCTGACGCTGACGCTGGTGCGCGGTCGCCACGAGGGCTGACGCCCTGCCAAATCCCGATGCACAACGAGAAACGGGCCCGGCGGAGGAACCGCCGGGCCCGTTTTCAATGAAACTCTGTGACCAGCGTATCAGAACGCGGAGGTCAGCGAGCTGTTGCGCTCCAGATCGGCACGATCGTAGCCGTAGGCGGCGAGCGTGGCGTCGTCGAGCGACAGAAGGTAGCCGTTCACATAGCGGCGAGCCTGACGCTCACGAGCGGTGATCATCGAGTCGAGCGCCTTGCGGAACACGCTCTTGGAAGAGCTGCGCGATACGCCCGAGATGGCGGTGGTGGTCGTGGTGGCAATGGCCATGGTCTTATCTCCGGTTCGAGGTCTCTAGATAGAGCTTCCTCCCTCAAACTCTCGAGACAGAGTATGGGGAGTGCCGGGCCATGCGAAAAGCGCCATAAGTGCATGGCAGTGCTGCGATTGCTGCATGTGCGAATTCATTATTTTGCAATGCAGCAGAGCAGATGCCGAAATCCTCGGCGAAAGCCTGCCTTCCGCATGTGCAAAAGCGGCCCGGGCGTGCACTCAACGCCCTTTCGCGCCGCCGGCTTTGGCGCTAGCGTCGTCGCATGTTCCAGTCCTTCGACAATGTCATCGACCCGTCCGTCGGTTCCGCGCGTTGCGCGGCGCTGCGGCGCGAGCTGGCCCGCAGGGGCCTCGACGGTTTCCTCATCCCGCGCGCCGACGCGCATCAGGGCGAATATGTGCCGCCCAGCGACGCGCGGCTGTCCTGGCTGACCGGCTTTGCCGGATCGGCCGGCATGGCCGTGGTGCTGGCTGGCGAGGCCGCGATCTTCGTCGACGGGCGCTACACGATCCAGGTGCGCGAGCAGGTGGACACCGGCGTTTTCCATCCGATGCACCTGATCGAGACGCCGCCGTCCGAGTGGCTGGCGGACAAGCTGCAGCCGGGCCAGAAGCTCGGCTACGACCCGATGCTGCACACGGTGAACGGTGCCAAGCGGCTTGCCGAGGCCTGCGCCAGGGCCGGAGCGGAGCTTGTGGCGGTGGACGGCAATCCGCTCGATGCGGTGTGGGAGGACCGGCCCGAGCCGCCGCTCGGCCAGGTGCGCGTGCACGGACAAGAATTTGCCGGCGAGGCGGCGGAAGCAAAGATCGCGCGGATGGCCGCGGAGGTGCGCCGCGCCGGGGGCGATGCCTTCGTGCTGACCCAGCCCGACTCCATCGCCTGGCTGTTCAACATTCGCGGCAGCGACGTGTCGCACACACCCCTGCCGCTGTCCTTCGCCATCCTGCCGCACGAGGGGCGCCCGCAGATCTTCATCGACGCCCGCAAACTCACCAATGCCTCGCGCGACCATCTGGAGGCGCTGGCCGACATTGGCGAGCCGGGCGGGTTGACGGGCGCGCTCGGTGCGCTCGGAGCGGCGGGCGCAACGGTGCTGGTCGATCCCGACTGGGCGGGCGATGCGCTGGCGAGCGCGGTGCTCGCCGCCGGCGGCAAGGTGAAGCATGGCGCGGATCCGGTGACCAAGGCCAAGGCGGTGAAGAACGCGGCCGAGATCGCCGGGGCGCGCGCCGCGCATCTGCGCGACGGGGCGGCCTTTGCCCGCTTCCTGAGCTGGCTGGACGGAGCGGCGGCTGCCGGCGGGCTCGACGAGATCGCCGTTGCCGAGCGGCTGGAGGCGTTCCGGGCCGAGACCGGCAAGCTGAAGGAAATCTCCTTCGACAGCATTTCGGCAGCCGGTCCCAATGCCGCGATCTGCCATTACCGGGTCGACCGGGGCAGCAATCTGCCGATCCCGGCAAACAGTCTGTTCCTGATCGATTCCGGCGCCCAATACGAGGACGGCACCACCGACATCACCCGCACCGTTGCCGTGGGCGAGGTGCCGCAGGACCAGAAGCGCCATTTCACGCTGGTGCTGAAGGGGCACATCGCTATCGCCACGGCGCGGTTCCCGGTCGGCACCAGCGGCGCGCAGATCGATGCGCTCGCCCGTATCGCCCTGTGGAAGGCGGGTCTCGACTTCGACCATGGCACGGGCCATGGCGTCGGCTCCTATCTGTCGGTGCATGAGGGGCCGCAGCGCATCGCCAAGACCGGCCATGCGCCGCTGGAACCGGGGATGATCGTCTCCAACGAGCCGGGCTACTATCGCGACGGCAGCCACGGCATCCGGATCGAGAATCTGGAGCTGGTGACGCCGCCGGCCGCCATCGAGGGCGGCGAGCGGGCGATGCTCGGCTTCGAGGCGCTGACGCTCGCCCCGATCGACCGACGGGCGGTGGCGGCGGAGATGGTCAGCGCGGAAGAGCGGGCGTGGTTCGACGCCTATCACGCCCGCGTCCTGCGCGAGCTGGCGCCGCTGGTCGACGAGACGACGCGGGCCTGGCTCGAGCAGGCGACGGCGCCGCTGTAAGGGACGCCATAAGGGGTGGGGGAGCGCCGCTCAGCGGTGCTCCTCGACCTGGTTGTTGATCAGCTCGGCATTGAAGAAGCGCAGCGCCCGCACATGGGTGGCGTGGCCGATGACCTTGGCGGGATCGGCCGCATCCACCACCGGCAGCTTGTTGGTGCCGCTTTCGTCGAAGATCTTCAGCGCCGCTTCCAGCGTGTCGTCCAGCTTCAGGCTGGGACCGCCGGTCTCCGGATCGTGGGTTTGCGGTTCCGCATCGTCCGGCAGCCGCTCGACGAAATCCGAGACGTGGACGATCCGAACCAGCCACTTGTGCGCGCCCTCGTTCAGCATCACGCCGCGCATTTCCAGCTGCCAGTGGAAATAGGAGCGCCCGTGCACCGCCTGGGTCAGGCCGGTGGCGATGGAAACGGCGATCAGCAGCGCGATGGACAGCGCATAGCCGCCGGTCAGCTCGAACACGATCATCGTGGTGGAGAAGGGCGCGCCGAGGACAGCGGCCGCAACGGCACCCATGCCGAGGATCGCATAGAGCCCGTGCGAGGAGGCAAGCTCGGGGAAGGCGGCAGCCGCGATCAGGCCGAAGGCGCCGCCGGCCATCGCGCCCAGATAGAGGGCCGGGGAGAAGATGCCGCCGCCAAAGCGGGAGGCAAGCGTGATCGAGGTCGCCGCCGTCTTGGCGACCAGCAGCGCCAGCATGGTGACGAGCGGCAGCTCCTGGCGCAGCGCAAGGTCCGTCGCCTCGTAGCCGACGCCGAGCACGCCGGGAAAGACGATGCCGATGGCGCCGACCGCCAGCCCGCCGATGACCGGGCGCAGCCAGAGCGGCATGGAGATGTTGCGGGCCACCCAGTCCGTGCCGATCAGCGAGAACTGGAAGATCACCGCAACGGCCGCACAGGTGAGGCCGAGCAGGGCGAAGGCCGGCATCTCCAGCAGGGAGGTGATCTGGTATTCGGGGATGGAGAAGGCGGCGATGTCGCCGAACCACAGGCGCGACATCAGCGTGCCGAGCACCGAGGCGATGACGATGGGCACGAAGGCGGTCATTGCATAGTGGCCGAGAATGACCTCGTGGGCGAAAAGAACGCCGGCGATCGGCGCATTGAACGAGGCGGAGACCGCACTGGCGACGCCGCAGGCGAGCAGGATGCGGCGGGCGGCATCGGGCAGGCGGAACGTCTGGCAGAGCGCGGTGCCGATGGTCGCGCCAAGGTGCACGACCGGCCCCTCGCGGCCCGCGCTGGCGCCGCAGCCGAGCGAGGCGGAGGTGAGGAAGGCGGAGGAAATGCCCGACCAGAAGGGCAGGCCGCGCCCGCCCTGGACGCGGGCCTCGATCACGTCGGGTACGCCGCCGGTGCGCTGCTTGGGCTGGATCGTCTGCAGGAAGATGCCGATGCACAGCCCGCCGAGCGTCGGCGCCAGCAGGATCACCCACCAGGGCACGGTGGCGGCCGCGGTGATCACCGTTTCCGCCGAGGTGCCGAGCCACAGCCATTGAAAGGCGCCGATGGCCATGCGGAACAGGATGGCGGCGATCGCAGTGAGCACGCCGATGACGATGGCGAGCGCCCAGACCAGCGGCAGCCGCGTGGAGCGGAAAAGCCGGATGTTCGGCTTGATCCAGCCCGCGGTCAGCACGGGCAGGCGTTTCAATTGCGTCAGCAGACCGGTCATCGCTCGTCCAGCCGTCCGCCTGGCTCCTTGAGCCTCAAGCGTCTTTCGTCAGCGTCTTTCAAGGGAAATACGTCGCCCGGACCGCTCGGGCCGGCCGAGCACCGCATGGCTCTCCCTCATCTCCTCCAGCCGCTCCAGCACGTCCTGCGGCCATGGCACCACCTTGCGGGCGGCAAGGTCGACATGCAGGGACACCTGCTCGGATGTGGCCGAGAGGAAACCGTCGTCCGCGTGGTGGAGCTCCTGGTAGAGATGCGCCCGTTTGGCGTCGAAATCAACGAGTTGCACCGTGGCGCGCACGCGATCTCCCCCGTTGAGTTCGCGCAGGTAGCAAAGATGCGTCTCGGCGGTGAAGAAGGAGGCGCCGCGCTCGCGGGCATAGTCCGGGCCAAGGCCGAGGTGGATGAAGGCCTCGTCCAGCGCGGTGTCGAAGAGGACATTGTAATAGGCCATGTTGAGATGGCCGTTATAGTCCAGCCACTCGCTCCTGACCTCCTGGATCGATCCGGTGAAGGGGGCTGGCTGGCGGCTCGGCTGTGACATGGAGCTCCTTCCGTCCTCTCGGCTGGCCGGCCAGTTCCGGCAGCGATTGAAACGGGCGGAAGTCTTTGGCCGGGATTGCTGTTTTTGCTAGTCTGCGCCAAACCTAGTGTGGTGAATTTGAATTACGCCCTGTTCTCGGCAGCGACCGTGGAAGCGTATTTCAAATTCGAAAACCACACTAGAAACATAAACTTGCTAGTCTTCCTCTTGAATCTGAAGTGCGTTGAGAGCGAGCTGCGACCTGTGACGAACTTCAGATTCAAAAGGGAGACTAGTCCGAGACCGGCAGGACACGCAAATGCGCGCAAGGTGCCCGCAGGCGCCCGAGACGTCGGCCATCGCTCGAGCGGGAGAGAACCATGAGCCTTGCAAGCCTTCAGGCGTCGGTACAGCGCAACGAGGAAGGGATCGACCTCGCCCTCAAGATCCTGGCGCAGCGGTTCGGCGAGCGCTTCTCCACCTCCGCCGCGGTGCGCGAGCAGCACGGCCACACGACCACCTGGCTGCCGAATCAGGCACCTGACGGGGTGGTCTTCGCCCGCTCGACCGAAGAGGTCGCGGACGTGGTGCAGGTCTGCGCGCAGCACAAGGTGCCGATCATTCCCTTCGGCACCGGCTCCTCGCTGGAGGGACATGTCAACGCGCCGGCCGGGGGCATCTCCCTCGACGTGTCGCAGATGAACCGGGTATTGCAGGTCAATGCCGAGGATCTCGACTGTGTGGTCGAGGCTGGCGTGACCCGGACCCAGCTCAACGAGTACCTGCGCGACACGGGCCTCTTCTTCCCCATCGATCCGGGTGCGGATGCGAGCCTTGGCGGCATGGCGGCAACGCGCGCCTCCGGTACCAACGCGGTGCGCTACGGCACGATGAAGGACGTGGTGCTGGCGCTGACCGTGGTGACGGCGGACGGGCGCATCGTGCGCACCGGCGGCCGGGCCAAGAAGACGGCGGCCGGCTACGATCTCACCCGTCTGATGGTCGGTTCGGAAGGCACGCTCGGCATCATCACCGAGGTAACGCTGCGCCTTTACGGCATTCCGGAGGCCGTTTCGGGCGGCGTCTGTCCGTTCCCGGACCTCGACTCCGCCTGCAACGCGGTGATCACCACCATCCAGTCCGGCCTGCCGGTGGCGCGTATCGAGCTGCTCGACGCCAACCAGATTCGCGCCTGCAACGCCTATTCCAAGCTCGACTTGCAGGAAACGCCGACGCTGTTCCTGGAATTCCACGGCACGGAAGCGGGCGTGCGCGAGCAGAGCGAGATCTTCGGCGAGATCGCCCGCGACAGCGGCGGCGGCGAGTTCGTCTGGGCGACCAGGGCGGAAGATCGCACCCGGCTGTGGAAGGCGCGGCACGATGCCTATTGGGCGGCGCTCGGCCTCAGGCCCGGCTGCAAGGGCGTCTCCACCGATGTCTGCGTGCCGATTTCGCGGCTGGCGGAGTGCATCGGCGAGACCTACAAGGATGTGGAGGCCAATGGCCTGCTCGCGCCGCTGGTCGGCCATGTCGGCGACGGCAATTTCCACGTCCTCGTGCTGGTAGATGTCGACAATCCGCAGGAGATCGCCAAGACTGAGGCCTTCATCGAAAGGCTCAACTGGCGTGCCATCGAGATGGGCGGCACCTGCACCGGTGAGCACGGGGTCGGGCAGGGCAAGATGAAGTATCTTGCCCGCGAGCATGGCGCCGGCCTCGACATGATGGCGGCGATCAAGAAGGCTCTCGATCCCGACAACATTCTCAATCCGGGCAAGATCGTCCGGCTGGACTGACAGCCGCAGACTGCGCGCGCAAACGGGAGGCCAGGGCGCTGAATTCGATCTACATCACGATAGGCGTGACCGTGATCGCGGTGCTGCTGGCCGCGCTCGTCGGGCCGTTTCTTGTCGACTGGACGGCCTATCGCACGACGTTCGAGCGCTATGGCGAGCAGCTGCTCGGTCACCGGGTGGCGGTGATGGGCGAGGCGGAGATGCGCCTGCTGCCGACGCCGACCCTGACCTTCTCCGACGTGCGGGTGGGCGAGCCGGAGGATCCGCTGCTGGCGGTGCAGCGCTTCGAGATGCGCATCGAGCTGCCGCCGCTGCTGAAGGGCGAGGTGCGGATCATCGACCTCGCCATGGACCGGCCGAACCTGCGCCTGTCCATCGACGAGGAGGGGCGGCTCGACTGGTTTACCGCAAGGGCCCGGAACGGGTTGATCTCCGAGGTCGATCCGGATCTCGTGATGCTGGAGCAGGCGACGATCCGCGACGGCGAGCTGACCGTGATCGACGCACGCAACGGCCAGAGCCACAAGATCGAGGACATCGACCTCCTGGTCACGGCCCGCTCGATGCTGGGGCCGTTCAAGCTGGACGGCATGGCGAGCTTCCAGGGCCAGCGGGCAACCGTGGTGCTGGCGACCGGACGGCGGGACCCTGCCGGCGGCTTGCGCCTGCGCGCCGGCGTGACGCCGGTCTCGGTGCCGGTCGATCTGGTGATGGACGGCACGCTCACCCTGTCGGACAGCCGGCCGGGCTACGAGGGCACCTACACGCTCGCCTCCGTCACGCCGGAGGAGGAGGCGCGCCGCGCCTGGCGCAGCGAGGGCGGTTTCGCGCTCGACATCGCCCGGCTGGCGCTGAGCGGAGCCAACTTCCGCTATGGTCCCGAGGACCGGCCGGTAACGCTGGAGGGCAGCGCGGACCTGACGCTGGCGGAGCCGTATCGCTTCGACGTCAAGGCAGCTGCACGGCAGATCGATCTCGACCGTATCGCCGGGCGGGGCCCGGCCGAGCCGCTCGCTGCCGCCGAGACCGGGCTGGAGCTGCTGGCGGCCTTGCGCGGACTGCCGCATCCGCCCATCGATGGCAGCGTCGAGCTCGCTATCCCCGCGGTCGTGTCCGGCGGCGGGCTGACGCAGGACGTGTTGCTCAAGGCCGACCGGCTGGCGAGCGGATGGAGGATATCCGAGTTGTCCGGCCGGATGCCGGGGAGGACAGAATTTCTCGTGCGCGGGGATTTGGGCCTGCAGCCGGAGCCGACCTTCCGCGGGAGTTTCGCAGCGTCCGTCGCCCAGCCGGTCGCGTTCGCCGACTGGTGGCGCAAGGACGGCGCTCGCGGGATCGCGGCCGTGCCCTTCGCCGTGGAGAGCCGGATGGACGCGGCGGGGGGGCATGTGTCGCTGACCGATTTCGCGTTCGAGATCGGCGAGGACCGCGGACAAGGCGCGATCTCGTGGTCGGCGAAGGAGGGGGAGAGCCCGGTCTTCGAGGCCGATCTCGACGCAAGGCGCATCGACGGCGACCAGGTGGGACAACTTGCCCGCCTGTTCCTGGGGACCGAGGCGGGACTTGCCGCCGGCATCGCCGGCACGGGAACGGAGCTGGCGCTGCGCCTCTTTGCCGAGGAGGTGACCTTCGGCACGCTGTCGGCCTCCGCGACGCGGCTGCGGGCCTCGTACCGGGACGACACGCTGGTGATCGACGAGGCGCAGGTCGCGGATCTTTCGGGCGCGCGCCTTGGCGCCAAGGGGCGGATAGAGCGGCTGTCGACGGCGCCCTCCGGCGCGCTGGAGGTCGATGTGGATGCCGAGCGGCTCGACGGCGTCGCAGCGCTGGCGATGGCGCTGGCGCCGGAAAACCGCATGGTGCGCGCGTTCGCGGGCCGGCCGGGCGCCTTCGCCCCGGCCAGGCTGACGCTGACCTTCCAGGGCGAGGCGAGCGGGGGCAGCGACAGCGCAGGCACCCAGGCAAGCCTTGTCGCCCGCGGCACGGCAGGCGGCACCGACGTGGATATCAATCTCGGCCTCGACGGGCGGCTCGACCGCTGGCGGGCAGCAAGCGTCGACTTCGAGGCCAGCTTCAGCGCGGACGAGGCGGCCGATCTGGTGGCCCAGCTGGGCGTGACGATGCTGCCGGTCGGCAGCCTCGGCGCGGCGCGGGTGGAAATCGGCGCGGCGGGGATCCCCGAGGAGGGGCTGGAGGGGCACGCCCGGCTCTATCTCGGCCCTTCGGCCCTGACGGCGGTTGGCCGGCTCACCCTGCCGGAAAGCGGCGACAGCCGCTACGCGGCCGATCTCGCCGCACAGGCGCCGGATCTGATGCCGCTGGCACTGCTGACCGGGCGGCTGCCGTCGCTCGATGCCTCGGCCGGCGCTGTCGACCTGGCGGCGACACTGGAGGGCGAGGGGGATCGCTTCACCCTGTCGGGCCTTTCCGGCACGTTTGCCGGGCTGCGGCTGGATGCGGATTTGCGCGTTAACCTGCGCCGGGCGCTGGCCAGCCTCGACCCACAGGTCAGAGGCACCATCTCCTTGTCCGAACTGGATATTTCCGAAATCAGCGACCTGCTGCTGGGCTCGGACCAGCTGGCAGCCTCCACCGGGGGGAACTGGTCCGAAGCGGCGTTCGGTCCGCCGGTCGTCTCCGGCGTGGATCTGTCGCTCGATGTCAGCACGCAGCGCATGGTCCTGGCCCCGCTGCCGCCGGCCAGCAACGTGACGGCGCGGGTCTCGATGAAGGACGACGCCCTGTCGCTCGACGTCGGCAAGGCGGGCTTTGCCGGGGGCGAGCTGACGGGTGCCTACACGCTGAAACGGTCGGCCGGGCAGGCGGGGATGACCGCCTCGCTGCGGGTCGACGGGGCGCGGCTGGAAGAGCTGGTATGGCGGCGGGCGGGACGCCCGCTCGCCACGGGTGCGGCGAGCATAAACCTCGATATCGAGGGCAGCGGCCGCTCGCTTGCCGGGATCGTTTCGGGCCTCACCGGCGGGGGGACGCTTCGGGTCGAGAACGGGGAGATCCGCGGCCTCAACCCGGAGGCCTTCGCGCTGGTGATCCGGGCCGTCGATGCCGGGCTCGACCTCAACGACGAGGCGATCCGAACCGCCTTCTCCAGCCATCTGGATGCCGGCGTACTGCCTTTCGCAGAGCTGGAGGCCAGCGCCTCGATTGCCGGCGGCGTCATGCGGATCAGCAATGCGCGGGTCGACAATCGTGAGGCCTCGATCTTCGGCAATGCCCAGGCCGACCTCAAGGCACTGACCCTGCAGAGCGATTTCTCGCTGCGGGTCGATCCGGGCGAGGAAGCGGTGACCGGCGCGGAGGCGCAGGTGGGCCTCGTCTTCGCCGGGCCGCTGGCCGAGCCGCAGCGCACCATCGACATCGCGCCCTTCACCGCCTTCCTGACCCTGCGGGCCTTCGAGCAGGAGGTGCAGCGGGTGGAGGACCTGCAGGCGGAGATCACCGAGCGCGACCGTTTGATGCGCGAAATGCGGCGCTTGCGCGAGGAAAAGCGCCGGCAGGAGCGGCAACAGCAGCAGCAGGACGAGGATGCGGCGCGCAAGCTCGAGGACGAGCGCGCGGCCGAGGAAAACCGCAAGGCCGAAGAGGCTCGCAAGGCGGAAGAGGCCCGCAAGAAGGAAGAGGCGAGGAAGGCCGAGGAAGAGCGCCGCGCTACAGAGCGTCGACGGGCGGAGCAGCGGCGGGCCGAGGAGCGCCGCCAGCAGCAGGCGGCCCCGGCGCAGACGCCCGCCTCTCGGACACCGGCCGCGAGTTTCGGCGAGCGAATCCGGCGGGCTCTGGACGATCCGGCAAGCACCGGAACGGCGAGCGGAAACCCGGGCGCGGGCCAACCGATGCAGTTGCTGCCGCCGCTCGATCCGCCGGTCTTCGTCGGTCCGACGCCGGACCGATGATCACGATCAACTCTTTGAGATGAAAGCCTGAATCAGGCCGCGCCGGCCTTGGCCCGGCAATGGGCGAGGGCGGCAACGCGCAAGGCCGAAGAGAGCGAGGAGGGCAGGTCGCCGCCATCGGCCTCCATCTCGCGGGCATCGTCGATGCGGGCAACGAGCGCAGGAAGGCTGACGTCTTCGCTCTCGGCCATTTCCTCCAGCACCTCCCAGAACTCCGGTTCCAGCGCCAGGCTGGTGCGGTGGCCGTGCAGGGTGAGGGAGCGTTTGGCCAACATGGGGATTAGTCGTCCTCGCCGGTGCCGCCAGGGGCACTGTCCGAGGGCGTCCGCCGGTGTCCCTCGATGTGGACAAGTGCCTTTTCGGCCTCGATGCGGTCGCGGGATTTCTCGGCCTTGCTGCGCCCGAAAAGGCTGCGATTCTGCGCTGCCTTCTCGTCTTTTTCGCGCCGAGCGCGCGTCTTGCGCGCCTGCCTCAGATTGACGATATCCCCGCTCATCATCCGTCCCCTTGCGGCCGATGCTGCTTGCGCGGTGTGGCCGTTTCTCAGGTTTTCTTGCGGAAAGCGTCGAGCGAGACGACGTCGGCGCCGCCCGGCTCGCCGGACTTGTCCTCCTTGGACTCCGGCTTTTCGGCTTGATCAGAATTTTGCAAATTTTTGTGCTGAACTTGCGAAATCTTGTCCGATTTTGCGTCGCTCGTCTTTTCCTCGACGGCCGACAGGGCGGCCTCCGCGCGCTCCTGCTCGCGGGCTGCCTCGACCAGTTCCTCGGGGAGTTCCTCGGCGGTCTTGCCCGGCTCGAACTCCAGCGCGAACTGCACCGAAGGATCGAAGAACCCCTTGATGGACGAGAATGGGACGAACAGCTTTTCGGGGATACCGCCGAAGGACAGGCCGACCTCGAAGGCGTGTTCGCCGATGGTCAGGTCCCAGAACTGGTGCTGCAGGACGATGGTCATTTCCTTCGGATACCGCTCGTGCAGCCGCGAGGAAATGCGCACGCCCGGCGCATTGGTGTCGAAGGCGATATAGAAATGATGCTCGCCGGGCAGGCCGACGCGGCCGACCTCGGAGAGGATCTTGCGGACGGCACCGCGCAGGGCGTCCTGAATGACGATATCGTAGCGGATCAGGTCTTCGGCCATCGCACTTACTGAACGTGAGAATCGGGTCGCGCCCAACATGGCGTGCGAAGGGGAGAATGAAAAGCGCCGATCCGCGCTCGCCACCGGCCTTTTGCCGCTTGCCCCGCTTTTTTTCGCGTGAGCCGCCCGCTGGACGCCGCTTGCGCCGGCCTCAAGGCCCCTGCCTCCTGTCCGACAAGCGGATCCGGGCGGGCCGAAGCTGGCGGAAATCGAGTGGAGGCTTCTGTTGCCAGGTGCCTCCGGACCCCGCCTGACGGGGCTAACCGCCAGGACTTAAAGGACTACCGGCACCGCATTACGCGGCGACAGCGTTGTCCATAGCATAGTTGTCATTTGCAACTATTGAGACGGCCCGATAACGGCGGAACCATGCCGAGCAAAAGAACGACCTTTACACCCTCGTCGATCCTATTTCGCCCCCGCCGAAACCCGCCGATCGATGGATCGTGCGGCGGGCTTGGGTGGAGGCGCCGGGTACCGCCCCCGGGTCCGATAGGCTTATTCCGAAGTCCGTTTATCGCCATAGCCGGCTTGCACCGGCAAAACGAATATAGGGGCAGGATGGCCGGCTGAAAAGAGGCCTGCGCCAACTGACGGCAATCCGGCTGGAAAACCTGGGGGCAGGGCGAGGCGCGGGCGGGACGGCGCGCAACGCAACGGCGCCGCCTCGCGCCATCGCGGGCTTGTGAGACGACGTCATTGGCGGGGGAGCCGGCGCCTGCGCTAGAAATGGGGCTGCCGAGGCGAGGCAGCGGGGCGAGGCAGCGGGGCGAGGGTGCGGGGCAGCGCGGAGGACAGGCAGATGGCACGGAAGCGTTCGGGCGGAGTTTCGCGCAGGCGCGTGATATTGGCAGGGGCTGCCGTGGTGCTGGCGGCGGGAACGGCGAGCGCCGGCTGGTTCGGGCTCGGCAGCAGCGACACGGGCCAGGTGTTCACCGGCATCGTCGAGGGCGTCGCGGTCGGCGGCTACGACCCTGTCGCCTATTTCACGCAAGGGCGCCCAGTCGAGGGATCGCCCGAGATCACGACCGACTACCGCGGCGCGACATGGCGCTTTGCCAGCGAGGCGAACCGCGATGCGTTCCTCGCCGAGCCGGAGAAATACGCCCCGGCCTATGGCGGCTACTGCTCCTGGGCGATCGCGCAGGGCAAGCTCGCCAAGGGCGATCCGAAGAACTGGGACATCGTCGAGGGGCGGCTCTATCTCAACTACAACGACGACATCCAGACGCGCTGGCGCAAGGACATCCCCGGCTTCATCGACAAGGCGCAGGCCAACTGGCCGGGGCTCGCCGCCGGAAACTGAGCCCTGCCGAGGCAACGGCTGCCGGTGGATTGCAGGGACGAGGGCACCGGTGAGCTTGCCCTTGGGGCCTTGGCCGGGCAACCATGGCCTTCCATGAGAATCGGCAGGCGGACGGCAGCGTGCGGCAATATCACGAGCTGATGCAGCGCATCCTCGACGAGGGTGTGAAGAAGACCGACCGGACGGGCACGGGGACCATTTCCGTGTTCGGCCACCAGATGCGCTTCGACCTTGCCGACGGCTTCCCGATGGTGACGACCAAGAAGCTGCACCTGAAGTCGATCATCCACGAATTGCTGTGGTTCCTGGCCGGCGACACCAACATCCGCTACCTGAAGGAAAACGGGGTGCGGATCTGGGACGAGTGGGCCGACGAGAACGGCGACCTCGGGCCGGTCTACGGCTATCAGTGGCGCTCGTGGCCGGCGCCGGACGGCAGCTCCATCGACCAGATTTCCAAGCTGCTGGAGCAGATCCGCAAGACGCCGGACAGCCGCCGGCTGATCGTCTCTGCGTGGAACCCGGCGCTGGTCGACGAGATGGCGCTGCCGCCGTGCCACGCCTTCTTCCAGTTCTATGTCGCCGACGGCCGGCTGTCCTGCCAGCTCTACCAGCGCTCGGCCGACGTGTTCCTCGGCGTGCCGTTCAACATCGCCTCCTACGCGCTGCTGACGATGATGGTGGCCAAGGTGACGGGATACGAGCCGGGCGAGTTCATCCACACGTTCGGCGACGCGCATCTCTACCTGAACCACCTGGACCAGGCGCGCGAGCAGCTGTCGCGCGAACCGCGCGCCCTGCCGACAATGCGGATCAACGAGGCGGCGCACGACCTCTTCGCCTTCCGCTTCGAGGATTTCGAGCTCGTCGGCTACGACCCGCACCCGCATATCAAGGCGGCGGTCGCGGTCTGAGCGCCAAGCGCTGACGGGCGGGCCGCGAGGCGGCCCGCGCCGGATTTTCGGATCAGGACTTCAGCCGGTAGCCGGTGCGGAAGATCCACCAGATCACCGCCAGGCAGAGCCCCAGGAACAGCAGCGTCATGGCGAGGCTGACGCCGACGTCGACATCCGCCTGTCCGTAGAAGCTCCAGCGGAAGCCGCTGATCAGGTAGACCACCGGGTTGAGCAGCGTCACCTTCTGCCAGAACGGCGGCAGCATCGAGATCGAGTAGAAGCTGCCGCCGAGGAAGGCGAGCGGCGTGATGATCAGCATCGGCACGAATTGCAGCTTCTCGAAATTATCCGCCCAGATGCCGATGATGAAGCCGAACAGGGCGAAGGTGACCGCCGTCAGCAGCAGGAACAGCAGCATCCAGCCCGGATGCTGGATCTCGAGCGGCACGAAGAGCGCGGCCGTCGCCAGGATGATCAACCCGACGATGATCGCCTTGGTGGCCGCCGCCCCGACATAGGCGATGACGATCTCCAGATAGGAGACGGGGGCGGACAGCACCTCGTAGATCGTGCCGGTGAAGCGCGGGAAGTAGATGCCGAACGAGGCGTTCGACACGCTCTGGGTCAGCAGCGACAGCATGATCAGGCCCGGCACGATGAAGGCGCCGTAGCTGATGCCGTCGACCTCGGAAATGCGCGAGCCGATGGCCGCACCGAAGACCACGAAATAGAGCGAGGTGGAGATGACGGGGGAGACGATGCTCTGGAACAGGGTGCGGCCCGTGCGGGCCATCTCGAACCTGTAGATCGCCTTGATGGCATGGATGTTCATGACGGCGTCCTGACGAGGCTGACGAAGATTTCTTCCAGCGAGCTCTGCCGGGTCTGCAGGTCGCGGAAACGGATGCCGGCGGCGTTGAGGTCCTGCAGCAGGGCGGTGATGCCGGTGCGCTCGCCCTGGGTGTCGTAGGTGTAGACCAGCTCGCTGCCGTCGGCGGACAGCTCCAGGCTGTGCGCGGAAAGCCCGGCGGGCACGGCCGCAAGCGGATCGGCCAGATGCAGGGTCAGCTGCTTGCGCCCGAGCTTGCGCATCAGCTCGGCCTTGTCCTCAACCAGGATGATCTCGCCCTTGTTGATGACGCCGACCCGGTCGGCCATCTCCTCGGCTTCCTCGATGTAGTGGGTGGTGAGGATGATGGTGACGCCGGTGTCGCGCAGCTCGCGGATCACCCGCCACATGTCGCGGCGCAGCTCCACGTCGACGCCGGCGGTCGGCTCGTCGAGGAACAGGACGCGCGGCTCGTGGGCGAGCGCCTTGGCGATGAGCACACGGCGCTTCATGCCGCCGGACAGGGTGACGAGCTTGTTGTCCTTCTTGTCCCACAAGGAGAGGTCGCGCAGGACCTTCTCGACGATGGCCGGGGCCTTGGGCTTGCCGAACAGGCCGCGGCTGAAGGAGACCGTCGCCCAGACCGTCTCGAAAGCGTCGGTGGTGAGCTCCTGCGGCACGAGGCCGATCAGGGAGCGGGCGGCGCGGTAGTCGCGGACGATGTCGTTGCCGTCGACCGTGACGCTGCCCGAGGAGGCGTTGACGATGCCGCAGACGATGCTGATGAGCGTCGTCTTGCCGGCGCCGTTGGGGCCGAGAAGGGCGAAGACCTCGCCTTTCTCGATGTCGAGGGACACGGATTTCAGCGCCTGAAAGCCGGTGTCATAGGTCTTCGACAGACCGGAAATGGAAAGGATGGGTGCCATGAAGGGGCCGGATGACTGAGGGAAAAGGACGAACGCGCATGCGAATGCGGGTTCGAGGGCGCAGGACGGACGATGCCGCCCGGAACCCGGGGTTGACGGAGCATATAGGAACGAAGCCGCGCTTCAACCAACCCGTGCGCGGGGAAAAACGTCGGGGCAGGAGCGGGAGGGGCTGACGGCCTCTATCGCTTCGCGGACCTTCTCCTGCAGCTGGCGCTGACGGTACCACGTGCCGAGGACGTTGTGCACGGCGCCGGGGCAGGGGACCCGCGTGAAGTCGAGATGCTCGGCGATGCGGTCGACCTGCTGCGTGTCGAGATCGTATTCGTCGTCGTAGTAGACGACGAGGCGTTCGGGTTGCGGCCGGGTGGTGATGCGGTGGCGGGGGAAGGGTCCCATCCGTATGGCGTCGTCCTCACAGCGCGTTTCGAACGGCACGAGGCTGCGCTCCAGCGCAAATTGCGGGCTGAAGGCGAGCGCGGCGTCGAGGCCGAGCAGATCGGCATAGTTCACCAGGCCGAAGGCGCCCATGGAGGCGGCAAAGCCGACCGTGTGTTCGCCCCGGCTCCGCTTGCGCACGGCGTCCAGCGCCTCCTCGATGCCCTCGGACTGGTACCAGTCGTTGCTCGCCGGCACGAGGTTGAGCGTGCGGTAGCCGAGCGGGGCGAGGATGTGATGAGCGAAGGGGCGGCGCGGGCCGTCTTCCGGCATCCGGTTGGCGAGCGTCACCATGACGACATCCTCGCGCGCCTCGGCGGGGATATGCTCGGTGACGGTATAGGCGGGCGAGGAAAAGATCTGTTTCATCAATGGGCTGAAAACGGTTTGAGAATGCGTGCGGACAGCGAAAATTGTCTCTGTCATGTTCGCGGCCAGCGACAGCCCGTCAATCCTGCGAGAACATGCAGGTCAAACGAAACCGGCGATGCGGTTCCGTGCGGAGCGTCGATGACAGACAAGGGAAGGAAGTGGTGGGTGCACGGGGATTCGAACCCAGGACCGGCTGATTAAGAGTCAGCTGCTCTACCAACTGAGCTATACACCCACTAGCCATTTCGGCTGTTCGGGACTTGTGTGCCGGATACCGTGGTTGCCCAAGGTCTCTGCAACAGTGTCCCGAAGCGGAAAGCGTGTGTCGCTGTCCGCTGTGAGACGGGTGTATACAGAGACGGGGAGGCGGATGCAAGGGTCTTTTCGCCGGCGGTGAAAAAGCAAGGCCGCCACAAGGCTTTGCCGCGCAAAACGGCCCTTTCCGCCTGGGGATATCTTTTGCCGGAGAGGGGGCGGGACGGCTCCTTGACTTGGAGGCGCCAGACCGGCGCGCAGGCGGTCTTGCAATATTCGGCAAGTCCGCGGGGCGCTTTGCGAAATTTCCGGATAATGCGCTTGACCGGGGCAGGAGGCGCGTCTAGTTTGCGCGGCGTCGGATCGGCTAAGTCGCGACATGACCCTGTCATGAGCATCTTTCGACCGACACGCTTGCCGAAGGCGCCTCACGAGGGGGCGCGGGCAGGCACATTGGCAACACCGCCGGACAGGACGGATTTGACGTGACGAAGAGCATCGGGCTCATTCTTGTATGCGGGGCGCGCGCGGCCGGGACGAGGTAACACTCGGTTTCCCAGACAGCTCAGCGCGCGCAAGGCCTCCACCGGAGGCCTTTTTTATTGGCCGCATGCCGGAGGGCGCCCGGACCTGACTTGCGCGGGACGACGTGGCGGAAGACGAAACGGACGGTTCGGGGCGAGGACGCCGCGAAGATCGAGGACAGGAACGATGAAGCGCGAGATGACCGGCGCCGAAATGGTGCTGCAGGCACTCAAGGACCAGGGGGTCAAGCATGTGTTCGGGTATCCCGGCGGTGCCGTGCTTCCGATCTATGACGAGATCATCCAGCAGGACGACATCCAGCACGTCTTGGTGCGCCACGAACAGGGCGCCGGCCACGCGGCCGAGGGCTATGCCCGTTCGACCGGCAAGCCGGGCGTCGTGCTGGTCACCTCCGGTCCCGGCGCGACCAACATGGTCACCGCGCTGACCGACGCGCTGCTCGATTCCATTCCGCTCGTCTGCATCACCGGCCAGGTGCCGACGCACCTGATCGGCAGCGACGCGTTCCAGGAATGCGACACGGTCGGCATCACCCGTCCTTGCACCAAGCACAACTGGCTGGTGAAGCGGATCGAGGACCTGCCGCGCATCCTGCACGAGGCCTTCTATGTCGCGACCGCCGGCCGTCCGGGCCCGGTCGTCGTCGACGTGCCGAAGGACATCCAGTTCGCCACCGGCATCTACGAGCCGCCGACCAACATCGCCCACAAGTCCTACCGGCCGAAGGTCAAGGGCGACATCGAGCCGATCCGCCATGCGGTGGAGCTGCTGTCGCGGGCGAAGAAGCCGATCTTCTATACCGGCGGCGGCGTCATCAATTCCGGCCCGGCCGCGACCCAGCTCCTGCGCGAGCTGGTGCAGCTGACCGGCGCGCCGATCACCTCGACCCTGATGGGTCTCGGCGCCTATCCGGCCTCGGGCGACAACTGGCTGGGCATGCTCGGCATGCACGGTACGTACGAAGCCAACATGGCGATGCACGACTGCGACGTCATGATCTGCATCGGCGCGCGCTTCGACGACCGCATCACCGGCCGCATCGACGCCTTCTCGCCGAAGTCGTTCAAGGTCCATATCGACATCGACCCGTCCTCGATCAACAAGACGGTGAAGGTCGACATTCCGATCATCGGCGATGTCGCCCATGTGCTGGAGGACATGGTTCGGCTGTGGCGGACCGGCGGGCACAAGCTCGACGCGCCGGCGCTGAAGTCGTGGTGGGAGACGATCGACCGCTGGCGCGGGCGTAACTCGCTCGCCTACCGCCCGTCGGAAGACATCATCATGCCGCAATACGCCATCCAGCGGCTGTACGAGGCGACCAAGGACCGCAAGACCTTCGTGTCCACGGAAGTCGGCCAGCACCAGATGTGGGCGGCGCAGTTCTTCGGCTTCGAGGCACCCAACCGCTGGCTGACCTCGGGCGGCCTCGGCACGATGGGTTACGGCCTGCCGGCGGCGATCGGCGCGCAGGTGGCGCATCCGGACGCGCTGTGCATCGACATTGCGGGCGATGCCTCGATCCTGATGAACATCCAGGAGATGTCGACCGCCGTGCAGTTCGGCCTGCCGGTCAAGGTCTTCATCCTCAACAACCAGTACATGGGCATGGTGCGCCAGTGGCAGCAGCTGCTGCACGGCAACCGGCTGTCGCATTCCTACATGGACAGCCTGCCGGACTTCGTGAAGCTGGCTGAGGCCTTCGGCGGCCACGGCATCGTCGTCGACAAGCCGGCGGACCTGGATGATGCGATCCAGGAGATGATCGAGACGCCGAAGCCGGTGATCTTCGACTGCCGGGTGGCGAACCTTGCCAACTGCTTCCCGATGATCCCCTCGGGCAAGGCGCATAACGAGATGTTGCTGCCGGACGAGGCCAACGACGAGGCGGTGGCCAACGCCATCGACGCGGCCGGCAAGGCCCTGGTCTGAGATCGCGGAGACGAACGAGATGAACGCACAGAACCTCAATGCGCCCTCCGCCTATTTCATGGCCGAGGTGCTCGAGCAGGTCGAGAGCCACACGCTTTCGGTGCTGGTCGACAACGAGCCGGGCGTGCTTGCCCGCGTCATCGGCCTGTTCTCGGGCCGGGGCTACAACATCGACAGCCTGACCGTCTCGGAGACCGAGCACGAGAAACACCTGTCGCGGATCACCATCGTGACCACCGGCACGCCGATGGTCATCGAGCAGATCCACCACCAGCTGGAGCGCCTGGTGCCGGTGCACCTTGTGACCAACCTGACGGTCGAGGCGCGGCGGCGCAATTTCGAAAAGCCGCTGGAGCGGGAACTGGCCCTGATCAAGGTTGCCGGCATCGGCGAGAAGCGGCTGGAGGCCCTGCGCCTGGCGGACGCGTTCCGCGCGACGGTGATCGACGCGACGGCGGAGCATTTCGTCTTCGAGATCACCGGGCGGACCAACAAGGTGGAGCAGTTCATCGCCATCCTGAAGCCGCTCGGCCTGGTGGAGGTGTCGCGCTCCGGCGTTGCAGCCCTGCAGCGCGGCCCGGAAGGCATCTGAGACTGCACGCAGGGCGGGGGCGACCCCGCCCTGTTCGCCCCGTGCGAAAGCCTGCCGCACGGGAGACGTGAAAGTCCGCGCAAGGATCTTGCAAGGGCGCAGGCGATCGGGTACCAACTTGGTGCATTAACGCCTCTTTCGGGAAATCTTGCGCAAGCTTGGCGCGGATCCCATGCCACCGGCCCGCAACGGACGGGCGAGACGCAAGGACTGGACGAACCGCATGATCGCCGCTGGCACATATGCCGCTTTTGCGATCGACGCGCGCACGGCGCGCGGCGGAGCCCTGCGTCGCGGCGGCCTCCTTCTCCTTATCTGCCCCTGAGCACCGGCTGCCTCCCAGCGGAACGGAGGCGGGCGCTCAGGGGACGAAACCTTCACCGATCGAATGCATTTCGGCCCGCGCCCCATAAACACGCGAGCGGCGCAGGGCCCGACCCGAAGGGAAACGGATAATGTCTGCCCAGGATCAGATCTTCATTTTCGACACCACCTTGCGCGACGGCGAGCAGTCGCCCGGCGCCTCCATGACGCTGGAGGAGAAGCTGCAGGTGGCCGAGATCCTCGACGACATGGGTGTCGACATCATCGAGGCCGGCTTTCCGATTGCCTCCAACGGCGATTTCGAGGCGGTCTCCGAGATCGCCAAGCGCACCAAGCGCTCCGTGATTGCGGGCCTCGCCCGCGCCATCCATGCCGACATCGACCGGGCGGGCGAGGCGGTACGCCATGCCGAGCGCGGCCGCATCCATACCTTCGTCTCCACCTCGCCGATCCATCTGGAGCACCAGATGAAGAAGACCGAGGCGCAGGTGCTCGACATCATCACCGACACGGTCGGCCGGGCCCGCAACCTGATCGACGACGTGGAATGGTCGGCGATGGACGCCACCCGCACGCCGATCGAGTATCTGTGCCGCTGCGTCGAGGCGGCGATCCGTGCCGGCGCCACCACGATCAACCTGCCGGACACGGTCGGCTATGCGACGCCGGACGAGTACAAGTCGATGTTCGAGCAGATCCGCGCCCGGGTGCCGGATGCGGACAAGGCGATCTTCTCCGTGCATTGCCACAATGACCTGGGCCTCGCCGTCGCCAACTCGCTGGCCGGCGTCGCCGGCGGCGCGCGGCAGATCGAGTGCACGATCAACGGCCTCGGCGAGCGTGCCGGCAATGCGGCGCTGGAAGAGATCGTCATGGCGATCCGCACCCGCTCCGACGTGCTGCCCTACAGCTGCTCGGTCGAGCCGCGCTATCTCACCCGCGCCTCCAAGCTGGTCTCGGCCGTGTCCGGTTTCCCGGTCCAGTTCAACAAGGCCATCGTCGGCAAGAACGCCTTCGCGCATGAAAGCGGCATCCACCAGGACGGCATGCTGAAGAATGCCGAGACCTACGAGATCATGCGTCCCGAGGATGTCGGCGTGAAGGCCACTTCGCTGGTGATGGGCAAGCATTCCGGCCGCCACGCGTTCCGCCAGAAGCTGGAAGAGCTGGGCTACGAGATCGGCGACAACGCGTTCGAGGACGCCTTCCGCCGGTTCAAGGACCTCGCCGACCGCAAGAAGCATGTCTATGACGAGGACATCGAAGCCCTGGTCGAGAACGAGATCGCGACCCAGGGCGAGCAGATCAAGGTGATCGCGCTGACCGTGATCGCCGGCACCGGCTCGGCCGGCAAGGCGATCCTGACGCTGGACGTCGAGGGACGTCACGAGACCCGCGAATGCACCGGCGACGGCCCGATCGACGCTACGTTCAACGCCATCAAGACCATCGTGCCGCACGATGCGCGCCTGTCGCTCTACCAGGTGCATGCGGTCACGGAAGGCACCGACGCCCAGGCCGAGGTCTCCGTCCGGCTCGAGGCGAACGGCCGCATGGCGACGGGCAAGGGCGCCGACACCGACACGCTGGTGGCCTCGGCCCGCGCCTATATTTCGGCGCTCAACCGCTTGATCGCCCGCCAGAGCAAGCCGGACCACCAGGAACTGCGCGCCGTCTGAGCCGCTGTCTGCAGGTACGGATCAACGCGAGAAAAAAGCCCCCGGCGGATCGCTCCGCCGGGGGCTTTTTGCGTCTGTTGGCGATGCTCTACAGGCAGGCTTTGGACGAGCGGCTGCGAAACCGTGAGGCCTTTTGCCGATTACCTGCCATGGCCGTTCGAGGGCATGAGGACCTCGAAAGCTTCGAGTTCCTTCGCCAGTTGCGGAACACCCGCCTTCGCCAAACTGGCCAGGTAGTCCTTGTAAGCCAATGGCGGAGCGACGTAGTGGCTGAAATCATTCCTGACTGCGTTGACGAACTGTTCCGGCGAGAGGTGAAAGACATCCTGGAGGAATTCGTCGGGATGTTTGGTATGTAGCTGAAATACGTCCAATATCTCGCGAGGAAAGTCTTTTTCGTTGAAGGTCACGATCACGCTGGCATGCGCGACGATCGCGGCGGCGAGAACGTGGCGGTCATCGGGATCCGGCAGGTCGATACTTTTTATGAGCGGCTCGTATCCCTCCACCACGCAGTCGGGGATGGAGGCATTCATTGCAGCGCGAGTCGCCGCCAGATCATCCGGCTGAAGATCGGGGCGATTTTCGAGGAGGTTCCGTACCCATTCGTCATGGATCCGCTCCGACCACCTGGCGCGAAAGAGCTTCGTCTGTGCGACGAAAAGCACGAGGCTTCGCAGCCTCGCGCCATAGAATACGTTGGCGTCGATGAACGCAGTGAATGTCGAGATCATTCAAGCCCAAGCCGCTTCGCCTCGTCAGCAAGGCGTGTGAGGGCTTTCTTCTGCTCTTCCCGGCAGTCGCGCTCATACCGGATCAGGTCAGCGAACCGAACCCTGCGATGACTGCCCACCTTGCGGAACTCGATCTTTCCGGTCTCGAGTTGCCGTATTAAATGGGGCCGCGAGACATTCAGGTAATCGGCGGCCTGCTGCGTCGTCAGTTCCGCATCATGCGGTATGAGCGACATGGGAGTGCGGTTCGCCATCGCTTCCAGCACCTCATAGATCAGCGCCACGGCACGTGCGGGAAGGGGGACGATGATCTTGCTGTCTTCCTTGCCGTCGACCGTGATTTTTATGCTCTCATTGGCTTCGGCGAGAGCCTTCAGGCGATCGGCGGCAGTTCGGGCAATGACCGCTTCCGCCTCGTCGGCGACAAACGGCTCATGCGTCTGGTCCATCAGCGCAAGCATCACATCCCTCCTGTCGGTCGGCAAAGAGCCAGCTCGTTGCGGAGTTGGTTCGGGCCATTGCTCTGCCCACTGTCGTCGGTAATCGAAATAAACGCAACAACTGAAATAAGCGCAACGCTACCGACTTTTCAGTGTCCGTACCAAGAAAGCGCTGGTTGGGGGGATGAGGAAGATCGCGCGCACCGCCCCAGGCTGCCACCGCATCACCGATATTCGGCGCGCGGCGAAAGCTGAGAGCTATTGCGCTCACCCGGCATGGGTCCTGGCCGTCAGCTTCGCTCAGGCGCTGGCGCGGGCGTAGCGGGCAAGGGCCGGCGAGAGCACCTGCAGGCAGTCGAAGGCGTTGCCGTCGATCACCGTGCGCTGGCGCTGCGAGAAACCGATGCCTTCCACCATGCGGCGGGCAGGATCGTTGCCGGCGGCGACGAAGGCGATGAGATGGGTGAAATAGGTGTTCTCGAAGAACCAGGGCACCAAGGCGCGGGCCAGCTCGGATGCATAGCCCTTGCCCCAGAAATTCGGCTTCAGGCAGATGCTGAGCGCCACTTCCGAGGTTTCGGGATAGACGGAAAAGCCGGCGCGACCGGCAAAGCCACCGTCGAGCAGCGTCGCCTTCCACTGGCTGAAGCCGCGATGGTCCTGGCCCTCGATATAGTCGCGCAGGTGCTGTTCGGCATCCTCGCGCGTGCGGATCGCCTCGTGCGAAGCGAGGAAGCGGTTGACGCTTTCGTCGCAATGCAGGGCGTGGAGGTCGCCGGCGTCGGCGTCACTGAAGGTCGACAGACGCAGGCGCGGCGTCTTGAGAATCGCGTTGTCCGCCATGTCTCTCTCCTCGCGGGTCCGGCGCCGATGGGGCGGCGCGTTGTCCGTAAAAGACGGTCTGGCGGGATCGGGACCTTGCGGCCCGTCCTCCGGAAGAATGGCTGTCGCGCGATCTGCGCCGCGTCGAGCCTGGGGCACATGATGGGATGTACCGGACAGTGCCTGCAAGGATTCGCGCGGGAGCGCTACAGGCCTGACTTCGTTTACGAGAAGTTTATGCGCAAATGATGGCGATTCAATCAAGGGGTGTAAAATTACGAGTGCCCGCGCAGAAGGCGTTGCCAGGCGGCGGTGTCGGCCGGGTCGAGGCGCGGCCAGTCGCCGAGCTGGCCGCGGAAGAAGGTTTCCTGGCGCTTGGCATAGCGGCGGGTCTCGGCGGTGGCCTTCTCGATGGCCTGGTCCAGCCCGTCGAGAGAGGCGGGAAGGGGGCCGAGATCCCGTACCCCGATGGCCTTCATCGCCGGCAGGTCCGGGTCGATTTTGCGGGCGAGGAGGCGGCGCGCCTCGTCCACCGCGCCGGCCTCCACCATCATGCGGAAGCGGCGGGCGATGCGCTCGTGCAGCCAGGGGCGGGGCGGAGCGAGCACCACGCGCGCGGCCTCCGGGCCGACCAGGACCGGGCCCTGCTGCTGCTGCCAATAGGCGAGCGAGCGGCCCGTCGCCTCGATCACCTCCAGGGCGCGCAAGATGCGCTGGGTGTCGCCGGGCTCCAGCCGGGCGGCGACCAGCGGGTCGGCCTCGGCCAGCCTTCGGTGGAGCGCGCCAGCGGGCGCGTCCGTGGCCTCGGCGCGCAGGCGGGCGCGAATGTCTTCCGGGATCGGCGGAACGGCGGACAGCCCGCCGGCAAGCGCGCGGAAGTAAAGGCCGGTGCCGCCGACGATGACGAGCGGCCGGCCGGCATCGCGCGCCTCGTCCAGCACCTTGCCGATGTCCTCCAGCCAGCGGGCGACCGACCAGGGCTCGGCCGCATCGACATGGCCGTAGAGACGGTGCGGCGCGCGGGCAAGATCCGCCGGCGAGGGGCGCGCGGTCAGCACGTCGAGATCGGCATAGACCTGCATGCTGTCCGCATTGACGACCCAGGCGCCATCGCGCTCCGCCAGATCCAGGGCCAGCGCCGACTTGCCGCTCGCCGTGGGTCCGGCTATCAACGTCACCGGTTTCGCCACGTCTTCCTCATTCCCTTTCAAGGCGCTTCACGATGTCGCTCGTCGCAACCCTCGTCGCCAATCCCTCGCGCCCTGCCCTCGACGAGATGCTCGTCGCGCGGGCGCTCCATGTGTTGCCGGCAGGCTCCGCGGCCGACTGGCTGGCCGCCGGCATCGCCTGCGACCTTGCCTTCGGCGGCAGGCCGGAGCAGGCGGGCGAATTCGACGCGCGGCTGCGCGAAGTGCTTGCCGATGCGCCTGTCGACGTCCTTGTGCAGAAGCACGAGGGCCGACGCAAGCGCCTGCTGATCGCCGACATGGATTCCACCATGATCGGCCAGGAATGCATCGACGAACTGGCCGACGCCGTCGGCAAGAAGGACGTGATCGCCGCGATCACCGAGCGGGCGATGCGGGGCGAGCTGGAGTTCGAGCCGGCCCTGCGCGAGCGCGCGGCGATGCTGGAGGGCCTTCCGGCGAGCGTGATCGGCGAGGTGCTGCAGAACCAGATCACCCTGACGCCGGGCGCGCGCGCGCTGGTCGGCACGATGCGGGCGCATGGCGCCTATTGCGCGCTGGTCTCGGGGGGCTTCACCGCCTTCACCGCGGAGATCGCCGAACAGCTGGGCTTCCACGAGAACAGGGCGAATACGCTGGGCATTGCCGACGGGCGGCTGACCGGCAAGGTGGGCGAGCCGATCCTGGGACGCGAGGCCAAGCGCCAGCGGCTGGAGGAACTGCTCGCCGAGAAGGGGCTGGCGGCGGAGGCGGCGATTGCCGTCGGCGACGGCGCCAACGATCTGGCGATGATCGAGCGGGCGGGGCTGGGCGTTGCCTATCACGCCAAGCCGGCGGTTGCGGCGGCGGCCGATGCGCGGGTCGACCATGGCGACCTGACCGCGCTGCTGTATTTCCAGGGGTACCGGGCGAGCGAGTTCGCCGCCGGCTGATCTGAACTCTTCGTCGGGGCACGAAAAAGGCCGCGGGGCATGCCCGCGGCCTTTGTTTTTCGTTCGGGCAGGGCCCTTCGGCCCTTCCGCTCGCCTTACGGCTCGATGGTGAGCGGGATGAAGCGGACCTCGCCCTGCGCGTTCGAGATCAGGAACAGGGCGAGGCGACGGCCTTCGCCCTTCAGGGCCTCGACGCGCGCGGTGATGTCGGCCGGCGAGGAGACGGTCTCCTGCGCCACCTCGACGATCACGTCGCCGGCGGTGATGCGCTTTTCGGCCGCGCCCGAGCTCTCCTCGACGGCGGTGACCACCACGCCCTTGACGTCGGCGCCGATGGTGTACTGCGTGCGCAGCTCCTCGGTGAGCGCCGACAGGGTCATGCCGAGCACCGTCGGGGTGTCGTTGGCCGGAGCCTCGTCGGAGGGAGCCACGCTGTCGGCGGCAGCGGAGGCATCGGCCTCCTCGAGACGGCCGAGCGTGACCTGGAGCGTGACTTCCTCGCCCTTGCGCAGGACGATGACCGAGACTTCCTCGCCGACCGGGGTGTCGGCGACCATGCGCGGCAGGTCGTGCATGGCCGGAACGCGGGAGCCGTTGAACTCCAGCACCACGTCGCCGGCCTCGAAGCCTGCGTCCTCGGCCGGACCACCCTCGGTGATGCCGGCGATCAGTGCGCCCTCGGCCTTGTCCATGCCGAGGCTTTCGGCGATTTCCTCGGTCACTTCCTGGATGCGTACGCCGAGCCAGCCGCGGCGGGTCTCGCCGAACTCGCGCAGCTGCGCGATGACCTTGGTCGCGGTCTCGGAAGGGATCGCGAAGCCGATGCCGATGGAGCCGCCCGAGGGCGAGATGATCGCGGTGTTGATGCCGATCACTTCGCCGTTGCGGTTGAACAGCGGGCCGCCGGAATTGCCGCGATTGATGGAGGCGTCGGTCTGGATGTAGTTGTCGTAGGGACCGGAATTGATGTTCCGGTTCCGGGCCGAGACGATGCCGGTGGTGACCGTGCCGCCGAGGCCGAACGGGTTGCCGATCGCCATCACCCACTCGCCGACGCGCAGGCTCTTGGAATCGCCGAAGGAGACGGCCTTGAGCGGGGCCTCCGGCTTCACTTTGAGCACGGCAATGTCGGTTTTGCTGTCACGGCCGATCACCTCGGCGGCGAGCTTGCTGCCGTCGTTGAAATTGGCGGTGATCTCGTCGGCGCCCTCGATCACGTGGTTGTTGGTGATGATGATGCCTTCCTCGGCATCGATGACGAAGCCGGAGCCGAGCGACTGCACCCGGCGCGGGCGATTGTTGTCGCGGTTCTGCCGGTTGAAGAACTCGTCGAAGAACTCCTGGAAGGGCGAGCCTTCCGGCACCTGCGGCAGCGGCACGGAGCGCTGCGCGGTGACGTTCTGCGCCGTCGAGATATTGACGACCGCGTCGAGCCGCGATTCTGCAAGATCGGGGATCGACTCCGGCGCCTGGGCCCGGGCCGCGCTGTGGTCGGCGAGGGTGGCAGGCACGGCAAGGGCAAGGGCAAGGGCGGCGGCGGCAAGCCGGCGCGCGACAGGGCGGGAGCCGGTCGTGCCGGACGGGCTGGCCTGACGCTGGTGGGTGTTCAACAGGGCCATCGGCCGTTGTCCTCCATCTGGGTTCGGGGGGCGCACCCCGCGATCACTGGCGGCGGGCCGGAGCGGTATGCGCCCCGGCCGGCCCTGGCAAAGTCTGCGTCCGTGTTTCGCGCAAGGGCTAAGTTTCGCGCAAGGGCTAACCGCGGACAAGCCAGACGATGAAAACGCCGATTATGGCGGCAATCAGTCCGCCTGTCCGCAGGATCCCTTCCGGCAATTCCAGCATCTGCCGGATCGCCTGCTTCATGGCTCCCGGGGCGAGCGCGTAAAGCGCTCCCTCGAGAGCCAGGACGAGGCCCAGTGCGACCCAGAGATCGCTCACTGGGCGAGCGGACCCCGGGCGACGGGCGCGTCGCCGGAGGCGGCGGGCGCCGGCGCGCGCGGAGTGCCGCTGGGATCGCGGAAGTAGCGGAAGAACTCGGAAGTCGGCGACAGGACCATGGAGGTGTCGCCGGCCTTGAGACCTTCCGCATACGCCTGCATCGAGCGATAGAAGCTGAAGAACTCCGGATCGCGGGTATAGGCGTCGGCAAAGATCCGGTTCCGCTCGGCATCGCCGTCACCGCGGATCACCTCGGCGTCGCGATTGGCCTCGGCGACGATGACGGTGGAATCGCGCTCGGCACGCGAGCGGATGCGCTGCGCCTGCTCGGCACCTTGCGCGCGGATCTCGGTCGCCTCGCGCTGACGCTCCGTCTGCATGCGGCGGAACACCGCGTCGGAGTTGGTCTGCGGCAGGTCGGCCCGGCGGATCTTCACGTCCACCACCTCGATGCCGATGGGGGCGGCGCGCGAGGCGACGTCCTGTCGGATCTGGTCCATCAGGCCGGAACGGTCGTCACGCACCATCTGCACGAAGGTGGCGCGTGCGAGCACCGAACGAAGGCTCGACTGCAGGAAGGTGGACAGGCGCTGGTTCGCTTCGCCGATATTGTTCACCGTCTGGTAGAACAGCACCGGATCGGTGATGCGATAGCGGGCGAAGGCGTCGACGACCAGGCGCTTCTTGTCCGACAGGATCGGCTCGATGAGCGGCATGTTCAGATCAAGCACGCGCTTGTCGAAATAGACCACGTTCTGGACGAAGGGGATCTTGAACTTCAATCCCGGTTCCTGCTCTGCCCGCTTGATCTCGCCGAACTGCAGCACCAGCACCTGCTGGGCCGGGTTGACGATGAAGACCGACAGATAGAAGACGAGGGCGGCTGCGGCGACGAGGATGCCGCCGATCCCGAAAAGACCGTTTTTCATCACTGGTTGCCTCCGCTACGGGCGGCGCCCTGGTTTCGGTTGAGCTGGTCGAGCGGCAGGTAGGGCACGACACCCGAGCCGCTGGCGCTCTCGTCGATGATGATCTTGGTATTGCGGCCGAGCACCTGCTCGAGGGTCTCCAGGTAGAGACGCTCGCGGGTCACGTCCGGAGCCTTCTGGTACTCGTCCAGGATCTTCACGAAGCGCTGGGCCTGACCGTTGGCCTCGGCGACCGTCTGCTCGCGATAGGCATTGGCGGCTTCGAGGATGCGGGCGGACTCGCCTCGGGCTTCCGGCACGACGCGGTTGGCGTAAGCCTGGGCCTCGTTCTGGATGCGCTCCTGGTCGGCACGCGCGGCCTGCACGTCGCGGAAGGCCTCGATGACCTGCTGCGGCGGATCGACCTTCTGCATCTGCACTTCGGTGACCTCGACGCCGGCGCCGTAGCTGTCCAGCGCGGTCTGCATCAGCTCCTGCACGGCGACCTGGATCGGGGTGCGGTTCTCACCGAGAATGGCGTCGACGTTGCTCTCGCCGACGACCTCGCGCATGGCGCTCTCGGCGACGGCCTTCACCGTGCCGTCCGGATCCTGGATGTTGAACAGGAAGTTGGACACGCCTTCCGGCGTATTGCGGATGCGCCACTGCACCTTGAAATCGACATCGACGATGTTCTCGTCGCCAGTCAGCATCAGGCTTTCCTCGACGACGTCCTGGCTGGTTACGCGGGTGCCGCTGACGCTTTCGCGCAGGCCCACGGTGAGCTCGCGAATGCGCAGGACTTCAGGCGTATAGACGCTGCCGACCGGATAGGGCCAGTTGTAGTTCAGGCCCGGAGACGTCTGTCCCGCGACCTCGCCGAAGACCAGTTCGACGCCGACCTGTCCTTGATCGACCCGGTAAAACCCGGTTGCGAGCCAGATGCCGGCTGCGATGATCAGCGCCAGCAGGATGCCCTTGAAGCCGAGATTGCCGCCGCCGGGCAGCACGGTTTTCAGCGTGTTCTGGCTGCGTTTGAGCAGTTCTTCCAGGTCCGGCGGGTTACCGCCTCCACCGCCGCCACGCTGCGGGCCGCCCCCCCAAGGGCCGCCACCGCCGGAACCGCCCCAGGGGCCACCGCCCCCGCCGCCCTTCCAGCCGCCGCCACCGTTCTGGTTGCTCCAAGGCATCAAGACATCCTTCACTGGGGAAACGGCACGGTGCCGTTTCCGGTTGTTCGTCGACACGCCACGCGGGCCTTGTCGGGTTATAGGGAGATTGCCCCCGCCTTTCAACGAAAGCCGGTGTCTGCACCACCCCTTCGAATTGGCGACGCGCCCAAGCGATGTCAATGCGCGCGCGGCGGAAATCAGCCGTTCCGCCGTCGCCGGTGACGAATTGGCGCTCGGATGGTTTACGGCTGCGCCGCAATCACCTGCGCGGCTGCCGCAAGACCGGTCTCGCGGGCGCCGTGGGCGGTGGAAAATGCGGCTTCCGAGACCGCTTCCCCGGCGATGAAAAGCCGGTCGCCGACCGGGCGGCGCAGCACTGCGCGCGCGCCCGCATGGCCGGGCAGGGCGCAGGAATAGGCGCCGAGCACATGCGGGTCGGATCCCCAATGGGTGGCGGTTGCGCCGCGGACCCGCCGGGCGATACCGCTGCCGAGCATGTCTTTCAGCGCCTCCAGGGCAAAGGCGGTCATGGCCGCCTCGCCCTCGCGCTCCAACGCCTCTGCCGTTTCGCCGCAGAGCTGGCCGACGACGAGCGGCCAGCCGAGATGGTTGGCGACGAAGTTCACCGGCGGGCGATCCGGCCGGTCGGGATCGAGCGTGTCGACATAGACGTTCTCGCCGAACTCAGCCAGCGGGGCATCGAGCAGGAAGGCGACCTTCTCGGCAAGGCCGGTCGGGCATCCGGCGGCCGCGTCCGCGATCTCCGCCGGCAGGGCGGGCAGGAAGCGGATCGCGCCGCTGGCGATCACATTGGTGGAAACGGTGAGGATGACATGGCGCGCCCGCAAGGTGCCGCGGCTGGTCTCGACCCGGATGAGCGCCTCGCGCGTGTCGATGCTACGCACCGCGACGCCGAGATGCACGGGCACATGCGCCGAGGTGCGGGCGACCAGCGCGCCGTAGCCGTCGGAGACCGGCCAGTTCTCGTAGGTGTCCGCATAGGCCGCGAGATCGACGGCCGAAATCCGCTCCGGCGGCAGCGCGGAGAGCAGCGTCAGCCAGTGACGGGCAAGCCGCCACCAGGGGCCTGACGTGTCGCAGCCCGCAATCGCCGGCCGGTCGGGCTCACTGGGCGCAGCAGCGGCCGCCTCGAAGGCCTGTTCGACGGCGTTCCAGGCCTCGCGCGCCGTCTGCTCGTCGGCCTTCTGCGTGCCGAGGAAGAGATCGGCGGAGCGCCGGGTGGCACGCACCATGTAGCGCATGCCGAGCCGGTCGGCCGCCTCGCGGAAGGGATTGCGCGAGGCGCTGTGCAGCCAGTGGCAGCCCCGGTCGAAGGGGATGCCGCCGAAGACATGCCGGTCCGTCCAGGCGCGTCCGCCGACCCGCTCCTTGGCTTCCAGCACGGCAAAGCTCAGCCCGCTGGCGGCGAGGCGTTCGCCGGCTGCAAGTCCGGCCGCGCCGGCACCGATGACGATGACGTCGTAGTCGCTCACCGCATCCGCCCTCAGCCGGTCAGGCGTGCCGCATGCCAGGCGACATGGTCGGCGAGGAAGGTGGAAATGAAATAGTAGGAGTGGTCGTAGCCGCCCTGCATGCGCAAGGTGAGGTCGACGCCGGCCTCGCGGCAGGCCCGCTCGAAATTCCAGGGCTTGAGCTGCTCGTCGAGGAAACCGTCGGCGGTGCCCTGGTCGATCAGGATGTCGCCGGACCAGCCGGCCTGCTTCACCAGGTGGCAGGCATCGTGGGCGGCCCAGGCCGTGCGATCGGCGCCGAGATAGGCGGTGAAGGCCTTCTCGCCCCAGGGGCACTCGAGCGGATTGACGATGGGAGCGAAGGCCGAGACCGAGCGGAAGCGGTCGGGATGCTTCATCGCAAGGGTCAAGGCGCCGTGGCCGCCCATCGAGTGGCCGGTGATGCCGACGGTGCCTTCCCACACGGGCAACTCGGCCGCGACGAGGTCGAAGAGCTCGCGCGCGACGTAGCTTTCCATCGCGAAATGGGGCGCCCAGGGAGCCTCAGTCGCATCGACATAGAAGCCGGCGCCCTGGCCGAGATCGTAGGCGGCGTCATTGGCGACGCCCTCGCCGCGCGGGCTGGTGTCAGGGGCGATGAGGATCAGCCCGTATTCGGCGGCAAGACGCTGGTAGCCGGCCTTGGTGGTGGCATTCTCCCAGGTGCAGGTGAGGCCGGAGAGATAGAAAAGGGTGGGGCAGGCCTCGCCGCGCAGGGCCTCGGCCGGCAGGAAGGCGGCGAATTCCATGTCCGTGCCGGTGGCGGCGGAGGCATGTCGATAGACGCGCTGCTCGCCGCCGAAGGCGCGAGCGGAGGAGATGAGGTCGAGGGGCATGGGCATCGGCTTTCGCGTGATGGGGGAGGGGATCAGGTGTGTTGGCAAGCGGGATCGCGCAGCATGTCGACATGCGGGATCCCGTCTTCCAGATAGGTCTCGGATACGGGCACGAAGCCGTGGCCCGAATAGAAGGCGGTCAGATGCGCCTGCGCCGACAGGGCCTGCGGACAGTCTGGCGCGATGCGCTGCGCCTCGACAAGGGCTGCGCGCATCAGATAGTCGCCAAGGCCCGTGCCGCGCCAGTCTGGCGCAACGACGATGCGGCCGATGCGCAGCGGCGCGCCGGGCGCTTCCGGCCGCAGCAGGCGCAGGCAGGCGGCAAGCTCCATTTCGCTGGTGCCGCCCTCGCCGGAAGCGGTGACCAGAAGATGACGGGCGGCGGGATCGCGGCCGTCGATCTCCCGATAGGCGCAGGCCTGCTCGACCACGAAGACATCGACCCGCAGGCGCAGCACGGCGTGCAGCTGGCGCGGCGACAGCTCGTCCATCTCCGCCCAGATCGCGGAAAGGGGAGGCCTGCCGGGATGTGCCGGAAGATCGGGGGCGGTATCGAGCGTGGGGGCGGTCATGGCTGCGCTCACGCGCCGGGGCCCTGCGCGTCCTTGCCGATCAGCCGGCCGATCTGCTCGACCTGCGCCTCCAGCCGGACGAGCGCCTCGCCGGTGCGCTCGTGCGTCTCGCGCAGCAGCTTGAGGCTCGAGGCGATCAGCGCCATCTCGCTCGCCAGCGGGGTCTCGGCCGGAGCATCGCCGAGGCCGTAGAGCAGCCAGGTGGGGCTGACGCCGAGAAAGCCGGCCAGCATGGTCAGCCGGTTGGCGCGGGGCTCGGAGCGGCCGCTTTCCCAGGCGCTGACGGTCGCGGTCTTGACGCCGATGCGCCGGGCGAGCTGCGCGGCGGAGAAGTTCGCCGCCTCGCGTGCGCGGCGGATGCGCCCGCCGATGGTGTCGCCGTCGCGGGGCTCGGCCCACATGGTCTCGGTCTCGCTCATCGGTCCCCCCGGTTGTTGTGTCCTGGCCGCAGGTCGGCCGGCCCCGCATGCGGGGCGTGGCGCGGGCCGGGACGCAGCGCCTCCCGGCCCGCCTTGATCAGAACGTGACGACCGAGCGGATCGACTTGCCGTCATGCATCAGGTCGAAGGCCGTGTTGATCTCGTCGAGCGGCATGGTGTGCGTGATCATGCTGTCGATCTCGATCTTGCCGTCCATGTACCAGTCGACGATCTTCGGCACGTCGGTCCGCCCGCGCGCGCCGCCGAAGGCCGAACCGCGCCAGGAGCGGCCGGTGACCAACTGGAACGGACGGGTGGAGATCTCCTGGCCGGCGCCGGCGACGCCGATGATGATGGATTCGCCCCAGCCCTTGTGGGCGCATTCCAGCGCCTGGCGCATGGTGTCGGTGCGGCCGATGCACTCGAAGGAGTAGTCGGCGCCGCCCTTGGTGAGGTCGACGAGATAGGGCACGAGATCGCCCTCGACTTCCAGCGGGTTGACGAAATGGGTCATGCCGTAGCGCTCGGCCATGGCCTTCTTGTCGGGATTGATGTCGACGCCGACGATCATGTTGGCGCCGACGAGGCGGGCGCCCTGGATGACGTTGAGGCCGATGCCGCCGAGGCCGAAGACCACGACATTGGAGCCCGGCTCGACCTTGGCGGTGTTGATGACCGCGCCGATGCCCGTGGTGACGCCGCAACCGATGTAGCAGATCTTGTCGAAGGGCGCGTCGGGACGGACCTTGGCGAGCGAGATCTCAGGCAGCACCGTGTAGTTGGCGAAGGTCGAGGTGCCCATGTAGTGGAAGATCTTCTCGCCGCCGATGGAAAAGCGCGAGGAGCCGTCCGGCATCACGCCCGCGCCCTGCGTGGAGCGGATCTTCTGGCACAGGTTGGTCTTCGGATTGAGGCAGTATTCGCACTCGCGGCACTCGGGCGTGTAGAGCGGAATGACGTGGTCGCCCGGCTTCAGCGAGGTGACGCCCTTGCCGACCTCGACGACGACGCCGGCGCCCTCATGGCCGAGAATGGCGGGGAACAGCCCTTCCGGATCGTCGCCCGACAGGGTGAAGGCATCGGTGTGGCACACGCCGGTCGCCTTGATCTCGACCAGCACCTCGAAGGCGCGCGGTCCCTCGATCTGAACCGTCTCGATCGACAGGGGCTGGCCGGCCTTGAAGGCGACTGCAGCACGTACGTCCATGGAAAAACCTCCGGCTATGGGACGGGCGGCGGCGAGGACACCGGCCCCGCCCCGCTTTGGACAGCGATCCTAGGAAATTGGGCCGGCGGGCGAAAGGCCCGAGGCGACAAACAGTTGTTTCAGCGCGGCGCCTGTGCACAGCGGCGATAGGTCAGGAAGGTGACGTCGGCCGTGTCCTTCTCGCCGCGCGGCGGCGTTTCGCGCGCGACTTCCCGCCACTCCTGCGGATCGATCTTCGGGAACAGGGTATCGCCGACGGGCGATGCATGCACCCGGGTGATCTCCAGCCGGTCCGCCAGCGGCAGTGCGGCCGCGTAGATCGTGCCGCCGCCGATGACCATCACTGCATCGCCGCCGGTCTCGCCGGCAAGCGCGAAGGCCTCGTCGAGCGAGGCGGCGCGGGCCACGCCCTCATGCGCCCAGCCGGCATCGCGGGTGACGACGATGTTGCGGCGGCCGGGCAGGGGGCGGCCGATGGACTCGAAGGTCTTGCGGCCCATGACGACCGGATGGCCGAGGGTGAGGCGCTTGAAATGCTTCAGGTCGGTGGAGAGCTTCCAGGGCATGTCGCCGTCCGCACCGATGACGTCGTTCTCGCCGACGGCGGCGATCAGCACGATCTCGGGTCTTGCGGATGCGGTCATGTCCGGCTCCTGGCGGGTGTTATCGGCGCCTGTAGTAGCGCCGCCGGCCGCAAAAGAAAACGGCCCGCGGGTGCGGGCCGTTTCCGTTTTTCTCAGAACGCGCGGGAACGCGCGTGCGGATCAGTTGCGCTCCTTGTCGACCAGGGCGCCCTTCTTGATCCACGGCATCATGCCGCGCAGCTTCTCGCCGACTTCCTCGATCTGGTGGGAATCGTTGAGGCGGCGGGTCGCCTTGAAGCGGGCCTGGCCGCCCTTGCATTCCTGCATCCACTCCGAGGTGAACTTGCCGGTCTGAATGTCGGTCAGGATGCGCTTCATCTCGGCCTTGGTCTCCGAGGTCACGACGCGCGGACCGGACATGTACTCACCCCACTCGGCGGTGTTCGAGATGGAGTAGTTCATGTTGGCGATGCCGCCCTCGTAGATGAGGTCGACGATGAGCTTCACCTCGTGGAGGCACTCGAAATAGGCCATCTCCGGCGCGTAGCCGGCCTCGACCAGCGTCTCGAAACCGGCGCGGATCAGCTCGACCAGACCGCCGCACAGGACTGCCTGCTCGCCGAACAGGTCGGTCTCGCACTCTTCCTTGAAGGTGGTCTCGATGATGCCCGAACGGCCGCCGCCGACGCCGCAGGCATAGGCCAGGCCGAGGTCGAGGGCATTGCCCGAGGCGTCCTGGTGAACGGCGACGAGGCACGGCACGCCGCCGCCCTTCTCGTATTCGCCGCGGACGGTGTGGCCCGGGCCCTTCGGCGCGACCATCAGGACGTCGACGGTCGACTTGGCCTCGATCAGGCCGAAATGGACGTTCAGGCCGTGGGCGAAGGCGATGGCGGCGCCATCGCGGATGTTGTCGGCGATGTGGTCGCGGTAGATGTCGGCCTGGAGCTCGTCCGGGGTGGCCATCATCATCAGGTCGGCCCAGCCGGCCGCCTCGGCGACGCTCATGACCTTGAGGCCGTCGGCCTCGACCTTCTTGGCGGTGGTGGAGCCGGGGCGCAGCGCCACGACGATGTCCTTGACGCCGCTGTCCTTGAGGTTCAGCGCATGGGCGCGGCCCTGGCTGCCATAGCCGATGACGGCGACCTTCTTGGACTTGATGAGGTTGAGGTCGGCATCGCGATCATAATAAACGCGCATCTGGTGTCTCCCGTTTGGCGTTTGCATTGGGCCGGGAACCGTTCCCGGCCGGGGTCAGCTCCGTCCCGGCCGCACGCTGTTGCGCGGCAGGGGCGGATGAAGGGCAATGAACTGGTCGACGGCGCGGCGCGCCTGACCGGCGAAGTCGGCATCCTCCTCGAGCGGAGGCTGGCCGAGCAGCCAGCGGCCGTGGGCATCGCGGATGATCAGGCCGTAAAGGGTGCGGTAGGCCTCCGTCGCGTCCTGGAAGTCGATGTGACCCTGGTCGCGTCCGGCCTCCAGCAGGGTGCGGGCGCGGGTGGCGATGCGCTCGCGGCCGCGCTCCAGCAGCAGGCGGCCGAGCGGCGCGCCGTGCCGGCTGGCATGGGCGATGGCGATCCGGTTGAGCGCCAGCGAGGTGTCCCCGGCGAGCACGGTCAGCAGGTCCTCGGCAAAGGTGGCGAGGCGGCCGCGGAACTCGGCAAGGTCGAGCGCGCCGGCGCTCTCGCTCGGCACCCGGACCTTGGCCGCCTGGTGCGCGACGATGGCGGCGAGCAGGCCGTCGCGGTCGCCGAACCAGCGATAGAGGCTTTCCTTGGAGCAGTTCGCCGCGCGCGCCACCGCCGATGTGGTCAGCGCCTTCTCGCCGCCGTCGACGACAAGGCGCAGGGCCGAGGCGAGGACCTCGTTCTGGCGCGGCGTGAAATCGCTGTCGGGGACGGGGGGCATAGGGGCGATGCAGGTTCGGGTGGCAGGCGGGCCCGGCAGGAGCTGGAAAAAACGCCTGAGGAGATTTCAGTACCGTACGGTACGGTTCGGCGGGCACACTCGCGCGGATGCCCCTTCGCGTCAAGGGAAAATGGCGGCCTTCGAACGGCCGTGCTGGGGACATCTGCACGACAGACCGGCATGAGACCCGACGGAAACGAGAGGCGTTGCAGAAAAGACACGGAGGGACGACGATCCGCCGCAGGGGGCGTCCGGGCCTTGCCGACGCAGGGGAAACGGGCGCAGGCTGTCAATACTGACCAGGGTGTTCCGGGGTGCTTCGGGGAAACACGGATTCGGCGCAGGGCAAGTTTGCGCTAGGGTCCCGGCCTGCAGATTGACGGTCCCGACATCCCGCACTGGATGAGGCCCGGCGCGAAGCCGGCCAGCGAGAGCGAGGACCCGCTGCATGATCTTCGGTGAAACTCCGGTTCACGGGTCCGGCTCGCTTTGACCTACGCGACGATCTCCTCCTCCGTTCTCGCCTTGCTGCTTGCAGCCGTCGTGGCGCTGCCGGCACCGGCAGCGCTGGCGGCCGGCCCGCAGGCCCCGGCACTGGGCGCCAGGACGCTTCAGCAAGCCGCCCCTCGTACCAAGACACGGCTGCCGCTGGCGCGCCTGTTCACACCGCTCAGGCTCGAAGGATCGATCCTCAAGTGGGGCGAGCCGCGGGTGGGAACTCCGGCGCGGGTGACCTATGCCTTTGCCGACGGGCCGGTCAGCCGTCCCGATGCGCGCAACTGCCGCCAGATGCAGAGCCTCGATCGCCTGGTGGAGGCCACCGGCGCGACGGCGGAGGCGATCCGCGCAGAAGCTGCGGCGGCCTTTCGCATGTGGAGCGAGGTGAGCGGGCTCGTGTTCGAGGAGATTGCGGACGCAGACGCCGCGAACATCCTGCTCGGCGCCCAGGCGATGCCGCGCGGCTTCGCCTTCACCAATGTGGATTTCGCGCGCGAGGATGCGGCCGGCGTGATGGAGGCCGGCGGCTCCGACGGGCGGGGTCTGAGCCTGCCGATTGCGGGAACGGGAGAGGGCGCAAGGACGGTGCCGGTTGCCGCTCGGGTTGCGCCGATCACCCGCTCGGCCATCTGCCTCAACCCTAGGCACGACTGGAAGATCGGCTTCGACGGCAATCTTGCGGCCTATGACCTGCGCTACACCTTCGCGCATGAGATCGGCCACGCGATCGGCCTGGACCATCACCTGAAGGGCCTGTCGATCATGCATTTCAAGTATAGCGAGGTCTTCCAGGGCCTTCAGGCGGCGGACATTTCCGGCGTGCAGTGGCTCTACGGGCCGCCCTTGCGCTGATCGCCGGCCGTCTCCTGCCCGGGCCGCGGCGCGCTCGCCTTCCCAGCACCTGTAGTAGCGACCTAATACCCGCTGCCCGTGCGGGCTTGCTAGGGTTCGCGCGGCCTGAAAGGCCCACCGGGACGGCGCTTCGCCCCTGCGGAATATCCGTTGCCGGTGTCGTAGTGCAAGGGAGGACTGCAGCATGGCCGCGAAGAAGATCCTGATGATCACCGGCGATTTCACCGAAGACTACGAGACGATGGTGCCGTTCCAGACGCTGCTTGCCGTCGGGCACCAGGTGCATGCGGTGTGCCCGGGCAAGAAGGCGGGACAGACGGTCGCGACCTCGATCCACGATTTCGAGGGCGACCAGACCTACAGCGAGAAGCGCGGGCACAACTTCGCTCTCAATGCGACGTTCGCCGACATCGATCCGGCCGACTACGACGCGCTGGTGATCCCCGGCGGCCGGGCGCCGGAATATCTGCGGCTGGATGCGGAGGTGATCGCCGCGGTGAAGCATTTCTTCGAGGCGGGCAAGCCGGTCGCCGCGATCTGCCACGGGGCGCAGCTGCTGGCGGCTGCGCGGGTGATCGAGGGGCGGACCGTCTCTGCCTATCCGGCCTGCCGCCCGGAGGTGGAACTGGCCGGCGGCACCTATGCGGACATCGCCATCGACGGCGCGGTGACCGACGGCAAGCTGGTGACGGCACCGGCCTGGCCGGCGCATCCGGCATGGCTGTCGCAGTTCATGACCGTGCTCGCCGCCTGAGGCGCCTGCGAAATCATCGAGCCGAGGACTTGCGGCCGTGCACAAGCGGCCGCAAGCTCCCGACCGCATGCCGCAGGGAGGATGCACATGTGCAAGCTGTTCATCGAAGCCGACCCGACCTTGTGGGAAAGCACCACGAAGTCCTTGAGGATCGACAGGATGGTCACCAGCGTCCGGCTGGAGACTTTCTTCTGGACGGTTCTGGAGGAGATCGCCACCCGCGATGGCATGAACCTGGTGCAACTGATCACCCGGCTGCATCACGAATCCATCGAGGCCGGGCACGACCTCGGCAATTTCGCCTCGTTCCTGCGGGTCTGCTGCGGGCGTTACCTTGCGCTGCAGCTGAGCGGCGACATTCCGCGCGATCTGGACACGCCGATCTCGTCGCTCGACAGCCCGCGCATCCTCGACCGGGAGCGGGAACGGGACCGCGAGCGGCTGCACTGAGCGGGCGGCACCAGGCGGGCCGTTACAGGTAGAGTTCGCCCTTGGAGACGATGACGGCCTGACCGCCGATGCGCACCGCCTTGAGGGCGCCAGCGGCGATATCGACTTCCAGATCGATCATCGAGGGGCGGCCCATGTCGAAGCCCTGCTCGATGCGCAGATAGTGGGTTCCGTCCGTCAGCTTGTCGAAATGGCGGACGATGCCGGAAAAGGCGGCTGCGGCCGAGCCAGTCGCAGGGTCTTCGCCGATGCCCATGTGGGGGGCGAACATGCGGGCGGCAAAGGTGCTGTCCTGCGAATTCGTCTGGCGGCAGTAGAGATAGGCGCCCATCTCCCCGCCGCGGCCGAAGGCGTCCTCCCAATGGCGATGGACCGGCGACACGCGCGACAGGGCATCGAGGCTGGCGACCGGCACGAAGGCGAAGGGCACGCCCGCCTCGAAGGCGCAGGGGCGGTGGTTCTCGAAGCCGATCTCGTTCGGCTCCAGGCCGACGGCCGCCGCGATGATCTCCCGGTCGCCCAGGGGATCGCAGGGGCGGGGCAGGCGGGGAATGTCGAATTCGGCAAAGCCGGCGGCCCCGTTTTTCAGCACGACGCCGCAGCGCACGTTGCCGATCGCCTCCTCCAGCACGACCATGGCATTGCGGTCTGCATCGGATTCCATGTCGCCGAAGCGTTCCTTGGCCAGCAGGATGGCGGTGCCGACGGTGGGATGTCCGGCGAAGGGCAGTTCGCGCGCCGGCGTGAAGATGCGCAGGCGCGCCGAATGGGCGGGATTTTCCGGCGGCAGGACGAAGACGGTTTCCGACAGGTTGAATTCGCGCGCAATCGCCTGCATGCGAGCGTCCGACAGCCCTTCGGCGTCCAGTACGACGGCCAGCGGATTGCCGGCGAGCGCCTGGTTGGTGAAGACGTCGAGGACGAAGAAACGTAGAGGCATCGTAAGGTTTCCCTGCTGGACGGTGGCGTCGTTTCGTCTTGCCGGACTTCGCGTTGCGCCGGTCCAGCCGGCGACGGCGAGACTGTTGCATGGCCGGGCGCCGCTTGCCAACCTGCCAGTGACCGGCGCTGCATCGCAGGCTAACGTTTCGTTAACTGCTCGGGTTTCGACAAAACCGCAAAGGCCGCCGGAGCGTATGACCCGGCATGACCATTGATCTCACCAGTTTCCCCCAAGGCGGCATTGCCGTGGTTGCCGGCGCGACCGGAGGCATCGGCTCGGCCCTTGCGCGGCAGATCGAGGCGAGCGGCCGCTTCGAGCGGGTGGAGCGGCTCGCGCGCAGCCTGACGCCCGGCTTCGACATCGAGGACGAGGAGAGCATCGCCGCTGCAGCACGGCGGATCGGCGCGATGGGCGCGCTGCGGCTGTTCATCGATGCGACGGGCCTGTTGAGCGATGCGCAGATGCAGCCGGAAAAGGCGCTGCGCCAGATCGACCCGGCCGCGATGGAGCGTTCGTTCCGCGTTAACGCCATCGGACCGGCGCTGATGATCAAGCATTTCGCTCCGCTGTTCCCGCGCGAGGGCAAGAGCGTGCTTGCGACCCTGTCGGCCAAGGTCGGCAGCATCGGCGACAACCGGCTCGGCGGCTGGATCAGCTACCGGGCATCCAAGGCCGCGCTGAACCAGATCGTGCGCACGGCGTCGATCGAGCTGGCCCGGCGCCAGCCGGATCTGGTGCTGCTGGCGCTGCATCCCGGCACCGTGGATACGGGACTGTCGCGGCCGTTCGCGCGCGCCGGCCTCACCGTTCGCACGCCGGACGAGGCCGCAGGCCGGTTGCTCTCGGTGATCGACGGCACGGGACGCGAGGACAGCGGCGCGTTCCTCTCGCATGACGGCGAAAGGCTGCCCTGGTAGGGCGAAGCCCGGATGTTGCCAGCGAGGAAGGGGCAAGTGTAGAAGGCTCGGCAGGCCGAGACCTTAGCCGACGAGCCCTAACGCAGCCATGACCGACACCCGCATTTCCGCCTTCTATCACTTCGCGCCCCTGCCGGACTTCGAAGCCCTGCGCGAGCCGCTGCTGGAGACGGCCGGGGCGGCCGGGGTGCGCGGGTCGATCCTGCTGGCGAGCGAGGGCGTCAACGGCACGATTGCGGGAACCGAGGCGGGCATTGCCGAGGTGCTGGCCTGGCTCCGGTCGGATCCGCGTCTTGCCGGCCTCCGGGAAAAGGCCTCCTGGGCCGAGCGCATTCCCTTCGCCCGGCTCAAGGTGCGGCTGAAGCGCGAGATCGTCAGCCTCGGCGTTGCGGGCATCGACCCGACTCGGCAGGTCGGCGCCTATGTGGCGCCGCAGGACTGGAACGAGCTCATCAGCGACCCGGATGTGCTCGTCGTCGACACGCGCAACGACTACGAGGTCGCTTTCGGCACGTTCGAGGGGGCGAGCTCGCCCGACACCCGCTCGTTCCGCGCCTTCCCCCGGTGGCTGCGCCAGCAGCGGGAGGAGGCCTCCGCTCCGCGCAAGGTGGCGATGTTCTGCACCGGCGGCATCCGCTGCGAAAAGGCGACGGCACTGCTGCTTTCGGAAGGTTTCGAGGAGGTCTATCACCTCGACGGCGGCATCCTGAACTACCTGGAAAAGGTGCCGCAGGAGGAAAGCCTGTGGCGCGGCGACTGCTTCGTCTTCGACGAGCGGATCGCCGTCGACCACGCGCTGCGCCCGACCTGGGGACGCAACGCGCCGGACGAAGCGCTGCCCGTGCTGCCGCGCGACATCGCGGATACAGCGCGCGAGGATGCGGCTAAAGGCTGAAGCGCCAGCCCGGCAGACCGGTGGCGCCCGGCTTCAGGGTGAACAGGCAGCCGGAGTCCGGGAACTCTGCCAGCAGATCCGGGGCGGTGTGGGGGCGCAGGCTCGTCACCACCAGCTCGTCCAGCGCGGGGCCGCAGAAGCAGGGCATGGTCGGGCGCGGCACCGGCATCGAGATCGCTTCGAGGAGCGTGCCTTCGGGCGCAAAGCAGTTCAGCACGCCCGCCGAAACGCCTGCCGACCAGTAGCGCCCCTTGGCATCCACCGTGCCGCCATCGGGGCGTCCGGTCTCGTTGGTCAGCTGCGCGAACAGCCGGCGACCGGAGATCGCGCCGCGCGCTGCGTCGAAGTCCCAGGCCTCGATATGCCCCGGCCGGCTGTCTGCATGATAGAGCACCGTCCCGTCGGGCGACCAGGCAAGGCCGTTGGAGACGGTCACGCCCTCGACGAGGCGCGTCGTGGTGCCGTCGCGGGCGACCCGGTACAGCGCGCCGATGGGCTGGCGGTCGGGGCGGTCGTCCATGGTGCCGACATAGAAGGCGCCGTCCGGGCCGACCTTGCCGTCGTTGAGGCGGGTGCGGGGATCGTCCGCCTCGATCTCGGCCAGGGTCTCGATGGCGCCGCCCGACAGGGTGAAGAGCACGACCCGGTCGCGCAGCGCGACGACGAGCCGGTCGCCGTCCTGCGTCAGTCCGATCGAGCCGACGACGTCCGGCAGGTCCCAGTGCTGCTCTTGTCGGGTCTGCCAGTCGAGCGCGTGGATACGCTTGCCGAGGATGTCGCACCAGTAGAGGCGGCCCAGCCGCTCGTCCCAGGTCGGACCCTCGGCAAGCTCGCAGCGCGTGTCGCTGAGGCGGGAAATCGCATGGGCCATGACGGTGCTCCTGAGACTGGAAAACGGGTCTTTGTTTTCGGACGGCAGGCGCGCGCGATCAAGCACCTTGCGGCAGTCCGGGAGGAGCGTGTGGGGAGGCAGGACCGCTCAGGCCCGTGCCTTGGTGCAGCAGGGCCGGGGCGTGCGGCGCGCGAGCGCGGTGCGAAAGATGCCGGCCGCCAGGCGCGCGATGCTGTCCATGGAGTCCGGCTTGGTGAAGACCGCGTCCGCGCCGGCGGCAAGGGCGCGTTCGGCCATGGCCGCGTCTTCTGCCGTGGACAGGATGATGATCGGCGTTGCATCGAGGCCGGCGCGCGCGCGAAGGGCGGCCAGGACATCGAGGCCGCTGAGGCCGGGCATGTTCATGTCGAGGAGGATGGCATCGGGCAGCGGCTCGCCGGCCGAGAGCGCCCGCTCGATCCGGGCAAGGGCCGCCGTGCCGTCGGCGGCGGTGACCAGCGACAGCTCTCCAGGCTCCGGGCAGGCGCGATGAAACAGATGGCCGAACATCCATAGGTCGTCCGGATCATCGTCGACGATCATCAGCGTCAAGCCGGATCTGCCTGCAGAAACTGCTGCTGCTCTCATAGCTGGGCTGCCAAGGCGATAGCTCGCGAAATTTCGGGAACGCCGCAACAGTCTATCAGTAAATTAGACAGGGTGCCATAAAGACGGATGCCGACCTTTTGGGCAGCAGCGAGAGGGCCCTAGGTCGTGGACTCATAATTGTGCCGGAAACGGCGTCCGTTCGGGCAATGATATGCTAGGAGGAGCGCGATGGCCGGGGCAGGTCCCCCGGCCGAGCGATCCGACGCCGCAGATCGAAGCTCGAACGGCGCCCTTCGGGTATGCCGGAACCCGCCGGCAACAGCGTCGCAAGCCCTTGAAAACCTGATGGTTTCCTGCGGCCTGCTCCTTGTATCCGAACGGGTTCGGGCATACCGTTTCTCGCCAGAATTATGAGTTCACGACCTAGCGGTCGTCGTCGTCCGGCAGCGGAAAGGCCGTGCTGCGGGAAATGGTGCGGATCGCGAAGGACGAGCGCATGCGCGAGACGCCCGGCAGGCGGGCGAGATGGTCGCGGTGGATGCGTTCGAAGTCGATGGGATCGGCGGCGGTGATCCGCAGCAGGTAGTCGGCATCGCCCGCCATCAGATGGCACTCCATGATCTCCGGAGAGCGGGCGACGGCCTGTTCGAAACGGGTCAGCACGTCGTTCGACTGCGAGGTCAGCGAGATCTCGACGAAGATGTTCATGCGCCGGCCGATGCGGGCCTGGTCCAGCAGGGCGACATAGCGATCGATGACGCCGCTCTCCTCCAGCATGCGCACCCGGCGCAGGCAGGCCGAGGCCGACAGGCCGACGGCCTCGGCAAGATCGGCATTGGCGATACGTCCGTCCACCTGCAACAGGGAGAGGATGTGCCGGTCGATCCGGTCCAGTCTTGCGGTTTCCTTCGAAGATTGTTTCATCACTTGCCGATTTTGCGCCTGGATATTGCGCAGATTGTGAAGAGAAGGGCGACAAAGCAAGCAAATTCGACGGCATTTGCCGTAACGTTTCCGATCATGCCGGCCGCATGGCGGCCGAGTACGGAGGAGGTTCGAAATGCGCGTCGGTGTCCCCAAGGAAATCAAGAACCACGAGTATCGCGTCGGCCTGACCCCGGACAGCGTCCGGGAACTGGTGGCCAACGGCCATGAGGTGCTGGTCGAGACCGGCGCAGGCCAGGGCATCGGTGCGGACGATGCCGTCTACGAGGCCGCCGGCGCGTCGATTGCCGCGACCCCGGCGCAGGTCTTCGAGGCGTCTGAGATGATCGTCAAGGTCAAGGAGCCGCAGGCGTCCGAGCGCGCCATGCTGCGGCCCGACCACCTGCTCTTCACCTATCTGCATCTGGCGCCGGATGCCCCGCAGACGGCCGACCTCGTCAAGTCGGGCGCAACCTGCATCGCCTACGAGACCGTCACGGATGCGCGCGGCGGCCTGCCGCTGCTCTCGCCGATGTCGCAGGTCGCCGGCCGCCTGTCGGTGCAGGCCGGTGCGACCGCGCTGGAGCGAGCCCATGGCGGCGCTGGCGTGCTGCTCGGCGGCGTGCCCGGCGTTGCCCCGGCCAAGGTGGTGGTGATCGGCGGCGGCGTCGTCGGTGCCCATGCGATCACCATGGCGCTGGGCCTTGGTGCCGACGTCACGGTGCTCGACCGCTCCATCGATGTGCTCGGCAGCCTCTCCGCCCGTTTCGGCGCTGCCCTGCGCACGGTCTATTCCACCCGCTCGGCGGTGGAGCAGTATGTGCTGGAAGCCGACCTGGTGATCGGTGCCGTGCTGGTCCCGGGGGCTGCGGCGCCGAAGCTGGTCACGGCCGACCATGTGCGCCGGATGAAGGCCGGCTCGGTGCTGGTGGATGTCGCCATCGACCAGGGCGGCTGTTTCGAGACCTCGCATGCCACGACCCATGCCGAGCCGACCTATGTGGTCGACGGCGTGGTGCATTACTGCGTCGCCAACATGCCGGGGGCGGTGCCGCGCACCTCGACCTATGCGCTGAACAACGCGACGCTGCCCTTCACCCTGGCGCTGGCCAACAACGGTTACGCCAAGGCGCTGGCGGACAATCCGCACCTGATGAACGGCTTGAACGTCCATGCCGGGCAGGTGACGTGCGAGGCGGTCGCGACCGCGCTCGGCTACGACTATGTCGCTCCGGCCAAGGCGCTGGGCAAGGCGACGGCCGCCGCCGCCTGATCGGCGCAATCGGCACTGAAACGAGAAACAGCCGGCCAGGAGTTCCTGGCCGGCTGTTTTGCCTCACGAAGGATGGTTTCGCTTACCGGCAGGCGACGCGATAGGCGCGGCCGTAGCGATCGTAATCGACACAGTTCTTCGGAGTGGTGGCCGCACCGACCACCGCACCGCCGGCTGCACCGATGGCGCCGCCGACGAGCGCACCGCCGACATCGCCGGTCGTGGCAGCGCCGATGGCTGCACCGGTGGCAGCCCCGAGACCGCCGCCGACGAGGGCGCGGTCGGACTGGCTGTCGGACTGACAGGCGGCAAGAAGCAGGGCTGTGGCCGCAACGATCACGAGTTTAGACATGAAATTCGCCTCCGATTGGTTGGCCGGACTGCGCTTCGTCGAAACGCATGTACCACCGCAACGGTTGGCCGGAGCGTCCGTTGCGGCGGTCAGGCATGTCCCTCTCGGGCAGGCGATTGTCGGCCCTTACGGGCAGGCAACCCGATAACGGCGGCCGTAGCGGTCGCGTGCGATGCAGTTCTTCGGTGTCGTGGCCGAACCGACCATGGCACCGCCAACACCGCCGATGACGCCGCCAACCAGCGCGCCGCCGACATCACCCGTCGCCGCCGCACCGATCACTGCACCCGTTGCGGCGCCGAGGCCGCCGCCGACCAGCGCACGATCGCGCTGACTGTCGGACTGGCACGCCGCCAGCAGAAGCGCAGCTGCGCCCACAAGAACAATCCTGACCATCCTATAACTCCTCACGTGTCACATGGTTCCGGCGAATGTCGCCTCCCGGAAGGCGCCGCGACAGGGCGAAGGGAAGTTGTCCCTGCGTTGTCGCCTATCTGAGCACCAAAACCGCAGTCAGTCTAGCAGGACGCTGAGGCGAAGCTGTGACGCAGATCATTGGAGAGGCGTTCTTGTCGCATGCCGGTTAACGATCCGATATCAACGGCTTCGCAGGCGGGCGAGGAGGCCGAGGGTGGATCCGTCGCGTCCCGTCGCCGCCTCGCGCCCGTCCAGCATCGGCAGCAGCTCGTTGGCCAGGACTTTGCCGAGCTCCACGCCCCACTGGTCGAAGGAATTGATGTTCCAGATCGCGCCTTCCACGAAGACGCGGTGTTCGTAAAGGGCGATGAGGCGGCCGAGGGAGCGCGGCGTCAACTGGTCGTGGACGATGGTCAGCGACGGCCGGTTGCCGGGAAACACCTTGTGCGGGGCGAGACGCGCGATTTCCGCCGCCGACTTGCCTTCGCTCGCAAGCAGGGCCTCGGCTTCCTCGCGCGTGCGGCCGTTCATCAGGGCTTCCGACTGGGCGAGGCAGTTGGCGACCAGCAGGGCGTGATGATGGGCAAGGTCCGGCTCGTGTCCTCGCGCGGCGACGATGAACTCGCACGGGATCACGTCCGTGCCCTGGTGCAGCAGCTGGTAGAAGGCGTGCTGGCCGTTGGTGCCCGGCTCGCCCCAGACCAGCGGCCCGGTGGCGCAGTCGACCGGATCGCCGGACAGCGTCACGCGCTTGCCGTTCGATTCCATGTCGAGCTGCTGCAGATAGGCGGGCAGCCGCGCCAGGCGCTGGTCGTAGGGAAGGATGGCGCGGGCGGGAAAGCCGCAGAAATTGCGATGCCAGATGCCGGCCAGCCCCAGCAGCACCGGCAGGTTTGCCGTGGCCTCGGCCTCCAGGAAGTGCCGGTCCAGCGCATGGGCGCCTTCCAGGAAATGGGCGAAGTCGTCCGGGCCGATCGCGATCATCACCGGCAGGCCGATGGCCGACCAGACCGAATAACGCCCGCCGACCCAGTCCCAGAAGCCGAAGACGCGCGCCGGATCGATGCCGAAGGCGCCGACCTTCTCCAGCGCGGTGGAGACGGCGGCAAAATGCGCGCCGACGGCTTCTTCCCCCAGCGCCCTGACGATCCACTGCCGCGCGGTGCGGGCATTGGTCATCGTCTCGATGGTGGTGAAGGTCTTGGAGGCGACGATGACCAGCGTCGAGCGGGGGTCGAGGCCTTTCAGCGTGTCGGCGATATGGGCGCCGTCGACATTGGAGACGTAATGCAGGCGCGGGCCGTCGGCGAAGGGGGCGAGGGCGGCGGTGACCATGGCCGGGCCGAGGTCCGATCCGCCAATGCCGATGTTCACGACGTCGGTGAAGGGGCGCCCGGCGGCCGAGAGAATCGAGCCGTCGCGGATGCCGCGGGCGAAGGCCTCCATCTGCGCCAGCGTCTGGCGCACGCTCGGCATCACGTCGCGCCCGTCGACGAGGGCGGGGGCCTCGCCCCGGCTGCGCAGGGCGACATGCAGGACCGCGCGGGCCTCGGTCTCGTTGATCGCCTCGCCGGCGAACATCGCCGCGCGGCGCTCTTCCATGCCGCGCTCGCGGGCGAAGGCGGCAAGGGCCGCGACGGTGGCGCGGTCCCAGTGCATCTTCGACAGGTCCAGCAGCAAGTCCTCGAAGCGGAAGGAGAGGGCGTCGAAGCGGCCGGGATCGTCGGCGAAGAGGCGGCGGAGGCCGATGCTGCGGAACGCCTCGGCCTTCTGCCTCAGGTCTTGCGGAAACGCGGGGCCGGTCATGGCTGTACTCCTCCTCGTGGTGTCGGCGATGCCGCCAGGACCGGTCCGCGCGTCAGACGAACAGCACGGTGCAGTACCAGCCGTAGACGGCAAGAAGGGCCAGCCCGGCCAGCCGCGGCACATGGCGGGTGACTGTCAGCAGCGCCGCGATGGCGACGCTGACCGCAACCATCACCGGGATGTCGAAGGACACCATCTGCGGTGCCACCGGAACCGGTGAGATGGCGGCGGTCACGCCCAGAATACCGAGAATGTTGAAAATGTTCGACCCGACGACATTGCCGACGGCGATTTCCGGCTGGCGCTTGAAGGCGGCGACGACCGAGGTGGCGAGTTCCGGCAGGCTGGTGCCGACGGCAACGATGGTGAGCCCGATGACCGCATCCGAGATGCCGATGCCGCGGGCAAGGCTCGTTGCCCCGTCGACGAGGAAATCCGCTCCGAAGACGAGGGCGGCAAGACCGGCGGCCAGGAAGCCGAGCATCTGCCACGGCGCCATCGACGCTCCGGCGTCGGGCAGATCCGCCCCTTGCGCCCGCCCGCGCATGGCGCCGTAGACGAGATAGGCGGCGAGCAGCGCCAGGAAGAGCATGCCCTGCCAGCCGGCGACCCGCCCGCCCATGGCGACAAGCGCCAGAAGGCCGGCGCTGGCCAGCATCACGACCAGGTCGCGGCCAAGGCCGGGCAGGCGCGTGGGCAGCGGTGCGACCAGCAGGGCGAGGCCGAGGATGAGCAGGATGTTGGCCGTGTTCGAGCCGACGACATTGCCGACGGCGATGTCCGGCAGGCCGGCGAAGGCGGCGTTCAGCGAGACCAGCAGTTCCGGCATGGAGGTGCCGAAGCCGACGATGGTGAGGCCGATCAGCAGCGGGGGAACGCTGAGGCGGGCCGCCAGCGCCACGGCGCCGCGCACGAGAAGGTCGCCGCCGAAGAACAGGAGGACGAGACCGAGGCCCACAAGGGCGATGTCGATGAGCATGATCATACCGATCCGGGCACTTGCAGGACGAAACCGCCCGGCGAGGCCTTGGAGGAGCCCCGGTCGCGACGGCCGGGACAGGGCATCCGGCAGCGCCCGCCTCCGGTGGAGGCGAGACGGCACGCGGTCCGGGCGACGAAGAGGTCAGTCGGCCCGGATGGCGGGGGCGCGCTGCGATGGATCGGAAGGGGCCGGGAGCAGGTTCAGCTCGCCGCGAACGGCGAGAACGGCGAGGCGCCACGTGGCAAAGGCGGCAGCGGGCAGGAGGACGGCGGACAGCAGGGTCGTGCCGACCGGCCCCAGCGACATGATGCCGATGAACGCCCAGAGGAAGCCGAGGGTCATTGCCCAGATCTCGGCGGCGAAGAGAAACGTTGCGGAGACGACGACAATGAAGAAGGTCAGGCCCGGACGGACTTTCGTCCGGCGGGCTGAAACCGCCGGGGTGGCGGTATCCTGCAACTGTGACATGGATGGATGCCTCATGGGGTGCGGACGAACGGGTCCGCAGCCCGAAGCAGATGGGAACGGGCAAAATCCGCTTCAAGACGGGCAGCGGGCGCGCGGCAAGTTTATTTTCCGCCACGGCCTGCCCCTTTTGCCCGCCCGTCATCGTCTCAGGCCGACAGGCTTGCCGCCTGGCGTGCCCGCGCCTCGATGCCGTCCCAGTCCTCGGCGGCAATCGCGTCCGGCCCGGCGATCCAGGAGCCGCCGACGCACACGACATTGGGGAGCGCGAGATAGGTCGGCGCGGTCTTCTCGGTGATGCCGCCGGTCGGGCAGAAGCGCGCGGCCGGCAGCGGCGAGGCGAGGGACTTCAGCAGCGCCGCGCCGCCGACCGCCTCGGCCGGGAACAGCTTCAGGCGCGAGTAGCCGGCCTCCAGCAACTTCATCACTTCCGAGGCGGTGGAACTGCCCGGCAGCAGCGGCACGTCGTGGCCCGATGCGGCCGCCAGCAGCTTGTCGGTGGCGCCGGGCGACACGACGAAGGTGGCCCCCGCCTCGACGGCCGCCTGGTACTGCGCGGCATCGAGAACGGTGCCGGCGCCGACGAAGGCGCCTTCCACCTCGTGTGCTACGGCGCGGATCGCCTCGAGCGCCTTCGGGGTGCGCAGGGTGATCTCGATGGCCGGCAACCCGCCGCGCACCAGTGCGCGCGCCATCGGCACGGCCCTTGCGGGGTCGTCCACGATCAGCACCGGAATGACCGGGGCCGCCTGCATGATCTGGTCGAGGCGTTCGGTGTTCTGGCTTGTGGCCATGAAGTCGTTCTCCGTGAATGGCATGCGTCAGGCGGCAAACCCGTGATTGCCGAATACGTGGGCGCCCTGGTCGGCCGGGCCGGCAAAGGCGCGGAAGGCGGCGAAGAGGTCGCGGCCGACGCCGTGCTGGTGGGCCGAAAGGTCGGCGGTCGCGGGCGTGCGCGCGGCGAACTCCGCCGCATCGACCAGCACTTCGAGCCGGCCGGCGGATGCGTCGACGCGCAAGAGGTCGCCGTCGCGAATGCGGGAGATGGGGCCGCCGTCGACGGCTTCCGGCGTGACGTGGATCGCCGCCGGCACCTTGCCGGAGGCGCCCGACATGCGCCCGTCGGTGACCAGCGCGACCTTGATGCCGCGGTCCTGCAGCACGCCGAGCGCCGGCGTCAGCTTGTGCAGTTCCGGCATGCCGCAGGCGCGCGGGCCCTGGAAAGGCAGCACGGCGATGAAGTCGGAGGTGAGCTCTCCCGCCTTGAAGGCGGCCTGCAGGGCCTCCTGCGAGGCGAAGACGCGGGCCGGGGCCTCGACCACGCGCCGTTCCGGCGCGACGGCGGAGACCTTGATCACCGCGCGGCCGAGATTGCCCTCAAGCACCGTGAGGCCGCCGTTCTTCTGGAACGGCTCGCTCGCCGTCGACAGGACCTTGGGATCGCCGCTGTCGCGGGTTGCGGGCACCCAGGCGACGCCGCCTTCCTCGGTCAGCCGCGCCTCGACCGTATAGGCGTCGAGGCCGGTGCCGGCGACCGTGCGCACGTCGCGGTGCAGCAGGCCGGCCTCCAGCAGCTCGCCGATCAGGTAGCCCATGCCGCCGGCCGCCTGGAAGTGGTTCACGTCCGCCATTCCGTTCGGATAGATCCGGGCGATCAGCGGAACGGCGTCGGAGAGGTCCGAAATGTCGTCCCAGGTCAGGCGGATGCCGGCGGTGGCGGCGATGGCGACCAGATGCAGGGTGTGGTTGGTGGAGCCGCCGGTGGCGTGCAGGCCGACGACGCCGTTGACGATGGCGCGCTCGTCGATCATCTCGCCGACCGGCGTATAGGCATTGCCGAGCGCGGTGAGCGCCAGCGCGCGCTTTGCCGCCTCGCGGGTCAGCGCATCGCGCAGCGGCGTGCCCGGATGCACGAAGCTGGCGCCCGGCAGGTGCAGGCCCATGATCTCCATCAGCATCTGGTTGGAATTGGCGGTGCCATAGAAGGTGCAGGTGCCCGGCGAGTGGTAGGACTTGCTCTCAGCCTCCAGCAGCTCGGCCCGGCCGATCTTGCCTTCCGCATAGAGCTGGCGGGTCTTGGCCTTCTCGTCGTTGGACATGCCGGTGGGCATCGGGCCGGCCGGAACGAACACCGCCGGCAGATGGCCGAAGGACAGCGCCCCGATCATCAGGCCGGGAACGATCTTGTCGCAGATGCCGAGGAAGACGGCGGCGTCGAACATCTGGTGCGACAGGCCGATGGCCGTCGACATGGCGATCACGTCGCGGGAAAACAGCGACAGCTCCATGCCGGCCTGGCCCTGGGTGACGCCGTCGCACATCGCAGGGACGCCGGCGGCGACCTGGGCGACCGCTCCGACCTCGCGCGCCGCATCGCGGATCAGCTCCGGAAAGCGCTCGTAGGGCTGATGCGCCGACAGCATGTCGTTATAGGCGGTGATGATGCCGAGGTTCGGCACCACGTCGCCGGCCAGCCGTTCCTTGTCGGTGACCCCGCAGGCGGCGAAGCCGTGGGCAAGGTTGCCGCAGGAGAGCGTCGAGCGGCGCGGGCCGTTTTCGGCGGCAAGGCGGATGCGCTCCAGATACTGGGTGCGGCTGTCACGGCTGCGCTCGATGATGCGCTCGGTCACGGCGGCGATCGTGGAATGAAGGCTCATGGCGGTTTCCGTCCTTTCGGTTGCGGTCTGTCCGGCGGGAGTGCTCCGGATGAGTTGCCTCTGACGACCGGCGATCCTGTGGACCGGCAGGCGAACGCCTGTTCCGGCACGACGTTTAAATCGATTTAATTCCCCGTTCAACCGGGATGAGGGTGCCCCATCCCGGCCGAACCAGTCAGCTCAGATCAGGTCCTCGAACCAGGTGCGCCCGTCGCGCTCGATCAGGGCGATGGCCGCCGATGGTCCCCATGTTCCCGACGTGTAGCCCTTCGGCGGTTCCTTCAAGGTCGACCAGGCCTGCAGGATCGGGTCGACCCAGGCCCAGGCAGCTTCCACCTCGTCGCGGCGCATGAACAGGGTCTGGTTGCCGCGGATCACGTCCATGATCAGCCGCTCGTAGGCGTCCGGGTTGCGCACGGCAAAGGCCTTGGCGAAGGACATGTCGAGCGGCACCTGCCGCAGGCGCATGCCGCCGGGGCCGGGGTCCTTGATCATCACCTGCATGCGCACGCCCTCGTCCGGCTGCAGGCGGATGACGAGCCGGTTCGGGGGGATCGCGCCGGCTTCCTCGCCGAAGATCGAGTGCGGGATCGGGCGGAACTGCACGACGATCTCCGACACGCGGGTTGCAAGGCGCTTGCCGGTGCGCAGGTAGAAGGGAACATTGGCCCAGCGCCAGTTGGCGATCTCGGCCTTCACCGCGACGAAGGTCTCGGTTTCGGATGCGGGGTTGCTCAGCTCTTCCAGATATCCCGGCACCGCGCCGCCCGCCGAAGCTCCGGCCCGGTACTGGCCGCGCACCGTGGTGCGGGAGGCGAGATCGGCATCCATCGGCCTCAGCGCCTTGAGCACCTTCAGCTTCTCGTCGCGCACCGAATCCGCGTCCATCGACTCGGGCGGCTCCATGGCGACCAGGCACAGCAGCTGGAGGATATGGTTCTGCACCATGTCGCGCATCGCGCCGGCCGTGTCGTAATAGCCGGCGCGGCCCTCGACGCCGAGCGCCTCGGCCACGGTGATCTGCACATGGTCGATATGGGCGGCGTTCCAAAGCGGCTCGAACAGGGCATTGGCGAAGCGCAGGGCCATCAGGTTCTGCACCGTCTCCTTGCCGAGATAGTGGTCGATGCGGAAGATCTGGTCCTCGCGGAACACCGCGCCGATGGCGGCGTTCACCTTGCGCGCCGACTCGCCGTCCTTGCCGATGGGCTTCTCGATGACGACGCGGGCAAGCTCAGTGGTCAGGCCATGGGCGCCGATCCGCTCGCAGATCGGGCCGAAGAAGTCGGGCGAGACCGCGAGATAGAACGCGCGCACCACGTCCTCGCGGCCCGTCAGGGCGGAGGCGAGCTCGGTCCAGCCCCGCTCGCCTGCCGCATCGACGGCAAGGTATGAGAGGCGGTCGAGAAACCGCGCCAGCGCCTCGTCCTCGATGTCCGAGACATGCTCGCTGATCGCTTCGCGGGCGAACTCGCGATAGTCGCTGTCGGACATGTCGCGCCGCGAGCAGGCGAGAATGCGGGCATCCAGCGGGATCTGCCCGTCGAGATCGCGGTGATAGAGGGCGGGCAGCAGCTTCCTGTGCGCCAGATCGCCGGTGGCCCCGAAAACGATCAGGTCGAACGGGGCGACTTCGATGACACGCGCGGCCATGGCGGTCCTTTCACTTGTGCGGTTTCGCTGTCAGGCGAGAAGTTCGGCGCGGCGGGGGAGGTCCGCTCCACGCCGGGTACAGGTGACGGCAGAGGCTCTGCCTGCATAATCGAGGAGATCGGCGAGCGCGTCTTCCCCCAAAGCGGAGAGTGTCGCGCGGCTGCGGGCGGCGGTCTCGCCGAGCCGTGCCAGCAGGGCAGCCTGGAACGTGTCGCCGGCCCCGACCGTGTCGACGACGGCAACGCTGCGCCCGGGCACGCTGGCGCTTGCGGTCGCGGTGAAGGCGCTCGCGCCCTCTCGCCCGCGCGTCACGATGACGAGGGCGGGACCGCGGGCAAGCCAGCCGCGCGCCAGCTCGGCCGGATCGGCGCCGGGAAACAGCGTCTCGGCATCCTCGGCGCTGATCTTCAAGAGGTCGACATGCGGCAGGAGGTCGTCGAGCCGGCCGCGCCAGGCGGCAAGGTCGGCAACGACCGTGGGCCGGATGTTCGGATCATAGGCGACGAGGCGACGCCCATGCTCGCGCCGGACCAGCTGCAGCAGGCTGTCGCCGACCGGCGGGACCAGGGCGGAGAACGAGCCCAGATGGATCGTGTCGACGCCCTCCGGAAGCACGGGCAGGTCGTCCGGCGAGACCAGCCGGTCGGCCGCGCCTTCCCCGTAGAACGAATAGGCCGGGCTTCCCGAGGCATCGAGGCCGACGACGCTGAGGGTGGTCAGCGCGTCGCTGTCGACGACGAGGGAGGTGTCGACGCCTTCCGTTTCCAGCGCGCCCTTGAGACGGCGGCCGAAGAAGTCGCGCGACAGGCCGCCGAAATAGGCGACCGGAACCTCGAGCCGCGCAAGGCCCACGGCGACATTGAAGGGCGAGCCGCCGATGCGGGCATCGAGCGTCAGCTGCCCGCCGCCGCCGTCCTCGGCAAACAGGTCGAACAGCGCTTCGCCGCAGACGAGAATCATTGAACGGAGCTCCTTCGAGGCATCGGGATCGGCGGGTCTTGTCTCATCGTCAGGCCGCCGCGGCCTGCGGCGGTTCCATCGCGCCGGTCATGATGGCGACAGCGTCGGACATGGAGAAATCGTCCGGCCTTATGACACAGGCACGACGCCCGAGGCGATGGATATGGATGCGGTCGGCGACCTCGAAGACATGCGGCATGTTGTGGGAAATCAGCACGATGGGCAGGCCGCGCGCCTTCACGTCGCGGATCAGGTCGAGGACCTTGCGGCTTTCCTTGACGCCGAGGGCGGCGGTCGGCTCGTCCATGATCACCACCTTGGAGCCGAAGGCGGCAGCGCGTGCCACGGCAACGCCCTGGCGCTGGCCGCCGGACAGGGTCTCCACCGCCTGGTTGATGTTCTGGATGGTCATCAGGCCGAGTTCGGAGAGCTTTTCGCGGGCGATCTTCTCCATCGCCTTGCGGTCGAGCTTGCGCAGGTACTTGCCCATCCAGCCGGGGCTGCGCAACTCGCGGCCCATGAACAGGTTGTCGGCAATCGACAGCGCCGGCGACAGGGCAAGGTTCTGGTAGACCGTCTCGATGCCGGCTTCGCGGGCCCGCATCGGCGAGGAGAAGTTGACCGGCCTGCCTTCCAGCCGGATCTCGCCCTCGTCGGGAACGACGGCACCGGAGATCGCCTTGATCAGGGTCGACTTGCCGGCGCCATTGTCGCCGATCACGGCGAGGATCTCGCCGGGATAGAGGTCGAAGTCGGCCCGGTCGAGGGCGACGACGCGGCCGTAGCGCTTGACGAGGCCGCGGGCGGTGAGGATCGGTTCGCGGGTCATGCTGCAACCTTTCTGATCCACTGGTCGATGGCGACGGCGCCGATGATCAGCATGCCGATGAGCAGGTAGGTCCATTGCGGATCGGTGCCGATGAGGCGCAGGCCGAGCGAGAACACGCCGACGATGAGCGCGCCGAACAGCATGCCGAGGATCGAGCCGCGCCCGCCGAACAGCGAGATGCCGCCGATCACCACCGCGGTGATGGATTCGATGTTGGTGAACTGGCCGGTGGTCGGGGAGACCGAGCCGAGGCGGCCGATCATTGCCCAGCCGCCGATGGCGCAGATGAGGCCGGCCAGCGTGTAGACCGAGATGCGCATGCGGGCGACGCGCACGCCGGCCAGCTCCGCCGCCTCCGGATCGTCGCCGATGGCATAGACATGCCGTCCCCAGGCGGTGTGGTTCAGCACGTAGTTGAGGATCAGCACCAGCAGGAACATGGCGATGACGCCATAGGTGAAGACCGCGCCGCCGATGCTGAACTTCTCGCCGAAGAACTGGAGGATCGGGGCCTGCGCCTCGATGTCCTGGCTGCGGATCGTCTCGTTGGCCGAGTAGAGGAAGTTGGCCGCCAGCACGATCTGCCACATGCCGAGCGTGACGATGAAGGGCGGCAGGCGCATCCAGGCGACCAGAGCGCCGTTGATGAAGCCGCAGAAGGTGCCGCAGGCAAGGCCGCACAGCACGGCGATCTCGGGCGGCAGCCCGTAGCGGAAGGTGAACTGGCCCATCACCACCGAGGACAGGACCATGATCGCGCCGACCGACAGGTCGATGCCGGCGGTCAGGATCACCAGCGACTGGGCGCAGCCGACGATGCCGACGATGGCCACCTGCTGGAGAATGAGCGTCAGGGCGAAGGGCGAGAAGAATTTCGAGCCGAGCAGGATGCCGAACACCGCCAGCGACAGCACCAGGACGATCAGCGGCACGAATTCGGGGCGGGCATGCAGCCGGTGCTGGATCCGGTCGATGAGCGGGCGGGCAGGGCGCTCGAAGGCGGCAACCTCCGAGGAGCTTCCGTCGAGGCCCTTTTCGAAGTCGTGTTTTGCGGATGTCTGTGCGTCGCTCATTGGGTCTCCTCCCCCGCAACGGTGCCTGGACTGGAATGCCTGGACTTTAAGATGGCCCGCGCGGGAGGGGCGTTGCCGTCCCGCGCGGAGCCGTCGTCAGTCTGCGATGCGGGGCATCAGCCCCAGCACTTGTCCATGCCTTCCTTCGTGTCGATGGAGGGAACGCCCTCCGCCGGCTTGTCCGTGACCAGCGCGACGCCCGTGTCGAAGAAATTCTTGCCCGGCGTCGGCTCCGGCTTGGCACCGGTCTCGGCGAAGGTCTTGATCGCCTCGATGCCGAGCGAGGCCATCAGCAGCGGATACTGCTGCGAGGTGGCGCCGATCACGCCTTCGACGACGTTCTTCACGCCCGGGCAACCGCCGTCCACCGAGACGATCAGCACGTCGTTCTCGCGGCCCATCGCCTTCAGCGCCTCATAGGCGCCGGCGGCGGCGGGCTCGTTGATCGTGTAGACGACGTTGACCATGGGATCCTTGGTCAGGAGGTTCTCCATGGCGCGGCGGCCGCCTTCCTCGTTGCCGGCGGTCACGTCGTTGCCGACGATGCGCGGATCGTCCTCGTCGCCCCAGCGGTTCGGGTCCTTCACGTCGATGCCGAAGCCGGTCAGGAAGCCCTGGTCGCGCAGCACGCCGACGGAGGGCTGGCTGACGGCAAGGTCGAGCATGGCGATCCTGGCGTCGGCGGCCGCATCGCCGAGCGTGGCGCGGGCCCACTGGCCGATCAGCTCGCCGGCCTTGAAATTGTCCGTGGCGAAGGTCGCGTCGGCCGCGTCGACGGGCTCCAGCGGCGTGTCGAGCGCGATCACCAGGATGCCGGCATCGCGTGCCTGCTTGACGCTGTCGACGATACCCTTGGTGTCGGAGGCGGTGATGAGGATGCCCTTGGCGCCGTCGGCGATGCAGGTCTCGATGGCCGCGACCTGGCTCTCGTGGTCGCCGTCGATCTTGCCGGCATAGGACTTCAGTTCGATGCCCAGTTCTGCCGCCTTGGCGGTGGCGCCTTCCTTCATCTTGACGAAGAACGGGTTGGTGTCGGTCTTGGTGACGAGGCACGCGGAGATGTCGGCGCCGAGCGCCGGAGTGGCCGCGGCCATGCCGAGCACGGTGCCGGCGAGCATGAGTTTCCTAAGCATTGTCAGTTCCTCCCAGTTGGCTTGCGATCGGATCGCAGGCCGTCCGGCCCCTCAAGCCGGGCGGCCATCCTGTGCGGGCTCGACGTCCTTGCGCGCCTTGCGCGCGGCGGCATCGGCAGCACCTCGTTTGCCCTCGTTCGCGGTCGGGATCGCGGTACGGGGCGAATAGTTGAAGAAGATCGGCAGGTTGGCGGCGCCGACAGCGCCCGCGTCCTGGCCGAAGGAGCCGCGGCGCAGGCGCGGCGGCACGCGCGACTGCGGCGCGGCCAGCGCCAGCGAGCGGGTCAGGTCGTCGATCAGGCGCTGCGGCAGGCCGCCGTCGATGTCGAAGTCGATCACCACCAGCGGCACGTCGATCAGCGAGATCGCCGACCAGATCGCCGGGGTCAGCGCGGCGACGCAATCCTCCAGCCACTCTTCTACCGCCGGGTGGCCGCTTTCGGCCGCGCGCTCCAGGTCGTCCCGCGTCTCCGCGACGATGCCGTGATGGGCAAGGTGGCGCTTCAGCGCCGAGAGAGAGGCGCGGGTCAGCAGGATGTCCATCTCCCCGCGCGGGGCGGGGGCGGAGGCGAGCCGGCTGCGCGGCACCGGGATCATGGCGACGTCGCCGGCATTGCCCTGGACGCCCTTCACGCAGTCGCCGCCATAGACGACGCCGCCGCCGATGGCGGGACCGAGGAACAGGTAGAGGAAGTCGTCGGCATGGCGGCCGGCACCGGAGAACAGCTCGGCGATGGCGGCGGCAGTGCCGTCGTTCTCGGAAAAGACCGGGAAGTCGACCGTCTCTTCCAGCATCTGCTTGAAGTCGATGTCGTCCCACAGGTGGAAATTCGCCTTGGGCAGGCCGAGCTCGTGCAGCCAGGAGCCGAGGTTGAACGGCATGGCGACGCCGACGCCGGCAATGCGCGCATGCTCCTGCGGCGAGATCAGCCGCAGCAGGATGGCGATGTCGCGGGCGACGATGTCGACGACCCGCTCGGGCTCGGGCAGGAACCGGTCGTGCGACTGCCGGCCGATGATGCGGCCGGAAAAATCCGCCAGCACCGTCTCGATCGAGGTGCGGTCGATACGCACGCCGAAACCGTAGGCCCCGGTGGCGGACAGGCGCAGCATGGTCGCCGGCTGGCCGCGCCCGCCGTCGTGCCGCTTGCCCAGCGTCTCGATGAGGCCGCTGGCCGTCAGGTCCTGGATGATGCCGCCGATGGCCGCGTTGGTCAGCTGGGCGAGGCGCGCCAGATCCGCCTTGGACGCGTCGCCGACACGGCGCAGCACCTGCAGCACGATGCGCTCGTTGTAGCGGCGCAACTGAACGGAATTCGATCCCTGTCCGACGAGCGGGCGCCTTGCCACGAGAAATCCTCCCTCACCGACCGCCCCGCCTCTGCCGGGCGGTTGGACGATTTATTTCTTTAAGTTGATTTATTAATTATCGACGGGCGGCGCTTGTCAATCCGCTTTCCGTGCTGCAGCGCGGAATCCGCAACGTCCGGTGGCGCTGGCGCGCCCTGCCGTGCTTGTGCCATGCTTGGGTGCAAGGCAAGGTGCAGGGATCGCACGGCAGGGAGCGCGACATGCCGAACACGATGGAAACACGGGCCTTTCTCGAACGGGCGATTGCCGCCGGGCGCGGGGAGGAGCCTGCGGATCTCGTCCTGCGGAACGTGCGCCTGTTCTCGGTGATCGACGGGTCGCTGACGGAGACGGATGTGGCGATTGTCGGCGACCGGATCGTCGGGACGCATGGACGCTATCGCGGGAAACGCGAAATCGACGGCGGCGGGCGCATCGTGGTTCCGGGCTTCATCGACACGCATCTGCATGTCGAATCGTCGCTGGTGACGCCGCTCGAATTCGACCGCTGCGTGCTGCCGCACGGCGTGACGACCGCGATCTGCGACCCGCACGAGATCGCCAATGTGCTGGGCGCGGCGGGTATCCGCTATTTCCTCGATGCGTCCGAGCGCACGCTGATGGACCTGCGGGTCAATCTGTCGTCCTGCGTGCCGGCGACCGCATTCGAAACGGCCGGCGCGCGGCTCGAGATCGAGGATCTCGAACCGTTCCGCGACCATCCGAAGGTGATCGGCCTGGCGGAATTCATGAATTTTCCCGGCGTGCTGGCGCGCGATCCCGGCGCCATCGCCAAGCTGGCGGCCTTCCAGGACGGTCATATCGACGGGCACGCGCCGCTGCTGTCGGGGCTCGATCTCAACGGCTATCTTGCAGCGCGCATCCGCACCGACCACGAGGCGACCACGGCGGCGGAAGCGCGCGAGAAGCTCGCCAAGGGCATGACCATCCTGATCCGGGAGGGCTCGGTGTCGAAGGACCTGGAGGCTCTGGCCGAGATCCTGACGCCGGACGCATCTTCCTTCGTGTGCCTTTGCACCGACGACCGCAATCCGCTCGACATTGCCGAGGAAGGCCATCTCGACAGCATGATCCGGCGGCTGATCGCCCGCGGCGCCCGGCCTTGCGACGCCTATCGCGCGGCCAGCTGGTCGGCGGCGGTCGCCTTCGGCCTGCGCGACCGGGGGCAGGTGGCGCCGGGCTGGCGCGCCGATATCGTGCTTCTCGACGATCTGGAGGACTGCCGCGTCCATTCGGTCATCGCGGCGGGGCGTCCGGTGGACGAGGCGGCCTTCGCCGCGCGCCAGTCGCTGCAGCCGGTCGGGCTCGACAGCGTGCGCCTGCAGCGTCCCGTGACCGCGGAGGACTTCCGCATTGCGGCGACCGGCTCGAACGAGCGCGCCGTCATCGGCGTGGTGCCGGGCCGGATCATCACGGAGCACCTGTCCCGCAGCCTGCCGGAGGGGGAGGGCGGGTTGCTGGCCGATCCCGCTGCCGATGTCGCCAAGGTCGCGGTGGTGGAGCGGCACGGGAAGAACGGCAATATCGGCCGCGGCTTCGTCTCCGGGTTCGGCTTGCAGGGCGGGGCGATCGCCTCCTCCGTCGGCCATGACAGCCACAATATCTGCGTTGTCGGCTGCGACGACGCCTCGATGGCGACGGCGGTCAACCGGATCGCCGAGCTGCAGGGCGGGTTCGTCGTGGCGCGCGGCGACACGGTGATGGCGGAGCTTGCCCTTCCCGTTGCCGGGCTGATGAGCCTTGCCTCGTTCGAGGAGGTTCGCCATGCCTTGGAGTCGCTGCGGATCGCCGCCCGTGCGCTGGGCTGTACGCTGCCCGAGCCGTTCCTGCAGGTCGCCTTCCTGCCGCTGCCGGTCATCCCGCATCTGAAGATCACGGATCGCGGGATGTTCGACGTCGACCGTTTCGCGCTGCTCGGTTGAGCGTGGCGACTGCCGCGATGCCGATCTCGGCCGCCGCGTGGTAGAGTCGCCGCGTGGTAGACTGGCGCAAGGCCGGAGCGCCGCCGGAGAGTCGGATTTTACGTTGACGTAAAGGGAAGGCTTGCCCATGTTGACTGTGCCGGCGAAGCCGGCCGCGGGTCTGCGGGAGGGGCGGGCGCCGTGCAACAACAGGGCACGATCCACGTGCCGGGTCCGGGAGGAACCATCGTGAGCGAACCGCAGGTCTGGCTTGCCGCTTTTCGTCCGCAGCCGATGCACACCTATCTCGACACGGCCGCCAGGGAGCATGGCCGGCGACCGGCCATGGACTTCCTCGGCAAGGGCTGGACCTATGCCGAGATCGCGGCGCTGACCGACCGGGCGGCGGCCGGCCTTCAGGCGATGGGCGTGGTCAAGGGCGACAAGGTGGGCCTGTGCCTGCCCAACACGCCCTACTACACGATCTTCTATTTCGCGGTGCTGAAGATCGGCGGCATCGTGGTGAACTTCAACCCGCTCTACGTGGAGCGGGAACTGTCGTTCCAGGCGCGGGACAGCGGCACGCGCATCATGGTGACCATGGATCTCAAGGTCATCTACGACAAGGTGGAGGCGGTGCGGCGCGAGGGAACGCTCGACCGCGTCATCGTCTGCCCGATGGCCGATATCCTGCCCCAGCCCAAGAAGCTGCTGTTCCAGCTGTTCAAGCGCGGCGACCGGGCGCGCGTGCCGCAGGATGCCGCGCATCCGCGCTTTTCGGAAGTCGTCGGCCACGGCGCCAGCCCGCGCGTTGCCGACATCCGCCCCGATACCGACATCGCCGTGCTGCAATACACCGGCGGCACGACCGGCGTTCCCAAGGGGGCGATGCTGACCCACACCAACCTTGCCGCGAATATCGAGCAGATGCGCTCGATCTTCTGCGAGGCGAAGGTCGGCGAGGAGAAGATGCTCTGCGTGCTGCCGTTCTTCCACGTCTTCGCGATGACGGTGGCGCAAAACCTCTCGGTGGTGCTGGCGGCCGAGATGGTGTTGATGCCGCGCTTCGAGCTGAAGATGCTGCTCGACACGATCCGGCGAAAGAAGATCACGCTGTTTCCCGGCGTGCCGACCATCTACACCGCGATCAACAATTCCGAGATGACCAAGGGCTACGATCTCACCACGATCCGGCTGTGCATCTCCGGCGGCGCGCCGCTTCCGGTGGAGGTGAAGACCCAGTTCGAGGGGCTGACCGGCTGTATCCTGGTGGAAGGCTACGGCCTGACCGAAGCCTCGCCCGTGGTTGCGGCGAACCCGCTCAACGAGAACCGCCGGGCGGGCTCCATCGGCCTTGCCATTCCCGGCACGGTGCTGGAATTCCGCAGCCTGGAAAACCCGTCCCAATGCGTACCGGAGGGCGAGAAGGGCGAACTCGTGGTGCGCGGGCCGCAGGTGATGGCCGGCTACTACAATCGCCCGGAAGATACGGCCCGGGCCATCGAGAACGGCGCCTTGCATACGGGCGATGTCGGTTACCGCGATCCGGACGGCTTCGTCTATCTGGTCGACCGGATCAAGGACCTGATCCTGTGCTCGGGCTACAACGTCTATCCGCGGATGATCGAGGAGGCGATCTACCAGCATCCGGCGGTGGAAGAGACGATCGTCATCGCCATTCCCGACCCCTATCGCGGCCAGGCGCCCAAGGCCTTCATCAAGCTGAAGCCGGACGAGCACGTCTCCGCCGAGGATCTCCGGCAGTTCCTGAAAGGCCACCTGTCGCCAATCGAGTTGCCGCAGGAGATCGAGTTCCGCGACGCCCTGCCCAAGACGATGGTCGGCAAGCTGTCCAAGAAGGAGTTGGTGGAGGAGGAGAAGGCGAAGCGGGCCGCCGCCGCCGCTGCCCCTGAAGGCTGACGGTCTCCTCGTGTTCGCAAGTCCTTGCGTCGGCGGTGCTTGATGCGGGCGGGCCGACTTGGCATTGTCGGCAATGATCCTATCCGCCACCTGCAACAGGACACCCGGCAAGATGACGGCCGACCTGCCGACCTATCTCACGACCAAGGAAATGGCCGACCTGCTCCGGGTGAAGGAGCGAAAGATCTACGACCTGGCGGCTGCCGGCGAGATCCCGCACAGCCGTGCCACCGGCAAGCTGCTCTTCCCCCGCGAAGTGGTGCTGGCCTGGATCGAGAATGCCAGCGAGGCACCGACCGGCGAGGGCACGCGGCCGGCCGTCATCCTCGGCAGTCACGACCCGCTGCTGGAATGGGCGCTGCGCGAGAGCGGCTCGGGCCTCGCCGCCTTCTTCGACGGCAGCCTCGACGGGCTCGACCGGTTCGACCATCTGGAAGGCGTCGCCGCCGGCCTGCACATGATCCAGGACGAGGGCTGGAACACCGAGCTCGTCTCGCGCCGCTTTCGCTTCCGCCCCGTGGTGCTGGCCGAATGGGCCTGGCGCGACCGCGGCATCATCGTCTCGCCGGGCAATCCGCTCGGCATCGGCTCCATCGCAGATCTTGCCGGCACGCGCATGGTCTTGCGCCAGCCGCAGGCGGGCAGCCAGCACCTGATGGAGCGAATGTTCGCGCAAGCCGGCATTGCCGTGCCGCAGGGCGCCCCGGTGGCGCGGGACGAGCGCGAGGCAGCGCTCGCCGTGCTCGACGGGCGGGCGGATGCGGCCTTCGGGCTTGCCGCTTCGGCGCGGCAGTTCAAGCTGGATTTCGTGCCCGTGTGCGAGGAGCGGTTCGACCTGCTGGTGTCGCGGCGCGACTGGTTCGAGGCCCCGTTCCAGGCGCTGATCGCCTTCACGAGAACACCGGCCTTCGCGGAAATGGCAGCCACCCTCGGCGGTTACCGCGTCGACGGGATTTGGACGCCGCATTTCAACGGTGCGTAGGCCCTCGGTGCAAGGTCAGGGCGGGTCGGCCCGCACGCCCGTGCGCGCCGTGACGTGCCGGCCGAGCCGGTTTTCCCGCCAGACCGTATAGAGCGCGCCGGCGACGATGAGCGCGGAGCCTGCATAGGTCACGGGCGCGGGCAGATCCCCGAACACCAGAAAGCCGATGATGGTCGCATAGATCAGGCGGGCATAGTCGAGCGCGGCGAGCGCCGAGGCCTCGCCGGCGCGGAAGGCGCGGATGTTGCACATCTGCCCGGCCCAGGAGGCCATGCCGACCAGCAGCAGCAGGCCCCATTCCTCCAGCGTCGGCGTCTTCCAGTAGTAGATGGCGATGGGCAGCATGATCAGGCCGACGAAGAACGCCTGGTAGGTCAGGATGGTGACCGGACGCTCCACCTGCGACAGCTTGCGGATGATGATCATGACGATGCCGGCCGCCGCCGCGCCGACGACGGCCATGGCGGCATAGATGCTGAAGCCCGTGTCGCCGCCCGGCTGCAGGATGATGACGACACCCAGGAAGCCGACGGCGGTCGCCGCCCAGCGGTGGGGTCCGACGGTCTCGCCGAGGAACAGGATCGCGAAGATCGTCAGGAAGAAGGTCTTGGAAAAGGCGATTGCGGTGGCGTCCGCCAGCGGCAGGTGGATGATCGCGGTGAAGCCGGCGAGCATTGCCACGGAGGCGCAGCCGACGCGGATGACATGCAGGCCCGGGCGCTGCGTCTTCAGCGAGCCGGGAAGGCCGGAAAGGATCACCGGGGCGACGATGATCGTCATGATGACCTGGCGGATCATGATGATCTCGGCGACATGCAGCCGCTCGCCGAGGATCTTGATGAGCGTCACCATCGCCGTGAAGAAGATGCCGGCGACCAGCATCCACAGGATGCCGCGGATGTTGCCCGGCAGCAGCGACAGCCTGTCGCCCGTGTCGCGGTAGCGCTGGGCGAGGCTGCGTCCCTCTCCGGGATCGGGAGGGTCCGGGGGCGTGTGCTCGGAAGGTGGGGGCATCGGGCTATCCGTGGGCGGGCAGGCGACGAGCGCCGCCGCAAGAAGGTGAGAGGCCGAGCATAGTCCCATTGGCAGCAATCGCGAAAGGGCCCGGCCGGTGTTCCGCTCCCCCTTGGCGAACGGGCGCTTTTGCCGCTAAGCTTTCCCCATCCACACAGCGGCGGCGATCGTCGCGTCGCCTGACCCGCCATGTTCGGCCTTGACCCTCCCGGCACTGCGCCACATGTCGCACGCAACGCTTTCCGCAATCACCGCAGCGATCTCCGGGCCGTGCCCGGCTGTTAGCAACGAGGCATTCGAATGAACGAGATGGTGCACGCCAAGTTCGGCATCGGCGCGCCGGTGCGCCGCAAGGAAGACGATGCACTGGTCACCGGCCGGGGGCACTATACCGACGACGTCCAGTCGGACGGCATGCTGCGCGCCTTCGTGGTGCGCTCCAGCGTGGCCCATGCGCGCATCACCCTCGGCGACCTGGAGGCCGCGCGCTCGGCGCCCGGCGTCGCCATGGTGATGACCGCGGCGGACATTCCCGATCTCGGCCTGATGCCGACCAAGGCGATCCTCACCCAGACCGACGGCACGCGCCACGCGGTTCCCCCGCGCCCGGTTCTGGCGACCGACACCGTGCGCCATGTCGGCGAGCCCATCGCGCTCGTCGTTGCCGACACGCTCGCCAATGCCAAGTCGGCGGCGGAGCTGGTCGAGGTCGACTACGAGCCGCTCGACGCGGTGGTCGACACCGGCGATGCCCTGAAGCCGGATGCGCCGTTGGTGTGGCCGGAGACCGGCACCAATCTCGCCTTCACCTATGACGCGGGCGATGCGGCGGCGACCAACCGGGCGTTCGAGACCGCCCATCACGTCACCCGCATCGACATCGTCAACAACCGCCTGGTGTGCAACTACATGGAGCCGCGCGGCTGCATCGGCGAATACGACGCCGAGAGCGGGCGCTACACGCTGACCGCCGGCACCCAGGGCGGCCACAGCATGCAGGCGATCATCGCCGGCGACATCCTCGGCATTCCGCGCAACCGGCTGCGGGTCGTCACGCCGGATGTCGGCGGCGGCTTCGGCACCAAGAATTTCGTCTATCCCGAATACCCCGTCTGCCTGGTGGCGGCGGAGCGGCTCGGCCGGCCGGTCAAGTGGGTCTGCGAGCGCACCGAGCACTTCCTCGCCGACGCCCACGGGCGCGACAACCTGTCGGTGGCGGAAGTGGCGCTCGATGCGGAAGGGCGCATCCTGGCGCTGCGCGTCGAGATCGTCGCGGCGATGGGTGCCTATCTGCACCAGTACGGCCCGATGATCCCGAATTTCGGCCTGTCGATGGCGACCGGCCTCTATCACGTTCCGGCAATGTACGGCGTGGTGAAGGGCGTCTACACCAACACGACGCCGACCGATGCCTATCGCGGCGCGGGCCGGCCCGAGGCCGCCTATCTGCTGGAGCGGCTGGTCGACCGGGCGGCGGCCGAGATGGACATGTCGCCGGCCGAATTCCGCCGCCGCAACTTCATCCGCCCCGAGCAGCTGCCCTACACCACCCACACGGGCCGGATGTACGACACCGGCGACTTTTCCGCCCATATGGACAAGGCGATGGCGGCCATCGGCTGGGACGGCTTCACCGAGCGGGCAGAGGAATCTGCGGCGCGCGGGCGCTATCGCGGCATCGGCATGGCGACCTATATCGAGGCCTGCGCCTTTGCCGGCTCCGAGGAGGCGACGGTGGAGTTGGGCGGCGACGGCTCGCTGACCCTGCTGATCGGCACGCAGACCAACGGCCAGGGCCATGCTACCGCCTATGGCCAGATCATGGCCGAGCAGTTCGGCGTCGATCTCGACCGCATCACCATGATCCAGGGCGACACCGACCGGGTGCGCAAGGGCGGCGGCACGGGCGGCTCGCGCTCGATCCCCATCGGCCTGCCGTCTGTGCTGGAGGCCTCGCGCAGCCTGGTGAAGAAGATCAAGGACCTTGCCGCCGACAAGCTGGAGGCGGGACCGGAGGATCTGGAGCTCGTCGACGGCGAGGTGCGTGTTGTCGGCACCGACAGGTCGGTGACCCTGGCCGAGATCGCGGCCGCCGCGCCCGAGCAGCTGACGGCGAGCGAGGAGGTCAAGCAGGCCGAGGCGACCTATCCCAACGGCACGCATATCTGCGAGCTGGAGGTCGATCCGGAGACCGGCGACATCGAGCTGCTGGACTATGTGATCGTCGACGATTTCGGCGTCACGGTGAACCCGATCCTGCTGGCCGGCCAAGTGCATGGCGGCGTCGTGCAGGCCATCGGCCAGGCCTTGATGGAGCACACGGTCTACGACGAGGACGGCCAGCTGCTGACGGCCTCCTTCCTCGACTACCAGATGCCGCGGGCGGCCGACATTCCCGGCATCCGCTTCGAGACCAACAACATTCCCTCCACCACCAACGCGCTCGGCATCAAGGGCGCGGGCGAGGCCGGCACCATCGGCGCAGGTCCCGCGGTGATGAATGCGGTCGGCGATGCGCTCCGCCGCGGGGCGGGCGTTGCCCATATCGACATGCCGGCGACGCCGCTGCGCGTGTGGGAGGCGATCCGGGCCGCCAACAGCTGACGCGCGGACGCGCTGACGTTAGGTCATGTGTTTCGCGCAGGGGTGCCCGTGCAATTCCCATGGGCGCTCCTGCGCGATTCATCCTATAAATAGAGGATGTTCCACTTCTCCGGGCTGTCAGACAGGCCGGTGTCACCGGCAGATCCTGACACGCAATGGCCTCCGAACTTGCCGAAAAGACGACCGGGAACGTGCCGGCCGCCAAAGATTTCAACGCCTACAACCCCCGGCTCGGCATTGCGCTGAAGGTCGTGTCGGCCCTCGTCTTCACCGGCATGATCGCCATGGTGAAGCTGCTCGACGGGGCCTATCCGGTCGGCGAGGTGATCTTCGCCCGCTCGTTCTTCGGCATGCTGCCGGTGCTGCTGGTCATCGCCTGGCAGGGCAAGCTCGCCGAGGCCTTCTCCACGCAGCGTCCCTGGGGCCATATCAGCCGCGCCATCGTCGGCGGCACGGCCATGTCGCTGTGGTTCGCCGCCATTGCCCGCCTGCCGCTGCCCGATGCGACGGCGATCAGCTTCTCCGCGCCGCTCGTCACGGTGGCGCTGGCCGCCATCATCCTGCGGGAAAAGGTCCGCGCCTATCGCTGGAGCGCGGTCGTCGTCGGCTTTCTCGGCATCCTCATCATTCTGTCGCCGCACCTGTCCGGCGTCGCACCGACGGAAGAGGCCTCGCTCGGGGCGATGCTGGCCTTCGCCAGCGCGATCTTCATGGCGCTGGCGATGATAACGGTGCGCCGCCTCACGGGAACGGAGCGCACGTCCACCATCGTGGTGTGGTTCGCGGCGGTGACCTCGGTCTTCGCGCTGATGTCGGCGCCGTTCGGCTGGGTGCTGCCGGACCTCAACGATGCGATCATCCTCGTCGCCATCGGCCTGTCGGGCGGCGTCGGCCAGATCCTGCTGACCCAGAGCTATCGCTACGCCGACGCCTCCACCATCGCGCCCTTCGAATACACGACGATGCTGTGGACGGTGCTGGTCGGCTGGATCGTCTTTGCGGAAGTTCCGACGCTGGAAGTGATCGGCGGCGCGATCATCGTCATCGGCGCGGGCGTCTTCGTCATCTTCCGCGAGCACCGGCTCGGCCTCGACAGGTCCCGCGAACGCAGCACGGTCACCCCGTCCAAGGCCTGAGCCGGCACGGCACGTTCAAGGCGCGTCAGAACGCCTTGAACGTGATCATGGTCTTGGTGTCGAGAATGCCGTCGAAGGGATGGACCTTCTCATTGACGAAATGGCCGATGTCGGTCTCGTCGTCGACGTAGAACTTGACCAGCAGATCGAAGTCGCCGGCGGTCGAATAGATCTCGGAAGCGATCTCCGCGTCGGCGATGGCATTGGCCACCTGGTAGGCCTTGCCGAGATGGCATTTGATCATCACGAAAAACGGAACCATGGACATCTCCGGCTGGCAGGGCGGCAGGCGCCGCGACTCATCGCGACAGTGAAGCGGATGCGGACCCATGGGGCAAGGGCAACCATGGCCGCTCGCGGCTCGTCGCGTCCTGTTGCAGGCGGTTGTGAAACTTTGATCTTGCGGGACTTGCGCAGTTGCCCCCCATGTCGGACTCTGCCATGAAACACCGGTTCGCATCGCCTGTGCGGAAACGGCACGATCGGGGCACGGCACGTTCCGCAGACATGGTTCCAGACGCCGAATGAAACATCGCAAGTCATCCTCCCCTTCCTCCGGTCCGGCCGATCCTCGGCCGGCCGATGTGACGCGGCGCGCTGCGCTCGGTCTCACGGGACTGGGCCTTACCGGTCTCGCGCTTGCCGGCGGACTGGCAAGGCCGGCGCTTGCCCAGACGACGATCGAATGGAAGATGGTGACCACCTGGCCGGCCGACCAGCCGGGGCCGGGAGTGTCGGCATCGCGGATCTGCGACACGATCGCACGCCTCAGCGGCGGGCGCATGCGCGTGCGCCTGTTTCCCGCCGGCGGCCTGGTCGCGGGCGGAGAGGTGTTCGATGCGGTCTCGGCCGGAACGGCGCAGATGGGGCATGCCTCGCCGGCATTCTGGCAGGACCGGCTGCCGGCCGCGGTCTTCTTCTCCGCCGTGCCCTTCGGTCTTTTGCCGTACGAGCATGTGACCTGGCTGGAACAGGGCGGCGGCATGGGTCTTTGGGAGCGGCTTTATGCGCCGTTCGGCATCAAGCCGTTCATGGGCGGCAATAGCGGTCCGCAGCTCGGCGGCTGGTTCATGCGCCCGGTCCTGACGCTGGAGGACCTTCGCGGCTTGCGCATCCGCATGACGGGCCTCGGCGGCGAGGTGATGCGGCGCCTGGGGGCGACGCCGGTCTCGCTGCCGCCTTCAGAGATCGTGCCGGCGCTGCAGAGCGGGCTTCTCGATGCGGCGGAGTTCCTGGGGCCGGAAAGCGACCGGGCGATGGGCTTCCAGACCGTTTCCAAGCTCTGCTACACGCCCGGGTTCCATGAGCCGAACGGAGCGAGCGAGACCTTGATCAACCAGGTGGCCTACGAGGGGCTGCCGGACGATCTGAAGGGGGTGATCGCCGCTGCCTGCCGCATGGAGACGCTGCATTCCATCGCCGAGAATTCCTGGCGCAATGCCGAGGCCCTGCGGCAGCTGGTGGAAGAGGACGGAGTGGAGCTGCGGCGCTTCCCCGAGCCGGTCATGCAGGCGCTGCGGGCAACGTCCAGGGATGTGGTGGCCGCGCTGGCGAATTCCGGCGACGTCGCCCGCGACATCCATGAAAGCTACACCCAGGCGCTCCAGCGGCTCACGCCGTGGAGCGAGGTGAGCGACCGGCAGATGCTCGACGGCCGCGCGCCCTGAGGCTTGCGCCCGGCGCGGCGGCTGCCGCGTGTCAGCACGCTGCCGCGGGATGAAGGACTTCGGCCGGCACGTTGCGGAAACGCCCGTCCCGGAGCGCTGCGAGCGCAAAATCCACCATCGGTTCGAACATCAGGTCCTGATGCCCCTCGGGCAGGCAGCGGCAGGTTTGCGCCACCAGCGCCGGATGGAAGAACATCACCAGCGAGTGCTGGAACAGCAGGGCCGAGGTGTCGACGTCCTGCGGGGGAAACTCGCCCTTCTCGATGCCTTCCTGGATCAGGTGCGCGAAGCTTTCCCGCATCTCGGCCTTGTGGATCTCTATTTCGTCCCACGCCTCGTCCATGGCCGCTTCCAGCAGGTCGTGGATCTTCCTGTTGTCCGTGTAGTGGTCGCGGACATGGTGGAAGTGCTGGCGAACCATCTTGCGCAGCTTCTCGCTGCTGCCGCCGCAGCAGCCCTCGATATCGTGCTCCATGGCGGCGCGAAGGCCGCTGGTCACCAGCACGGTGACCGCCTTGGTCAGCTCGGCCTTGGAGGCGAAGAAGCGGTAGACGTTGGCCGGTGACATGCCGAGCTCGCGGGCGATGTCGGCCACGGTCGTCTTCTGGTAGCCGTAGAGATGGAACAGCTCGCTGGCCTTCTCGACGATGCGCCTGCGCGTCTCGCGGGTCGCGGGACTGTTCGTCCCGTCCCGGGCGGCTGCCTCTTCCATATCCAGCAAGTCACTCATGATGCACTGATCCGGTCTTTTCTGGTTCTTGAGCCTGCGGCCTGGTTGCCCGCATACCCCCGAAAACGAGGGCGGCAACTCAGGCTCACAATGGGAGTCATGGCCGCCTGCGTCAACTCGTCCCTGCTGCCCGGCCCGCGAGGCGAAGCCCCTCGGGGCGGCGTGCATGCAGGGCAGGCAGAAGCGCGTGCGCCGGGCCATGCCTGCCGGGCGTCGCCGTCTCCTGACGACTAATATATGTTCACTGACGTTTATTGACAATCGTCACTTGTCATCCATATTGAGGGTCGCGCGGAGGTGTTCGCGCTTGTTCCATGTTTCCAGCCGGTCGGCTCGGTGCCGACGATACTGCGCCTGAAAGGCCTCACGTGATGAGCAGCTTCCCCGCATCTCTCGCCTCCGCATTTCCGGCGTATCGTCTTCCTGCTGGTTCATGGTTCAGTCTCGGCAGTCCTGCGGGGCGGGTCGGCGCGGTCCTGTTGACGGCCGTGTTGGTCGCCGCCTGCCAGCCGCAGGCCGCCGAGGACGCGGACACCTCCGCCGCATCGCCTCGTGTCGTATGGGTCGAGCCGGCCGTGAAGGTCGACGGCCACGGCGTCACCTTCTCCGGCACCGTCCACGCCCGCAGCGACGCGCCCGCCGCCTTCCGCGTCGGCGGCAAGATTTCCGAACGCCTGGTGGATGTCGGCGACCGGGTTTCCGCCGGCCAGGCCATCGCCACTCTGGACGAGGAAGACCTGCGCGCCGGCCTGCGTGCCCGAGAGGCGGAAGAGCGGGCCGCACAGGCGCAGGCGCGCAAGACGTCCGAGGACCGCACCCGCATCGCCGCGCTTCAGGCCAAGGGGCATGTCTCGCAATCCGCGCTCGACCAGGCCATTGCCGCGGACGATGCCGCCGCCGCCGCGCTGAAGGCGGCGTCCGAACAGCGCATTCTCGCCGAAAACCAGCTCGCCTATGCCACCTTGCGCGCGGATCGCGACGGGGTGGTGACCGCCGTGACGGCGGAACCCGGCGAAGTCGTCGCCGCCGGGCAGGGGATCGTCCGCATCGCGGGGGACAGCGAGCGCGAGGTGGAAGTCGCCATTCCCGAGGCGCAGGTCGCCGGCCTTGAAAAGGCGCGGGCCAGCGTGACGCTGTGGGCCGATCCCGACCGGCGCTATCAGGCCCGGCTTCGCGAGCTTTCGCCGGTCGCCGATACGGCCGCACGGACCTTCACCGCACGCTTCGCCATCGACGACCCCACCGCCGATGCGCGGCTCGGCATGACCGCGACCGTTCACTTGCAACAGGCCGTGCCCGGGGACGAGGTTGCCGTGCCGCTCACCTCCGTCTGGTATTCCGGCGAGACGGCCAATGTCTGGCGGGCAGCGCCGGGGGCGGAGCAGGTGGCGGCGGTGCCGGTCACGGTCCGCCGCATCGAGGCCGAGCGGGCCGTCGTCTCCGGTCTTGCGGCCGGCGAACATGTCGTCAGCCTCGGGGTGCACCGGATCGATCCGGGCCTGACGCTGAAGGCGGTGCTGCGCCAGTCGCGCGAGCCGGTGCAGGTGGGTGCGCTGCGATGAGCGGCTTCAACCTGTCCGCCTGGGCCATCCGTCACCAGACGCTGGTTCTCTTCTTCATCCTCGTCACGGCCATTGCCGGCGTCTACGCCTATGGCAATCTCGGCCGCAACGAGGATCCCGCCTTCACCGTGAAGGTGATGGTGGTGACGGCCGTTTGGCCGGGCGCCAGTGCCGAGGAAATGCAGGAGCAGGTCGCCGACCGCGTCGAGACGCGGCTGCAGACCCTGCCCTGGCTGTCGCGGCTGGAGACCTATACCCGCCCCGGCTTCATGGCGACCCAGATCGTCCTGGGGGATGCGACCCCGCCCTCCGAGGTCGAGGAGCTGTGGTACCAGGCCCGCAAGAAGGTGGGCGACATCTCCGGCGAGCTGCCGCAGGGCGTTCGCGGTCCCTTCTTCAACGACGAATATGCCGACGTCTATGTCCAGGTCCATGCGCTCACCGCGCCCGGTGCCACCTGGACCGAATTGTCGGATCTTGCCGAGATGGCGCGCCAGTCGTTGCTGGCCGTGCCGGGGGTGGAGAAGGTCCAGCTCTTCGGCGAGCAGGACCAGAAGATCCATGTCGACATCTCCTATGCGAAGCTTGCGACGCTCGGCATTCCCGCCAGCGCGATCTTCGATGCGCTCGCCGCCCAGAACGCCGTCGTGCCGTCGGGCTCGGTCGACACGCCGAGCGAGACCGTGCAGGTGCGCGTCAGCGGCAGCCTGACCGGCGTCGAGGCGGTGGCGGCCGTTCCCGTCGAGGCGGAGGGCCGGGTGTTCCGTCTCGGCGACATCGCCACGGTCAGCCGCGGCGTTGCCGATCCGCAAAGCTATGTCGCGCGCTACAACGGCGAGGACACGATCCTGCTCGGCGCCGCCATGTCGGCTGGCGGCAACGTGCTGGAGCTCGGCGAGCGCCTGCACGAAAAGGCGGCCGAGATCAAGGCGCGCCTGCCGGTCGGCGCGGAGCTGCACCAGGTCTCCAACCAGCCGGAAGTGGTGGAGGAGGCCGTCGGCGAGTTCCTGCTGAAGTTCGTCGTCGCCATTTCCATCGTGCTGCTGGTCTCCTTCCTGTCGCTGGGCTTTCGCACCGGCATCATCGTCGCGCTCTCCGTGCCGCTGACGCTCGGGGCCACCTTCGTGGTGATGATGCTGATGGGCATCGACCTGGAGCGCATCTCGCTCGGCGCGCTGATCCTGTCGCTCGGCCTTCTGGTCGACGATGCGATCATCGCCATCGAGATGATGGTGGTGAAGATCGAGCAGGGTTGGGACCGCTTCCGCGCGGCGACCTTCGCCTGGGAATCCACCGCCTTTCCGATGCTGACCGGCACGCTGGTCACGGCGGCCGGCTTCCTGCCCGTCGGCTTCGCCGCGTCGGCGGCCGGCGAATATGCCGGCGGCATCTTCTGGGTGGTGACGACGGCGCTGCTGATCTCCTGGCTCGTCGCCGTCGTCTTCACGCCCTATCTCGGGCTGAAGCTGCTGCCGCGCTCGCTGGAGCGCCATGCGGCGGAGCGTGGGCATATCGACGAGGAAGCGATCTATCACACGCCCTCCTACAACCGCCTGCGCGCGATGGTCACCGCTGCCTTGCGCTTCCGCGTGCCGGTGGTGCTGGGGACCGTCGGTCTGCTGGTCCTGGCCGGCTACGGCATGGGCTTCGTCAAGCAGCAGTTCTTCCCCAACTCCTCGCGGCCGGAAGTGCTGGTCGAGCTGAAGGGGCCGGAAGGCTCGTCCTTCGCGGCGACCGAGCGCGAGGCGAAGGCCATCGAGGACTGGCTCAAGACCAACGAGCATGTCGACTATTTCACCACCTATGTGGGAGCGGGCGCGCCGCGCTTCTTCCTCGCCTACAACCCGGCCCTGCCCAATCCGAGCTATGCGCTGGTCCTGGTGCAGACCAAGGGCGGCGAGCACGCCGATGCGCTGGTCGATGAGCTTCAGGCCCGCTTCGCCGAGGCGGAAGGGGCGGTGCGCGGCCGCGCCAACAAGCTCGAACTCGGCCCGCCGGTCGGCTATCCGGTGCAGTTCCGCGTCGTCGGCCAGGACCTGGAAGAGGTGCGGGCGGCCGCGGCCAAGGTGCGCGATGCGATGCGGGCCAGCCCCGACACCCGCAACACCGAGCTGCAATGGGGCGAGAAGGTGAAGTCGGTGCGCCTCGAGGTCGATCAGGACCGCGCGCGGGCGCTGGGGCTGTCCACCTCGGAGATCGGCCAGTCGCTGCAGACGCTTCTGTCGGGCTACGAGGTGACGTCGCTGCGCGAGGGCCGCCATTCGGTCGGCGTCGTGGTGCGGGCCGACGAGACGGAGCGCGCCGCGCTCGGCGATATCGGCGACATGGTGCTGCAGGTGCGCGACGGGCGGGCCATTCCGGTCTCGCAGGTGGCGCGGATCGTCTACACGGCCGAGGACCCGATCCTGTGGCGGCGCAATCGCGAGACGGTGCTGACCGTGCGGGCGGATGTGGCGCCGGGCCTGCAGGCGCCGGACGTGACCGCCTCGCTGCTGCCGAAGATGCGCGAGATCGAGGCGACCCTGCCGGCGGGCTACCGGATCGACACGGGCGGCGCGGCGGAGGAATCGGCCAAGGCCAACGTGGCGCTTGCCGCAGTGTTCCCCTTGATGTTCCTCGCCATGGCCGTGCTGATCATGCTGCAGATGCAGTCCTTCTCGAAGATGGCGCTGGTGTTCCTGACCTTCCCGCTCGGGTTGATCGGGGCGGTGGCCGCCCTGCTGATTGCCGATGCGGCCTTCGGTTTCGTCGCCATTCTCGGCGTCATCGCGCTCGGCGGCATGGTGATGCGCAACACGCTGATCCTGGCCGACCAGATCGACCACGACCTGCATGCCGGCGCCACCATGCGGCGCGCCATCGTCGAATCCACCGTCCGCCGCGCGCGGCCGGTGATCCTGACGGCGCTGGCCGCGGTTCTCGCCTTCATTCCCCTGACGATGAACATCTTCTGGGGTCCGATGGCGATCGCGATGATCGGCGGCCTGACGGTTGCGACCGTGCTGACCCTCGTCTTCCTGCCGGCGCTCTACGCCCTGTGGTTCCGCAACCGCCTCGACAAGACCGAGGCCGAGGTGATGGCCGCAAGGCAGGCACGGCGCGAGGCAGCCAACACAGGGAAGGCCGATACCGAGGCGGCCAACACCGATGTGGCAGAGCGTGCAACGGCCCCCGCGCCGGCTCTGCCTCAGGCGGCGGAGTGACATCCCCCCGTTTCTCCGCCGCCACTTTCGTTGCAGTTGGGCAACACCCTTCCGAAAAGGGAAGGGTGTTGCCTGGCGGTAGCGAATTGCTCAAAAAATATGCAAATGCGCACCGGCTGTGCGCAGCTGTCGCGAAACTGTCACGCAGCAGCGGGTTTTGAGCGCGCAGAACCGCTTCCCTTGCGGAATGGTGCCTTAGCGGAACCTGCAAAACCCGGCTTCGAGCAAGGGAAACACGGTAAATTCCGCTCGCTCATGGCGATTGCTTAGCTGCCGCGACTTTTTCATCCTCTTTGCAACAGGACGGGCACCGGGGCTTTGCTTCGTCCTGCAGTCCGGGGAGGAATGGTCGAGACATGGCACCCAAGAGCAAGAGCCTTCTACTGTCGTTTACCGCAATCTCGGTGGTGGTTGCTTCGTCCGCCGCCCTTGCCGGCGGCTTCGCCCTGCGCGAGCAGAGCGCCTACTATCAGGGCATGTCGTTCGCCGGCAACGGCACGACCGGGCCCTCGATCTCGTCGATGTTCTGGAATCCGGCGACGATCACCGGCGCCGGGGAGGGGTTCACCTTCGAGAGCCACCACACGCTGGTCGCTCCCACCGCCGAGATCACCGGCGCCTTCACGCCCTCGGCCATCGGCGCGGGCGTACTCGGCCTGACGCCGAGCACCGCGCCCTCCGGCGACATCGGCAGCGAAGGCTATGTTCCGGCCTCCTACACGGCCTACAAGCTCACCGACCAGATCTTCCTGGGCCTTGCCATCAACGCGCCCTACGGTCTTGCCACCAAGCCGCATCAGAACTGGGCGGGGCAGTTCTATTCCAGGACGTCCAAGGTGATGTCGGTGAACGTGACGCCGACCATCGGCTACAAGCTCAACGACATGCTGTCCTTCGCCTTCGGCGTGCAGGTCCAGTATTTCAAGGTGACGCTCAAGTCCGCCCTGCCCAACGTGCCGGGCTATCCCTCCGCGATTCTTCAGGGCGACGACATCGGCTTCGGCGTGACCGCCGGCGTGACGTTCAAGCCGTTCGAGGGCACGGAGCTGGGCCTTGGTTTCCGCTCGGGCGTCAGCCAGACCCTCGACGGCGACATCCAGACGCCGGCCGGCTTCACCGACATCGACGCCTCGCTGATCACGCCGGAGACGATCAACTTCTCGGCCAAGCAGCGGGTGACGGATGCGTTCCGCGTCTTCGGCACCGTGGAATGGGCCAACTGGAGCCGCCTCAAGTCGCCGCGCGTGACCTCGCAGGCGACCGGAGCGACGGTCCAGACCCTGCATTTCAACTATCGCGACAGCTGGTTCTTCGCCATCGGCGGCGAGTACGACGTGACCGAAGACCTGACGATGCGCGCCGGCATCGGCTACGAGATCTCGCCGATCACCGACGAGATCCGCTCGACCCGCCTGCCGGACACCGACCGCCTGTGGCTGTCGGCCGGCGCCAGCTACAAGTTCAACGACGACCTGTCGTTCGACCTCGGCTACACCTACATCCACGCGGGCGATGCCGACATCAACATCGGCCCCGGCCATCAGGACTACAATCCGAATGTCGGCAGCTATGTCGGCAAGGCGCAGGCGCACGTGAACATCATCTCGGCATCGATGCGCTATCGCTGGGGCGGTCCTGCCGAGCGTCCGGAATACGACGTGGCGCGCGGCTACTGAGCCGCCCGCACTCGAACGACGAAAGCCGGCGGGGAGGGCTCCCCGCCGGCTTTTGCGTGTTCGGACAGGTGGCCGCGTTCAGAACGCTGCCGGATAGAGCCCGCCGTCGACGAGGATGTTCTGCCCCGTCACATAGCCCGCCGAGGTCGAGCAGTAGAAGGCGCAGATCCTGCCGAACTCCTCCGCCGTGCCGAAGCGGCCGGCCGGGATTTCCGCCTGCTGCGCCTTGCCGACCGCATCGACGCTCTGCCCGGTCATGCCGGCGGTGCGCTCCAGCCCGCCGCGCAGGCGGTCGGTGTCCATCTTGCCGGGCAGCAGGTTGTTGATGGTGACGTTGCGCCCCGCATAGGTGCGGCAGACGCCGGCCAGGAACGCGGTGAGGCCGGCGCGCGCGCCGCTCGACAGGTCGAGCCCCTCCAGCGGCATGCGCACGGTGATCGAGGTGATGTTGATGATGCGCCCGAACCCGCGCTCGGCCATGCCGTCGGCCACCCGCTGGATCATCTCGATCGGCGAGATCATGTTCTGGATCACCCCGCCGATCATCGCCTCGCGGTCGAGCTCGCGATAGTCGCGGCGCGGCGGGCCGCCATTGTTGTTGACCAGGATGTCGGGCTCGGGGCAGGCGGCGAGCAGGGCGTCCTGCCCCTCGCGCGTCGAGACGTCGGCGACGACCGAGGCGACGTCGACGCCGTAGCGGGAGCGGATTTCGCTTGCGGCCGTCTCCAGGCGCAGCCGGTCCAGCCCGTTGATCACCAGGTCGCAGCCGGCTTGCGCCAGCGCTTCGGCGCATCCCCGGCCAAGGCCGCGGCTGGAGGCGCAGACGATGGCCTTTCGGCCGGAAAGTCCAAGATCCATGTCGTATCTCCCGATCTGCTTCGTCCGGGGCAGGGGCCGGCGGACGTCGTTGCCGAAGTGATAGCGGAGCCGCCCGCGCTCCGTCCAGCCGCAGACGTACGGCGGCGTTTTCTTTCCGCCTCTCGCGTCGTTCCGGCCGCTTGTCATATTTCTGAGACCGGAATCGCGCATTTAGACGCTCAAAGACTTGTCAGGAGCGTGTCATGTCCTCCGAGCCGACCCAGAGACATTTCAGGGCGATCTTCCTGTCCGATATTCATCTTGGTACGCGTGGCTGCCAGGCGGACATGCTGCTCGACTTTCTCAAGTATCACGATGCCGAAACCATCTACCTGGTCGGCGATATCGTCGACGGGTGGCGGTTGCGCCGCATGTGGTACTGGCCGCAGGCCCATAACGACGTGGTGCAGAAGCTGATGCGCAAGGGGCGCAAGGGCGCCCGCATCGTCTATACGCCCGGCAACCACGACGAGTTCCTGCGCGATTTCCTCGGCACCCATTTCGGCGGCATCGAAGTCGTGGAGGAAATCATCCACGAGACCGCCGACGGGCGCCGCTATCTGGTCATCCACGGCGACCGCTTCGACGTGGTGGTGCGCCATGCCAGGTGGCTCGCCTTTCTCGGCGACTGGGCCTATGTCACCGCGCTCAACCTCAACACCGGGCTCAACATCCTGCGCCGCCGTCTCGGCCTGACCTACTGGTCGCTCTCCGCCTGGGCCAAGCTCAAGGTCAAGAACGCGGTGAACTTCATCGGCAAGTTCGAGGAGACGCTGGCGGGCGAAGCCGAGCGCCAGGGCGTCGACGGGGTGATCTGCGGCCATATCCACCACGCCGCCGACCACACCGAGTTCGGCACCCACTACATCAACACCGGCGACTGGGTGGAGAGCTGCACCGCCGTTGCCGAGCACCATGACGGCACGTTCGAGATCATCCGCTGGGCGGACCGGGCAGAGCGTGTGCGGGTGCTGGAAACCGGCGAGCCGCGCCGGGCGCAGGCCGCCGCATGAAGTCGCTGCTCATCGTCACCGATGCCTGGCATCCCCAGATCAACGGTGTCGTGCGCTCCATCGAGCGCACCGTGGACGAGCTGCGCCGCATGGGCGTGCCGGTCGAGGTGCTCTCGCCGGCCGACTTCTTCACCGTTCCCTGCCCGACCTATTCCGAAATCCGCCTGTCCCTGACGACGCCGTACGCCTTGCGCCGGCGGATCGTCGCCGGCGGGTACGATCATCTGCACATCGCCACCGAAGGGCCGCTGGGCCTGATGGCCGCGCGCGTCGCCCGGATGCTCGATCTCGCCTACACGACGAGCTACCACACGCGCTTTCCGGAATATCTGTCGGCGCGCATGCCGGTGCCGGTCTCCTGGTCCTATGCCTGGCTGCGCCGCTTCCACAATGCCGGCCAGGGCTGCATGGTGGCGACCTCGACGCTGGAGCAGGATCTCGCCGCGCGCGGCTTCGCCAACCTGATGCGCTGGTCGCGCGGCGTCGATCACGAGCTGTTCTGCCCGCGCGAGGGCAGCGTGCTGCCGGAAACGCTGGTCGGGCCCGTCTTCATGTATGTCGGCCGGGTGTCGGTGGAAAAGAACATTGCCGCCTTCCTCGATCTCGAGCTGCCGGGGACCAAGGTGGTGGTCGGCGACGGACCGCAGCTGGCGGAGCTGCGCGCGCGCTACCCGCAGGTCCTGTTCACCGGATCGAAGACCGGCGAGGATCTCGCCCGGCATTATTCCTCCGCCGATGTGGTGGTCTTCCCGAGCCGCACCGACACGTTCGGCAATGTGCTGCTGGAGGCGCTGGCGGCGGGCGTTCCGGTTGCCGCCTATCCGGTGATGGGACCGCTCGACATTCTTCAGGGCACGGGTGCCGGCGTGCTGGACGAGGATCTCGGCAAGGCGGCCGTTGCGGCACTGGCCATTCCGCGCCAGCGCTGCCGCGAACTGGCCCTGTCCTACAGCTGGGAGGCGAGCACCCGCCAGTTCCTGCGCAACTGCCTGCAGGCGAGCGGCCAAGCGCAGACGCAGACGCAGACGCGGGGCGCTGCCTGAGCGCCTTTTTGCTGTCGAGCGCGCTTCAACCGGGCCCTTCAATCAGGCATGGCGATCATGTAGGACTCAAACCTTCTGCAGGAGGCCTTCATGGACGCGATTCCCGTCTCTTCCCCGGTATTCCAGGACATTCGCGATGCGCAGCAGCGCATTGCCGGCGAGGCGGTGGTGACGCCGCTGCTGCGCTCGGCGTTTCTCGACGAACTGACCGGCGGCACCGTGCTGCTGAAGGCCGAGAACCTGCAGCGCACCGGCTCCTTCAAGTTTCGCGGCGCCTTCAACCGCCTGTCGATGATCCCGGCGGATGCGCGGGCGGGCGGTGTCGTCGCCTGCTCGTCCGGCAACCACGCGCAGGGCGTTGCGGAGGCGGCACGGGTGCTGGGGATGCCGGCGACCATCGTGATGCCGCAGGACGCGCCGCAGGCAAAGCTCGACCGCACGCGCCGCTCCGGCGCGCGGGTCGTCACCTATCGCCGCGGCGTCGACGACCGCGATGTGCTGGCCCTGGAGATCGCCCGCGAGACCGCCGCGACGATGGTTCACCCCTACAATGATGCCGGCGTCATTGCCGGCCAGGGCACCATCGGGGCCGAGGTCGCCGAACAGGCGGCGGCCCTGGGACTGGTGCCGGAGGCGATGCTCACCTGCGCCGGCGGCGGCGGCATGACCGGCGGCATCGCCCTTGCGCTGGAGACACTGCTGCCCGACTGCGAGCTGCTGCCGGTGGAGCCGGAAGGCTTCGACGATCACGGCCGCTCGCTCACAGGCGGCACGGTGGTCGCCAATCCGAGCGAGGCCGGATCGGTCTGCGATGCCCTGCTTGCCCGCCAGCCGGGCGAGATCGGCTTTTCGATCACCCGCCGCCGGGCGAGCCGCGGCCTTGCCGTGAGCGATGCCGAGGCGCTGGCGGCGGTCGCCTTCGCCTTTCGCGAGCTGAAGCTGGTGGTGGAGCCGGGCGGGGCGGTGTGCCTTGCCGCGGTGCTGTCGGGCCGGCTGCCGGTGAAGGGGCGGGTCGTCGCGCTCACCCTGTCCGGCGGCAATATCGACGCCGACATGATGGCGAAGGCGCTGGCCGGCTAGTCGGGGAAAGCGGCAAGCGCCCTCAGTTGAAGGCGCGCTTGCTGCCGGGATGGCGCATCGTGCGGTAGGTGAAGACGTCCTGCGCCACGGTCTTGCTGCCGATGCCGAGCCAGTCGCATCTCAGTTTCAGGAACTGGCCGTAGGTCTTGTGGCCGATCCCCGTCTCCTTCATCAGCATCGCGACGGCGCCGCCCGCCTGCGAGGCGAAGGTGTCGCGCACGGTGGAGTCGCGCAGCGACAGGTGGCGGGACACCAGCCAGATGATGGCGTTCATGTCCTTGCGCTCGATCAGCGTCCTAAAAATGCTCTCGAAGCCGAGCTCGCCGGATGCGATCTGGATCTGGATCTCGTGGCGGGACAGCTGCTCGCCGCCGACTTCCAGCCCTGCGTCCCGGTCGTCGTCGACGGCCGTCAGCGCCAGCCGGTCCAGCTCGTCCTGGTTCTCGAGCGCGCGCTCCAGATCGCCGGGCATCAAGGGACAGTCCGTCTGGGAGATCATCTTCATGTCGCCGAGAAAGCCCTCGTCCTGCGCGCAGCGGCGGGCGAGGGCGCCGAGCAGCCGCTGGTCCGCCGCCGACAGGATCAGCACCGCGAGCAGGGCACGGACGGCGAATTCGGCGCCCTGGTTCTGCAGCAGGGCGTTGACCACCGGAAACGCGCCGCGCGCGATCAGCGTGTCGACGATCTCCTTGGGCACCTGCATCCGGCGGGCGATGGCCAGGCGATGGCGGTCGGACCGGTTGCGCGAGACCTCGAGCAGCTTGCTCGTGCTGACGACCGGAGAGTGCTCCAGGACGGGCTCGCAGATGTCGAAGGGCTCTTCGGTCAGGCGGTCGGCAAGCGGCTGGGTGATGCGCCCGGTGCGGGCGAGGCGCACGACGATGTCGAGGCGGACGGAGTGGTCGAGCTGGTCGAAGACGTCCAGCACCAGCCCGGAAAACAGATGGCGTTCCGCTTCGGTCGGCTCACGCTCGAGCTTGTCGGCATATTGGGCACTGAGCAGGCGCACCAGTTCGGATCGCGCCGATGGTTCATGCGCCCTTGCCAGTTCCTCGAGCCGCTCGCGGATCATGCCCCTCCATCCATTTCGGCGTCTGAATTCAGTCTTGCAGAGTTACTTGTAAATATTTGCAGGTCAAAGAGAAATCCGCGACGCGCCGCCTCCCGCCGCCTCGCCGGACCCGCGGGCCGGATCAGCTGAACAGGGACTGCTTCTCGCCGGGGGACAGGCGGTCGAGCGGGTCCTCGCCCTCGTCCGCGCTCTCGGTGCGGGCCTTCTTCGGCGCGGGCATCGTCTCGGCGTTGGGCACCACTTCGAATTCGGCTTCCCAGGCGGCGGTGTCCTCGTCGTCGACCATCACCACATCGTCGAAGTCGTTGCCGGCCGGAAGGTCGGGCTTGGGCTGGCCCGGCTTTTCGAAGACGTCCGCATCGGCAAAGTCGACATCGTCGAATTCGAGGCCGGCCATCTGGCGGGCGCTCTCGTCCTGCTTGCCGGCCGGCGCGCCGGCGTCGAAGATATCGGCGTCGGTCTCCGTCTCCGTGTCCGTGTCGGCGGAGGCGAAGAGCGCGTCGATCTCGTCGGCCGAGGCCGTCTCTCCGGAGAAGGCGCCGGCCTCGTCGGCGGTCTCGTCCGCCGCATCGCCGCCAACGTCCAGGGCGTCGAAATCGACCGCCTCCAGGTCGAACATCTCGTCGACCGCGTTCTGCGACACGCCCTTGCCGTCGAGCTGGGGCCCGTTCAGCAGATGCGCGTCGGGCCGGCTGTCCTCCACGAACGTGGTGTCCTCGGCGCGGCTGCCTTCGATGCCCCAGATCGAGACCATCAGGTTGATGCGCGATTCCAGATACTGCAGCACCTGGACGATCTTCTGGGTGCGCTGGCCGGTCAGGTCCTGGAACGAGCAGGCCATGAAGATCTCGGTGGCGCGCGCATCGATGTCGTCGCAGCTCTCCTCGTCCGCGCCGTTCTCGCGCAGCGTCCAGGCGGTCTCCTGGATGGCTTCGGCGGCGGCGAGGATTTCCTGGGTGGCGCTCTCGGTCTTGGTGACGATGGCGTCGAGCTCGTTCGAGGCCTCGATGAAGCGGTTGCCCTCTTCCTGCTCGTGCTTGATGTTGGAGATCTCGCGCTTGGTGCGTTCGATCGCCTCCTGCATTTCTGCAATGTCGAGGCGGATGCGGTCCATGCTGGGGATGGTGCGCTCGCGCACCATGACCTTTTCCAGGCGGGCGATGGCGTCCAGCACCATCTGCGTCTCCGGCTTCTGGTTCCGGCGCATGTATTCGTCCAGGAACCAGCGACCGCGATCCGTGTCCGTCAAGGCGTTCAGGAGCGCTTCGTAGTCGCTTTCCCGGATCGCGCTCGGCGTGCCCATTTCAGCCATAACTGTCGTTCCGCGTTCCTGATCCGTCTCGGTTTCGGCTCGTCCGAAGACCGTCGGTCATGCTTAATCGCCAAATCCTTAAAATCGGTATAGAAGGCAGTTCCCCACGGATGGCGGATGCTTCCACATGCCCCTTCACGCAAGGGTTGCGGCGATCTTCGCAGCCTATTTCTTCGGCCTCGGCCTGTTTCTCCCGTTCTTTCCGCTGGTGCTGTCCGAGGCGGGCCTGAGCCCCGGAGAGATCGGCACGCTGCTCGCCATCCCGATGCTGGTGCGGCTTGCGGCCAACCCCCTGATCGGCGCGGCCGTCGACCGCTTCGGCACGCCGGGCCGGGCCGTGGCCCTGCTCAGCATTCTCGCCGCCATTGCGTTTTCAGGCTTTTTCTTCGCCAAGAGCTTCTTCGCCAGCGCCGTGCTGCTGGTGGTCATCTCCATCGCCTGGTCGCCCCTGATGCCGCTGGGGGACGCGCTGGCGGCCCGCGTCGAGCGCGAGGGCAAGGGCGATTATGGCCGCATGCGGCTGTGGGGCTCGGTCTCCTTCATCGTGGCGAACGTGATCGGCGGCGTGCTGATCGGCGAGTGGACGACCGGGGTCGTGGTCGGCGGCATCGTCGCCGGGCTGGTTGCGGCCGGGGTCGCCGCGCTCAGCGTCAAGCTGCCGCGAATCCGGGTCGATGAAAACGAATCGGTCTCGATCGCCTCGCCCGACACCGCGCTCGCCGAGGTGATGGAAGAGGGCGCGCCGCGCGCCCTTCCTGCCCGCCGAAAGGGGTTGGCCGCGCTGCTGCGCGAGGGCGCCTTCGTGACGCCCGGCTTCCTGCTGGTGATCCTGGCGGCGGGTTGCGCGCAGGCCAGCCATGCGGCCTATTACGCCTTCAGCGCGCTCCACTGGTCGCAGACCGGCGTTTCCGGTGCGGCCGTCGGCATCTATTGGGGGCTGGGGGTGATCACCGAGATCGGCCTGTTCGCCGCCTCGGCGCGGGTGCGGGCGGTGCTGGGCGTCAACGGCCTGCTGGCCATCGGCATTGCCGGCGCCATCCTGCGCTGGATCCTGTTTCCCTTCGTGGAGGATCCCGTCTCCATCGTCCTGGTGCAGCTGCTGCACGGGCTCAGCTTCGGCGCGACCCATCTCGGCGCCGTCGCCTTCGTCGCGCGCATGGCGCCGCCGCAGTGGGCGGGCGCTGCCCAGGGCGTCAACTCGATGGTGATCGGTGCGGTGACGGCGCTGGCCTCCGCCGCCGCAGGCGTGCTCTACGCCTCCAGCCCGGTCTCGGCTTTCCTGGCGATGTCGGTGCTGTCCGGCATCGGCGGGGTGTGCCTGGTCGCCGGCCTCGTCGTCTCGAACCGGGCGAAGCGCGCCGGCTAGCCCCAGAGCTCGGGGCGCGGCGGATGCATCAGGCTGCCGTCGAAGACGAGCCCAGGCTCCCGGTCCTTGGACAGCAGCAGCGGCGCGTCGAGATCGACATAATCGGCCCCTTGCGCGATCAGCGCGCCCGGCGCCATTGCCAGCGACGTGCCGAGCATGCAGCCGATCATCACCTTGAAGCGCATCTCGCGGGCCTTGCGGGCAAGCAGCAGCGCTTCGGTCAGGCCGCCGGTCTTGTCGAGCTTGATGTTGACCGCGTCGTAGAGCGGGGCAAGGCGTTCCAGGTCCGCCGAAGTGTGCAGGCTTTCGTCGGCACAGACCGGAATGGGCCGCGGCAGGTGGGCAAGAGCCCCGTCCGCGTCGGAAGGCAGGGGCTGCTCGATCAGCTCCACCCCGGCCGCGCGGCAGGCCTCCATGTTGCGCGCAAACAGCGCCTCGCTCCAGGCCTCGTTGGCATCGACGATCAGCCGGGCGTTCGGTGCGGCAGCGCGCACCGCGGCGATCCGCTCGTCGTCGCCGTCGCCGCCGAGCTTGATCTTCAGCAGCGGGCGGTGCTTCGCCTTCGCCGTGTCGGCGGCCATCTTTTCCGGCGTGCCGAGGCTGATGGTGAAGGCGGTGGTGACGGGCCTCATTTCTCCGATGCCGGCGAGGCTGGCCGCGCTCGTGCCGGCCTGCTTGGCGGCCAGGTCCCAGAAGGCGCAGTCGATGGCGTTGCGCGCCGCGCCCGCCGGCATCGCCTGCTGCAGCCCGGCGCGGTCGAGCCCGCGGGCGATGTCGGGCGCGATCCGCTCGATATCGGCCATCACGCCCTCGACCGTCTCGCCGTAGCGGGCGTAGGGAACGCATTCGCCCCGGCCGCGATGCGGCCCTTCGCTCAGCGTGACCATCACCACATTGGCGTGGGTCCGGCTTCCCCGCGAGATGGTGAAGCCGCCCTCGATCGGCCAACTGTCGGTGGCAACGCTCAGTTTGAGCGTCATGGCTTGCCGAACTCGGCCGCGATCCGCTCGACGATGGCCTCGCAGCCGAAGCGGACGGGATCGGTCGCCGGCAGGCCGTATTCGGCCTGCGTGTCGGCGAGCAGCTTGCGCGCTTCCGGCTCGTCCAGCGCCACCGTGTTGATGCTGATGCCGACGCAGCGGATGTCCGGATTGGTGAGCTTGCCGAGCGCCACGGTCATGTCGATGACCTGTTGGATCGTCGGCAGCGGCGTCTTGACGCCGCGCATGTTGGTGCGGGTCGGCTCGTGGCAGACGACGAAGGCGTCGGGCTGGGACCCGTGCAGCAGGCCGAGGGTCACGCCGGCAAAGGACGGGTGGAACAGCGAGCCCTGTCCCTCGACCAGATCCCAGTGGTTCTCGTCGGCGGCCGGCGAGATCCATTCCGCGGCGCCCGAAATGAAGTCCGCGATCACCGCGTCCAGCGAGACGCCGCGCCCGGAAATGAACACGCCGGTCTGGCCGGTGGCACGGAAGTCGGCGTCGAAGCCCTTGTCCCGCATCGCCTGTTCCAGCGCCAGCGCGCAGTATTTCTTGCCGACCGAGCAGTCGGTTCCCACCGTCAGCAGCCGCTTGCCGCTGCGCCTGGTGCCCTTGCCGGTGTCGAAGCGGATGTCGGAATGGCGCACGTCGAACAGCTTGCGGCCGTTGCGCTCGGCCGCCTCGCGGATGGCGGGGACGGCGCCGAGGCGCATGTGCAGCCCGCTCGCCACGTCCATGCCCGCATCGAGCGCCGCGACGATGGAGGCCACCCAGTGCTCGGGCAGCACGCCGCCGGCATTCACCGCGCCGATCACCATGGTCCGCGCGCCGGCCTTGGCGGCGTCCTGCGGCGACATCTCGGGCAGTTTCGCGTCCGCCTTGCACCCCTCCAGCCGATGCTGGCCGATGCACCAGTCGCGGCGCCAGTCGACGATGCCGAGGCCCGTCTTGGCGGCCAGCGCGTCCGGCACGTCGCCGAGAAACAGCAGATAGGGATGGGCAATTTCCATCATGGTCTCCTGACAGTCGGAATTTCCGGTCTGGCTGGCCCGTCGCTGGCACACATGTGCGGGGGCGAAAGCGGTGGCCGGCTGGACGCTTGCATCGGCGCCAAGGTATACGTGGACCTTGGGAGGCTCGGCAAGGGGGCGGGGCGTCCCGAATCCGCCCCGTCACGCGAGGGGGCAGGCAGCCTTGCTGCCGGATGCAGGATGAACCGGGACGGGACGACAGCTGGCATGACCGTTGAGGCAGCACAGGAGATACCGCGTATCTCGGCGAAGGAGAAGGACGGCGACCTGATCCTCGTGCTGGCCGGGCCCTGGACGATCCAGCATAGCGAGATCCTGGAGCAGGCCGTCGACGGCATCGGTGTGCCCGACGCCCGGCGCATTCATTTCGACCTGTCGCAGGTCGGGCGGATGGATACGGCGGGCGCCTGGTTGATCCACCGCTTGCGCGGCGACCTGGAGTTCCACGGCGCGCGCGTCAGCCTGCAAGGGGTGCGGCCGTCCTTCGATGCGCTGATTTCCGAGGTCGAGCAGCACCACCCGACTCCCTGGGCGCCGGCGCGTCACAAGTTGTCGCTGTTCAGCATTCTCGAGACGACGGGGCGCGAGGTCGTCGGCATCGGGCGCGATTCGCTCGCCATCCTGCACATCGTCGGCTCGCTGGTCAGCGTGCTGTCGGGCGTGTTCCTGCGCCCGCGCAGCCTTCGCATCGTCTCCATCGCCACCCAGTTCGACAGGGCCTGCATCGGCGCGGTGCCCATCGTCATGCTGATGAGCTTCCTCATCGGCGCGATCATCGCCCAGCAGGGCGGCTTCTACCTCCGGCAGTTCGGCGCCGAGGTCTATGTGGTCGACCTGTCCGGCGTGCTGGTGCTGCGCGAGATCGGCGTGATTCTGACGGCGATCATGGTCGCGGGCCGGTCCGGCTCCGCGTTCACCGCCGAGATCGGCTCGATGAAGATGCGTGAGGAGATCGACGCGCTGCATGTCATCGGGCTGCGGGTCACCGAAGTGCTGATCCTGCCGCGGCTTTTCGCGCTCATTCTCGCCCTGCCGATCCTGACCTTCCTGTCGAACCTTGCTGCTCTGTTCGGCGCCGGGCTGATTTCCTGGCTCTATCTCGACATGGCGCCGCGGGTCTTCATCAACCTGATGCAGCAGTCGGTCACGGTCGATACCTTGATGGTGGGCATCGTCAAGGCGCCCTTCATGGCGCTGATCATCGGCCTTGTGGCCTGCGTGGAAGGCATGAAAGTCTCGGGTTCGGCCGAGTCGCTCGGCCATCACACGACCATGTCCGTCGTGAAGGCGATCTTCATGGTGATCGTCGTCGACGGCCTGTTCGCCATCTTCTTCTCTTCGATCGGGATCTGAATGCCGTCCGAGACAACCCTTGCGCCGCCGACCGCGGACGAGACCAACGCGCCCGGCGAGGAGGTGATCCTGCGCGCCCGCGGCGTGACGGTCGGCTTCGGTTCGACGGTGGTCCTCAAGGATCTAGACCTCGACGTGCGGACACGCGAGATCCTGGGCTTCGTCGGCGGATCGGGCACCGGCAAGTCGGTGCTGATGCGCGCCATTCTCGGCCTCACGCCGAAGCGGGCCGGCACCATCGAGGTGTTCGGCGTCGATCTCGACAAGGCCTCGCCGGACGAGCGGCAGGCGGTGGAGCGCCGGTGGGGCGTGCTGTTCCAGCAGGGTGCCCTGTTCTCCTCGCTCACCGTGCGGCAGAACATCCAGGTGCCGATGCGCGAGCACATGCGCATGTCGCAGCGGCTGATGGACGAGCTCGCCCTGTTGAAGCTGGAAATGGTCGGCCTGCCGCGCAATGCGGCGGAGAAGTTCCCCTCCGAACTCTCCGGCGGCATGATCAAGCGGGCGAGCCTTGCGCGTTCGCTGGCCCTCGATCCGGACCTTGTCTTTCTCGACGAGCCGACCTCCGGTCTCGATCCCATCGGTGCCGCTGCGTTCGACGATCTCGTGCGCAAGCTTCGCGACACGCTCGGCCTCACGGTCTACATGGTCACCCACGATCTCGACAGCTTGCATTCCATTTGCGACCGCGTCGCGGTATTAGGAGAAAAGAGAGTGTTGAAGACGGGGACGGTCGCCGAACTGATGGAATTCGACAATCCCTGGGTGCAGTCCTATTTCAACGGCGAACGGGCGTTGCGGCGGGTATAGGCAGGAACAGGCGTAAGCATGGAAACCCGCGCGAATTATATTGCCATCGGTGCGTTCGTCTTCGCGACGCTCATCATCGGCTTCGTTTTCATCTATTGGCTCGGCGCCCGCGCGGAAGGCCCGCGTGCGCTGCCGTTGAAGGTCGTGTTCAACGGGGCGGTGACCGGCCTGTCCGTCGGCGGGGCGGTGAATTTCAACGGTATCAAGGTCGGCGATGTCGGCGAACTGGGCTTCGATCCCAAGGACCCGCGCGTGGTGATCGCGACGATCCGCGTCAGCCCGAACACGCCCCTGCGCACGGACGTCAAGGCGACGCTGGGGTTCCAGACGCTGTCGGGCATCGCCTATGTCGACCTGTCCGGCGGGTCGACCAATGCGCCGCTGCTGCTCGATCCCGATGCCGAGGAACCGCCGGTCATCTATGCCGAGAAATCCGCCTTCGAGGATATCGTGGAGGGCGCGCGGGACATTCTCAGCCGCGCCGACACGACGCTCGCCTCCATCGAGCGCGTGGTGAACGACAACCGCGAAGAGGTGAACAAGATCATCGTCAATGCCCGCGTCTTCTCCGATGCGCTGGCGAGCAATGCCGATGGCGTCGACAATTTCATGGCCAGCGTCGCCAGCACCGGCGAGGCGCTGCAGAGCCTGTCCGGCCGGCTTGAAGGGCTGGTCGACAGCGCGACCGCCGTGGTCGATGCGGTGCCCCCCGGCCGCGTGACCGAGATCGTCAACAATGCCGCCGAGGTCACGTCGAAGGCGGCAGAGGCCGCGGACGGGCTGACGGGTATGGTCGCCAATGCCGAGACCGCGGCGCAGGACCTGCAGCAGTTCGCCTCCGGCCTGACCTCGAGCCTTGCCAAGGTCGACGCGGTGATCGACACCGTCCGGCCCGAGGCGGTCACGCGGATCGTCGACGGGGCGTCGGCCTTCGCGACCGTGCTTCAGGAGCGCTCCGCGGATATCGACCGGCTGGTGGTGTCCTCGACCCGCACGATGGAGAACCTGGACGAGGTCAGCACGTCGCTCGCCGAGGGCAAGGAAGACATTCGCCAGGTCCTGGCGGATGCCCGCACCATCGGCACGCAGCTCGTCGCCACCGTCGACCGGATCGACCGGGTCGTTGCCGCCGTCGACCCGGAGCAGGTCAAGAGCCTCGTTGCATCGGTGGAGCGCTTTTCCGGCGAGATCGCCGGCAAGACGAAGATCGTGACCGACGCCATCGCGAAGGCCGGCGAGGCGGTCGACAATGTCAACGAGTTCAGCCAGAGCCTGAAGGGGCGCGGCCCGCAGATCGACCAGATCGTGCGCGATGCCCAGGAACTGGCGTCGAAGCTCAATGCCACCGGCACCCGTGTCCAGAGCGTCGTCGACAAGGTCGACGCGATGGTGGAAGGGGACGGCGAGGGCCTGATCGCCGAGGCGACCCAGGCCGCCGCCTCGATCCGCAAGGTCGCCGACGTGCTGGCCGAGCGGGTCGGGCCGATCACCAGCGGGCTCGAGCGCTTCACCGCGCGCGGCTCGACCGATTTCTCGAATGCCATGGCGCAGCTCAGCCGCACGCTGCTGGAGATCCAGCGCACGGCGTCCGATCTCAACCGCGATCCGCAGCGCGTGATCTTCGGCGGGCCGGACAAGCCGACCTTCGGAGGGGCACAGCGGCGATGATGCGAAAACTGGAGTTGCGGATGCGCGGGAAGGGTCGCATCAAGGGGGCGGTCTCGGCCGCGGGGCTTTCGCTGGCGCTCGTGCTTGCCGGGTGCGGCTCGGCGAGCACGCCGGATGCCTATTACGGGCTGACCACGCCGGCGCTCGCCGAAAAGGCGGCGGCAGGCCGCAGCGGTACCATCCAGGTCTTGGTGCCGGCGCCGCGCGCCCTGCAGGCGCTCGACACGGCGTCCATCGCCGTGGTCGATGCCGGTCCCGTCTACACCTATTTCCCCAAGGCCGCCTGGACCGACACGCTGCCCAAGGTGGTGCAGTCGAAGATCGTGCAGTCGCTGGAGAACACCCGCGGCCTGCGCGGCGTCGGCCTGCCGGGCGAGGGGCTGCTGATCGACTACCAGCTGCAGACGGACCTCAGGTCCTTCCAGCTGCAGATCGACGGCCAGGACCGCGCCGTGGTCGAGGTGATGGCCCGCCTGGTCAACGACCGCAACGGCCGCACCAAGGCGAGCCGCGTCTTCCGGGCGGAAGCCCCGGCCCGCAGCACCAATGTGCGCGATGCCGTTGATGCGATGAACGCGGCGGCGGACAGCGTGCTGCGCGAGATCTCGGCCTGGGTCCTGTCCAACGTCTGACCGGCGCGCACCGCCCGAATCTCCTCGGCCGTTCCTCCATTCTCTGCCGTCACCCCGGCCAAGCGAAGCGCGCGCCGGGGCCTAGGTCGTGGACTCATAATTGTGCCGGAAACGGCATCTGGCCCGGCAATGATATGCCAGGAGGAGCGTGATGGCCGGGGCAGGTCCCCCGGCCGAGCGGTCCGACGCCGCAGATCGAAGTCGGGCCGACGCCCTTCGGGTCTGGGCGAACCTGCCGGCAACAGCGTCGCAAGACCTTGAAAACCGGACGGTTTCCTGCGGACTTGCTCCTTGTATCCGATCAGGTTCGCGCAGACCGTTTCTCGCCAGAATTATGAGTTCACGACCTAGTCGTTCCCAGAGCGGCGGTAAGGACACGCCCGCGCGCCCACACTCGGCCTGTCGTCCCGGTTTCGGCGAAGCCGAAGACCGGGATCCAGTAACCCCCAAACGGTCGGCTCGGGCCTCGGCGTCGCCGCGAGCCCCCTCGTCGAGGGGACCTGCTTGCGCAAACCTGCCCGCCCCGGCGGATACTGGATGCCTGCCTTCGCAGGCATGACAGCCGAGGGTGGGGTGAACGCCTTCTGCCTCACACCTGCCGGGGTTGCCAATGGCCCCCGGCTCTCCGGCTTCGCCTGCGGCCGGGATTGTTTGTTTGCTTTGGTGGTAGAGTTTGGGTGGTCTCCCGGACACGCCCGTCCGGGAGACCAGCGGCCGGCGACCGTGCCGGGATCGGGTTTGTACCCGTAGTCATCAAGGTTCCCGGCCGCTTCCTTTTCCCGCTTGGAGAGTTGATTGGGCCTCTGGCCAACACCACGCCCGCAAACAATCCGAAGCACGATCAGGATACCAGTCCCATGACCAGACTCAAGGACGCTCCCGACCGGGTGCTTGGCATCGATGTCGGCAAGGCGACGCTCACCGTGTTCGACAGCCGGGCCGGCACGCTTTCTGTCATCGACAACACAGCCCCCGCCATCAAGGCGCTGTGCGAAGACCTTCGCCCCGGCACGCTCGTCGTCTGCGAGCCGACGGGTGGATACGAGGCCGCGGTGCTGGCAGAGCTCGCTGCCGCAGGCATCGCCTGCCACCGGGCCGACACCCTCAAGGTCAAGGCTTTCCTGCGCTCCTTCGGCACTCTGGCCAAGACCGATGCCATCGATGCCCGCGCCCTGGCCCGCTATGCCCAGGAGCGGTGGCAGCTCCTCGCCCTGGTCGCCCTGTCGCAGGCCAGGCAGGCCGAACTGGCCGCCCTCGTCGCCCGCCGCAAGGATCTCGTCGATCTCAAGGTGGCGGAGACCAACCGCCTCAAGGCGCCGGGCATGAAGGCGGTGCGGGCGTCCTGCAAGGTCGTCCTGCGCTGCCTGCAAGGCCAGATCGCCCGGATCGATGCCGCCATCGAAGCGCTGCTGGCCAAGAGCCCGTCCTTGGCCCGGCGCATCGCCGTCTCCCGCTCCCTGCCGGGCGTCGGACCGCGCACCGCCATAACCCTCGCCGCCATGATGCCGAACTCGGCAGCCTCACACGCCGGCAGGCTGCCTCGCTTGCGGGCGTCGCCCCGCATCCCAGGGATAGCGGCACCCTCAAAGGCTACCGGCGAATGCGCGGCGGACGGGCAACCATCCGTCCCGTCCTGTTCATGGCAGCCCTCGCCGCAAGCCGCGCCAAGGGCGACCTGCGCCTGTTCTATCAACGCCTTGTCCAGAACGGAAAGAAGCCCATCGTCGCCATCGCCGCGCTCATGAGAAAGATCGTCGTCATCCTCAACGCAAGGCTCCGAGACCAAAGCCAACAACAGAGTTGATGACCTCGGAGGGGAGGCGCCGGCCCTGGCTTCCCCTCTGCCGTCACCCCGGCCAAGCGCAGCGCGCGCCGGGGGCCATTCGTTCCCAGAGCGGCTGCGAAGGCTTTCCGCCTTTCCGCCTCTCCCCGCACCCTCCGGGACACAGCCCTCTCCGTTCGTCACACCGGGCAAGGCGCTTCGCGCCCTCCGGGAAGACGCGGGAGAGGTTGTGCCCCACCCCCCAAACGACAAACGCGGCCCCGAGGGACCGCGTTCGCCTTGTCGTGAAACCGTGACTGCGAAGGGCAGGGCGGCCCGGCCGCCCCGCTGGCTCGCCCGCTTCGATCAGTCGAGCCGGCCGCTGGCATGCGCCAGCATGGTGTAGACCTTGCCCGTATCCGACGTCAGGTAGGTCTGGCTCATGATGTTGTCGCGGTCGTTGCGGGCGACCTGGGACAGCAGCTGCTCGAAATCGGCGAGGTAGCGGTCGACCGCCGAGCGGAACTCGGCATCGCGCGCATACTTCTGACGGATCTCGTCGAAGGTCTGCTGACCCTGCAGGGTGTAGAGGCGGCGCGTGAAGACGTGCCTCTCGCCCTGCTTGTAGCGGTCCCACAGGTCGATGAACGTCTCGTGGTCGATCGCGCGGGCAATGTCGATCGACAGCGAGTTCAGCGACTCGACCATCTGCAGCGGCGAACGGCCCTGCGGCTCGTCACCGGCCGGGGCCTCGTCCTGCGAGGCGCGGCGGAGCAGGTCGGAGACCCAGCCCTTGCTCTGGCCGCCGCTGCGCGGGGCCTCGGCCTGCTGCGGGGCCTGCTGTTTCGGCGCGTCGAAGTCGCTCAGCGTCTTGCGGCGCAGCTCGCCGCGGAGCTCTCCGCCGCGTGCGGAGGCCGCAGGCTGCTGCTGGCGCGGGGCCGCCGGCTCCGGAGCCGGGGCCTGGCGGGCCGGTGCTGCAGCCGCCGCGACATTGGCGAGCGTTCCGGTCGCTGCACGCTCACCGGCGCGCGAGGTGTCCAGCACGTTCGACTGGCGGGCGACGATTTCCGACAGCTCGGTCAGCGCGCGAACCTGCTCGCTGACGATCTTGCGCAGGGCCGAGGCGGACTGCTCCGCCTCTTCCGGCAGGTCGAGAATGCCGCGCTTGAGTTCGGCGCGGGTCTTCTCCAGCTCGCGGTGCACGTCGCGGGCGACGTCGCGCATGCGGGTCGTCGCCTCGGTGAAGCGCTCGGACGCGTCCGACAGGGTCTTCGACATTTCGGCGACGATGTCGTCCTGGGCGGCACGCACGGCCTCGCGGGCCTTCTGGCCTTCCAGGCCTGCCGACAGGCGCATCGACTCGAACTGCTCGCTCACCGATGCGGTTGCCGCCTCGGCCGCGGCCGTCAGCATGCTGGTCACCTCGCGGCTCTTCTGGTCGGCGCCGGTGAGGGCCGATTCGAGCTGCTTGGAGAAGGTGCGCATCAGACTGTCGACCGCCTCGGTCTTGGCGAGCAGCGTGTCCGCCACTTCCTCGATGGCGGTCTTGCGCTCGCCGACGCGGGCGTCGACCTCGCGGTTGGTCTCGTCCAGGTGCTGCGCCGCCTCGCTGAGCATGCGGCCATGGTCTTCCAGACGGCTGGCCAGCGAGGAGATGTCGGAGAGAACCTCCTGCGAGACCTGCTTGAGCACCGAGGTCTGGGCGTCGAGCGATCCGGCCGAGGCCGTGGTCTCGCTGAGCGCCCGGTCGATGGCCGTGCGGAACTCGCCGGCGCTGCGCGACAGGGACGTCTCCACCTTGCCGAGATTGTCGCCGGCATTGGCGACGACGTCGCTGAGCAGGGCGTTGGACTCGGTCAGGCGGTCCAGCAGCGCGGTGATGTCGCTCTCCAGCTGCGTCTTGGTGCTGCCGAGCACCTCCGCGGCCGAAGCGCTGCGCTCGTCCAGCGTCGCGACCAGCGCGTCGCCGGCTTCCACCAGCTTGCGGGTGGCGTCGAGGCCGGTGCGGGCGAAGTTGTCGGTGACGTCGCGGCCCTTGACGGTGATCGCCTCCAGGATCGCGTCGTGGATCTCCGACACGCGCGAGGTGAGGGCATGCGCCCGCTCCTCGATGGCGTTGACCATGGCGTTGCCGTCCGTGCCGAGCAGCTGCGACAGCGTGCCGGCGCGCTCGTCCAGCGCCTGGTTGAGCGCATCCGCGCGGGACACCAGGTCCTCGGCGACCGCGTTGCCGCGCTCGGCCAGCAGGTCGGCCGCAGCGCGCACGGCGCCGGCCACCTGCGAGCGGACGCTGTCCGCCTCGCCGGAGACGGTGTTGCGGATCTCCTCGACCGTGCGGGCCAGCACCATGCGGGCCTGCTCGCTCTCTGCCGACAGGGTGCCTGCGACATCGGCGACGGTGCGGGTCAGGTCCTCGCGGACCTTGTCGCTCTCGCTGCCGAGGGCGCCGCTCATCTCGCCGAGCGTGCCGACGAACAGGGTGCGGGCCTTCTCGCTTTCCGCAGCCAGCGAACGGGCGGCTTCACCGACCGCCGACAGCAGCAGCTCGCGCAGGCGCTCGCTCTCGCTCGACAGGTTGCCGGTGGCGCCGGTGAGCGATGCGACGATGGCCTCTGCGGCCTTCTCGCTCTCGCTCTGCAGGGCGCCGCGGGCCTCGCCGACCGAGCCGAGGACGATCTGGCGCAGACGCGCCCCTTCGCCTTCCAGCTTGGTGGTCGCCTCGTCCAGCGTGGTCTCGATGATCTCCTTGAGCTTGCTGCTTTCGCCCGAAAGCGTGCCGCTCAGGCGATCCACCGTGCCGCCGGCCTCGATGACGACCTCGGAGAGGGTCTCGCGGGCGCGCTCGGTCTCGCTGGTCAGCGTGCCGGTGATCGCGGCAAGGCGCTCGGCCAGCATCCGCTCCAGCTCGGCAGAGCGGCTGTCCAGCGTCTCGGCAACCTCGAACACCTTGGAGCCGAGCGACACGTTGATCTCCGCGATGCGGTCGGACAGCGTGTCGGTAAGGTCCTGGCTCTGGCGCGACAGCACTTCGCCGGCATCGGTGAGGCGCTGGTCGAGCGACTTCGACATCTCGGTCTGGCCGTCGACGAAGGCGGCGGCGATCTCGCGGGTCCGGGCGATCAGCGTCTCGCTGATCTGGCGGGCACGCGCATCCAGCGCCTGGTCGATGCGCTCGGTGCCGAGCGACATGGTGTTGGCCAGGTGTTCGGCCTTGTCGGACATGGCGTTGGCCGCCTGCTCGACCTTGGAGCCGATGGAGCCCTCGAAGGTGACGAGGTGCTGCTCGATCGCCTCGCCGATCAGGCGCGAACGCTCCGACAGGCTGGTGCCGATTTCCTCGGCGCGGCTGCCCAGCGTCTCGCCGACCTGGTCGACCTTGTCGGACAGCTGCAGGGTGATCGCCTGCGAGCGGTCTTCCAGAAGGTCGGACAGGGCGACGGTGCGCTCGTTGAGCGTCTTCTCGAACTGGCCGGTGCGCGCGTCGAGCGTCGTCGACAGGCGCTCGATGCCGCCGGCGAGGGTCTGGTCGAAGCCGCTGATCCGGGTGTCGAGCGCTTCCGCCATGGTGGAGGCGCGCAGGTCCAGCGTGGAGCTCAGCGTCTCGATCCCGCCGGTGAGCGTCTGGTCGAAGCCGCTGATCCGGGTGTCGAGCGCTTCCGCCATGGTGGAGGCGCGCAGGTCCAGCGTGGAGCTCAGCGTCTCGATGCCGCCGGACAGGGTCCGGTCGAAGCCCTCGATCCGGGTGTCGAGCGCTTCCGCCATGGTCGAGGCACGCAGGTCCAGCGTCGAGTTCAGCGACTCGATGCGGCCGTCGAGCGTTTCGCCCAGCTCGCTGGTGCGCCGCTCGAACGAGGCGACCAGCTCGGTGCCGCGCTCGCCGATCAGGTGCTCCATCTGCTCAAGATGGCTGCCGAGCCCGCTCTGCAGGCTGGTGCCGCGCTCGTCCAGGGTCTGGCTGAGGCGGTCGCCGATGGAGGTCAGCTCGCCGGCAACGCGCTCGCCGCGCGATCCGATGAGATGGGCGAGCTCCGTGCCGGTCTCCGACAGGGTGCGGGCGAAGTCGCTGGTATGCATCGACAGCGAGGTGCCGAGCGTCGCGGAGGCCTCGTCGAGCGCCGCGCGGAAGGCGCGGGTCTGCCCGTCGATGAGCTTGGCCATCTCCTGGCTGCGGGTCTCCAGGCGGTGGTCCAAAGCCTCGCCGTTGACGGAGATGGCTTCGTGGATCTTGTCGCCGACGGAGCCGAGGCGGTCGGCCAGCTCGGTGCCGCGCACCGTGATCGTCTCGGTGAGGCTGCCGGCCGTCTCGTCCAGCTTGGACGCGATCTCGCCGCCGCGCAGCGACAGGTCGACGACGATGGACTCGCCGGTGCCGCGCAGGATTTCCGCCACTTCGTTGGTGCGCGAGGACAGGGTCTCGACGATCTCGGCGCCCTTGACGGAGATCGTGTCGGTGACCTCCTGGCCGCGCAGCGAGATGCTCTCGACCACCCGGTCGCCGGTCTCGGCGAGCGAGGCGTCGAGGCCGGTGACGCGGCTGTCGAGCGTCGACAGCAGGTTCTCGGTGCGGGTGGTGATCGTGTCGATCAGCTTGCCGCTGGTCAGCGACAGGCTGGCGGTGATCTCCTCGCCGCGCTGGGTGATGGTGTCGCCGACGGTCTGGCCGGTGGAGGTGAGGGCCTCGGTGATCTCGTGGCCGCGCATCGACAGGGTGTCGACGATGGACGCGCCGGTGCTCGCCAGCGTGTCGTTGATCTCCGTGCCGCGGCTGTCCAGCGTCTCGAAGAGGTTGGACGAGGTTTCCGCCAGGCGGTCGTTGATCTCGCCGCCGCGCAGCGACAGGGTCTCGACGAACTCGGTCGCGGTCGCCGCGAAGCGGTCGTTGATCTCGCCGCCGCGCGTCTCCAGCGTTTCGGCGAATTCGCGGCCCGTGCGGCTCATGCTGTCGACCAGCGTCTCGCCGGTGCCGGTGAGGCGGGCGACATAGCTCTCGCCATGCGAGGCGAGGTTCTCGATCAGCTCGCCGCCGGCGGTGCTGAACGTGTCGGTGATCTCGCGCACGCGGCCGTCGACGGTCGCGTTGAACTCGCTCACGCGCGCCTCGATGGCGCCGGTGAGGCGGTCGGTGGCGGTGTCGGTGATCTCGCCGATCTTCTCGGAGGTGGCCTGCAGCTGCGCCGCCAGGCTCTCATGCGCGCCGGTGATGCTGTCGCGGACGCGGTCGGCGTTGGAAACCACCGCCTCGCGCTGGGTGACCAGCTCGTCGATCAGCGCGCGGATCTTCAGCTCGTTGTCGTTGTAGGAGCGCTCCAGCGAGGAGACCTCGTTGTGCACCAGCACTTCCAGCTCGCTGGCGCGGGCGATGGCGCGCTCGATGCCGTCGCCCATGGCGGCGACTTCGCGGCGGATGGCCTGGCCGACGCTGAGAATGGACTCCTTGGCGACGTCCTCGGGCTCGGCGAGGCGCAGGGCGACCTCGGTCATGCCGCGGGCGACGATGCGCATTTCCTGGGCGCGGAAGATCATCAGGGCCATGGCCCAGAAGAACAGCACCGGCACGACGACGGCGACCGACAGCAGGATGAGCGAGGGCGAGGACGCGATGTCGCCGGCGCTCTGGACGCTGGACAGTTCGGTGCTGAAGATGGCGGAGGCCAGCCACCAGCCGACGGCCACCCAGACGACGCTGAGGGCGAGGGCAAACCAGAACGGGGCCGAGCTCGGCCGCCGCTGCAGGGCATAGATGAGGTTGCCGATGGTCCGGCGGTCGTCATTGGCCGCCGATGTCGGCCGTCCGCCGCCGCGACCGCGCTTGGCGGGCGCGCGCTGGCTGTCGGAGGTGGTAGAGGTCGCGGCAAGGTCGCCGGAGCGCTCGCGGTCGCTGCGCTCGGAGCTTGCCGGTCCCGCGCTCGCGGTCTCGGACCCGCTGCCGCTGGCCTTGTCGCTTTCGTCCAGGTCGCCGAAATCGATCTTCAGCGCCTCCTCGACAGCCGACAGGGCAGCCTCGGCGGGATCCTTCGCCTTCGGGGGATGTGCCATATCTAACTCGCCTCGCGTCCGTACTCGTTACACATCGGGTGCCGCGGCGCAAAACACGTCGCCGCAAGACCTTGCACGGCTTCATGGATTCGGCGATGCGCCTGAATCGCTTCTGGAAGAGGACTGCTGTTCGCGCCGCCGACCGGCCTCTGGTCGCTGGGCGCGGCTCTCCCAAACTTGCCGCACACCTAAAGCTAATGACACAATCTGCCGAGGCGAACAACAATTTGCAGAGTCATGACAAGGAGATGAGGGGGATGGCGAGGGCAGCGGCAAGGGGAGGACGCGGATCCTCCACAGGAAGCGATGATGCACGCAGTGCGCCTGACAGGGGCGGCCGGGCGCCGTCCGCAGTGCAGGCCGCGTGGCTCGCCAGGGGGCTCGATCAGGCCGGCGGCAAGCTGCCGCTTTTCGATGCGGACGGACGCCGCGTTGCGGAAAAGACCATCCGCGCCTGCATAGCCGCAGGATGGGCAGAGCCTTGGTTTTGCAACCCGATCAAGCCCGACTGGCTCGTCTGCCGGCTGACGGAGGCCGGCCGGGCGGTGGCCGAGAACGCGCTGGAAAGCTGAGGCTGAGGGCGGCGGGCTGCGCGTCTCCGGCCTGTCGCGATTGCGGCGCTTCGGGGCGATGCGGGGCGGCAAGGCCGGGCCCGGCCGGCGCCTGGTCGCAGCCTGAGTGTTTACGCGCGTTAACCAAGGATTCACTTTGTTGGCCGGGCCGGTGGAAATCGCCGGCATGCTTAACCCGGTTTTCGCGCCTTTTGACGATCCTGGATGGCAGATCCATGCGCGAGCGCTCCCGCGAGCCTCGTCCAGCCACAGGAGGTGCTGCCGTCATGCAGGCAATAGCGAGACAGTCCGATGCCGACGCCCGGCATGCCGACCCCGAGCCCGGGACGCATGCCCCGGTCGACCTGGTTCACCTGACCCGCCACACGCTCGGCAATCGCGACCTGGAGCGCGAGGTGCTGCGGCTTTTCGCCGTCCAGGCGCGGATGCTGGTGGCCCGCATGCAGGATGCGCAGGACGAGGCCGTGCTGCGGCGCCTGCTGCACACGCTGCTGGGATCCGCCAAGGGGATCGGTGCCTGGAGCGTTGCCGGAGCGGCAGAACGGCAGCAGGCGGCGCTCGACGAGGGCGCGCCGGCCGACCTGCCGGTGCTGGCCGGCACCGTCGAGGAGGCCGAGGCCTTCATCGAGGCATTGCTGCGCGATTGAGCGGCGGCGGCTTTGATCTGCGGCAGGATGCTTGACGTTTCGGCGCGATTGGTTATGTCGAAGGCGAGATATTCCCGTGCCATTCCAGCGCCGAGACCAGCCGCCAATGCCCAAGATCACCTATATCGCCGCCGACGGTGCCGAAACTGTCGTGGATGCTCCCGTCGGTTCCACCGTGATGGAAAACGCCATCAAGCACATGGTGTCGGGGATCGAGGCGGAGTGCGGCGGCGCCTGCGCCTGCGCCACCTGCCATGTCTACGTGGACGATGCCTGGACCGGCGTCACCGGCTCGCCCGAGCCGATGGAAGAGGACATGCTGGACTTCGCCTATGACGTCCAGCCGAGCTCGCGCCTGTCCTGCCAGATCAAGGTGACCGACGCGATGGACGGCCTCGTCGTCCGCATTCCCGAGCGCCAGGCCTGACGAAAGGGCCGGGTGCTCGCGCGCCCGGCCCCTCGTCTTCTCTTTCGCGCTTTTCTTTGCGCCTTGCGCGCCCCTCAGCCTTTCAGGGGCAGGCAGACGGCTGTCAGAAGATCCGCCTGCGGCGTCTCGCGCGGATTGTTGAGATATTCCTCCATCGTCGGCCTGTCGTCCGGTTCCTCGCCGCTCTGCGGCAGCCAGGCCGAGAACAGCCTGTCCCAGGTCACGTGCAGGTCCGCATAAGGGCCCTTGTGGATCGCGACCGCGTAGCGCCCGGCCGGCATCTCCCGCAGTTCCAGCCCCGCGGGCAGGTCGCCCGCGAACCCGTCCCCGAAACCATCCGGCAGGGTGATGGCGGCAAACGAGTTCAGCTCCCGCGCGGGCACCGAGTTCGGGTCGTCGTAATACAGCCCGATCATCCGCATCGAGGGGCCGAGCAGGCCCGCCCCGCCGGCGAAGGCGAAGGTCTTCTCGAAGGTGCTGCCGATCTCGATATACGGCCCCTTGTGGGCGATGCCGGCAAGGCGCAGCGTGTCCATGTCCTCGATCCGGACCTGAAGGTTTTCCATGACGGTCTCGTCTCCCTGTTGCGTCTGGTAGCACAGCACCGGGTCGCGGGGCAGGGCGCGGAAGGCCGCCGGCGGGATGCCGTAATGGGCGGCGAACGCCCGTGTGAAGGCCTCCGTGCTGGCGTAGCCGGCGCGCCGCGCGATGCGGGGCACGGGCAACGCCTCCCCCACCAGTTCCGCCGCTGCCCGGTGCAGGCGATAGCGCCTGACCGTCTGGGCGATGGTCTCGCCCGTCTGGGTCCGGTAGATCCGGTGGAAATGGAAGGGAGAGAAGCAGGCGATCTCCGCCAGCCTCGCCACATCCAGCGGCGTATCGAGATGGCGGGCGATGTGGTCGACCACGCGGGCGATGCGCTGGGCGTAGTCGAGGCCGGTCGAGGGGCGTTGCATGTCTGTCCGATCCCGGTTGGTGCAGGGACGAGTGCTACAGGATGCCGCCTGACAGAACTTGCGCATTTGCCGGCCGCCAGATCACCACCAGATCACCCTGTCGCAGCCGGCGGGGTCTTTGCAACAAAACGGCCTTTGCAAACGAAACACCCTTGCACAACGAAACGGCCGGGCACCTGGCCCGGCCGTTCTGTCGTTTCTCGCCGGCGCAATGCCGCCGGATGAGGGTTACTCCGCGGGAGCTGCCGCCGGCTTGCGCCAGAAGAACACCACCTCGTTGCCTTCGACCGGCGCGTCGGGCACCAGCCGCGACAGCACCAGGCTGACGCAGGCCATGGCCGCGCCGATCAGGAAGACGGCGGCCGGCGAGACCAGCCAGATCAGGCCGAACAGCGCCGGGATGAACACCGCGGCGATGTGGTTGATGGTGAAGGCGACGCCGGCGGTCGGGGCGATGTCGGCCGGGTCGGCGATCTTCTGGAAATAGGTCTTCATGGCGATGGCGATCGCGAAGAAGGCGTGGTCGATCACGTAGAGCGCGCCGGCCAGATGGGCGTTGGTGACGAAGGCATAGGTCGTGAACACCCCGATCAGGCCGATATACTCGATCGTCAGCGCGGTCTTCTCGCCGACCTTGCCGATCCAGGCGCCGATCTTCGGCGCCAGCAGCATGTTTACCACGCCGTTCAGCAGGAACAGCCCGGCGACCTCGTGCACATCGTAGCCGAAGCGCTCGACCATCAGGAAGCCGGCGAAGACGGTGAAGATCTGCCGGCGGGCGCCGCCCATAAAGGTGAGGGCGTAGTAGAGCCAGTAGCGCTTGCGCAGCACCAGCTGCTTGCGCTGCGGCACGCCCTCGCGGAACTGCGGGAAGGCGACGACGAGGAACGCCAGCACCACCAGCGTCAGCAGGCCGGCGACCAGGAAGACGGTGGTGAAGCTCAGCTCGAACGTCTTCCAGGCGACGAAGATCAACCCGTAGGCGACGAGCTGCGCGGCCGCGCCGACGGACAGGATCTTGCCCATGCCGGCCGCCGCCCGTTCCTTCGGCAGCCACTGCAGCGACAGCGACTGGTTCATCGTCTCGTAGTAGTGGAAGCCCACCGACATCACGAGCGTGGTCAGGTAGAAGCCCCAGATCGTCGGGAAATAGCCGGTCGCGGCGACGCCGATGCCGAGCAGGCCGAGCGACAGATAGGCCAGCGTCTGCTCGCGCAGGAACAGCAGCAGGTAGATCGCGGTGAAGGCGAGCAGGCCGGGGATCTCGCGGATCGACTGCTGGATGCCGATCTCGCGGCCCGTGAAGCCGAGTTCATGAACCGCGAAATTGTTCATGAGGTTCCACCAGGCGGCGAAGGACAGCTGCATCGCCGCCGCCATGATCATCAGCAGGATCAGCGGCGATCGCCAGCCGGTGCCGGTCGGCGCTCCGCCGGCCGGCCTCGTGCCGGGAATGGCGGCGCCCGCTTCCGCGGCGGCGAAGGCCGGAACAGGGTCCGGCGGGGTGTTGGGGGCAGGCTCTCGCATCGCAGGTATCCGCAAGACATGAGGAAAGAAGGAGGGACCGGGACCCGGCAACGGTCCGGTCCGCAAGCGCGGGCCGACAGGATGCCGGCCCCTGTTGTCCTTCCTTACCGCGAGCTGCGGCTTGCGTGTTATCGCTATTTTGTCAATTTATGTTCTTGAGACGCCAGGCGCCTGCCGCACGATTGCGCGGCAGGCGTTTGGCTCAAGGCCCAAGCTCAGTCTGAGGCTCAGGCCCGGGCGGGGACCCTTGCGGTCTGGACCCCGGCCAGCACGGTCAGGGTCGCAAGCACCAGCACCGCGCCGCTGGTGAGAAAGACGCTCACCACGCCGCTGAGATCCAGCACCAGCCCGCCGACGGCGGCCCCGGCGGCGATTGCCAGGTTGATGGCGGCGACGAGCAGCCCGCCGGCGCTTTCCGCTTCGTCCGCGACCGCCCGCGAGACCCAGGCCGACCAGGCGACCGGCACGGTGCCGAAGGCCAGCCCCCACACGGTGATGATGACGAGCGCGGAGGGGAACGAGGCACCCAGGTTGGTCAGCAGGTAGGCCAGCGCCGAGATGGCCAGCGGCGCCAGCGCCAGCGTCAGCCGCAGCGACCGGGCCACCAGCAGGCTGCCGAGGTAGTTGCCGAGGAAGTTGGCGATGCCGAAGGCCAGCAGCGTTGCCGAGATCGCCGTCACGCCGATGCCGGTCACCGTCTCAAGGAACGGCCGGATATAGGTGAACAGCGACATGTGGCCGGCGAAGACCAGCAGCACCGCCAGCATCGCCAGCGCGATATGCCGGCGCGACATCAGTTCCACCAGCGTCGACAGGCGGGACCGGCCGCGCGGCGGCAGAGCCGGGAGCGTCGCCAGTTGCACCGCGAGCACGGCGACCCCGAGGCCGGCCGCACCGGCAAAGACGTAGCGCCAGCCGAGCAGATCGCCGAGATAGCTGCCGACGGGCGCGGCGAAGATCGTGGCGGCCGAGACGCCGGACACCATGATCGACAGGGCCTTGGGCACGCTCGCCTCCGGCACCAGGCGCATGACCACGGCGGTGGACAGCGACCAGAAGCCGCCGAGCGCTGCGCCCAGCAGCAGCCGGCCGGCCAGCAGCACCTCGACGCTGCCGGCGAAGGCGACGACGAGATTGGACAGGATCAGCAGCACCGAAAAGCCGGCAAGCACGGTGCGCCGGTCGATCCGGTGGGTGAGGGCGGCGACGAGCAGGCTGGCGACCACGCCCATTGCGGCCGTTGCCGTCACGGCCTGGCCGGCCAGCCCCTCGGTGATGCCGAGGTCCTCGGCCATCGGCGTCAGCAGGCTGGCGGGCAGGAATTCCGCCCCGACAAGGCTGAAGACGCCGAGGCTCATGGCGAACACGGCAGACCATGCGGGCACGGTCGAGGCCGCCGGCGCGCCGGCGGAGAGGTTTCTGTCAGTCATCTGTGTGATCCACACTTGGTGAGAGTTGACCACAAGATGGCTGGAATTGCCGGACGATCCATGACACAATTTCCGTCATGCTTGATCGATCGTCCGAAATTGATGGTTCCTCCGGCCCCGACCCCGTCAGCGAACTGCTGATGGGCATGCGGCTGCGCGGTGCCAGCTACAGCAAGATGCGGTTTTCCCCGCCCTTCGGTATCGGCTTTGCCGAGGCGCGGGAAGCCCGGTTCCATTTCGTTGCCGCCGGTCAGGCCGTTCTCAAGACGCCCTCCGGCACGATGGTTCCCGTCTCCTGCGGCGATGCCCTGCTGCTGCCGCGCGGGGACGCGCATGCCATCGCCTCCGGTCCCGGCGTCGGCATCCGCCCGTTCGACAGTTTCGAATCGGTGCCGCTGTGTCCGGACATCTACTGCGTCGATGCGCTGCAGGAGCAGCAGTGCCGTTCGCGCGATGTGCTGGTGTTTTCCGCCCGCATGCAGCTCGAGCTCGACACGCTGCATCCCCTGATCGAGCTGATGCCCGATTTCCTGCTGGTCAGCGCCCCGTGCGGGCAGCAGCCCGAGGTGCGGCCGCTGCTGGATGCGATGGAGCGCGAGATGACCGCGAGCAGGGCGGGATCGGCGAGCATCCTGGCGCGGCTGGCCGAGGTGGTGGCCGTGTCGGTGATCCGCAACTGGGTCGAGTGCGGGTGCGGCGATGCCACGGGCTGGGTCGCGGCCTTGCGCGACGAGCGGCTCGGCCGGGTGCTGGTGGCGCTGCACCGCGATCCCGGGCGAAACTGGACGCTTGCGGACATGGCCGCGACGATGGGCAGCTCGCGCTCGGTCTTCGCCGAGCGTTTCGCCGCGGCCACCGGCACCACGCCTCTGCGCTATGTCGCCGCCTTGCGGATGCGTCTTGCCGCGCAGTGGCTGACCCGCGACCGGGTGCCGGTCGAGGAGATCGCCCATCGTCTGGGATATCAGTCGCAGGCGGCCTTCAGCCGGGCCTACAAGCGCATTGCCGGAATGCCGCCCGGCCAGGCCAGAAAGGCGTGGTAAGAGAGCTGCCATGCCGATGCCGCCGGACTACCAGCATGCCGCGGCCGATTTCGACCGGTTGCTCGAGATCGCGCGCGACAATGCCGGGCTCGCCACCCGCAACCAGACCTACACGATGGTCCAGGGTGTTTTTATCGTCTTTCGGCGCCGGCTGGCGCTTGCCGATGCGATCCGCTTCTCGCAGGTCCTGCCGGCGCTCGCCCGTGCCCTGTTCGTCGCCGACTGGGACGTCGAGGCGCCGCCGCGTCCCTTCGAGGATCGCGAGACCCTGACCCGCGAGGTGCAGGCCCTGCGCCGGCATCACAATTTCGCACCCGACACCTGCATCCGCGATGTCGCGCGGGCGCTGCGCGCCTGCTGCGACGAGGCCGAGCTCGACCGGGTTTTGGCGGGCCTTTCGCGCGAGGCGAGGGCATTCCGGCAGGGGTGAGCGGCTATGCCGGGACCCGGTCCTCGTAGGCCCAGACCCGGAATTCCTTCAGCACATGCGGGCCGAAGGAGTTGATCAGCGGAATGTCCGCGGCATCCCTGCCTCTTGCCACGACGATGCGGCCGATCCGGGGCGTGTTGTTGCGCGGGTCGAACGTGTGCCATTCCCCGTCCAGGAAGACCTCGATCCAGGCGCTGAAGTCCATGGGATCGACCACCGGCACGCCGATGTCGCCGAGATATCCGTTCACATAGCGGGCAGGAATATTCAGGCAGCGGCAGAATGTCAGGGCGAGATGGGCGAAGTCGCGGCACACGCCGACGCGCTCGTTGAAGGCCTCGAAGGCGGTTCGCGTGGCCCTGGCCTGCATGTAGTCGAACTGCAGGTGCTGGTGGACGTAGTCGCAGATCGCCTGCACCCGCTGCCATCCCGGCGGCAGCGACCCGAACAGGTCCCACGCCGTCTGGCTCAGATGGTCGGTTTCGCAGTAGCGGCTGCCCATCAGGAAGACGAGACAGCCGTCGGGCAGGTCCTCGACCGGCATCTCGCGGGCGCCGAGCCGGATGCTGTCCGTGCGGCCGCTGTCTGCGACCGTTGCATCGCTGCGGATGGTGAACTCGCCGCTTGGTGCCATCATCCTGCGGCACCGGTTGCCGAAAAGGTCGCGATAAAGGGCCGTCGGCACGGCGGGAGAGGTGTCGAAGGTCTCCGCAGACCGGATGTCGGCGGTGCGCGCGTCCTCGATGGACATCAGGCAGACCAGCGCGGTCGGTTGCTGGCATTCCAGCCTGATCTCGTAGCCGCAGCGAATGAGCATGTTCGGGATCGCTCCCTCCATTAGGTCGTGAACTCATGATTCTGGCGAGAAACGGTCTGCGCGAACCTGATCGGATACAAGGAGCAAGTCCGCAGGAAACCGTCCGGTTTTCAAGGTGTTGCGACGCTGTTGCCGGCAGGTTTGCGCAGACCCGAAGGGCGTCGGCCCGACTTCGATCTGCGGCGTCGGACCGCTCGGCCGGGGGACTTGCCCCGGCCATCACGCTCCTCCTGGCATATCATTGCCGGGCCAGACGCCGTTTCCGGCACAATTATGAGTCCACGACCTAGTGTGGTGAATTTGAAATACGCCTCATTTTGCGGCAACCGTCGGAGCGTATTTCAAATTCGAAAACCACACTAGAAACATAAACATGCTAGTCACCCTTTTGAATCTGAAGTTCGTACAGAGCTTGCTGCCAAATGTGACGAACTTCAGATTCGGGTGACTAGCGGAAGTCGGAGGCGTTCAGCGTGTAGGAGGACCGGCGACGGTTGCCATGGATCTCCCGCGCGACGTCGTGGATGGCGGGCCTCAGCCGGTCGAAGGCCGAAAGGCAGTCGTCCTGCGAAGCATCGAGCGGGCGGGCCGCTTTGCTCGCCTTCACCAGGGCGTCGGCTTCGATGAAGAAGGGCACCTCGAAGACGCCGTCGTGACCGACGAAGCGCACGCCCTTGCGGCCCTCATCGAAGCTGCGGCTGGGATTTGGGAAGTTCAATGCCATGACAGGCCTCCCGTCTTGCGCCAGGCTGACAGCAGGAAGGCGGAGAGCCTGTTCTGCGGCGTTTCCCGCCGGGTGCTCCGGCGCAGCCTGCGCTCGGAATTGCGATTGTTGAGGAACAGCATGCCGTCGGTGGCGTCCATGCGGCTCAGGCCGGTCATGTCGCTGCCGTCGGAGGAGGCGGGCACGCCGGTATAGACGTGGTAGATCGTCCAGGTCCGGTCCTGTTCGATCCGCCGGCCGAACTGTTCGTCCATCCGGCTGCGGCAAGCGGCGCCGCCTTCGTTTTCCCAGACGCTGATCGCCATGCGGCCTGTGTCGTGCCCTGGGTCATGCCTGATGGTGCTCATGGCTGTCGGCCTCTGTGGTCTCGCGCCCGGTGGTGAAAAGGGCGGAATGGAGGGGCGCGCCGGCGGCATCGGTGATCGTGACGCCGTCGGGGCGCTGGGGCATGTCGAGGCTGGCCAGCAGGCGTGCTGCAAGCGCGATCGCATCGTCCCGGTCCACGGCCTCGGCCATCTCGCAGCCGACGATGGCATGCGCGCCGTCCGCTTCGCGGACCCGGAAGAACCTGATGACGATCTTCATCGCCGCGTCTCGCAGGCAGGCCGCCGGTTCGTCAGCTCTTGCCCTTCTGGCGCGGGGCGGCCTCCATGGCGGAGAGCTTGACCCGGTTGGCGAAGGGGACTTCGGGTTTCGCCTCCGCCTTCACCTGCTTGGGCTTGCGGATCTCCCGGGTGCTACGCTTTTGTCCTTTGGCCATATCCAAATGTCCTTTCCATCAAGGTTGCCTGTGCGCCGGAGCCCGACGCATCGAGCGGCTCCAGTTCGTCCTGCATCGCCACGCGCTCGTGGTTCTCTTCGGCGCTGCGGATGCGGTATTGGGGGGCGCCTGCCTCGACGGGCATGACGCCGGTAATGCGGTAGATATCGCCCTTGGTGGCCTGCCTGCCCCTCGTGCTCCTCAGGCGGACGTCCTGTCCGATCGTCAGCAGGTGCTGCCCCTGTTCGGCGGCGGGCGGGCCGGCTCTGCGCCGGGTGAAGAGTGTTGCGGTCATCTGAAAGGGTCCTTTTCTGTAACGGCGTCGATCTCGGCCGGGTCGATCGGCACCAACTGCCGTATCGCTGCCCGCACGCCGATTGCCGGCAAGTGGATGAAGGTGCCGACCCGTCTCCAGGCGATCCAGGAAAGTCCCTCGATCAACTCGTCCTCCCGGTCCACCTGGTAGTCGCCCGGCGGCTGTGGCTCGACGACGTCGGACACAAGGAAGGATGTCTGGAAATGGACGACGGTTTGCGTGGTGCGCGTGGTCATGGGAACGACCTCAACGGGCCTGGAATGCAATCCCGGCTTCTTCCGGGTCGGGCCAGGCGATCCGGGAACGGTCGTCGTGATTTTTCTGGTGGTGCCGCTGCGATGAGCCCGATGGCTATCGTTTTTTGCCGGGCATCTTTTGAATTGCGAAATCCATCATGCTGCCGAATTGAGTTTCAATCAAGGCTGGATCGTATTTTTCTGAGATTTTCTGACTTTTTATTTTGAGGCCTGAAATATTTTTGCCGGCCGTTCCGCGTTTTTATTTTCGTATTTCGGGCGCACGAGGGGCGAAAAGCGGGTGCCGCGCCGCATTTTCGGGGCGTGGCAGGGGCGGTGCATTGCCTGTATGATGCCTGGCCGGCATCCCGAGATCCGCGGTCCCATGATACACCCGTTGCGCCTCAACCAGTTTCCGGAAGAGCATCCGGACCCGATCATCTCCTTCGTGGGGACCGAAGCGGCCGGTGCGGTGACCAGGCCGCACGCGCATGGGCGGGCGCAGCTGTTTCACATCCTGCGCGGCTCCGTCACCGTGGTGACGCAGGGCGGCAGTTTCGTGGTGCCGCCCGAGCGGGCGATCTTCATCCCGCCCGGCATCGTCCATCACTCCAACTACCACACCGAGACCGACGTCCGGTTTCTCTACATGCGCCCCGAAGGCCTGCCGACGATGCCGGACACGCCCTTCGTGGTCCATGTGACGCCGCTGCTGAGGGAGCTGATCCTGGCCTTCATGGGGGCGGCGCCGGACTATCCCTCGGACGGTCCGACCGGGCGCCTGGCTGCCGTGCTCGTCGACCAGATCGCCGCCTCGCGTGTCGCGCCGCTGCATCTGCCTATCCCCGAGGAGCCGCGCCTGCGCGAGGCGATCCGTCCGCTCATCGACGATCCGGCCGTCGATCTTTCGGCCAGCGAGCTTGCGGCGCGGGCCAATCTGTCGCTGCGCTCCTTCGAGCGGCATTTCCCGGCGCAGACGGGCCTCTCCTTCCGCGCCTGGCGGCAGCAGGCCAAGCTGATGAAGGCCGTCGAGTGGTTGTCGCAGGGTCTGTCTGTCGGCGAGGTGTCCGACCGGCTCGGCTACGAGGGGCCGAGCGCCTTCGTCGCCTCGTTCAAGAAGTCCTTCGGCGTCACGCCGGGGCGCTATTTCGGGGACTGACGGATCGGTCAGAGTGCCTTGTCGACGCCCCGCCGATGCTGTTTGCAGCGCGCTTGCGGCTTATCCCCGGCGCCTTCGGGCGAAACGCGCCGGTTTCTCGAAAATTGCGCCGGTTTGCAGCGAATTGAGACGGATTTTGATGTCGGAGTCTCGAAATTCGCCGAAATTCCGGCAATTCCGCGCGATCACGCCTCTGCCCGCCGGCGGGGATTGGCGGGGGACAGGATCGCGTGGACCGGCGGCACCTGAAGGTTCCGGCGGGCGTTGCGCGGGCATAGGGCTCCTCACCGGGGATTACTCGTTATTCGCGGTTTCAGCGCGAAAACGGGGATAGCCGGCTGCCGCGAGCCGCACCAAACGGGGATTACGGCAACCGCGTTGCCCCGCGGTTGCCGGCTTTCCTCACGTCCTGTCTCAGGCCGCGCGTACGGTCGACAGGAAGGTGTCGACCTCTCTTCTCAGCATTTCGGCCTGGTTCGAGAGCTCGCTGGCCGAGGCCAGGAGCTGGCTGCTCGACGCGCCGGTTTCCTGGGCGGCCGTATTGACCATGACGATGGTCGAGCTGACTTCGGTCATGCCGGAGGAGACCTGGGAGATGTTGCTGGCGATCTCCTGCGTCGCCGCATCCTGCTGCGTAACGGCGCCGGAAATGGCGGTCGAGACCTTGTTCATCTCGCGCACTGTTCTGCCGATTTCGGTGATCGCCGACACCGTTCCTCGGGTCGAGTTCTGGATGTCCTTGATCTGGTCTCCGATTTCTTCCGTCGCACGCGCCGTCTGGTTGGCGAGAGACTTGACCTCGGCGGCCACCACCGCAAAACCCTTGCCGGCATCGCCCGCGCGCGCCGCCTCGATGGTGGCGTTGAGCGCCAGCAGGTTGGTCTGCTCGGCGATCGCCTGGATCAGGGCGATGACCTCGCCGATCCGGTCGGCGGCCGTCGAAAGTTCGCCAACCTTCGCGTTTGTCGTATCGATGCTCTCGACGGCCGTCTGGGAGATCGACTGGGATTCTTCCATCTGGCGGCCGATCTCGGAAATCGAGCTCGAAAGTTCCTCTGCCGCGCTGGAGACGGCCTGCACGTTGCTGCTGGCTTCTTCGGCCGCGGAGGCCACGACCTGGGAGCGCTGCGAGGTATCCGCCGCCCCTTCCGACAAGCTGTTGGCGGCCGCCAGCATCTCCGTTGCGGCGGAGGCGACGGTCTCGACGATGCCGCCGATCGCGCTCTGGAAATCGTCCGCCAGCTTTGCCCGTGCGGCGCGCGCCTCGGCATCGATCCGCGCCTGGGTTTCCGCCTGCTCCGCTTCCAGCCGCTTCACCTCCAGCGCGTTGTCCTTGAACACCTGGACCGCCACAGCCATCTCGCCGATCTCGTCCTTGCGATGGGTATCGGGCACCTCGATGGACAGGTCGCCTCCGGCGATCTCGCGCATCGCAACGTTCATGCGGGTGATCGGCCGGGAGATCGTGCGGGCGAAGAGGAAACCGCCGATGCCCATGACCAGGACCACGACGCTACCGATCAGCGTGAAGCGCAGGGCCATCGCATTGATCGGAGCCTGGATCTCGGCAAGGTCGATCTCGGACAGAAGCGCCCATTGTGCCTCGTGGAAGCGCACCGGCGTGTAGGAGGCCACGACCGGATGGCCGCGATAGTCGGTGGAGACGGCAACGTCGGTCTCGCCGGCCAGAGCGGCGCGGGTCGAGGGCGTGTCCGACTTCCGGACAAGGATTTCCGAGGGTTCTCCCTGCTTGCGGAACCGGCTCTCGGAGCGCATCAGGAAGTCGGAACCGACGATGTAGGTCTCGCCCGTCTCTCCCAGGCCGATGGCGTTCGTCATCACGGCGTTGATGCGGTCGATCGGCATCTGGAACACCAGCGCGCCGTCGAAACCGCCGTTTGCGTCAAGAAGCGGGGAGGCGATGAAGCTGGCCGGGACGCCGGCCGAGGGGGCGTAGGGCGCAAAGTCCACGAATGCCGCATTCTCGGCTTGCGGGTTGTCGCGCACCTTCGCGAACGCCTCGGCGAGCCCGGTGCCGCGCCACTCGCCGCTCAGCAGGTTCGTGCCGAAATCCGCCTCCTTGAAGACGGTATAGACGACGTTGCCGGACGCATCGATCAGGAAGATGTCGTAGTAGCCGCGGGCCTCCTGGACCTTTCGAAACCACGGATGCAATGCAGCGTGGAGCTGCGAGTAGGCGGATCCGTCGTCGGCGTTGTCGAGCTTCTGCTTTTCGCCGGCGGGATGCGGGTTGCCGTCGATATAGGCCTTGCGGAGCGCGTCGTTGGAGCCGGAGGCGGCAAGCACCTCGCCATAGGCATCGCGCATGCGTGCGAGCGCATCGTGCACGGTCGCGTTGCTGGCCAGCACGGCGATATCTTCGTCGATGCTTTCCAGATAGCTCGAAAGCTCCGACTTGCGAGAGGCGGCCGTCGCCCGCATCGCCTCGAGAGAGGATTGGTAGAGTTCTTTTCGGGAGGCGTCATACCCGACGACGGCCGTGATGGCCGTCGCCATGGCGACGGCAACTGCCACCATCAGGGGGATTTTGTGGGAGATGCGGAGGGACTTCATGCCAGTGCTACCACGCTGATTGGTGACACTGTCTGTTATGGCGAATTTCCGTTGCGTAAGAATTAATTTCCTCGGTAAAACTAGCAGGGCAAAATATTCTGATAAATGCGCGGGGCTCGGCGAGAGAACAGCTCGTTCTGCGCTAGCGCGACAGCTCCTTCATGGCCGCTTCGAGCCCGTTCAGCGTCAGGGCATAGTGGCGCCCGTCCATCAGCTCCTTGATCATCTGGATCGAGTGGGTATAGCCCCAGTGCCGCTCGGCCACCGGGTTGAGCCAGACGCTTCTGGAATAGTGGCTGGCAAGCCTGTCGATCCAGACCGAGCCGGCTTCCTCGTTCCAGTGTTCCACCGAGCCGCCCGCATAGGCGATCTCGTAGGGGCTCATCGAGGCATCGCCGACGAAGATCAGCTTGTAGTCGGGGCCGTACTTGTGCAGCACGTCCCAGGTCGGGATACGCTCGGAATGGCGGCGCGCGTTGTTTTTCCAGACGAATTCGTACGGGCAATTGTGGAAGTAGAAATACTCCATCACCTTGAATTCGGAACGGGCCGCGGAAAACAGTTCCTCGCAGACCCGGATATGGTCGTCCATCGACCCGCCGATATCGAAAAACAGCAGCACCTTCACGGCGTTGCGCCGCTCAGGCCGCATGCGGATGTCGAGCAGGCCGCGATGGGCGGTGGCGCGGATCGTGTCGTCGAGATCGAGCTCGTCGTGGGCGCCCTGGCGCGCGAAGCGGCGCAGCCGCTTGAGGGCGACCTTGATGTTGCGGGTGCCCAGTTCCACCGTGCCGTCGAGGTCGCGGAAGGAGCGCTTGTCCCAGACCTTGACCGCCCGGCGATGGCGGCTTTCCGCCTGGCCGATGCGCACGCCTTCCGGGTTGTACCCGTAGGCGCCGAAGGGCGAGGTGCCGGCCGTGCCGATCCACTTGCTGCCGCCCTGGTGCCTGTCCTTCTGCTCCTTGAGGCGCTCGCGCAGCGTCTCCATCAGCTTCTCGAAGCCGCCGAGCGCCTCGATCTGCGCCTTTTCCTCTTCCGTGAGGTGCTTTTCGGCGAGCTTGCGCAGCCATTCCCCGGGCAGCTCGCGCGCCTCGGTGCCGCTCCCGCCGCCCAGCTCCAGCCCGTTGAAGGTCTGGCCGAACACCTTGTCGAACCGGTCGAGATTGGCCTCGTCCTTCACCAGGCAGGCGCGCGAGAGATAATAGAAATCATCCACGCTCTTGTCGGCGAGGTCGGCCTTCAGCGCCTCCATCAGCGTCAGGTATTCCCGCAAGGAGACGGGCAGGCCGGCGGCGCGCAGATTGGTGAGGAAGGTCAGGAACATGAGCGAAGGTTAAGTACAACGCGCGGGCTTGTCGAGCGGACGTTTGGGGGGGAGGGGCGGATCAGGGGTGCTCGCCTTGCGGGCGGCCTTCCGCCTTTTCCAGCAAGGCCTTGGCTTCGGGATCGGCCCGGAACAACTCGCCCATCACTTCGGACACGCCGGGGCCGGACCTGCCGATGAAGGGGATGGGACGGCAGACCTCGATGGCGGCGATGCCGACGCGGGCGGTCAGCAGCCCGTTGACGACGCCCTCGCCGAGGCGGGCGGAGAGCCGCGCGGCAAGGCCATGGCCGAGCAGCTGCGAGACGAGGCTGTCGCCGGCCGCCATGCCGCCGGTCATGGCCAGATGCGCACCGACATGGCGGGCGAGCCGCAGGAAGCCGATGAGGCCGGGGCGCCCGCCATAGAGCGTGGCGAGGCGGCGCATGATCCGCAGGTTCTCGATCAGCACGATGGCAAGGTCCAGCGCGGCCCGCGGCGAGACGGCGGTGACCACGGACACGCGTTTGACGCTGTCCCTGACGATGCGCACGGCGCGTGCGTCCAGCTCCTTCAGCAGGTCCCGCTCGGCCAGGACGACGAGGTCGCGCCCGTCGATGATCTCGCGCATGTGGCCGCTCAAGGCATTGCGCCCGCGTGCGGTTTCCGGACGCGCCGTGTAGAGGGCGATGAGCTCGCGAATGCCGGCGCGCGCCTTGTCCTGGTCGTCGGCCTCCGCCGCCTCGGCGAAGGTCTTGCGCAGGCCCTCGATATGGCGCAGGCGCAGGATCCCGAAGATTTCGCGGAAGATCAGCCCCAATGCGCCGAGCGCTGCAAGGGCGGCAAGGCCGATGCCGAGCCAGCCGAGCCAGTCGTTGCGGGAAAACAGGTCGCGGATCAGCGCGTCGACGGACAGTCCCACCGCCAGCGACACGAGCCCACCGAGGCCGACGGCGAACCAGCGACCCCAGCGGATGCCGGCCTTGCGTTCGGGCGCGGGCAGCCCGGCGGCATCCCCCTCGCGGGTCGGAACGATCCTTGCCTCGCCGGCCAGCGTCGGCTGCGGGTCCTCGTCGGCGGTCATGCGCACGCGGGCGTCGTCCAGGCGGAAGGCCGCCGGCTTGCGGTCCTGCCGTGGCCTGTCGTTCCTTGAGGTCATGCCAGACGATCTCCGATGAGAAACTGCAACGCGCGGTCGAGGCGGATATGGGGCAGCGACAGCTTCACGCCCTCGGCGGTCACCTGCAGCTCGGGCGGGCGAAACCGCACGAAGCGGACCGAGGAGGCGGGCGCATCGGCGGCAAACAGCACGTCCGGATCGTCCGGCAGGTCTCCGGGGAACAGTGCGATTTCCGTGCGCCCGTCATAGGTCTCGCCGTTGACGCGCTCGCCGGTGAGCGGGGTTCCGAGGATCGCCGGCATGGTCTCGCCGTCATGGGTGAGGCTCGCCTCGCGCGTTGCACGGATGGCGGCGAGCGCCAGCACGTCGACCTCGGCACCGCCGTATTCGGCGCGATTGATCGCCCGTCCGACGAGACGTTTGAGAATTGCCTCCAGCCGGTCGTGATCGGCGCGATTGAGGTGGTCGGCCTTGGTCGCGGCGAACAGGATGCGGTCGATGCGCCGGGCGAAGATCGAGAAGATCCGCGCGACCTTGCCGGGCCGGAAGGCCGAGAGGATCTCGGCCAGCGCGGCTTCGAGATCCGCCAGAGCCTCGGGGCCCGCATTCAACGCGTTGAGAGCGTCGACCAGCACGATCTGGCGGTCGAGACGGGCGAAGTGATCGCGGAAGAACGGGCGGACCACGTGCTTCTTGTAGGCCTCATAGCGGCGTTCCATCATCGCACCCAGCGAGCCGGGCTTCAGCGGGCCGTCGTGGCCGGAAAGATCGAGCGGGGCGAAGGTGAGGGCGGGCGAGCCCTCCAGGTCTCCCGGCATCAGGAACCGGCCGGGCGGCAGCATGGAGAGCGCCCGCTCGTCCTCGCGGCAGGCGCGCAGATAGTCGGTATAGGCCGCCGCAAGGCGCCGGGCCTGCTGCTCGTCCGCTTCCGCGCCCGGATCGGTCTCGCCGAGGATCGCGAGATAGGGGGCCGCGACCGTCTCGCGGCCGGGCTCGCGCGCCCGCACCAGAGCTTCTGCGCAGAACGTGCGGAAGTCCTTTTCCAGCAGGGGCAGGTCGAGAAGCCACTCGCCCGGATAGTCGACGATGTCGAGATGCAGCTTGCCGCGGCCGAGGGCGCGCGACAGGAAATGGGCGGACTCGAACTCTACCGTCAGGCGCAGCTCGGAGACCTGGCGGGTCGATTGCGGCCAGATCCGCTCCTTCAGCAGCGTGTCCACATGCGCCTCGACGTCGAAGCGGGGCACGTTGTCGTCCGGCTGCGGCTCGAGATAGGCGCGGGCGATCCGCCCGCCGGCCGCGGCCTCGAACAGGGGCAGCCGTCCGCCATGGATCAGGTTGTGCACCAGCGCGGTGATGAACACCGTCTTGCCGGCGCGCGACAAGCCGGTAACGCCGAGCCGCAGCGTCGGCGTGCCGAGCGTCGATGCGGTCTCCGTGATGTTCTCGATGGAATAGCGGACCTCGTCGGTCACGCGGGTCAGAAAGCTGCGTTTCGTCAAGATGGTTCTCCGCCGACCCATGTGGGGAAGCGAGGCGGGGCTTGCAAGCGCGTCCCGGATCAGCGGTCTTGCGCGGGCGTGCCGTCGTTCGCCGCCTCGGGCAGGGCGGACATGGATGTGGTGGCCGCCAGATGGCGCGGCAGACAATAGGCGACGACGCGCCCCGAGCCCGGTTCGACCGCCGACCAGTCCGCTGCATCGAAGTCTATCACTGACAGGGCAGCGGTGGGATATTTCGCGGCGATCGCCTCGCGCAGCGCCGGATTTCCGGTGCCGATCAGCGACAGGGCGGTGTCCTGCGTTGCCGGGTTATGCCCGACCACGAGCAGGCTGCGCGCCGTGCCGCCATGGCTGCGGATGATCTTCAGGTAGTCGAGATCGGACTCGTCATAGAGCGCGCGCGTCAGGCGGATATCGGTCTCGCCCGCAAGGGCCGGCAGGAGCGCGGCGAGGGTCTCGCGCGTGCGCTGGGCGGTGGAGCAGAGAATGCGCGAGGGCTGCAGGCCGTGCCGCGCCATATGGGCGCCGACCTCGGGGGCCGCCTGGCGGCCGCGTTCGTTGAGCGGGCGCTGGAAGTCTGAAAGGCCGGGATGGCCCCAGTCGGATTTTGCGTGTCTCAGCAACAGCAGTCGCAGCATGGCAGGCTTGGCTCCCCGGCAGTGTCGATGTCGGCAAGTCTAGCGGCATGCCGCCTGCAATGCCTCGGTAAAATCTCCAGGTTGGAGCCTCGCCTCAGCGCGAGGCCAGCAGTCCGGCAAAGGCGGTGACCAGCGGCCCGATCTCGCCGGCTTCGTCCGGAAGGGAGTAGGAGATCCACAGCGTGTAGTCGGCGCTGCCGTTTCTAAAGCGCCAGAGGGTCTCGCAGCGATCCGTCGTTCCCCGCTTGCCGGTCAGGAAGGAAATCCCCGAGGCTGCGGCGCCGGTGGTGGCGACCAGCTTGAAACCGGCGGCGCGGAAGCGGTCGCGGAACGACCGTGCGGCCTGTTCCCCGGTTCCCGAAGGATGGCTGCGCAGGACGGCCGAAATCCCTTCCGCGTTCTGGTAGACGCAGCCGGCCAGCCGGTCGGCCGAGCCGACGAGCACGCGCGTGCGGTTGAGGGTGGCCAGCGTGTCGGGGCAGACGAGGCCGGTGAAATGCCGCATGCCGTCGACGACATTGGTCCAGCCGGCATCGGTTCCCCGTTCCTGCGCGGCGGCAGGCGGCGTCCATGCCCCGGCGAGCGCCAGCGCGGCGAAGGCGACGGAAGCCCTGCGCACCGTCGGCCCGCCCATGGCTCAGCGTCCGTCGCGCCGGTTGAGGAAAGCCAGCTTCTCGAACAGTTGCACGTCCTGCTCGTTCTTGAGCAGTGCGCCGTGCAGCGGCGGGATCAGCTTGCGGCCGTCGCGCTCGCGCAGCGTCGCCGCATCCACGTCCTCGTTGAGCAGCAGCTTGATCCAGTCGAGCAGCTCCGAGGTCGAGGGCTTCTTCTTCAGGCCCGGCGTGTCGCGGATGTCGTAGAACACCTTCAGCGCCTCGCGCAGCAGCTCCTGCTTCAGGCCGGGGAAATGCACCTCGACGATCTCGGACATGGTCCCGTTGTCGGGGAAGGTGATGTAGTGGAAGAAGCAGCGGCGCAGAAAGGCGTCCGGCAGCTCCTTCTCGTTGTTGGAAGTGATGATCACGACCGGGCGCTGGCGGGCGGCGATGGTCTCTCCGGTCTCGTAGACGTGGAACTCCATCCGGTCGAGCTCGCGAAGCAGGTCGTTCGGGAACTCGATGTCCGCCTTGTCGATCTCGTCGATCAGCAGCACCGGGCGCTCATCCGCGGTGAAGGCCTCCCACAGCCGACCCTTGCGGATGTAGTTCGCGATGTCGTGGACGCGGTCGTCGCCGAGCTGGCTGTCGCGCAGGCGCGAGACGGCGTCGTACTCGTAAAGGCCCTGTTGCGCCTTGGTGGTCGACTTGATGTGCCACTCGATGAGGTTCGCCCCGAGGGCGGAGGCGATCTCCTGCGCCAGCACGGTCTTGCCCGTTCCCGGCTCGCCCTTCACCAGCAACGGTCTTTGCAGCGCGATCGCCGCGTTGACCGCGATCCGCAGATCCTCGGTGGCGACATAGCCGGTCGTGCCTTCGAAGCGCATGGATTTCCCCGCAAGACTGATCTCGTTGCGCTGCACAGTATGGGGCGGTGCGGGGCTGCGCAAGACCTGCCCGGTTGCTGCCGGCGCCCGGCATTTGTTGCCGGGAGGCAGGGACAAAGCTGCCGCCCTGAACCCCCGATCGCGCCGAGTTGAAAAGCTGGGTCGTTGTTTTTCAAGGGCTTGCGAGCTGTTCCGAAACTGGCACGACACTTGCCAACTCCAGACATCAAGATCGTGGTCCGCCTGGTGGGCCCGTCACGCCATCCGATCCGTTCTGGAGGTTCACATGGGTGTTTTTGGTGCATTGAATGCGGCCGTGTCCGGCCTTTCCGCGCAGGCCTATGCGCTGGAGAACATCTCGGGCAACATCGCCAACTCGGCGACCGTCGGGTACAAGCGGCTCGATACGTCGTTCTCCGACCTGGTGGGCGGCGGCAAGGGCGCCCAGCCCGGCCAGATCGCCGGCACGGTTTCGGCGAGTTCGCGGGCGACCAACGGTATCCAGGGCGACCTGCAGCAGAGCCAGGTCGATACCTACATGGGTATCAACGGCAGCGGTTATTTCGTGGTGCAGGGCCGCGCGGGCGAGGTCGACGGGCGGTCGATCTTCACCGGCAACGACCTCTACACCCGCCGCGGCGATTTCGAGATCGACAAGGAAGGCCGCCTGGTCAACGGCGCCGGCTACTACCTGATGGGCCAGCCGATCGACCCGGTCACCAAGAACGTGTCCGGTTCGGTGCCGTCCATCATCACGATCGACAGCTCGGTGATCCCGGCGGTGGTGACCGACCGGATCACCTATGAGGGCAACCTGCCGACCACGCCGCAGACCAGCGCCCGTCTGGCCGGCGGGTCGGATCTGCTCGATGCGTCCCTGACCAAGGCCTCGACCGGTGCGGCTCCGGATGCGGTTCCTGCCCCCCAGGTGGTCGGCGTGAACGCGATTTCCGCCGATGACGAGGTCAACTTCCTGAACAGCTCCATCGCCGGTGAGGCCATCACGGTCTACAACTCGAGCGGCACGCCGGTGAACGTCCAGATGCGCTGGGCCAAGACCTTCGAGGATGACGGCGCGCAGTCCGACACCTGGTCGCTTTACTATCTCTCCGATTCCGATGCGACCGGCACCGACCCCAAGTGGACCAAGGTCTCCGACGCCCAGTTCGGCTCCGACGGCCGGATGGCGGTCCCGGCGACGAGCAACATGACGATGACGAACCTCACCGTCGACGGACAGCCCGTGGGCGACGTGACGCTCGACTTCGGCACCAATGCGCTGACGCAGTTTGCCGACAGCAACGGCGCTGCCAAGATCTCCAAGCTGCGCCAGAACGGCTATCCGGCCGGCGACCTGACCGGCGTGGCCGTCTCGGAGGCCGGGCGCCTGGTTGCCTCCTACTCCAACGGCCGTACCCGCGAGCTCTACGAGATCTCGCTCGTGTCGTTCTCGGGCGAAGCCTGGCTGGAGCGCGTCAACGGCGGCGCCTTCGAGGTGACGCCGGCGTCCGGCGAGCCGATTGCGGGCGCCAATGGCAGCATCGTGGGCAAGCGGCTCGAGGCGTCCAACACGGACATCGCCGACGAGTTCTCCAAGCTGATCGTGACCCAGCAGGCCTATTCGGCGAACACCCGTATCGTCAGCTCCAGCGACCAGATGCTGAAGGAAGCGATCAACATGATCCGCTGACGTGGGCCAGGGACCAGCCGGCCGGCGCGAAACGCGCCGCCCGGTCTTTTGGACGCGAAGACTAGACGCCGGGTGAGATCATGGGACTGGGCAGCGCTCTCAACACTGCATTGATCGGGCTGGGGTTCAACCAGCGCCAGCTCGATGTGACGGCGGGCAACATCGCCAATGCCGGCAATGTCGGCTACACGCGCAAGTCGATCAGTGCGTCCGCGTCCTATGACGGCAACGGGCGCATTACCGGCGTCGACGTGGACAGCATGCGGCGCTATCTCGATGTTGCCGTGCAAAGCCAGTACCGCACGTCGCTTGCCGAAAACCAGTATGCGTCCGTCTCGCAGCAGTATCTGTCCCGCGTCGATACGATGTTCGGGACCATCGGCGATGCAGGATCGCTGTCGAATTCCTACAATGGATTCGTCGCGTCGATGTCGAACCTGGTTTCCGGGCCGGAGGATTATTCCAACCGGCTGGAAGTCCTGCGAATGGCAGACCAGCTTGCCGGCAAGCTGAACGCGATGTCGTCCGATATCCAGTCGATGCGGCAGGAAGTCGAGTATCAGATCTCCGATCAGGTCGACCGGGTCAACGAGCTGCTCGGCGATATCCAGAAACTCGACCGCCAGATCGTGGCCTCGTCCCAGGACGGCGCCGATCCCGTTGGCCTGATGGACCAGCGCGACATGATGCTGGAGGAGCTCTCCGGCTATATCGACATCACCGTCAAGCCGACCGAGCAGGGCGGCGTGCGCATCCACATGGGCGGCGGCACGCTGCTCTACGATGTGGACGTGATGAAGCTGAAGTTCGACGCCCGGGGCAGCGTCAACGCCGACTCGCTCTACTCGCTCAATTCGAACGAGCGCGGTGTCGGAACGCTGGTTCTGGAGAATTCGGAAGGCAGCCGGATCGACCTGCTGTCGACGCGGACGCTGCGCAGCGGCTCCATTGCGGGCCTCGTCAACATGCGCGACGAGGCGCTGGTGCACGCGCAGAACCAGCTCGACGAGCTCGCAGGCTCGATCGCCAGGGCCTTCTCCACCCATGAGCAGCAGGGAACCCCTTACGTCAATGCCGGCGTCCAGACCGGCTATGAGGTGGACCTTGGCAACCTGCAGCCGGGCGACAATCTCAGCTTCGAGTTCAAGGACCTTGCGACGGGGCGCACCAAGTCGGTGACGATCTACCGGAGCGACGGCCCGGTTCCGCCGGCCCTGACCTCGACCAACGATTCCAACGACATCTTCCTCGCCGTGGACTTCTCCAGCGGCGACTACAACACCATTGCCGGCAATATCCAGGCGGCGCTGGACGGGGATCCGCGGATCGGCGCAGGCGCTTTCGCCGCCTCCAATCCGGCGGGGTCCACGCTGCGTCTGGAGAGCACGGCGCCCGCGAGCCAGCGCATCGAGGGCCTCAGCGCCTTCGAGACGGCGAGCGGTCCGTCCGCCTATGGCGACGCGTTCTCGCTCTTCGTGGATGATGCGGGGCAGCCGTTCACGGGAATGGCGGATGGGCGTCCCAATGTCACCGGGTTCGCATCGCGCATCCGCATTTCCGAAGACCTGCTCAACGACCCGTCGCTGCTGGTCGAGTATGCGCCCGGCGTCGCCAGCGGCGACACGACGCGGCCGCAGGCGATTCTGGACAAGCTGACCGGCACCTCCACGGCCTTTTCGCCGGGCACGAAGATCGGCGGCGCAAGTTCCGTCTTCAAGGGCTCGATCGCCGACTTCGTGACGGCCAGCGTGTCGCACCAGAGCGGCCGCTCCGCCCAGGCCAAGGCAACCCTTGCCGGCCAGGAGGTGGTGACCGCCAACCTGAAGACCCGGCTGGATGACAGCTCGAAGGTCGATGTCGACCAGGAACTGGCGCAGCTCGTGACCCTGCAAAATGCCTACGCGGCCAACGCCCGCGTCATGCAGGTGGTGCGGGAACTCTATGACATCCTGATGCGGAGCTAGCGAGAGCGATGGCGATCAATCCCTATTCGAGCAGCTTCAACATGCCGCGGCAGGCCAGCTACCTGACTTCGCTGCGTTCGCAGATGGACGATCTGCAACGGCAGCTCGGTACCGGCCTGAAGTCGCAGACCTATGGCGGGCTCGGCTCCGAGCGCGTGCTCGACCTGTCGCTGCGCCAGCAGCTCACCTCGGTCGGGGTGTACAACCAGACGATCCAGATCGCCGATTTGCGGCTCGACACGCTCGACAAGACCAGTGCGCGGATGGAGGCCATCCGGATCGAGTCCAAAGCCTCCACGGACAGGAACAATTTCGAGCTGTTCAGCAATGGCCGAACGTCCTCGCAGACGTCTGCGGAGATCTCGTTGCGCGAGTTCATGGCGCATCTGAACACGGATGTCGGCGGGCGCTATCTGTTTTCCGGAAAGACGGCGGACAAGCTGCCGGTCCAGAGCCTCGACTACGTCCTGGCGGGGGACGGCAACTATGCCGGCCTCAAGACGGTGATCAGCGAGTACAATCAGGCGGATCTCGGCGCGCTCGGCAACGGACGCACCACCACTGCCGTTGCCGGCACCACGGCGACGCTGTCGGAGGACGGGGCACACCCGTTCGGCTTCAAGATCGACAACGTTTCCTCGGGTCTCAGCAATGCCACGGTGACGCAGACCGCGGGACCGCCGGCATCGCTCGATGTGGACTTTACCGGCCAGCCCGAGCCGGGGCAGGGCATCCGTATCTTCATGGACCTGCCCGACGGAACCAGCACCGAGATCACCATCGGCGTCCAGGGCAGCGAGAACGATCCCGAATTCACCTTCCAGCGCGGCGCGACGCCGGCCGATACGGCGGCAAACTTCAAGGCGACGCTGGACACCGCGCTCCAGAAGGTGGCCAGCACCGAGCTGAAGGCCGCCTCGACCGTCCGGGCGTCGGACAGCTTCTTCGACACTGCTCCGAAGTCGCCGGTGCCGCCCGGCTACCTGCCGCAGGCGCGGGTCGTGCCGAATGCCGGCGACTTTGCGACCGCCACCTCGCTGCGCGACGGCACGTCCGACACGGTCTCCTGGTATGTCGGCGACAACTCGGGCGGGGATCCGCGCACGGACATGCGCGCGACCATCGACGAGAACCTCACGGTCAGCTACGGAGCGCGTGCCAACGAGGACGGCTATCGCCAGGTGGTGCAGGCGCTGGCCGCCTTCGTGGCGTCCGACTTCTCGTCGTCGCAGCCCGAGAACCAAGAGTTCTACCAGGCAATGGCCGACCGGTCGAACGCGGTGCTGACCCCGGATGGCGCAGAGGCATCGGGGATCCGCAAGAACCACATGGAGTTTGCCGCCGTTCAGCGGACCATGGCGGATGCCAAGGATCGCCATCGGGTCGAGGAAGGCTCGCTGAAGCTGATGATCGACGAGATCGAAGGCATCAACCGGGAAGAGGTCGCGGCCAAGCTTCTCACCCTGCGGACGAACCTCGAAGTGAGCTATCAGGCGACGAGCATCACGCTGCAGATGTCGCTGTCGAAGTACTTGTAACAGTACCGCACGCTGATCGGGTCTGCCGCGCTCTTTCGCAGTGGCTTGAATATACAAGCAGAAACCCCGGGGAACACTGTTCTCCGGGGTTTCTGCTTGTTGGCGTGACGTCTGGCGCCGGCCATGCGGCGCCCGTTTGCCGCTACGCAAAACGCCGGCACAAGGCCGGCGTTCGGAAGGCAGGGAGGGGATGCCCAGAGGCTCCCGGCGTCAGGTGCCTCGCAGGCCCTGTGCGATGTTGCGATTGATCTGGATCAGCGTCGTCAGCCGCTCGGGGCTGGGATTGGTCATCACATCAAGCGTGTGCTTGAGAATGAACGCGCCGAGCGAACCGAGGTTCTGCTTGATCTCCATCGGCATCGGATTGTCGTTGCTCGTGACCGAGGTCGCGAGGATCGTCCAGAGGCGACGGTTGTAGGACAGCGCTTCGTCCAGCGTCACCGGACCGCCGTCGTTGCCCCAATCATCCTTGACGGCCTGAAGCCTGGCTGCCGCCTTGAGAAGCAGCGTGGCCTCCAGCTCGCGCGGGCTCACGGTCGATTGCGTCGTCTGCTGATATGCTGCGGTGGCCAGATTGTGCATGTGCGATCAGTTCCCGTTCGTACTCGACCAGTTCCTTAGCCCGTCGCAAGGCAGCGTAGAGAGAACCGGTTAAGATCTCATTGTTGACGGCGTCGATCAGGCCGATGGTGCTCGGTGCCGCCTGAATGAAGTCGTTGATCAGATCGAAATAGACCTTCCTGTGCCGCTCGATATCCTGGTTGAGATACATGAGCTGCACCGCAAGATAGATCCGTTTCGCGGGCGTATTCGCAGTTTCGGCGGTGTAGATGTCTTTCTCGCGAAGGATCGGTTCGCTGCCCTCGATGAAGATATGCGTTCGGTGGTCGCCGTTGGTGATCACGGTTGACCCGACGATAAACCTTTCCTTGGGGCGTAGTTCGATCTTCAGTGCCATGGTCGAATACTCTCATAGCGCAGTGATTCAAGCAAGAGTTTAAGCGCTTCCAGAATAAAAAAGGCGGCGGGAGACCCGCCGCCTGGAAATAGTTGCCTAGTATTTACCTTAGAACAGACGCAACACCGCCTGATCGGCCTGCGACGACAGCGACAGAGCCGTGGTGGACAGCTGCTGACGGGTCTGCAGGGCGAGAAGGTTCGCACCTTCCTCGTTGGTGTCGGCCAGAACGAGGTTGTCGGCGCCCGTCTGCAAGGTGTTGATCGAGGACTTGGTGAAGTCCTTGCGGATCTGCACGGTCGACAGGCTGGAGCCGAACTTGGAGCCGGCCTCGCGCAGGGTGATCAGCGCGTTGGAGAGCTCGTCGAGCGCCTGGTTGGCCTCGGTATCGCTCAGGCTCGACACGTTGGTGATGCTGAGGCCCGAGGAGGTGAGATCCTCGCCCTGGAGCTTGAGCTCCGACTTCGTCGCCGCATCGCGCTTCTCGTTGAAGGCAACGGTCAGCTTGGAGGACGAGGAGTTGATCAGGTTGATGCCGTTGAACGAGGCGTCGGCAGCGAGCTTGTCGATCTGGCCCAGGATGTTGTTGAACTGCCCCACGAGCTTCTGGCGGGTGGACGAGTTCGCGGCCGGATTGGCGCGTGCAGCGATGATGAGCGAGTCCTGGTCGCCGGCAGAGGCGCCGTTCGTGAACGAGACCGACGTCTCGCCCGGATCCACATAGTCGCCGTCGGCCGGGCTCGACAGGTCGATCGAGGTGTTGGTGCCGAAGCCCAGCGACGCGGCCAGCGAGGTCTGCTGCGTGGTCGCCGTGTTGCCGTCGCCACCCGTGTCGAAGATGTTCAGGAAGAGATCTTCCGCGTCGGAGGCGGTGATCTTCAGCTTGCCGGCGTCGGTGACCTCAGCCGTGGCAACGCCCGAGGCGTTGATGACGTCGAGCACGTCCTGAACGGTCGAGACCGGGCCGGTGCCGTCGGTCTTCTGGGTCGTGCCGATGGTGATCGAGATGCCTGCGATCGCGCCGTTGCCCGTGTTCGAGGTGGACAGCTCGATCACGTCGCCGTTGGCGAAGCCGAGGTTGGACAGGGTCTGACGACGCGCCTGGTCCTGGATCGATTCGCCGGCAACCGGGGTCAGGCCGTTGGTCGAGATCGACGAGGAGCTTTCCACCACGGTCCCCGAACCGGCCGAGCCGTCCTGCAGCGCCTGGCGCGCGGTCGACTGGGCGCTCTCCACCAGCTTGGTGATGGCGGTGATACCGTTGTCGGCGGCCTCGATCGTCTTGATCGCGTTGCCGATGCCATCGAGCAGGTTGGTGAGGTCCTTGGCGCGGGCCGACAACGACTGCGAGGTGAAGAAGTTGGTCGGGTTGTCGAGGGCCGAGTTGACCTTCTTGCCGGTGGCGAGACGGTTCTGGGTGGAGGCCATCATGTCGGCGGTGTTCTGCAGCGTCAGCAGGTTCTGGCGCACACCGGCGGAGAGAGTGATGTCAGACATTCGGAAATCCTTTCGCACCGCCTGGCAGTCAGGCGCATCTCATCCTGAGAACGCGTTAATAATTGGCGCGAAATTCCTAACGAGTGGTTAACCATGTCGCATATCGCGATAAAAATGTTAGGGATTCAAAAAGGAATTCTGAAACGAAAAACGGCGGGCTTTCGCCCGCCGCTTGTTGCTTCGTATCGCTCTTGATCAGAACAGACGCAGGACCGCCTGATCGGCCTGCGAGGACAGCGACAGAGCCGTGGTGGACAGCTGCTGACGGGTCTGCAGGGCGAGGAGGTTCGCACCTTCCTCGTTGGTGTCGGCCAGCACCAGGTTGTCGGCGCCGGTCTGCAGCGTGTTCACCGCAGCCTTGGTGTAGTCCTTGCGGATCTGCACCGTCGACAGGTTCGAACCGAACTTGGAGCCGGCCTCGCGCAGGGTGATCAGCGCCTCGGAGAGCTCGTCGAGCGCGTTGTTCGCCTCGGTGTCGTTCAGGCTCGACGTCTTGGTGATGTTGAGGCCCGACGAGGTGAGGTCCTCGCCCTGCAGCTTCAGCTCCGACTTCGTCGCCGCATCGCGCTTCTCGTTGAAGGCAACGGTCAGCTTGGAGGACGACGAGTTGATCAGGTTGATGCCGTTGAACGAGGCGTCGGCAGCGAGCTTGTCGATCTGGCCCAGGATGTCGTTGAACTGCGACACCAGCTTCTGGCGGGTGGACGAGTTCGAAGCCGGGTTGGCCTGGGTGGTGATCGAGAAGGTGTCGGCTGCACCGGCAGAGGCGCCGTTGGTGAAGGTGACGCCCGTCTCGCCGGCGTCGACATAGTCGCCGTCCGCCGGGCTCGACAGATCGATCGAGGTGTTGGTGCCGAAGCCGAGCGAAGCGGCAAGCGACGTCGCCTGCGTGGTCGCCGTGTTGGCGTCACCGTCGTTGTCGCCGATGTTGAGATTGACGGTCTCCGAATCGGAGCCGGTGATCTTCAGCTTGCCGGCGTCGGTGACCTCAGCCGTGGCAACGCCCGAGGCGTTGATCACGTCGAGGACGTCCTGAACGGTCGAGACCGGGCCGGTGCCGTCCGTCTTCTGGGTGGTGCCGACGGAGATCTGGATCTGGGCGACGCCACCGGTGTCGGTGTTCGTCGTCTGCAGGGTGATCGTGTCGCCGTTGGTGAAGCCGAGGTTGGACAGGGTCTGACGCTTGGCCTGATCCTGGATCGATTCGCCGGCCACCGGCGACAGGCCGTTGGTCGAGATCGACGAAGAGCTTTCCACCACGGTGCCCGAACCGGCCGAGCCGTCCTGCAGCGCCTGGCGGGCGGTCGACTGGGCGCTCTCCACCAGCTTGGTGATGGCGGTGATGCCGTTGTCGGCGGCCTCGATCGTCTTGATCGCGTTGCCGATGCCGTCGAGCAGGTTGGTCAGGTCCTTGGCGCGGGCCGACAGCGACTGCGAGGTGAAGAAGTTGGTCGGGTTGTCGAGGGCCGAGTTGACCTTCTTGCCGGTGGCAAGGCGGTTCTGGGTGGTGGCCATCATGTCGGCGGTGTTCTGCAGCGTCAGCAGGTTCTGACGCACACCGGCGGAGAGAGTGATGTCGGACATTCGGAAATCCTTTCTGGCTGCCCAAAGCTATGCATGGCCTCGTCCTGAGGCTCGCAGCCAGACTGTCCCGGAAACGCTAAATTAAGGTTAACGGCTCCTTGTCCCCGTTCTCAATTTGCCTGTCCTTCCAAGAGGTTCGTTAACCATATCGAAAGAGGCACGAAAAAGGGCGGCGAGTCGCGACCCGCCGCCCTTTGTTGTTTCGTGCCTTGCGGCGGGCGTCTTAGAGGAGACGCAGCACGGCCTGGTCGGCCTGCGAGGACAGCGACAGCGCCGTGGTGGACAGCGACTGGCGGGTCTGCAGGGCCAGAAGGTTCGCGCCTTCCTCGTTGGTGTCGGCCAGCACCAGGTTGTCAGCGCCCGTCTGCAGGGTGTTGATCAGGTCCTTGGTGAAGTCCTTGCGGATCGTGACCGTGTTCAGGTTCGAACCGAAGGTGGACGACGTCTCGCGCAGGGACGTCAGGGCGCCGCTCAGCTTGTCGAGGGTGGCGTTCGCCTCGGCGTCGCTGAGGCTCGACACGCTGCCCAGGCCCAGGCCCGAGGAGGTGAGGTCCTTGCCGCTGATCGACAGCTCCGACTTGTTGGCTGCGTCACGCTTCTCGTTGAAGGCGACGGTCAGCTTCGAGGACGAAGAGTCGATCAGGTTGACGCCGTTGTAGGACGAGTCGGCAGCGAGCTTGTCGATCTGGCCCAGGATCTCGTTGAACTGCGACACCAGCTTCTGGCGCGAGGACGAGTTCGAGGCCGGGTTGGCCGTGGTGGTGATCGAGAAGGTGTCGGCTGCACCGGCAGAGGCACCATTGGTGAAGGTGACGGCCGTCTCGCCGGCATCCGTGTAGTCACCGTCCGCCGGGCTCGACAGGTCGACCGAGGTGTTGGTGCCGAAGCCGAGCGACGCGGCCAGCGAGGTCGCCTGCGTGGTCGCCGTGTCGGCGTCGCCGTCGTTGTCGCCGATCTGAAGGTTCACCGTCTCGGTGTCGGAGCCGGAGATCTTCAGCTTGCCGGCATCGCTGACTTCCGCCGTTGCAACGCCCGAGGCGTTGATGACGTCGACAGCGTCCTGAACCGTCGCGACCGCGCCCGTGCCGTCAGCCTTCTGGGTGGTGCCGACGGTGATCTCGATCTCGGAGACGGCACCGGTGTCGGTGTCGGTCGCCTGCACGGTGATCGTGTCGCCGTTGGTGAAGCCGAGGTTGGACAGGGTCTGGCGCTTGGCCTGGTCCTGGATCGTCTCGCCCGAGGCCGGGGTCAGGCCGTTGGTCGAGATCGACGAGGAGCTCTCCACCACGGTGCCGGAACCGCCGCCGCCGGCCTGAAGCGCCTGACGAGCCGTCGACTGGGCGCTCTCGACCAGCTTGGTGATGCCCTTGATACCGTTGTCGGCAGCTTCCAGGGTCTTCGTCGCATTCGAGATGCCGTCGAGCAGGCTGGACAGCTCGTTGGCGCGCGAATTCAGGTTCTGCGAGGTGAAGAAGTTGGTCGGGTTGTCGAGGGCCGAGTTGACCTTCTTGCCCGTGGCGAGCCGGTTCTGCGTCTGGGACATCATGTCGGCAGTCTTCTGCAGCGACAGGAGGTTCTGGCGCACGCCAGCGGAGAGAGTAACGCTCATTGTGGTGTACCTTTCTGGTAACAACTAACGCAACGCATCCTCGTTGCCCCGCCAACCTACGTTTCCGTTTCGGAATCATTCGTAAAAACAAGTGGTTAACCGGTGTTAAGGTAAATGGCTGGTTACCGGTGCCGCAAAGTCTCGCATCTTGCGACAGGTCCTTAAATTTGCTCGCCGAATCACGCCGAAACGGGGATACTGCGGGCGTGCTTCGAAGGCTGCCGCCGATGGATCGGCGCCGGCCTGCCTCTCCCGGCGGTTAAGGGATTGCCGTGCGGCGAGGGACGGACAGCGAAACCCGCAAGCGCTTCAGGCCGCCAACAGGCGGTTCAGCGCTTGCCGCGAGCCCGAAAAGATCGCGAGATGAGCCTCTTTACATTCGACAGCTGCACTGTCGTCGCCGAGATCGGCATCAATCACAATGGCAGCATCGACCTTGCGCTGGAGATGATCCGCGCCGCCCACCGCGTCGGCTGCGATGCGGTCAAGTTCCAGAAGCGCACCGTCGACGTCGTCTACTCGGCCGAGGAGCTGGCCAAGCCGCGCAAGTCGCCGCTCGGCGAGACCAATGGCGACCTGAAGCGCGGGCTGGAATTCGGCCGCAAGGACTACGAGCGCATCGCCGCGCTGTGCGGCGAGCTCGGCATCACCTGGTACGCCTCGCCCTGGGACGAGGCGTCGGTCGACTTCCTGGTGGCGCTGGACGTGCCCTATCTGAAGATCGCCTCGGCGTCGGTCACCGACCGCGCCTTGCTGGTGCATGCGGCCCGCAGCCGCGTTCCGCTGCTGATCTCCACGGGCATGTGCAATCTCAAGATGGTGGAAGCGGTGGTGGAAACCATCGAGGACGCGGGCGGCGAGATCGCGTGCCTCTATCATTGCACCTCGACCTATCCGGCCCTGCCGGAAGAGATCAACCTTGCCGGCATCTCGACCCTGCGCGAGCGGTTTCCCCATCTCAAGATCGGTTATTCCGGCCATGAGGACGGGATCCTGCCGAGCATCCTGTCGATTGCGTTCGGCGCAGTGTCCGTGGAGCGTCACTTCACGCTCGATCGCACCATGTGGGGCTCCGATCAGTCGGCGTCCATCGACGTGGCGCAGATGAAGGAGATGATCGCCGGCATTCGTCTGGCCGAGAAGGTGCGCGGCGACGGGGTCATCGACATCTATGCCCGCGAGCGGCCGGTGATGGAGAAGCTGCGCCGCAAGGACACGTTGGCGTCGCTTTGACCGCCGCGCCGTGACTGCCGCCCGCATGCGACCGCTTTCCGCTCTGCATCTGGCCTCCTTCGTCGGAAATCTCGGCGACAATGCCATGCATGACGGCGAGTACCGCACGAGAGACGAAGACCTTCCCTGGACGCTGGCGCATCGCGCCTGCGAGGTGCGCGACTTCATCCATTGGCGCAGACGGGCCTTCGACGAGACGTTCGTCGCGGAGGCGAACGCCGCCGACATCGTGGTCGTCGGCGGGTTCAGCCTGTTCCAGCTCTGGCGCGAGAACACGTCCTCCGGCACCTATCTGGAAGCCGGCCCCGATCTCTTTGCGGCGATCCGCCGGCCGATCCTGTTCCACGGGCTCGGCGTCGATGCGACGCGCGGCATCAGTCCCGTGGCCGTGGCGCGAACCCGGGCGTTTCTCGACGAGATGCTCGGCTTCGATCATTGCCGCTTCTCGCTGCGCAACGACGGGTCCTGCGACTTCATTCGCGACCATCTGGGCGCAGCCTATGCCGACGCCATGCAGGTGGTGCCGGACGGCGGTCTTTTCGCCGCGCCGCAGGCCTGGCCGCATCCCGGCTTGCCCGAGGGCAGCCGCTTCATTGCCGTGAACCTTGCCGGCGACATGCCGGACAAGCGCTATACGGGGGTGGATGGCGAAGACCTCATGGAGCGCTTCGCTGCCGCGATCGCATCCGGTATCGAGGAGCTTCTGGCGGCGGATGAAACGCTCACCTGCGTTTTCGTGCCTCATATCTATAGCGACTTCGGACCGATCGGAGCCGTGCTCAACGTGCTCGGCGACAGGCTGCGGCGGGAGCGTGTCGTCGTCGCCGGCCTCGCACAGGGGGAGGGGGGCTGGTCGGCCAGCTTCGATCTCTATCGCCGCGCTTCGGCCGTCATCGCCATGCGCTATCACGCGGGGCTCGCCTCCATCGGCTTCGGTGCGCCGGTCTTCGGCATTTCCACCCATCACAAGATCGAGGGCCAGTTCGCGGCGATGGGGTTTTCCGACCGCTGCCATGCCTTCGATGAACGAAGCGACCTTGCGGCGCTGTTCGAGGCGGTTGCGCGCGACCTTGCCGCCCCCGATGCGAGTCGAAAGCAGCTGGCGGCGGCGCGGGCGCGCGAACGGGACGTGCTGAAACGGCATCATGAAGATCTTGCCGTCTGGCTTTCCTCGCGCGTGGAGGGGCAGGCGTGAGCTCGATCATCGACCGCTGCCTCGCGCTCTATGGCTCGGCGGACTATTTCGTGCCCTATCCGGCCCGTGTCGCAGCCGGTGAGTACTGGGACGAAAAGCGCGATCCGGACGGGCGGCTGCGGGACATCGCCGCCGAGCGCGAGATGCGCAAGGCGGATCTTGCCTATATCGCTAGGGCCGTGAATGCGCGCGCTCCCGGCCGGGTGGTCGACATCGGTTGCGGCCTCGGCGAGTTGCTGGAGCAGATCGACCTGCGCCACGAGCGGATCGGGCTCGATCCGTCCGAAAAGGCGGTGGAGATGGCGGCGCAGCGCAGCGGCGCCACGACGATCCGCGGCGTGCTGGAACCCGGCCGCTTTCAGCCGGCGTCCTGCGATGCCATCGTCGCGCATCATGTCATCGAGCATGTCGACGACCCGGTTTCCTTCGTCAGGCTGGCCCACGAAGCGCTTCGGCCCGGCGGGCTTTTCGTGGTCGGTACGCCCAATTTCGCCAGTGCTGCGGCGCGTATCTTCGGCGAGCGCTTCCGCTTGCTCCATGATCCGACGCATGTCAGCCTTTTTACCGACGACTCGCTGATGCGCCTGCTGCGCGACAGCGGCTTCCGGATCGCCTCGGTGGAGTATCCGTTCTTCGGGACGCGGTTTGCCACCCAGGAGGCCTGGGAGCGGATGCAGGCGCCGGAGACCGGCGTTTCGCCGGCCTTCTGGGGCTCCTTCGTGACGGTTTTTGCGGAAAAGAGATGATGACTTGTGATGCGATCGTGCTTGCCCGCGGCGGTTCGAAGGGGATCCCGCGCAAGAACCTCGTGCCGGTGTTCGGCAAGCCGCTGATCGCCTGGACCATCGAGGCGGCGCAGGCCGCCGGCTTCGTGCGCGATGTCATCGTCTCGACCGACAGCGAGGAAATCGCCGACACCGCGCGCGCCTTCGGAGCGCGGGTGCCGGTGCTGCGTCCCGACGAGTTCGCCACCGACACCTCCCCCGCCGAAGCCTCGCTGCATCATGCGATTGCCCACATGTGCCGGGACGAGAAGCCGCAGTCGGTGCTGTTTCCGCAGGTGACCTCGCCGGTCCGGCGCAAGGACACGCTGGCCGATGCCTTCCGGCACTTCACGGAAGGCGGCTACGACTCGCTCTTTTCGGCAAGGCTCATCCGCAACTATATCTGGCGCAACATGCCGGAGCCGCAGCCGCTCTACGATCCGCACAATCGCCTGATGCGGCAGCAGATCCCGGCCGAGGACCGCTATTATCGCGAGACCGGCAACTTCTACCTGTTCCGCACGGAAAGTTTCGAGCAGACCGGATGCCGTCTGACCGGCCGCATCGGCTTCTGGGAAACCAGCGACGAGGAAGTCGTCGAGATCGACGAGCCGCAGGACATCGCCGTTGCCGAACTGATGCTGGAGCGGCTTCAGCGCAATCTCGCGGTGCATCCGATCCAGATGTAACGGCGCGAGCCCGCGCGGTCCGTCAGCGGCCGCCGAGCCAGTTGCGAAGGTCCGCCACGAGCTGCGGGACGATATCGGCGGCCGGGCGTTCGGGATCGAGCCGCAGGTAGCGTGTCGCCGGTGCCCAGGGCGGGTTCTCCTGGCCCAGCAGGATCGTTCCGGTGACCGGGCCGAAGCGCCAGGTCGGAACGCCGAGCGCTCCCGACATGTCGGCGACGGACGTGTTCGCCGAGATGACGAGATCCATGCAGGCGGTCAGCGCGGCGACGGTCTCCAGGTCGTCGAACAGGTCGAGATCGTCCCACCGGTGCAGGGTGAAGGCCGTTCGCTCCTGCAGCGCCGCGATCTCCGCAGTGCGGTCGGTATAATCGAGAAGGACGAAATCGACCTCCTCGATGGCGAGCAGCGGGAGCAGGTCTTCCAGGGCAAGATAGGAACGGCCGCGTTGGCCGACACGGTTGCCGCTGGTCCAGGACAGCCCGACCTTCGGCCGCGGGGTGCAGAGCGGCGCGCGTTCCTGCAAGGCCGCGACGCGCCCTGCGTCCGCCGACAGGGTCGCAGCGGTTGCCGAAAAAGCGGCGATGTCCGGGCGCAGAAGGGCAGGCAGGCCGCCGAAGGCGCATTGGAAATCGAAGTCCTCGCCGCCCATCAAGGCGTTGAGGCCCTCATGGCCGCGTTGGCGCACGGTCACTTGCGGAAAATTGCGTGCAAGCAGCGGCACCAGCTTGGGATGGCATTCGACGATCAGCCGGCCTGCCTGCTCCGCCAGTTCGGCAAACATGGATGCGGATCGCAACACGTCGCCGATGCCCTGGTCGTCCCAGATCATCAGGGTCTTGCCGGCAAGCGGCTCGCCCTGCCATGTCGGGCGCGAGAAGCGGCGCTGGATCAGTCCCTTGAGATTTGCCTCGACGCGGCGCTCCGCGAGCTTCCAGCCGCGCGCCAGATCACCGCTGGCAAGGCAGGCGAGGCCGAGCGTCATCGCCGTCTCGTGGCGAGCGGGGTCGATGGCCAGTGCCTGCTCCAGCTCCTTGACGGCCTGCGGGAAGCGACCGAGATGATAGAGCGCCTTGCCGCGCAGCAGGCGCGCATCGCTGCCGCCGATGCCGAGCGCGATCGCACGGTCGGTCTCGGAGAGCGCCCTGGCATAGTCGCCGGTGCTCCAGAGCGCATTGGCAAGGCTCAGCCGGTAGGCGGCGTCGGTCTCTGCCTCGAAGGCATCCGACCTGCCGAGCAGGAGCTCGAGCGCCTCATCGCCGCGGTGCAGCTGGTTCAGCGCATCGGCAAGGCTGAGAAGGGCGAGGCGGTGCTCCGGTGCGGACGAGACTGCGAACTGCAGCACGCGGACGGCTTCCTCGTGCTTGCCGGCCAGGATCAGCGTCTGGCCGAACTCCACCAGCATGTCGAGATTGTCGGGAAGGGCGTTGGCCGCCGCGCGCAAGGCTGCGTCATAGGCGGCCAGAGCTTCCGGCAACCGGCCCGCCCGGCTGAAGAGCCTGGCCTGGCGATGCAGCAGGGCCGGGTCGGGGATCGCGTTTGCGGCCTGCGACGAGGCGGCGAGCAATGCCTCGGTGTCGCCAAGCGCCTCGAGCGCATCGATCAGGTTGATCCGGTAGCGCGGTTCGCTGGGGGCAAGGGAGATGGCGCGCTCGAAGAGGGCGACAGCGCGCTTCGGATAGCCCTGCTCGAGAAAGCAAAGGCCGAGCAGGCTGGTCGCCTCGGCATTGCCGGGGTCCTGCTTGAGGAGCTTTTCGTAGATCGGCCGCGCGCGCGCCGACTTTCCGTCGCGCTGCAGGAGCAGCGCCTTGCGCATCTGGTCCAGGATCGTCTGGGGGGAGGGCGGCATCCGCGTGTCCGGCTCGAGGTCAGTGAGCGCGGACTATAGCCGATTCGAAAACCCCTGCGGGGTGCCGGCGGGGCGAGCGTACGCCCCGCGTCTCGTCAAAGGCTGCGGCTGAAGGAGAGGCCGGTCATGTTCTTCTGGGTCGTCTCGGCGAATGCCCGGCGCAGCCGCAGGATCGATTCCTCCGGGATCTGCTGCACCACCTCGCCGGTGGTCAGGTCGACCGCCCGGAAGACGATGGAATCGGTGACCTTGTCGCGAAATTCCTCGCGCTTGATGTTGGCCTCGGCCTTGGCGAAGCTGTTCTCGGCCGCCGGGCGGCTTGCCGCTGTCTCGTTCGGCGGCTGCACCGCCTTCTCGGGAGGTACGTCCGTTCGCGCGGCCGGGGATGCGCTGGCCTCCGAAGGTCTCGGCGCCGTCGGCACGAGCGTATAGGACGCAGTCCTGATAGGTGTCGCTTCCATTTGCTTACCTCTCCACCGGACATATCCGCGAACGCCACGCGCCCGGTATCAACGTCGTTCGTCGAGCATATCGCCTTTCACACATTAACCTTGTTCAGGTTCTTCGATACGCAGGTCGATCGACTGCATTCAGGAGGATCAACTTCCATATCGTGGCAAGCATCTTATCGGAAAACTGTGAATCCCGTGTTAACGAATTCATTAGGTTTTGCGCTTGATGCGGTCTGATCCTGATTCGTTCCGTCAGAGTTAACAGGCAGGACCAAGGCTCCGCGCCAAACGACAGCGCCGCCCGCGCATGGGCGCGGGCGGCGGGACTGGATCCGGGGCTGACGCGAAGGGAAACGGAAGGGAGTCAGAGCGCCCGGTTGACGGCGATGCCGTCGGCCAGGGCGGGCGTGCGCGGAGCGCTGCCGCCGGGGCCATAGGTGGAGGGCGTGCGGGTGCTTGCCGCCCCTTGCGCCACCTTGCGCAAGAGGTTGTCCGCAACCTCGCGGGCCGTGGCCAGCACCGCCAGGTTGATGCGCAGCACCGGCTGGAACTCCGCATGGCGCCGCTTCAGCCGGTCGACAGCCTCGGGGGCGAGGTTGCCGAGCGAGGTGGTCTGGTCGCGCACGAAGGTCATGCCGCGCATGTAGATGCTGACGAGCTTTGCCTTCTCCGGCTGGAGGTCGCCGGCCGCGTCCAGCTTGCCGAGGCGAACCAACTCGGTCTCGCGCTCGATGACGGCCAGGAGGTCCCCCATCGCGGCTTCGAGGCGGTTGCAGGTGGCTTCCGCCGCCTGGCGGTCGGCTATCGAGCCGGAAAAGAACTCTGGGGCAATTTCTGCGAGCTGTTTGGTGTCGAGGCTCATTGTCCGGCCGTCTCCTGAAGGGCAAGAAGTTCTCGCTGGACCGAGTCGGCGATGCCGATGCCCCCGGCCTTGGCGATGGTGTTGGCGTATTGTTCGACCAGCATTCCGCTCCAGGCTTCGGAGCCGGTGTCGCTGCCCCAGGCGCCGCCTTCTTCCAGGCCGGCGAACATGGTCTGGAACATGGTGTTCAAGAACACGGCCTCGAACTGCTCGGCGTTTTCGCGGGTCAGGGCGGCAGGATTTGCCGGGTTGGCGTTGAGGGCGCCGCCCTTGGCGGCGTAGAGGCCCTGGGCGCCGGCGAGGACGGTGTCGATGCCGGGCATGCTCATCACATCACCTCGATTTCGGCCTGGAGCGCGCCGGCGGCCTTGATCGCCTGCAGGATCGAGATCATGTCGCGGGGACCGATGCCGAGGGCGTTGAGGCCGTCGACCAGCTGCTGCAGCGTCACAGACTCCCGCACGACCGCCAGCTTGTTGTCGCTCTGGTCGTCGACAAGGATGTCGGTGCGCGGCTCGAATGCTGTCTGGCCGTTCGCGAAGGGCAGCGGTTGCACGACTTCCGGGCTTTCCGCGACGGTGACCGTCAGGTTTCCTTGCGCGATCGCAACGGTGGAGACCTTGACGTTCTGGCCCATGACGATGATGCCGGAATTTTCGTCGATGACGATGCGGGCCGGCAGGTCGGGCTCGATGATCAGCTGCTCGATGTCGGTCAAAAGGTCGACGATGTTGCCGTTGAACTGGCGCGGCAGGTCGATGCGAACGGTCGCCGGGTCCAGCGGCTCGGCGGTGGGCAGGCCGATCAGCTCGTTGACCGCCAGGGCCATGCGGCGGGCGGTGGTGAGGTCTGGGTTGCGCAGGGCAAGGCGCAGGCTGGTCATCGAGGCCAGCTTGAAGTCGATCTCGCGCTCCACGAGGGCGCCGTTGGCGATCCGGCCGGAAGTCGGCACGCCGCGCACGACCGAGGCCGCGTCGCCCTGTGCCGAGAAGCCACCGATGGCGAGCGGGCCCTGCGCGATGGCATAGACCTCGCCGTCGGCGCCGAGCAGCGGCGTCACCAGCAGCGTGCCGCCCTGCAGGCTGTCGGCATCGCCAAGGGCGCTGACCGAAACGTCGATCCGGGTGCCCTGGGTAGAAAATGCCGGCAGGTTCGCGGTGACCATGACGGCCGCCACGTTCTGGGTGTTCAGGTTGAAGCCGCGGGTGTTGACGCCGAGGCGCTCGAGCATGGCCTCCAGGCTCTGCCGGGTGAACGGTGCATTGCGCAGGCTGTCGCCGGTGCCCTGCAGGCCGACCACGAGGCCGTAGCCGATCAGCTGGTTGTCGCGAATGCCTTCGAAATCCGCGATGTCCTTGATCCGCGAAGCGGCGCTTGCCGGGGTTGCCAGCATCATCACAAGGGCGAGCGTCCAGGCCAGGCAGAGGATCTGCAGGAGGCCGGAGAGGCGTGAAAGGAGGCCGGGCAGGGTCATTCTTGCGTGTCTCGATCGCTCGACAGATGGCGTGGGCGGCTTGCCCGCGTTTCCTTATGCGAGCGGCGTGCCAGAATGTCTGCTGCTGTGACATATTTCTTATCTAATTGTTTTCAATGAAAGAATTTAATTTGCCTTTCATATGGCGCGCAGGTCTGCGATGATCCGCATCGGCTCACCCGGCAGGATTTGCCGGGTTGTTAACGCTTCGTTTACCAACTCGGAAAATTGTGTAGCCTTGAGAGTTCCTCCAGCAGGATCCGGTTTTCGACCATGAGAATTTCAGGCTACGCGCCCCTGTCCGGGGTCGGCGGACGAAACCAGAAGAAGCGGACCGACGGTTCGGGTTCGAGTTTCGATCTCGGCGGCACGGGACGTTCGGAGAGTGCCTCTTCCGCAGGAGGGGCTGGCGGCATTGCCGGCATCGATGCGCTGCTGGCGCTGCAGGAGGTGGACGACCCGTTGACCGGCCGGCGCAAGGCGACGGCGCGGGGCCACGACTTGCTCGACACGCTGGAGGGAATGAAGGCGGATCTGCTGGCCGGACGGGTTTCGCCGGAGCGGCTCAATCGCCTTGCGATGATGCTGGAGCGACGGGCTGACAGCGGCAATCCTGCGCTGGAGAAGGTGATCGACGAGATCGAGCTTCGCGCTAAAGTGGAGCTGGCAAAGCTGGGACTGTACGGGAATTGAACGCCCGCTGATGCCGCCCTATCGGGCCGGACTTGTGCCAAAATTCGAGGCAGCCGGTCTAAGTATATGAAAAATATTACAGAAATTTGGCGCACTTTTCGACGTCGGCGGCGTTGTCCATCGCCCGCAGGATCGCTATATTCCGCGCGGCCTAACGGGAGCCGGAGTAGAACATGACGGTTGAGCTGGATGCCGAGTATCGTCCCAGCGAGGACGAGACTTTCATGAACGAGCGTCAGCGCGAGTATTTCCGGAACAAGCTTTTGCGGTGGAAGGAAGAGCTCCTAAAGGAAAGCCGCGAAACGCTCGCAAACCTCCAGGAGGAAAGCCAGAATCACCCCGATATTGCCGACCGGGCGTCTTCCGAAACGGATCGTTCGATCGAGCTCAGGGCCCGCGACCGTCAGCGCAAGTTGATCGCAAAGATCGACGCAGCGCTGGAGCGTATCGCGGACGGATCTTACGGGTACTGCATCGAAACGGGTGAGCCGATTTCCATCAAGCGGCTGGAAGCCCGCCCGATCGCGACCCTGTCGCTTGAAGCGCAGGAAGCCCATGAGCGCCGTGAAAAAGTTTATCGCGACGACTGATGCCGCACCGGCATTGCCGACGGCATTCGTCTGACCAACTTGCAAGGCCCGGCAGAGTCCGGGCCTTTTCATTTCGGGCGGGGGCCTCGCGAGGGGGCGGCGTTCACAGCTCGTTAATATTTTCTGTTTGAGTTGATTAAGGGTTCGACAAGTTGCGCCGGGTAAGAGTGACGCAGAGGAAATTCAGCGTCACTCCAGTTTGGCGGTTGTCATGATCGACGTCATCATTCTCCTGGACCAGGACAACGCAGAGCCGGCATTCGCCAATGCATTGGCGCTCGCCTTCAAGGTTGCGCGTATCCCGCTTGCCACCGCGAATGCCGATCAGCTCGCGGACGCCCGCGTCGTGATCCTCCACAGTTCTCTGCGACGCCAGAGCGAGGTGTCTTTGCTTGCCTCGATCCTCCCCGAGGAGCGTCGCAAGAGCGACACGATCTACGTTGCTCCGTGCAGCGGCCGGGCAGGGCTGGTCCAGGCAGAGGCGCTCGGGATCGAGAGGATCATTCCGAGTTTTCGGCCGCCGGGCGATATCCGCACGGCAGTGCAGTCCATTCTCAACAGAGACCTGGCGATCCACCTCGCGGGGCGCTCTCCCCAGGTGGCCAAGGCGATCGAGAACGGCGACGTGCTGTATCGCCAGATCGGCGCCGCCATGCGTGCCGACCGGCCGTTGCCGCCCGAGATCCTCGACGCGACCACCCGGGCGATCAGCGAGGCGACGCGCCGGGAGGGGCTCGGCGGTTGGCTCGACGCGGTGAAGCTGCATCACAGCGGCACCTGTCGTCACATGCTGAGCGTTGCGGGCAATGGAAGTGCCTTCGGCCAGTTCCTGGGGCTGCATGACACGGATATCGCGATGATCACCGAGACGTGCCTGTTGCACGATGTCGGGAAGCTGTTCATCCCGATCACCGTCCTGGAAAAGGACGGCCCGCTCAGCGATGGGGAAAAGCGGCTGATCAACACTCACCCGGCCCGCGGGGCCTTTGCGCTTCAGCGTGGCGGCCGCAGCGCGGTCGAGGTCATCCAGGCGGTGCGCGACCATCACGAGTTTCTCGACGGCAGCGGATATCCCAACGGCATCGGCGGCAGCTCGATCGGACCGCTGACCCGCATCGTCACCATTGCCGATATCTACAGCGCACTGACCGAGGAACGATCCTACAAGGCGGCGATGTCGCCGCGTCAGGCCTTGGCGATTATGAGCGAGATGAAGAGCAAGCTGGATGCCCGTCTGTTCACCGCGTTCCGCTCCATGGTGCTGGCGCCGGTGTTCACGACCAAGCGCGGCGAGCAGGGCGAGGGTGACGGCGTCATGATGCCTTGCCTCAAGAGCGGTAGGCACCCGCTCGACCGGGCGAACCGGGAAGACGCAGCCTGACAGGCAGCGTGAGTGCCGATCTGCACTGCTGATTTTCAAGAACCTCCGGTAGTGCGTGCGGGAAGCAAATGCGGCGGGCACGGGTCCGCTGGGGAGCGGGGGGATCCCGTGCCCGCCTGCCGTCCTGTGCCTGGGGAGCGTGGAGCGGCTTGGGGAGGGGAGAGGTCCGCGGCGCCTTTCGGGGAGCTGGGCCGCGGACCGTAGAGGCAGCGTCAGAACGGCAGGACGATATCGAGCACCTGGGCGCCGTAGCGCGGCTGCTGGACGTCGGTGATCTGGCCGCGGCCGCCATAGCCGATACGAGCTTCCGCGATCTTCTCGCTTTCGATCGTGTTGTTGGCGGCGATGTCTTCGGGTCGCACCACACCGGCGACGATCAACTCGCGCACCTCGAAATTGACGCGCACTTCCTGGCGGCCCTCGATCACCATGTTGCCGTTCGGCAGGGTCTGGGTGACGACAGCGGCAACGCGCGTCTGCAGCTTCTCCTCGCGATCGACCTTGCCGCTGCCCTGGAACGTGGACGCGCCTTCGGCGGAGGCGAGGTTATCGGCACTGGTGCCGCCGGGCAGCAGGAACGTGTTGATCGCAGCGCCCACGGCGCCGCCGGTGCCGGAGGACGAGGAGCCGGTGCGGCTGCGCTGGGTCTTGTTGTCGAACTCGGCCTTGTCGGAGATCGTCACCAGCACGGTGAGGATGTCGCCGACCCGTGCAGCGCGCTGGTCCTTGAAGAAGGCGCGGGCACCGGACCGCCACAGGGAGTTCGAGTTGTAGTGGTCCGACTGGGGCATGGGCATCGGCATCTGCACAGGGCGGTAGCCGGCCGTCGTGGTCGGGTCCTGGATCGCCGACAGGGCAGGGGGCTGCCCCACCTGGGACAGCTTGTCGGCGGTGCCGCAGGCGGCGGTGGCGAGCGCCAGCGAAACGGCCAGCGCGGGCTTCACGAAGGTCATGCGAGGAGCCATCAGTTCGTCTCCTGGAGCTGGGCGAGGCGCTGCCGTGCGAAACCGACCTCGATCTGGTCGCGGCCACGGACGATCCCCGTGACGGTACGGCGGGACTGGAGGTTGAGGACGTCGATCATGTCGCCGGCGGCGCCGTTGGACATGGCCTGGCCGACGGTGGTCAGCGTCATGCCGGCCGTCCGATAGACCAGGGTGACCTTGGCACCGCGGCGCACCAGCACCGGCGGCTCGAAATCGGCGGCACGCAGCGGCCGGCCGACCTGGAGGGCCTGGCGCGCGGACTGGCCGACGACCTGTGCCGGGTCGGTGATCTGGCGGGCCGTCAGGCGGTTGCCGGGAACGCGCTGCGGCTCGAGGTCGGAGGCGGCGATGATGGTGCCGCGCTCGATGGGTCGCGCGGCCACGTACACGTTCACCATCTCGCGGGCGACGCCGGTCAGGCGCACCGTGGTGGTGCCCTCGACTGTGCGGATGCGCAGCGTCGTGGACAGGCGGCCGGAATAGCGGTCCCAGGCAAGGTCGGAGACGCTGACCGGCTCGGTGCCGCCGGCATCGGCGAGCAGCGGGCCGCGGAATCCCGTCAGCGTGACGTCCAGCGCCTCGGCGTCGAGATCGCTTTCGCGGGCGAGCAGTGCATGGCGCACGGCCTCGGTCACCTCGTTCTCGCCGACGGTCACGGCGAGGCGCTCGACGACGACCTGACGCAGACCGTCGGTGCCGGCCGCCGCATAGCCGGCGTCGCGGGCCCGCTCGGCCACCATGTGGGCCGGCACAGCGCCGCGGGTGCCGGCATCGGGGGCGCGGAACAGCGGGGTTGCGGCATGGGCGCCGGCATCGGGATAAAAATCGCCGATGGTGACGACCGGGCCGGTCACTGCCACTTCGGACCGCAGCGTGCCCGCCAGTGCCGGAACGGCAGAGGCGGCAGCCAGCGCGGCGGCAAGGAGGAGTTTGGCGAACATCGCGGATATCCTTCCGGTCAGCCGGCGCGTCAGCGCAGGTTCGAGGTGGTGGCGGACATCTCGTCGGCCGCCTTGATGATGCGCGAGTTCATCTCGTAGGCGCGCTGGGCGGCGATGAGATCGGAGATCTCGCTGACCGCTTCCACGTTCGCCATTTCGAGATGCTTCTGCATCAGGTCGCCGAAACTGGCCTCGCCGGGATTGCCGACGATGGCCGCGCCGCTGGATTCCGTTTCCAGGAACAGGTTGTCGCCGATGGCTTCCAGGCCCGACTTGTTGATGAAGCGGGCAATCTGGATCTGGCCGAGCACCTGCACGGCATTGTTGGCGTCCAGCACCTGCACCTGGCCATCGTTCGAGATGGTGATGTCGCGGGCGTCTTCGGGAATGACGATGCCCGGCAGCACGGAATAGCCGTCGATGGTGACGAGCTGGCCGTTGGGGTCGCGTTCGAAGGATCCGTCGCGGGTGTAGGCGGTGCCGCCGTCCGGCATCTGGATCTGGAAGAAGCCTTCGCCGCGGATCGCGACATCCAGTTCCTTGTTGGTCGGGGCCAGGTTGCCCTGGCTCATGATGCGGGCGGTGGAGGCCGTCTTGACGCCCGAGCCGATCTGCACGCCGGTCGGCACGATCGTGCCGTTTGCGGAGGAGTTCGTGCCCATGCGGCGCAGGTTCTGGTAGAGCAGATCCTGGAAGTCGGCGCGCTGGCGCTTGTAGCCGGTGGTGCGCATGTTGGCGACGTTGTTCGAGATGACCTCGACGTTCAGCTCCTGGGCGCGCATGCCGGTGGCGGCGATATGAAGTGCCTTCATGACGAGTGTTCCTTCTTCCGCTTCGCTCAGGCCTGGACGGAGCCGAGGCGTTCGATTGCCTTGCGCAGCAATTCGTCGCCGTCAGACAGCATCTTCGACACGGTCGTGTAGTTGCGGGTGACTTCGATCATCCGGGTCATTTCGACGACGCCGGAGACGTTCGACTTCTCGATGGCGCCCTGCTGGACCCGCACGCGCTCGGCCGCCAGCGGCGCCTCGCCGGCGAACAGGTTGTCGCCGACACGCTCCAGCGTCTGCGGGTCCTCGAAGCGGACGACGCGCAGGCGGCCCTTGACGCCGAGCTCGGTGGAGACGGTTCCGTCCTCGGCGATGGTCACGTCGCCATCGTCTGCGGTGAAGACGAGAGGGCCTCCGTCACCCATGACCGGGCGTCCGTCGGCCGTCACCAACTGGCCTGTCGCGTCGAGGTGAAAGGCACCGTTCCGGGTGTAGCGCTCGCCCTCGGGATCGCCGACGACGAAGAAGCCCTCGCCCTCGATGGCGACATCGAAGGTGTTCTGCGTCAGCGAGATCGCGCCGGCCTCGAAGTCCGAGGAGGCGCTGTAGTCGAGGACGTAGGAATACTTCTGGTCGGGGCGCTCGAAGGACGAGGCCTCGGCCACCGGCATCAGGTATTCCTCGAAGAGCAGACGCTGGGACTTGAAGCCCGTCGTGTTCATGTTGGCCAGGTTGTTGGCCACCACGCTCAACTGGTTGCGCAGGGCCGTCTGGCGCGACAGCCCGATGAGCAGTGAATTCTCCATAACGTACCGTTCCTGTGCTCCCCAGCGAACATCCACCCTCCCCAGAGCGGATGCTCGTTAACCCTCTTGCAGGGAGCGTGCCAGTTTGTGGTACTTTGATTTTGTTGGTGTTTTCGGGTTGGCTAAAGGGTGGGGCGGCAGGTTTGTCCCCATCGATGGTTACCGCCCGGCAAAATTTGCCGCATTTTGCGAGGCGTTAACGGTTCGGTAACCTCTCGTTAACCATTGTGGCTTTAGAAATTAATCATACGCGCGGGAGGGGCAGCGCAGAGAGGTCAAGCCACCATGACGGCGGATGCGGATGCAGCCGAAGCCGGCGCCCCGGAAGAGGGGGCCGGCCGGTCGAAAAAGAAGCTGCTGATCTTCGGGGTCGCAGGTCTGGTCCTGTTGGCCGCGGCCGGAGGCGGCGGTTATTACTTCTTCATGGGCGGCGGCGAGTCGGTGGCTCCCGATGGCACTGCGGCACCCGATGCTGCGGTCGAGCAGCGCCCTGCGGTGTTCTTCGACCTGCCGGAAATGACGGTGAACTTGTCGAGCGAGGGGCGTGCGACCTATCTGCGCGTTCGCATTTCGCTGGAGGTTTCCGACCGGGACATGGTGCAGAAGATCGAGCCTTACCTGCCGCGCATTCTCGATGCCTTCCAGGTCTATCTGCGCGAGCTTCGCCCGGCGGATCTCGAAGGGTCTTCCGGTTTGTTCCGACTCAAGGAAGAGTTGCTGCGACGCATCAATACGGCGGTTTATCCGGCCCGCATTGAGGGTGTGCTCTTCAAGGAAATTCTGGTCCAGTAAGGTCTCCAATGGCTGACGACGACGATCTCGGCAATCTCGACGAGGCATGGGGCGAGGCCCTGGCCGAGCAGATGGACGGCGACGGCGAGGAAGAAGACCTTGCCGCGGCCTGGGGTGCTGCGCTCGAGGAGCAGGGCGTCGCCGGCGGCGACGATATGGCGGCCCAATGGGCGGCGATGATCGACGACAGCGAGCCGGAGCTTGAAAACGCCACTCGCGGTGCCGACCGAATCCTCAACCAGGAAGAGATCGACAACCTCCTCGGCTTCAACATCGAGGATACGATCGCGGCCGACCAGAGCGGCATCCGCGCGCTCATCAACTCGGCGATGGTCTCCTACGAGCGTCTGCCGATGCTCGAGATCGTCTTCGACCGCCTGGTGCGGCTGACGACCACGTCGTTGCGCAACTTCACGTCCGACAACGTCGAGGTGTCGCTCGACAGTATTTCCTCGGTCCGTTTCGGCGATTATCTGAACTCGATTCCGCTGCCGGCCATTCTCGGCGTCTTCAAGGCCGAGGAATGGGACGGCTTCGGCCTGTGCACCGTCGAATCGAGCCTGATCTACTCGATCATCGACGTGCTGCTCGGCGGCGGGCGCGGCATGTCGGCCGTGCGCGTCGAGGGGCGTCCCTACACGACCATCGAAAGCAATCTCGTGCGGCGGATGATCGAGATCATCATGCACGACATGGAGCAGGCCTTCTCGCCGCTCTCGCCCGTCCATTTCAACCTGGAGCGCCTGGAGACCAATCCGCGCTTCGCCGCGATCTCGCGCCCGGCCAATGCGGCCATCCTCGTCGAACTGCGCATCGACATGGAGGACCGGGGCGGCAAGATCGAAATCATGATGCCCTATGCGACCCTGGAGCCGATCCGCGATCTGCTCCTGCAGATGTTCATGGGCGAGAAGTTCGGCCGCGATCAGATCTGGGAAGGCCACCTGGCCACCGAGATCTATGCGGCGGAAGTGGATGTCGATGCCGTCCTCTACGAGACGCACATTCCGCTCGGGCGGGTGCTCGATCTCAAGGTGGGCGAGACGTTGCTCTTCGATATTTCCCCGAGCGACCCCGTGTCGATCAAGTGCGGCGGCATCCCGCTGACGCAAGGGACGATGGGCAAGGACGAGGATTCCATAGCGATCCGCGTCGACCGCGGGCTGCAGAAGCCCAAGATGACCTTGGCCGCTTTCGAGCGTGCCATGCAGAAGGAAATGGACCCAACATGAGCACGCTCCCTGTCGGACTGTTGATCGAGAGCCTCGTCGCGCTGCTGCTGGTGGTGACGATCGGATATTGCGTCGTGCTCAACAAGCGGCTGAAGCGTCTGCGTGCCGACGAGGAGGCGCTGCGCGCCACGATCTCCGAGCTGATCACCGCCTCGGAAATCGCCGAGCGCGCCATCCTCGGCCTCAAGGCGACGGCAGGCGAGGCTGACCGCACCCTCGGCCAGCGTCTGGTCGATGCCGAGCGGCTGTCGCAGGAACTCGCGGCCCATGTCTCGCGCGGCAATACCGTGCTCGAGCGTATCACCCAGATCACCGAGGCGGCCCGCACCGTGCAGCAGCATGCGGCGGCTCCTGCGCCCGTCTCGCATGCTCCGGCGGCCCCGGTCGCCGAGCCGGCGCCCGCCCGTCCTGCCGCCATGCGGGCCAGCGATATCCGCTCGGCCGCCATGGAAGCGACCGCTCGCCTTGAGCTGTTCCGCAAGCGCGCTGCGGAGCAGGCCGCGTGACAAACCTGCGCCTGATCCCCGTTCTCGTCCTTGCAGCCAGCGCGCTTCTGGTGCTGAAGCTGCTCGGGCTCGCAGTCGATGGCGGAACCTCCGTCACCGCCGGCGTGAGCGTGGCGATGGCGCAGCAGGCGGCCGACACGGCGGCCGCTCCCGCCGATGCAGCTTCCGACAACCAGACGCCGGCAGCTGATACGCCGGCCGCCGACGCCCCCGCCGATACGGCGGCTGCCGATCCAGCCGCCGTTCCCCCGCTGCCGGGCGGCGATGCACCTGCCGCGCCGGGCGGGCTGGAACTCGGCGGCTCGATCGCCGAGCGCAAGGTGCTCGAATCTCTCAGCGACCGTCGGCGCGAGTTGGACAACCGCGAAAAGCAGTTCGAGCTGCGCCAGCAGTTGATGAAGGACACCGAAGAGCGGCTGCAGCAGAAGGCCGACGAGATCGCGGCCATCGAGGAGCGCATCCGGACGCTCAACCAGGAGCAGGAGAAGAAGCGCGAGGACGAGCTCAAGGATCTGGTGCTCATGTACGAATCGATGAAGGCGAAGGACGCAGCACGCATCTTCGACCGCCTCGATCTCGACATTCTCGTGCGGGTCGCCAAGCAGATGAAGCCGCGCAAGATGGCCGACATCATGGGGCGGATGACGCCGGAGGCGAGCGAGCGGTTGACGGTGGCTCTCGTCACCGGGCGCAAGCCGAAGGAGGAGGCCGTTCCGGTCGTCGCTCCGGACCTGCCGAAGATCATGGGCAATTGATGAAAGCTCCGCCGGGGAGCTGCTCCCTGACCGGAATGCCCGGGAATCCGGGACATCCGTTAAACGCAGCGTTAAGCCGCGACCGCTAGACTGGCTGCTCGGTCGAAAGGTTCAGGGGAGCCCTGTGAGGCAGGACGGCTCGAAAAGAGACAGGCTACGAACCGTCGTCGCGCACCTCGCGGCGGCGTTTTCTGCGTTTGTGCTCCTGCTTGCAACGGTGCTGGCTCCCGTTTCCGGTCTCGTTTCGGACGCCCGCGCGGAACCCCTTCAGGCGGATCTGCGCGCTTCGCAGCAGGACGGCTATGGCCGTCTGGTGCTTACCTTCAAGGACCGGACCCTGCTTCCCGAATACGACGCGCTCGCCTCCAACGGCGTGCTGCGCATCCGCTTTCGCGACGAAGTGAAGGCCAATGTCGACAGCGTACCCATCGACATGCCGAACTTCATTTCCATCGCCCGGCGAGACCCTGACGGCTCGGCCTTGCGCTTCGCGCTGATGGGCGACTTCCGCGTGAATACCATGGAGGCGGGCGAGAAACTGTTCATCGACCTGCTGCCGCCGACATGGCAGGGCCTGCCACCCGGCCTGCCTGACGATGTGGTGCAGGAACTGGCCCGGCGGGCCGAAGAGGCGATCCGCCGCGCCCGCGCGCTGGAGGAGGCGCGGCTGAAGGGGCAGGACGAGCCGAAGGTGGAGCTGTCCATCGGTACCCATCCGACCTTCACGCGCCTTTCCTTCGAGTGGAACCTGAATTTCGATTCCGCCTTCGTGCGTGAAGGCGACATGATCAAGGTCACCTTCAACTACGACGTCCCGCTCGACCTGTCGGAATTGCGCTCGCACCTGCCGCCGGGCGTGGTGGATGCCACGTCCTTCATCGACGAGGGACGGCTGAAGTTCCTGTTGCGGGTCGAGCCGGATGTCGACATCCGGTCCTTCCGCGAGGACAATTTCTACATTCTCGACGTGACCCCGCGCAGCATGGCGCAGGATCCCGTCAACGCCGCGATCGACGACGCCGTGAAGTCGGGGGAACAGATCCCGGCCAATGCCACCTCCGTCGTCTTCGCCGGTGGGACGGCCGAGGTGCCGCCGGAGCAGGCCGCCGCCGAACAGCGCATGGCCGATGGTCACGCGCCTGCCGGAACTCCGGAAGGCGTTGCGCCCACGCCGAACCCGGCCGAGGTTGCTGCATCGCCCGAAAGCACCGAGCCGGCGCCGGCTCCTGCGCAAGAGGCCGCATCGGCATCGCCGCTTCCGCGAGAAAAGCCGAGCGCTGAGGCGAGCGATGCAACTGCGGCCGCGCCCCCTGCCGCTGAGCCTTCTGCGGAGGCCGCACCTGCCGCCGAGACGGTTGAGGTCTCAGAGGCCGCCAAGGCGGCTCCGTCCGCCGAGAGCCAGCCGGTCCAACCGGCTGCAGCTCCCGCGCCGGAAAACGTTGCCACCTCCGGTTCGCCCGCGCCTGCGGCCGAAGACATCCTGCCGTCGGAAATCGACCTCAGCGGCGTTGCGGGGCAGGAGATCTCCGGTTCTGCCGAGGTCGCCTCCTCGCCCGAAATGCCGCCGGCCGGCTATGACGACGAGGCGCGCCGGTTCGTCGTCGCCGAGGCACGTCGCATCGGCGATACGGTGCGGGTCGTGTTTCCCTTCTCCGAGCCCGTCGCCTCGTCGGTCTTTCGGCGTTACCGCAGCCTCTACCTCGTGTTCGACACGGCCGATCCGGTCGACATCCGCGGCATGCGGTCGGTGCTTGCCGACCGGGTCGAGGCGGTGGAAGTGACCGCCAATGCGGACTGGCAGGTGATCCGTATCGACCTGATGCGCGATGCGCTCGCCTCTGTCGGCATCGACGGCAGTGCCTGGGTGATGACCATAGGCGAGATGATCCTCGAGCCGTCCCGCCCGCTCGCCCTGGAGCGGACCGTGCGGGGCGACGGCGGCACGATCATCACCATCCCCTTCCAGGCGCCGGCGGCGGTGCGCGAGGTCGTCGATCCCTTCGCCGGCGACAAGGTCACGGTGGTGACCGGCTTTGCGCCTGCACGCGGCGTGCTCAAGCCGCAGAGCTTTGCCGAGTTCGACGCCCTGATGTCGGCGCATGGCGTTGCCGTACTGAGCAAGGCGGATGATCTCGAGGTCAAGCTGAACGGCGATGCGGTGATCCTGGAGCGTCCGCGCGGGCTTGCCGTCTCCAATGGCAACCTCACAAAGGGATCGAAAATTCTGCCGCCGGTGGTCGATCCGGCCGCGCCCGGTCACGTCGACCTCGGCAACCTGATGAGCAGCAACACCAAGGATTTTCTCGATAAGATCAAGAAGATGGAATACGCGATCGCCAACACGCCGGAGGAGGAACGGCGGGTGCCGCGCATGGAGATGTCGCGTTTCTATCTGGCGCATGGTTTCGCCCACGAGGCGCTCGGGCTGATGAAACTGGCGGCGGGAGACGACCCCGCGCTGGTCCGAGACTCGGGCTACAATCTGCTGATGGGCGCCGCGCAAACGCTGGCAGCGCGGCCGCGGGAGGCGCTCGAGTATCTCGGTCGGCCGGAACTGCTCAACAATGCCGATGCCTCCGTCTGGCGTACGATTGCGGCGGCGGACCGGCGCGACTGGACGACGACACGGGACAACCTGTCGCGCGGCCAGGCGGTGGTCGGCAACTACCCAGCGAGCGTGCAGATCGATTTTCACCTTGCCGCCGCCGAGGCGATGGTCGAGGTGAGCGATTACGGCCATGCGGCTGCCATTCTTTCCGAGATCGACCCGAGCCTTGCGTCCGCGCACCAGGCGGCGCGCTACGACATCATCCGCGGTCAGATCGCCGACGCTTCCGGCCGTTCGCGCGAGGCGCTGACGGCCTTCGACCTGGTACAGCGCTCGCCGGACCGGGCCCTGGCTGCGGAAGCGGCGTATCGGGCGCTGCGGGTTCGCCACCGCGACGGGGAGCTTTCCACCGAGGAGGCGATCGACCAGCTTGCCGGCCTTGCAGCCTCCTGGCGCGGCGACGAGACCGAGCTGAAGACCCTGCGCTTCCTGGCGCAGCTTGAAGTCCAGAACGGGAACTACCGCAGCGCCTTCGAGGCGATGCAATCGGCGCTCCAGGCGAATGCGGATGCGGAGACGACGCGCCTGCTGCAGGACGAGATGGGCGCGGTCTTCGCCAACCTGTTCCTCAATGGCGAGGCGGACCGGATGGATCCGGTCAAGGCGCTGGCGCTCTTTTACGATTTCCGCGAGATGACCCCGGTGGGCCGCCGCGGCGACGAGATGGTGCGCCGTCTTGCCGGCCGGCTCATCGACATGGACCTTCTGGCGCAGGCCTCCGAACTCTTGCGCCATCAGGTCGATCATCGGCTGAAGGGCGCCGCCCGCGCCCAGATCGCCGCCGATCTCGGTGTCGTCTACCTGATGGATCGCAAGCCGGAAGAGGCCTTGCGTGTTCTCAATCGGACCCGCCAGGCCAAGCTCCCGCGCGAACTGGAGCGCCAGCGCAATATGGTGGAGGCGCGCGCCCTGACGGAGAGCGGCCGCCCGGATCTGGCGCTTGAGATCGTCCGCAACATGCGCGGCGAGGATGTCGACCGGTTGAAGGCGGATACGCTATGGGCCGCACAGAGCTGGCGCGAGGCGGGCGAGCTGCTGGAAGGCCTGGTCGGCGGCCGGTGGTCGGACTCGGTCGCACTGGCCGACCAGGAGCGCACCGATATCCTGCGAGCAGCCATCGGCTATTCGCTGGCCGACGACGATTTCAGCCTGTCGCGGCTGAAGGCCAAGTTCACGGACAAGATGAGCGACAGCCCGGACACAGCGGCCTTCGACATCGTCACCCGGCCGGTGGCCGACCGCGGGGTGGAGTTCATGTCCGTGCTCGACAATTTGCAAAGTGTCGACTCGCTCGACATCTTCCTGGCCGAGTACCGCCGCAAGTACCTGCAGCCGTCGCCCGATGCCGCGCCGGTTGCGCCGTCGGAGCTGCCGATGTCGCAGGCGCCGGACGAGGGCGACGCGCAGCGGACCGCCGCCCGTACCGGAGAGGCAGCCCCGACGCCGCAAGCCGCCGATGCGGCCGCCGCCGGCGATGCCGGTTAGCACCTTCGGTCGCGCAAACAGGTAAGGGAAAATGGCGGGGGGGGCGCCGCGCCTCAGCCGCTGGAGAAGCTCTGGACGAGGCTTCCGGCGATCAGGTTCCAGCCATCGACCAGCACGAAGAAGATCAGCTTGAACGGCAGTGAGATCACCACTGGCGGCAGCATCATCATGCCCATCGACATCAGCACCGAGGCGATCACCAGGTCGATGATCAGGAACGGCAGGTAGAGCAGGAAGCCGATCTCGAAGGCCCGGCGCAACTCGCTGATCATGAAGGCCGGCACCAGCACGCGCATGCTGATCTCCTCCGGCGTTTCCGGTGCTTCCTGCCCGGAAAGCTCGGTGAACAGGGCCAGGTCCTTCTCGCGCACATTTGCCCGCATGAAGGCATGGAACGGGCGCGAGCCCCGCTCGAAGGCCTCCGGCAGCTCGATGCTGCCCTCAACCAGCGGCTGGACGCCTTCGTTGTAGGCGGCCTCGAAGGTCGGAGCCATGATGAAGAGCGTCAGGAAGAGCGCAAGCGACGTCATCACCGCATTGGGCGGCGCCGTCTGCAGGCCGATCGCCGACCGCAGCAGCGACAGCACCACCACGATGCGGGTGAAGCTCGTCACCATCACCAGGATGGAGGGCGCGAGGCTCAGCACCGTCAGCAGTGCGACGAGCTGAACCGCGCGTTCGGTCAGGCCTGTGCCTTCGCCGAAATCAATCGAGACGCCCTGCGCCTGCGCGCCGGTGGCGAGGAAAAACGGGAGCAGACCGGCAAGGGTTGCGACCGCCGTCTTGCGGAAGGGCAGGACGGCGTGCCGGGCCCCTGTCATGGACGCAGTCCCGTCATTTGCGCGGTCCGCCGATCTCGCTCAGCAGGCGCGCCATTTCTTCCTCGATGGCATCCATCGTCACCGGGCCATTGTCCTTCTTGGCCTCCGCGCCCTTGTCGGAGCCGGCCGCAGGGCCATCGTCCGCCGCCGGCTTGTCCTCGGCCTCGGGCGCGTCCGGCTTGTTCTCCTGCTGGGTGGCTGCGGGTGCCGCCGGCTTTTCGCTCGCCGGGGATGCTGGCGCAGCTTCAGGCGCAGACGCCTCCACCTTCGGAGCGGCCGGTGCCGGGCTTGCGGCAGGTGCTGCGGGAGCGAAGTCGGCGCGCGGCTCGGTGCGGGCGGCCGGCGCGCTGCTGCGCGACTGGTCCAGCTCGGCGAGCAGAGCATCCTCCAGCGAGGCAAGGTCCGGCTCGATACGGCTTGCCGTCGGTGCCGCTGCCACTGCCGGAGCAGAAGGGGCTGCAGGGGCGGCTGTAGACGCGCCGGGCTTTGCTTCGTCCTTCGGCTCCGGCTTGACCTCGACCTTGGCCTCCGGCTTCACCTCGGCCTTTGGAGCGGAGGGGGCGGCCGGTGCCGGTGTGGCCGGTGTAGACGCCGCGGCTGCAGCGCCGCCGGCCGCGCCTGCGGTCACGCCGGACAGATCCCCGCGGGCCGCGGGCTTGTCGCCGGCAGCTGCAGGCTTGTCCGCCGGTTCATTGAACTGCGGGAAGGCGGTGCGGGCATTGGCCGCCGGACCGGAAGACGGCGGCGTCACGTTGCGGCGGATCGGCGGCAGCGGTTCGCGCCGAGGCTGCACGGGGGCAGACTGAGCGGCGGCGGGGGCAACTTCGGGAGCCTTCGGCGGTGCCACAGGTGCCTGGGCGACAGGAGCCGGTGCAGCGGGAGCCTGCGCGATGGGAGCCGGCGAGATCGGGGCCTGTGAAGCGGGCGCCTGTCCCAGCGGCGGCTGTGCCTGCGGCGCCTGAGGTGCCGACGGCTGCATGCCGAGCGGACGCAGCGGCGGACGCGGGGCCGGAGCGGCGGGCGCCTCGGGACGGGAAGCGGAGGGAGCGGCGGCAGGGGCCTGGCCCTGCGGTTCGCTGCGGCTCGGGGCCGCGGCGCGGGCAAGGCCGGCGACCGCGGCGCCTGCTGCTGCCACGGAGGCGCCGGCGCGCTTCAGCGGCGAGCCGTCACTGCCTTCCACGGGGCGGCGCGGTGCGGGCGCCAGCGGCTGGCGGCGCGGGGCGGCGGGCTGCGGCGCCGCCTGCGCGGCGGGTGCGCTCGCCGGCGCCGAAACGGGAGCAGGAGCGGCCGGAACCGGCTGCGGTTCGATCTCGGCCGGGCTGAAGGCGGCGGAGAGTTCGTTGCCCATCGCCGGCTGGCGCGGATAGGCCTGGGAGACCGGCACGCCGCGCACGATGTTCTGCTCGACGACGAGATCGCTCGGCCCGCCGACAAGCAGCAGATGCTCGACATTGTCGCGCCGGATCAGCACGAGCCGCCGCCGGGTGTCCAGCGAGGCGGCGTCCATCACCGCAATGCGCGGCTGGCGCGAGCGGCTGCCGAGGCTTCGGCTTCCGGCGATGCGGCGCAGGATCCAGATGAAGACGGATATCAGCGCCAGGACAATCGCCACCGCGAGAAAGAAACCTATGCCACGGGCCCAACCCGGTTCCATCTGAAAGGTGTCAACCAGCCAACTTGTCATGCCTTTCTCGGCCTCTTCCTGTTCGAGGGTGCGCCCGCCGCCCGCCTGTCACGCGAGCCTTGCGGTCCGGTCTACCCGTCCGTCCGGCGTTGGAGTTCCCCGCGCCTTAACCCCGATCCATGGCATCGCGCAACCGGTCTTGCCCGGCGAACGCGCGCGAATCCTGCCTTACTGCATCCTGTTTAGCTGTTTTGTACGATTCTCTCAAAGAGGGAAGGTTAACGCATATCGGCAAAAAATGCCGATATCCGCCGCCAATATGCAAGCGGCCACCGGAACTTGCGCCTCTCATGTGCGGGAAACCGGAGGCCCCTCCTTTCGGAAACGTTAATCGTTAACTCCTCGTTAACCATCTACCCGGCAGGATCTGCCTAGTCGTTAACCCTCGCTGCAACGGGAAGATCGTTCCATGTCGGTCTCGGACCTGCCGCTGTTTCAGGCGCTCAAGTCGAAGATGCAATGGCATCAGAGCCGGCAGGGCGTGCTGGCCGAGAACGTCGCCAATTCCGATACGCCCGGCTTCCGGGGCAAGGACCTCGAGGAGTTCACCTTCGACAAGGCTCTGGCCAGCCGTACGGTCGGCCTCGCGACGGCCCGCACCAGCAGTGCCCATATCGTCGGCTCGATGATGCGCGAGAGCGGCGGCGCGGAGCGCGACGATGCCAGCGGTTTCGAGATCACGCCGGACGGCAACACGGTGGTGCTCGAGGAGCAGATGATGAAGGTGACGGCCAACCAGATGGACTACCAGACGGTTGCCTCGCTCTACCAGAAGGGGCTCGGCCTCATCCGTACCGCTCTGTCGCGCAACGGCTGAGCTCGCGCGCCGTGATCAGGCCCTTCGGGGCCGGGGAGTTTGACCGTGGATTTCGTCAAGTCGATCTTCATCGCCGCAACGGGCCTGAAGGCCCAGAACGGCCGCATGCGGATCATCGCAGAGAATATCGCAAACGCCGATTCCACCGGGCGCACGCCGCAGGAGGATCCCTATCGGCGCAAGATCCCGACCTTCAGTGCCGAACTCGACCGCAACATCAAGGCCGAGGTGGTGGAACTGGGGCCGGTCGAGTTCGACCGCTCCGATTTCAAGACCCGCTATGAGCCCGGTCATCCGGCCGCCGACGAGCGCGGTTATGTGCGCACGCCCAACGTCAACACCCTGGTCGAGATGGTCGACATGCGCGAGGCGCAGCGCTCCTACGAGGCGAACCTCAACCTGATCAGCGCGACGCGGCGCATGCTGCAGAAGACCATCGAGATCCTGCGCGCCTGATCCGCGCCTGCCTTCCTTTCGGAGTAGAACGACATGTCCACGCCGTCGATCGCCGCCACCGCCTACCGCATGACGTCCGCGCTTGCGGGTGCGAATCAGGATACAAGTGTTAAGACTTCGTCGACGCCGACGCCGGACTTCGCCAACATGGTCAAGTCGGCCGTCGAGGAGGTGGTCGATCAGGGCCGAGGCGCAGACAAGCAGACGCTGGCGCTGACCGAAGGCAAGGCGAATGTCGTCGATGTCGTCACTGCGGTCGCCGAGACCGAGGTGGCCCTGGAAACGCTCGTTTCGGTCCGTGATCGCGTGATCTCCGCCTATCAGGAAATCATGCGCATGCCGATCTGAGCCTGAGCGGCTCCGCCGGTCCTTGCCGCCCCGCGGCAGGCCGGAGCGGAAGGCTGGAGCGGAAGGACTGTCATGACCGGGCCGGAGGTCCTCGATATCGCCCGCCAGGGCATCTGGACCCTGATCATCGTGTCCGCTCCGCCGATGGTCGTCGGCCTGATGGTGGGCGTCGTCATCGCCCTGTTCCAGGCGTTGACGCAGATCCAGGAGATGACCCTCGTCTTCGTGCCGAAGATCCTCGCCATCTTCGTGACATTGATCATAACGTTGCCCTTCATGGGACAGGCGCTCGAGGCGTACACGGCGCGCATCGCCGATCTCATCGTCACCGGCTCCGGATAGCCGGGCCATGAGCTTCGATATTTCCCTTCTTCCCCAGGTGGCGCTGCTGTTCATGCTGCTCTTCGCCCGGCTCGGCACGATGTTGATGCTGATGCCGGCCCTGGGGGAGGGGTCGATTCCGCCGAATATCCGTCTGGCGGTGGCGCTGTTGCTGACGCTGGTCTTCTATCCCGTCGCTGCGCCGCTCTATTCGGTCGATGCGACCATGCCGCTGCCTCGCATCGGCGTGCTGCTGGCGTCCGAATTCGCGATCGGCTTTTTCGTCGGTCTGGGAGCGCGGCTGATCACCTATGTCCTGTCCATCGCCGGCATGATCATCGCCAACCAGTCGGGCCTTGCCTTCGCCATGGCCACCGATCCGACGATGGACGGCCAGCAGGGCGCGGTGATCGGCTCCTTCCTGAGCCTGCTGGGCATCACGCTGATCTTCGCCTTCGACCTGCACTATCTGGTGATTGCCGCGATGAACGACAGCTTCCGCCTGTTTCCGCCCGGGAGCGGCATGCCCGTCGGCGACATGGCGGAGCTCGCCACGATGCTGACGGCGGAGCTGTTCTCGATCGCGATCCGCATCGCCGCGCCCTTCATCGTGGTCGGGCTCGTTTTCTATTTCGGGCTCGGCCTGCTCAACAAGCTGATGCCGCAGATGCAGATCTTCTTCATCGCGATGCCGCTCAACATCGCCATCGGAGGGTTGATGCTCTTCGCCCTGCTGGTGACGATGATGATGTGGTATCTGTCGCATTTCGAGACGGCGCTCGGCCGGTTCATCGCGGGGTAGGGCGATGGCCGAACAGAACGACGACGCCGAAAAGACAGAAGACCCCACGCAAAAGAAGCTGGACGACGCGCTCGAGAAGGGCGACGTCGCCAAGAGCCAGGAGGTCTCGACCTGGTTCACCATGCTCGGTACCGGGCTGGTGGTGGCGCTGCTGGCACCGGGCATGGCGGACGACCTGCAGGCTGCGCTGCGCGGCTATCTCGCCCATTCGCACCAGATCCCTGTCGATGCCCGCGGCCTCGGCCAGTTGTGGCGCGACACCGGGCTGCGGATCGGCGCCATCCTGGCCTTGCCGCTTCTCCTGCTGCTGGCGGCGGCGGTCATCGGCAATATCATTCAGCACCAGCTCATCTGGTCTGCCGAACGGATGAAGCCGAAACTGTCCAAGATCTCGCCGCTGGCGGGGTTCAAGCGGCTGTTCTCGTCCGAAAGCCTCGTCAACTTCGCAAAGGGCCTGGTGAAGATCGCGGTGGTCAGCGGCCTGATGGTCGCCGTGCTGTGGCCGCAGCGCGACACGATCGACACGATGATCTTCCGCGACACAATCGTGATGCTGGAGGAGGTGCAGATCCTCGTGCTGCAGCTGATCGCGGCGATCCTGGCGTTCATGACCGTGGTTGCGGCTCTCGATTATGTCTGGCAGCGCAAGAAGTGGTTCGACAAGCAGAAGATGAGCCAGCGCGAGATCAAGGAGGAATACAAGCAGACCGAGGGCGATCCGCTGGTCAAGGGCAAGATCCGCCAGCTGCGCATGGAGCGGTCGCGGCGGCGCATGATGGCGGCGGTGCCGGAGGCCACGGTGGTGGTCACCAACCCGACCCACTACGCAGTGGCGCTGAAATACGAGCAGGGCATGCAGGCGCCCATCTGCGTCGCCAAGGGCACAGACGCGGTGGCGCTGCGGATCCGCGAGATCGCGCGCGACAACGAGGTGCCGGTGATCGAGAACCCGCCGCTGGCCCGTGCGCTCTTCGCGGCGATCGACATCGACCAGGAAGTGCCGGAAGAGCAGTATCGCGCGGTGGCAGAAGTGATCGGTTTCGTTTATCGAATGCGGGAACGCCGCGCCTGGCGCAGCTAGGAGCGGCTCCTGTCGCCGGGCGCATGGGCGCACGGTGGGTGCCGAAGGGGAGGCTGGCGCGATTGGCGCCACGGGATATGTGAATGAGCAGAAGTGATCGGGGTCCGTCGTCTCCCGCGGTCGAGCGGCAGGAGCGCTCAGGCAGCATCCTGTTGCTGATCCTGCTTGCGGTCGGCCTTGTCGGTGCCGCCGCAGCCCTGTCGCTGATGGAGCGCGGCCAGGCGGAGCCTTTCGTGCTGGCGCTGCTGGGCGTGCTTGCCGTCGTCGGCGTGTTCTCGCTGTTCGCCGGGGCCATCGGCCTCCTGCGCTTTTCCTCGCGCGCGCCGGCAAGTCCCGTACCCGCCGCCTTTCTCAACACGCTGGAAGACGGCGTCCTCGTGGTCGAGCGCGATGGGCGCATCGTCTATGCGAACGATGCCTATGCGCGGCTGATCGGCGCCGAGGGGCCGACCGAAATGCGCGGCGTCGAGCGTGTCTTCTCCAGCGATCCGGCCGCGACCGACGCGATCTTCCACCTGACGCGGGCGGCCGAGGCCGAGCGCGCGGCGGAGGAGGAAATCCGCCTGCCGCATCCGCTCGGGCGCAATGATGGCGAGCCGTGCTGGTACCGGGTGCGCGTGCGGCCGCTGCCGCTGGCCACGGGGCGGGGCGGCGAGCGCGGCTGCACCGTGTGGCAGCTGTCGGATATCAGCGGCGACCGCACCGAGCAGGAGACGTCCTTCCAGGAGCTTCAGCGGGTCATCAATTTCCTCGATCACGCGCCGGCGGGCTTCTTCTCGTGCGATGCCGCCGGCCGCGTCGTCTATCTCAATGCGACGCTGGCCGACTGGCTCGGCTACGACCTCGTCAGCTTCGAGGCCGGCTCGCTCGGCGTCAGCGAATTCATGCGCGGCGACGGGGCGGAGCTCCTGCTCTCGGTCCAGGGCAAGGCGGGCGAGGTCAAGACCGAGACCTTCGATCTCGACCTCACCACCCGCGGCGGGCGGTCCGTGCCGGTGCGCATCCTGCACCGGGTGCCGTTCGGTGCCGGCGGGCTGCCGGGCGAGAGCCGCACGCTGGTGCTCAACCGCTCGCGCGGCGAGGATGCGGCCGAGGCGCTGCGCTCCTCCGAGGTGCGCTTCGCGCGCTTCTTCAACAACACGCCGATTGCCATCGCCTCGATCGACCATGACGGCGGCATCAGCAAGACCAACGCCCCGTTCGTGCGTCTGTTCGGCACCTCCGACACCACGCAGGGCGCGCCGAAGCTCGTCGACCACGTCACCGCTCCCTCGCGCCCGGCGCTGATGGAGGCGCTTGCCGCCGCCGCCGAGGGGCGCAGCGAGATCCCGCCGGTCGATGTGCGTCTCGACGAGCGCGAGGACGGACGCTCCGCCACCGTCTACGTCTCGGCGGTGCGCGACGGCGAGGACGATTCGGATGCGGCCATCGTCTATGTGCTGGAGACGACCGCGCAGCGCGTGCTGGAAGCGCAGTTCGCGCAAGGCCAGAAGATGCAGGCGATCGGCCAGCTGGCCGGCGGCGTGGCGCACGACTTCAACAACGTCCTGACCGCGATCATCGGCTTCTCCGACCTGCTGCTGGCCAGCCACCGGCCGAGCGATCCGTCCTTCCAGGACATCATGAACATCAAGCAGAACGCCAACCGGGCGGCCGGCCTGGTGCGCCAGCTGCTTGCCTTCTCGCGGCGCCAGACGCTGCGGCCGAAGGAGCTGGCGCTCAACGACGTGCTGGCGGACCTGTCGATCCTGCTGGACCGGCTGCTGGGCGAGAAGGTGGAGCTCAGCGTCGTCCATGGCCGCGACCTGTGGCCGGTGATGGCCGACCTCAACCAGCTCGAGCAGGTGATCGTCAATCTTGCCGTCAACGCGCGCGATGCCATGCCCGAGGGCGGTCACCTGACCATCCGCACGCTCAATGTGCCGGAGGATCAGTCGCAGTCCTACGAGGGTACGCGCGGCATGCCGGTCGCCGAATACGTGCTGACCGAGGTCACCGATACGGGCACCGGCATGACGCCGGAGGTGATGGAGAAGATTTTCGAGCCGTTCTTCTCCACCAAGGAGGTCGGCAAGGGCACGGGCCTGGGGCTGTCGACCGTCTACGGCATCGTCAAGCAGACCGGCGGCTTCATCTTCTGCACCAGCGAGATCGGCAAGGGCACGACTTTCCGCATCTTCCTGCCGCGCCATGTGCGCAACGAGGCGGAGCAGGTGGAGGTGAAGCCGGTCGAGGCGCCGCAGCTGACCGATCTGACCGGTTCGGCGACCATCCTGCTGGTCGAGGACGAGGAGGCGGTGCGCGCCTTTGCGGCACGGGCGCTGACCTCGCGCGGCTATACCGTGCACGAGGCGTCCAGCGGCGCCGAGGCGCTCGAGATCATGGAAGAGACCGATGGCGAGGTCGATCTCGTCGTCTCCGACGTGGTCATGCCGGAGATGGACGGGCCGACGCTCTTGCGCGAATTGCGCAAGACCCAGCCGGATCTGAAGATCATCTTCGTCTCCGGCTATGCGGAAGACGCCTTCGAGAAGAACCTGCCGGAGAACGAGAAGTTCTCGTTCCTGCCCAAGCCCTTCACGCTGAAGCAGCTGGCAACGATGGTGAAGGACGTGCTGGCGAGTTGAGCCGCTGCGGCGGGGCGGGGCCGGCGGCTCCGCCCCTCGCCGGTCCTTTTACCAGCCCATCGCGGTGAAATAGCCCGCGTAGAACGCCAGCCACGCGCCGGCGAGCAGTAGACGGCGGGTACGCAGCGCAAGGTGCCCGAGCAGCCTTGCGAAGACGAGCCAGCTCGCAAGGGCAACGAGCGCAAACCGCAGCAGGCGTGCCGGCGCGCTTGCCATGAGGAACGCCCAGAGCGGCACTCCGGCCGTCGCCGCGTCCACGGCGAAGATCTTGTAGGGTGCGCCGCTCAAGGAGCCGGCGACCATGCCCGCGAGCTGGCCGTGCTCGGTCAGCTCGGCCACCCGCGCGACCAATTCGGGTGAGATGCCCGGCACGTTCAGGAGCAGCGCCTGCGCGGCTTGCGGATCGGCGTTTGCGAAAGCGTGGAGCAACGCGCCGCCGACCAGCGCTCCGGCCACAGCTGCAAGGGCGGCAAGAAGCGCGCGCTTCAGCGAGACCTGCGCGATGAAGCTCAGCAGCACATCCGGCACGATGAAGAAGACGGTCGCCTCGGCAAGGCCCCACAGGCCGGCACCCAGCGTGACCAGCCTATTCCACCAGCTATTCCCAAGACGCAAAGGTCTTCTCCGCGGAGAGGGCAGCGAAGCGCGCGGTGAGCGTTTCCATGAAGGCGGTGCGGTCGCCCGGCCAGCGGATCGGTTCGCCGACGAAGATGTCGCAGAAGAACGGCACCAGCAGGAACGATCCCTTCGGCAGCGCCTTGCCGAGCCCATGGGTGAAGACCGGCACGACGGGGGCATGCGGGTTCTTCTCGGCAAGATGGGCGATGCCCTTCTTCAGCGCGGTCATCTTTTCCGGTTCGCCGCGGCTGCCCTCGGGAAACAGGATCAGGATTTCGCCCTTGGCCAGTGCGGCGTGGCACTCGGCCAGCGGGTCGGCGCCGGGCGCCCCGTCCTTCCGCTCACCCGGTTTGCGGACGATGGGAATGATGCGCAGGATGTTGAGCGAGAACCAGGCCATCGCCCTGTTGGCGAGGAAGTAGTCGGCGGCGGCGACCGGACGCAGCAGGTGCAGCTTCGACAGGGGCATCAGGCACATCAGCACCAGCGTATCGAGATGACTGTTGTGGTTGGCGACGATCACTGCCGGCCCGTGCTCCGGCAGCCATTCGCGCCGGCGCACGTTCAGCCCCAGCACGAACAGCACGACGATGCGCACTGCCAGGAAGAACAGGATCTGCAGCACGCGCGTCATTGCGCCCTCACGTGTGGAAGTAGCGCACGAAGTGGAAGAACAGCGGCGCGGTGAAGGTCAGGCTGTCGATCCGGTCCATGATGCCGCCGTGGCCGGGGATCAGCGCGCCGGTATCCTTGACGCCGAGATCGCGCTTCACCGCCGAGACGGTGACGTCGCCGATGAAACCGGCGGCCGCGATCATCAGTCCTGCCGCCGCCGCCTGCTGCCAGTCGAAGGGCGTCACCAGCGGCGCCGCGAGAACCGCCACCACCGTCGTCGTCAGCAATCCGCCGAGGAAGCCTTCCCAGGTCTTCTTGGGGCTGACGACGGGCACGATGGGGCGGCGGCCGAACAGCCGGCCCCAGGTGTATTGGGCGACGTCGTTGAACTGGGTCAGGAAGACCAGATAGAGCAGCAGGCCGGCGCCCGCCTGCGGATCCGTGTTGCCGGTCACCGGCAGCACCAGCAGGAAGGCGGCATGGCTCAGCGAGAAGACGCAGAGCATGAGGCCCCAGTTGAGCGTGCCGATCGCCTTCAGGAAGCCTTCCGTCTGCTGCGACAGCAGCATGGAGAAGGGCAGGAACAGGAACATGTAGACCGGGATGAACACGGCGAACATGCCGTACCAGCCGTCCGCCACCCAGTAATACTGGACGGGGATCGACAGATAGGCCCAGAACAGCACCCGCCTGTCGGCCCGGCGCGTCGGGATCATCGACAGGTATTCCTTGAAGGCGAGGAAGCTCACCAGCGCGAATAGCACGATGGAGAGCGTCCGGCTCAGCAGGAAGGCAGCGGTGAACAGGGCAATCATGCCCCACCAGCTCACCGTGCGGCTGACCAGCTCGGAGTGGTCGCGATGGGGCTGAAGACGCTTCAGCGCGAAGACGAGGATGCTGGCAAGGACCAGGATGCCCCAGATGCCGGCAATGGCGAGGTGGAGCGGAGTGAGGTCGTCGAACAGGCTCACGGACGGCCCTCCCGGACCTCGGCCAGCGCCTTGCGGGCGCGGTTGAAGATGGTGAGGGCGGCGGGAAGCAGCGCGACTGCCAGCACCCAGTTGGCGAAGACGGGGCCGATGAGGCCGATGCCGAGCAACAGGCCGAGCGTGCCGAACAGGACGGCCCGGTCGCTCTTGCCGAGCGGTCCGTCATAGCGCCGCGAGGCGCCGATCTGGATGCCGACGACACCCGTCATCTCACTGATCACGGCCAGCAGGCACAGGCTGACGACGGCCATCGGCGAGACGCCGGGGACAAGCGCAAAGGGCAGGTAGAGCGCCAGGTCGGAAACGACGTCGCCGAGTTCGTTGAGCACGGCGCCTAGCGCCGACTGCTGATGGTGCTCGCGGGCCAACATGCCGTCCATGGCGTTGAGCGCCATTCGCAAGAACAGCACCAGGGGCAGGAGCGCGAGCGGCAGGCCGGCGGCCGGCCACAGGGCAATCGCGAGCCCGGCGATCACGGACAGGGCGAGGGCCGCCAGCGTCACCTGGTTGGCGGTGATGCGCGCGCGCGCCAGGGCGCGCACGATCGGGCGCAGCAGGTCCTGGAAGCGGGATTTCAGATCATAGACGGTGGCCATGGCGCTGCCGGTTGCGAGCGGGAGGGGAAGTTCGATTCAACCCGACCGCGAGACAAGCGCGTTTTCGCCTCGCATGCAACGGCAGGGAAGCGACAAGGTCGCTCCCCTCAGGTTTGCCGGCTCTGCCGTCAGATGCAGCGGGCGCCGGATTCGGCCTTCGACTTCAGGCCGACAAGACTGTCGCGCGGGTTGTATTGCGGCTGGGTCAGGGTGAAGACCTGCTCCAACGCGGTGCCGGCATTGTTGACGACGGCGACGTCCTGCACCACCAGCGTATCGCAGCCGGTGCCCTGGAAGCGGACGCGGATGCGGAACTTGCGCGGGCCGTTGTCGGAGGGGCCGAACTCGCTGTCGAGGGCCGGGTTCTCTCCCGTCACCGTCCGCTCCAGAATCACCATGTTGGGCTGGTTCTGGGTGATCGGCGTGCCGCGCTCCGTCGCGTTGGCGACGATGGTCTGGCGAACCGTCTCGGTATTCGCCCGCACGGTGATCGACTGCGCGCCGGTCGGCACGGTCAGCACCGCCTGCTGCGGTTCGACCGGGGCGGGTCCGCGCCGGCCGGACTGGCAGGCGGTAAGCGCCGTGGCGGCGACGAGGACGAGGGTCAGGCGGAGCAGCATTGCGGCAATCCCCAAGAAGACTGTAAGGGCCCGGATACGGGCAGGATATCCGGGCGGCACCTGGAAGGCGGTGTCGGCGGATCTTTCGCGCAAGCGCAAGCTTGCGACAGCGAAGTTAACAAAGACTGCGGGCACAGGCATCCCGGCGAATGTGCCAAGGCGCGTGCCCGGTTGGAGGTCCGGGTGCGAACGATCAGAACGTGTCGCCGGTCTTGAAGCCGCCACCGCCGAAGGAATCGCCGCTTCCGAAGCCGCCGCCGCCGAAGCCGCCGCGTCCACCTCCCGAGCCGCCCTCGGACCCACCCCCGAACCCACCCATGGAGCCGGGCAGGCCGATGCCGCCGGGAAAGCCGACGCCGCCGCCGTGGCGCTTGCGCCGCTTGCGCGACTTCTCGGCCTTGGCCCAGTAGTCGGCCCCCGACAGGGCGCCCTTGGCCAGCTCGCCGAGCAGCACGCCGGTCAGGCTGTCATTGTCGAAGGTGGAGTCCCAGGTGTCGTAGCGCTTCTGGCGGAACTGGCGCGTCACCTTGGCCAGCTCGTCGCGCCGGCGGGCAAGGTCGCGCAGCGTGCGCTGGTCGTTTTCCGTTGCGCTGTTCAGGATCTCGATGCGGGCGTCGAGATCCTGCAGACGGCGGACGATCCGCTCGTCCTCGGGCGAGGGGGTGGCGAGCGCCTCCTGCCACAGGGTGGTCAGTTCCTCGGAGCGCAGCGAGCGCAGCAAGGCCTCCTCGGCGGTGCGGAACTCGGAATCCTCGCCGGAGAGATAGGGCTGCTCGCGCTTGCCCAGTTCCTCAAGCTCGACTTCCAGCTTCTCCAGCGTTGCCGTCGTGTCCTCGATCTCGCGTTCGGCGGTTTCGATGGCCGCGGCAAGGTCTTCGCCGGCGACGTCCGCGGCCGCCTGGCGCGACAGGGCGCCGAGCTTGGCCAGTTCCGCTTGCGCCTCCGCCTCTCGGTCGCTGGCATAGGCGTCGAGCCGATGCGGGATCTCCACCAGCATGGCGTAGTTGGGGCGCGCATCATTGTAGCGAATGAGCCGTGCCACCCAGCGGTCGAGCATGCGGATGAGGCCGGTCGAACGATAGGTCGAGGTGCCGAACCCGCGCTTCCAGAGATAGGCGAAGAGCGCGTCGTCCTCGTAGGCCTTGCTCTTGGCGGCCCGGTCGTCCTGCGCTTGCCGTGCCTTGGACCGCGCCGCTTCTGCGGTGCGCTGCGCGGCTTCCGCCGCCTCGCGCTGGGCGGTGTAGGCCGGATCGCCGGCAAGCTTCTTGTCGACGGCCTCGAGAATGGCGTCGAGCCGGTCGCTCGCCGCATCGCGCTCGCGCGTCAGGCGGCGGCGCTGCTCGGTGAGCGCGGCGACGTCGCTCGTCAGGGCATCATGCTGGGCGCGTAAGGCCGATAGCGCCAGCTCCCGTTGTTCCAGCTGGCGACGGGCCTCGGCCTCGTCCTTGTCGATGCGCTGGCCGAAGGCCTTGTCGCCGCCTTCGCGCAGGCGAAAGCGGGCAAGCTCCCGGAACGCTTCCAGCTCGGCGCCGCGCAGATCGTTGATCTCGCGCATGGCGTCGTCGACGCGCCGCCGCAGGAGGTCTTCCTCCTGCCGGACCTCACCGAGCGCCCTTTCGATCGAGCCGAGGGTCTGACGTCCGCTCACCATGCCCGCGTGCCCCTTGCCGTTCTGTTCGTGCCTGCCGGCCTCCCGCCGGTCCCTCCCTCAAATGTCGTTCGGCGCGATGCCGTTCCGGCAAGAGCTACCATTGCGTGATCGCTCCCGTCTCCACCCGGGCCTGCCACTCGGGCTGCAGCCTGCCGCGCGCCTTGCTGCCGAGTACCGGATTGCTGACGATGCCGTCCTCCTCCTTGTCGCGGCGCACCGCGTCGAAGGTCGATTGCGGCACCCGCTGGCCCCAGATGGCGACCGTCTTGCGGGCGCCGTCCTCTTCGGAGGTGACTTCCTGCGGCACGATCTTTCCGTCCGGCGCCACTGCCTCGACGAGAAGGTAGTAGTTGCGCGCCGAGGTGTTGGCCTGGGGGATGCGGGTGACGCCGGTCGGCGTGCCCGGACGGGACACGATGCGGATGTCGTAGACCTGCAGCAGGCGCGCCTCCAGCGCCTTGAGGTCGGCGAGCGCCTTGCGGGCGGCGGCCGCGTCGTTCGCGGCAAGGGCCGCCTGGCCGCCGGTGGCCAGCGTCGCGGCCCGTTCGCGGGCGGCGGTTTCCTCGCTCACCTCGCCGATCCGGCGCACCGTTGCGGCGATCTCCGTCGGCAGGGTCTGCGTCAGCTCGATCCGCAGCGCCTCGGCGGCCCGCTCGCGCGGGGCGGTCACCAGGAAATGCCAGGCCAGCGCTGCGGCAACGGCCAGCAGCAGCAGGACAAGAATGGCCTTCGCCCAGCGCAGGCGCGTGACATAGATCAGCGCCAGCGTGCGCTGGAAGCCGGCTGCGGGCGGACTGTAGACGAAGCGGTTCTGCTTCAGGTTTTCGACGCCTTCGCGCAGAAGGCGGTCGGAAACCTCGATGCCCTGGCTCGTATAGATCTCGCGCAGACGCTGGATCATCGCAGCGTCGCGCTCGTCCGAGCCGAGTTCCTTCAGCGCGATGCGTTCGTCGTGGCGCAGCGTGTCGACCACGTCCATCGCCATCATCAGCTCATCGAGCGGCGCCCTGGTCGAGGCGGTGTCGGAGGCCATGCACTCGTTCCCCTGCAGCCTTTTGCGGCAGGACCGGCCCCGGATATCCGCGGCCGGCCGTGATGGATGCGGTTCCCTTGCGGGCGGCTCAGGCGCCGATCATGTTGCCCTGCGCGGCGAGCTTTGCAAGACGGCGCTTGCCGTCCTCGACCGCGTCGCGGATCTCCTCGGAGTTCTTCGTCGACATGACGCGCATCTCGTTGATGATCTCGCGCGAGTTGACCTGGAAGTTGATGACCGAGTCGACCAGCTTCTTGACGGCTGCCGCCTGGATGGTCGGGCCGTAGCCGGCCTTCAGCGCCGCTTCCTGCACCGCATCGCCGATCTCCGCCAGGGTCTCCAGCGACTTCGACACGCCGTCCTTCATGGCGTTGAGCGCCTCGGTCGATTCGTGCAGACCGTGCAGGCCGGTGAAGGAGGCATTCAGCGCGGTCAGCACGGAATCGTTGGTGGAGAAGAAGGTCACCGACTGCGCATAGACCCGCTCCTTGGCGTTGGTCGTCTGCATCAGACGCGCCATGATCACTTCCGACGTGTTGTAGCCGATGGTCAGGTTGTCGGAGAGGTCCTTGGCGATCTGGTAGCGCTTCTCCTCGTCCTGCATCGCGCGCATCTTCTCGTCGCGGGCGAATTCCAGGCGAGCCTTGGCTGCAGCGTCGCCGCCGTCATGCGCCTCGACTTCCTTGTTGGAGGCCTCCAGCGCGGCCTTGGCCTCTTCCAGGCGGGCCGTGGCGGTGTTCAGCACTTCGAGCGCCAGGACTTCGGCCTGCTTCAGCGCGCCGCGGAAATCGCGATAGGCCTCCAGGATGCGCTGTTCGCGCTCGATCTGGTCCTTGGTGTCGCGGGCGACGTCGAGATAGGTCTCCCTGATCTTGCCGAAGCGGTCGGAGACGGTGCCCCGCGTCATGTCGCGCCACTTGTTGGACATGTTCTCCATGAAGGAGATCTTGCCGTCGGCCAGCTGGTCGACCATGCCCTTGGCGTCGTCGCGGATCGAGTTGAAGGCCTCGGTGATCGCCTCGTAGCGTTCGCCGATCGACATGGCCTGGATCTCGTTGCGCACCACCTCGTTGAAGGTCTGCGACTGGCCGAGCGTGCGGGTGATCACCGCGATCTTGTCCGGAGACAGGTCGGAGATCCTTTCCAGCAGCGCGTTGATCGGCGCCTCGGCGGTGCCGTCGGGCATCAGGCCCATGTCGCGCAGGGCGGCCACCGCCTTGTCGAGATACTGCATCGGAGAAAGTCCGGTCTGAGCTGCTGCTTCCGCCATCTTAGCCTCTGTCTTCCTGTCTCGCCCTCGTTGCCGCCCGAGGGACGGGCTGGGCAGGGCCGTATTGGACTCCGGCGACCGGCGCGGGTGGGAGCATCGTTCGGCGCCCCCCATGGCTGCCGGTCGCAGCGAGTTAAGCATATAAAATGCGGCAGTTACACGTCAGAGGAGAGACGGTCTGCCGCGGCCTTGTTCCGTCGTCCGGCCAGCTCAACCGCGATTGCCGCTGCCAGCCTCGCATTGTTGCGGACCAGCGCGATGTTGGTGACGAGACTGCGCCCCTTGGTGAGCTCGTAGATCATCGCCAGGACGAAGGGTGTCACCGCCTTGCCGCTGACGCCGCGTCTTGCCGCTTCCGCCAGCGCCTGCTCGATGGCCGAGGCGATCTGCGAGGGGAGGATTTCGTCCGCCTCCGGCACCGGATTGGCAACCAGAACGCCGCCATGGTCGCCGAACCGGGCGCGCAGCTCCAGCAGCCCGGCGATCTCGTCCGCCGTGTCCATGCGGTAGGGCGCGGCAAGGCCGCTGTCGCGCGACCAGAAGGCCGGAAAGGCGTCCTGCCCGTGCGCGATCACCGGCACGCCGCGCGTTTCCAGCACTTCCAGCGTCTTGGGCAGGTCGAGCAACGCCTTGGCGCCGGCCGCCACCACGCAGACGGGCGTTCGCGCCAGCTCGTCGAGATCGGCGGAAATGTCGAAGCTCGTCTCCGCGCCGCGATGCACGCCGCCGATGCCGCCGGTGGCGAAGACCGCAATGCCGGCCGCATGGGCGGCCATCATCGTCGCGGCGACGGTCGTGGAGCCGGGTCGGCCGGTCGCTAGCGCGATGGCGAGATCGGCGCGTGAGCATTTCATCACGCCCTCGGCCTTGGCCAGCCGCTCCAGCGTGCCGTCGGACAGGCCGACATGCAGCTTGCCGTCGAGGGCGGCGATCGTCGCCGGGACGGCGCCGCCGGCGCGGATGTCCGCCTCGACCAGCCGGGCGGTCTCGACATTCTTCGGCCAGGGCATGCCGTGGGTGATGATGGTCGATTCCAGCGCCACCACGGGGCGCCTCTCGGCCAGTGCCGCTGCGACCTCTTCGCCCAGCTGCAGTACCGAAGCCAGCCCGGTCATATCCTTGTCCAGCATGTCGAATTCGCTCCGTCCTGCCGTACCCTGCCGGGTGCGGACCGCCTTATAGGGCCGGCGCCCCGTCGCTGTCGAGGCGCCCGGCCACCCCGTTTGCGCATGGCCGGGTGGCGGCTGCCGCGCATCCTTTTCTATCTCCTCGGCGCGATTGCTGCCCACGTCAATGTGTCCGCCACCGCGCCAGGGCTTTCCAGCGTCAGCGCCGCGGCGCGCATGCCGGCCGCGACCGCCCGTGCAAGCGGCAATCCGTGCTCCAGGCCCGCCAGCGTGCCGGCGATCAGCGCATCTCCCGCCCCGGTCACGTCCACGACCCGCGGCGGAGGAGCGGCTGCGCCATCGCATGTCGTCAGCGAGATCTCGTCGATGCCGGAGCGGGTCGCCAGAAGCACGGGGGCCGCGCCGCGGGTCATCACAACGGCCTTTACTCCGGCCTCGACCAGCGCGTTTGCCGTCTCCGCGCCGTCCTCTTCCTGCTGCTCCCCGTCTTGTTCGCCATCCCGCCCGAGCAGGGCGGCGGCCTCCGCACGGTTGCAGAACAGCAGATCGAGCCGCGGCAGGATCGGGCCGAGCCGTGCGGCCTTGGCCCGCGAGACCGCGTCGGCAGCCAGCATCCGCTCTCCCGCCGTCTCCGCCAGTTCCGCCAGAAGCGGCTGCGGCAGGTTGGCATCGAGAAACCAGCAGCCCGCCGCCGCTTGCGCCTCGGTCAGTGGTAGCAGCGCGCCCGGCTCCAGCGTCTCGGTGATGCGGGCATCGACCACCGCCGCCGCCAGCGTTCCGTCGGGATCGTGCAGCGCGAGATAGCGCCCGCTCGGCAGGTCGCTGCGGCGGATGGCTCCCGTCTCCACGCCTTCCGCCGTCAGCTGCACCAGCAGCCCGTCGGCCTCCGCCTCGCGTCCCAGCCGGCCGGCCAGCGCGATGCGGCAGTCGAGTCGCGCCAACGCACGCGCCACGTTGGTCGCGACGCCGCCGGGCCGTATGGCAAGTGCTGCCGGCGTGGAGGTTTCGCGCAGGATCCGGCGGTCCGCATGGGCGATCGTGTCGAGATGGATGGCGCCGAAGGCGGCAATCGGCATGCGGGCAGGTCTCCGGCCTTTGTCCTTGCAACCGCTTATACCGGCTCGCGCAATGCGAGGGGAGGGGCTTCACCGGCTTGCCGCCACCAGCGCTGCGGCGTGCGTTGATTTTTCCGATCAGCAAGGGTAGCCGGGGCTCCTCTCCGGCGCCTTTCGAGCGTCATGTCCCAACCGATGGCGGACCGATCCCTTGCAGCACCCGCGACTTGTCTTCATGCGCCATGGCGAAACCGAGTGGAACCTGGCCGGCCGGGCCCAGGGTCATCTGAACTCTCCTCTGACGCAGACGGGCCGGCAGCAGGCGCAGCGGCTCGGCGAGATCCTGGCGCGGGAGCTCGACTCGCCAGACGGCTTCGACCAGATGGCGAGCCCCATCGGGCGGGTGCAGGAGACGGTCGCCAATATCCGGCAGCATTTCGACCTCCGGCCGGTCGCAACGGACCTGCTCAAGGAAATTGATCTCGGGCAGCTGAGCGGCCTCACCAAGCCCGAGATGATCGAGCGGTTTCCCGCACACATGGCCGGAAAGCCGGACTACGACTGGTATTTCGGCGCGCCGGGCGGGGAGACGCTCGCCCACCTTCGCGAGCGGGCGAGCCGCTGGCTCGGCATGCTCTCGCGTCCGACCATCGCCGTGGCACACGGCCAGATCGGCAAGGTCATCCGCGGCATCTGCCTCGGCCTCGATGATGCGCAGATCCTGCGTCTGAAAGAGCCGCAGGGCGTCGTCCACGTCGTCGAAAACGGCGTGGACGACATCTGGACTTGAAGCGGCCTTGTGCCGTCGCGCTTGCGCGCCTGCCGTCCTTCCGGGTCCTTTGATCTCCTTGTAACTCCGTTGCGCCTCGCACCTGGAGGCAGGGTTTCGCTGCCCAGTCCTGCTGCCCAGTCCTGCTGCCCAATCCCGCCGCCCGGTTCCTCCGTCCGCCCTCGCGCGGCGGCAGCCCTGCCCACGGCTCCGGCCGCGCCTCTGCCGCCCGTTCCGATGGCCTGTGCGTTCCGGCAGAACCGTTCCTGATCGCGCCCGCACCACGTCTTCCGCTGGGCTTGTCTTCCGCCTGCAACCGATTCTCGCCCTCCGGCGGCAGAACACGAATGACGTGGGTTCATGAACAATAGCGGAACATATATCGAATAGTCAAACATATTCAGTATGTTGATGCTTGTTGCTTGATGAGAACAAAACTGGTACAAAAGCGCAGTTTGAATCGCCGGGCGCGGCGTGAAATAAGGATGGTAGCCTCATGGCACAGAATTCACTCCGCTTGGTCGAAGGCATGCAGATGGACAAGAACAAGGCGCTCGACGCCGCCCTTTCACAGATCGAACGCGCCTTCGGCAAGGGCTCCATCATGAAGATGGGTCAGGGCCAGGTGGTCGAGATCCAGACCGTGTCGACCGGCTCGCTCGGCCTCGACATCGCGCTGGGCATCGGCGGCCTGCCGCGTGGCCGCATCGTCGAGATTTACGGACCGGAATCGTCGGGCAAGACGACGTTGGCTCTGCACACCATTGCGGAGGCCCAGAAGAAGGGCGGCATCTGCGCCTTCATCGATGCGGAGCACGCGCTCGACCCGATCTATGCCCGCAAGCTCGGCGTCAATATCGACGACCTGCTGATCTCCCAGCCGGATGCCGGCGAGCAGGCGCTGGAAATCGCCGACACGCTGGTGCGCTCCGGCGCCATCGACGTGCTGGTGGTGGACTCGGTCGCCGCGCTGACGCCGAAGGCGGAGCTCGACGGCGAGATGGGCGACAGCCTGCCGGGCATGCAGGCGCGGCTGATGAGCCAGGCGCTGCGCAAGCTGACGGCCTCGATCTCGCGCTCCAAGTGCATGGTCATCTTCATCAACCAGATCCGCATGAAGATCGGCGTGATGTTCGGCTCGCCCGAGACGACGACCGGCGGCAACGCGCTGAAGTTCTACGCCTCCGTGCGCCTCGACATCCGCCGCATCGGTGCGATCAAGGACCGCGAAGAGGTGATCGGCAACCAGACCCGCGTCAAGGTAGTAAAGAACAAGCTCGCCCCCCCGTTCCGTCAGGTCGAGTTCGACATCATCTATGGCGAGGGCGTCTCGAAGATGGGCGAGCTCATCGATCTCGGCGTCAAGGGCGGCATCGTCGAGAAGTCGGGCGCCTGGTTCTCCTACAACAGCCAGCGGCTCGGCCAGGGCCGGGAGAACGCCAAGCAGTTCCTTCGCGACAATCCGGAGGCCGCCGAGGAGATCGAACTGGCTATCCGGCAGAACGCCGGCCTGATCGCGGAGCGGATCACCGATCCCTTCTCGGAAAGCGACGACGACGGAGCTTCCGACGAGTAACAACTGCCGCAGCCGCCCTTCGGGGCGGCTGTTTGTTTTTGGGGCGCCGGCCAAATGAACGCGAGGGCAGGTCCGCGGGAGGGTGGCTTGCGGTCCGCCCAGGGTTGCTGTTGCAAGACGCCGCCGAAGGCGTGGCGCGCGCTGGACTTGCTGCCGGCACAAAGCTAAAAGCGGGCACAAGAACGAAGACAGGCGCGCTCCCCCTTCCGGACCATTCGAAGACCGCGGGACAGGCGGGCAGGCGCGGCGCAACGGATGGGATCCTGATGAGCGGCGTAAACGAAATCCGGTCTGCCTTTCTCGAGTATTTCGGGCGCAACGGTCACGAGATCGTCGCATCGGGCCCGCTCGTGCCGCGCAACGACCCGACCCTGATGTTCACCAATGCGGGCATGGTGCCGTTCAAGAACGTCTTCACCGGCCTCGAGAAGCGCGACTACCAGCGCGCGACGACGGCGCAGAAATGCGTGCGCGCCGGCGGCAAGCACAACGACCTCGACAATGTCGGTTACACCGCCCGCCACCACACCTTTTTCGAGATGCTGGGCAACTTCTCCTTCGGCGACTATTTCAAGGACCGGGCCATCGAGCTCGCCTGGAACCTGATCACCAAGGAATTCGCGCTGCCGAAGGAGCGGCTGCTGGTGACGGTCTATGCCGAGGACGACGAGGCCTTCTCGCTGTGGAAGAAGATCGCCGGCCTGCCTGACGACAAGATCATCCGCATCCCGACCTCGGACAATTTCTGGGCGATGGGCGACACCGGCCCCTGCGGTCCGTGTTCGGAGATCTTCTACGATCACGGCGACCACATCTGGGGTGGCCCTCCGGGCTCGCCGGAAGAGGACGGCGACCGGTTCATCGAGATCTGGAACCTCGTCTTCATGCAGTATGAGCAGCTGCCGGGCGAGCGCATCAACCTGCCGCGGCCGTCGATCGACACCGGCATGGGGCTGGAGCGCGTCGCCGCCGTGCTGCAGGGCGTGCACGACAATTACGACATCGACCTGTTCCGCGCGCTGATCTCGGCTTCGGAAAACGCGATCGGCGTGGAGGCCGAGGGCGCGCAGCGCGCCAGCCATCGGGTGATCGCCGACCATCTGCGTTCGGCCAGCTTCCTGATCGCCGACGGCGTGCTGCCCTCCAACGAGGGCCGCGGCTACGTGCTGCGCCGGATCATGCGCCGGGCCATGCGTCACGCCCACCTGCTGGGCGCCGAGGAGCCGCTGATGTGGCGCCTGGTGCCGACCCTGGTGCGCGAGATGGGCCGGGCCTATCCGGAGTTGACCCGCGCCGAGGCCCTGATCACCGAGACGCTGAAGCTCGAGGAGCGGCGCTTCCGCAAGACGCTGGCGCGTGGCCTCACCCTCCTGGACGATGCCAGCGCCGGCCTCGGCGAGGGCGCCGAGTTCGACGGCGAGACCGCGTTCAAGCTCTACGACACCTACGGCTTCCCGCTCGACCTGACGCAGGATGCCCTGCGCGCGCGCGGCGTCAGCGTCGATCTTGCCGCCTTCAACACCGCGATGGAGCGCCAGCGCGCCGAGGCGCGCGCCGCCTGGTCCGGCTCCGGCGAGGCGGCCACCGACACCGTGTGGTTTACGCTGAAGGACCGTTGCGGGGCGACCGATTTCCTCGGCTACGACACCGAGACCGCCGAAGGCGTGGTCGCCGCGATGGTGCGTGACGGCGGCGAGGCGATGGAGCTGAAGGAAGGCGACACCGGCTTCGTGGTGCTCAACCAGACGCCGTTTTACGGCGAGTCCGGCGGCCAGGTCGGCGATACGGGCCGCATGCGCGGCGAGGGCGGCGTCGAGCTGGAAGTCACCGACACTCAGAAGAAGGCCGACGGCCTCTTCGTCCACGAGGTGCGGGTGCTTTCCGGCAAGGTGACCATCGGCCTGCCGCTGGAGCTCCTGGTCGATGCCACGCGGCGCGGCTCGATCCGCGCCAACCACTCGGCCACCCACCTGGTGCACGAGGCCCTGCGCGAGGTGCTCGGCACCCATGTGGCGCAGAAGGGCTCCCTGGTCAGCCCGGAGCGGCTGCGTTTCGACTTCTCGCACCCCAAGCCGATGTCGGCGGAGGAACTGGCCGAGGTCGAGGAGATCGCCAATCAGATCGTGCTCCAGAATGCTGCCGTCGAGACCCGTCTGATGGGCGTCGACGAGGCGATCGAGGAGGGGGCGATGGCGCTCTTCGGCGAGAAATACGGCGACGAGGTCCGCGTGGTCTCGATGGGCCGGGCGCTGCGCGGCGACAAGGCGGGCAAGACCTATTCGGCGGAACTGTGCGGCGGCACCCATGTGTCGCGAACCGGCGACATCGGCCTCGTCACGCTGGTGACTGAGGGCGCGGTTGCCGCCGGCGTGCGCCGGATCGAGGCGCTGACCGGGGCGGCTGCCCGCCGGCATCTGGCCGGGCAGGACGCGCGGGTGCGCGAGATCGCCTCGGTGCTGAAGTCGGGCCAGGCTGACGTCGCCGAGCGTGTCGCGGCGCTGGTGGAGGAAAAGCGCCGGCTGGAGCGCGAGCTTGCCGACACGCGCAAGAAGCTCGCCATGAGCGGCGGCGCGGGCGATGCGGGTGATGGCCTGCGGGAGATCGGCGGCGTCAAGCTGATGGCGCGCATCGTCGAGGGCCTGAACCCGAAGGATCTCAAGGGCCTGGCCGACGAGGCCAAGGGCCAGATCGGCTCCGGCATCGTCGTTCTGGTCAACGCGTCGGAAGACAACAAGGCGGCGATCGTCGTCGGTGTCACCGGCGACCTGACCGACCGGTTCAACGCGGTCGACCTGGTGAAGGTCGGCTCCGAGGTTCTGGGCGGGCGCGGCGGCGGAGGCCGTCCGGACATGGCGCAGGCGGGCGGCTCCGATGCCTCGCAGGCGGAAGCGGCGGTGACGGCGATCGCGCAAGCGCTGGAGACTGCAGCGCCGGCCAAGGCCTGACGAGATGGCAACGGGTCGCGATCCTCTTTCCGGAGAGGCTGGCGACCCGCCGCGGCCGGCGGCCGGCCGGCCGCATTCCGGCGAGGATGCGCCTGCGCCGGCGGGACGCATGACACGGCTCCGCTGGCGTCTCTATCGCTGGCTGGAGCTCGGCTCGGCAGGCGACCCGCAGGGGCGCTGGTTCGACCGGTTGCTGATCGCCCTGGTGCTGGCTGCGGTCGCGCTGGTGGCATTGGAGACGGTGCCCTCGCTGGCGTCCGAGTGGGGCGACAGCTTCGCGCTGGCCGAACTGGTGATCGGCACGACGTTCCTTGCCGAATATCTTGCAAGGCTGTGGGTGGCGAACCTGCATCCGCCCTACCGCAAGGACAGGCCGCTCATGGCGCGTCTGCGCTACGCGCTGCAGCCGGCTGCCATCGTCGACCTGCTGGCGGTATTGCCCTTCGTGCTGGGCATTCTTCTGGTTCCCACCGATTTCAAGGTCCTGGTGATCCTGCGGCTCGCCCGGTTCTTCAAGCTGGCGCGCTACTCGCCGGCGCTGCGCTCGCTCACCAATGCGCTGCTGTCGGAGCGCCACGCCATCGGCGCCAGCCTGATCATCATCTTCGGCGTGGTGATGCTGGCGGCCACCGCCATGTACATGGTCGAGCGCCAGGTGCAGCCGCAGGCCTTCGGCACGATCCCGGATGCGGTCTGGTGGGCGATGACCACGGTGACGACGGTCGGCTATGGCGACGTGGTTCCGGTGACGCCGGCCGGCAAGGTGCTCGGCGGGCTGGTGATGCTGCTCGGCTACGGGTTGCTGGCCCTGCCGGTCGGCATCGTGGCGACCGCGTTTGCCCGGGAGATCCATTCGCGCGACTTCGCGGTGACCTGGGGCATGGTCGCCCGGGTGCCGTTGTTCCAGGATCTGCGGGCGGCCGACATCGCGGAGATCGCCCGGCTGCTGCGCGGCCGGTCGGTCAAGGCCGGCCAGGTGATCAGCCAGCGCGGAGAACCGGCGAACAGCATGTTCTTCATCGCCTCCGGCCTCATCGAGATGACGATTGGCCAGAGCCGTGTCCATCTGGAAGAGGGGGGCTTCTTCGGCGAGATGGCGGTGCTCGGCGAGCGGCGGCGTTCGGCGACGGTGATGGCGACGTCCGATGCTCAGCTGATGGTGCTGGATTCGCAGGATCTGCATGCGCTGCTGATCCGCAAGCCGGACCTCGCCCGCCGCATCCTGGACGAGGTGCGCCGCCGCCGGGATCTTCCCCGCGGGGACATCGTGGAGGAGGAGATCGCCGAGGCTGCCGAGGTGGAGCCGGCCGGCGAGCCTGCGGACGAGACGGAGGATGCGCTTGCGAGCGACGGCGAGGGCCTGTCGGACATGGGGCCGGACACCGAGATGCTGCCGGACCTTTTCTCCGACCTGCCGGACGCACAAGACCGGGACCAGGACGACGACGGCGGGGCGGAGGGCGGCTCGCCGGGCGTCAAGCCCGACGACAAGACGTAGCAGGCCCGGCAAGGCGTCAGGAAAGGAGCACGCCGCGCCGCGAGGCCTCAGTTGAGCGGCAACGGCCGGCTTCGCCTCACGGCGCCGCTCTTCGGGTCGCGCTTGCGCCCCATGGCGGCGGCGAGCAGCGTCTTTGCCCGGCGCGCGGCTTGCGCCAGCGCGGGGTGATCGCGCAGCCACAGGCGCAGGCCGATGCGTGCGCGGCAGAGCGCAAGATAGGCCGAGCCGCGCAAGGTTGCCGAAACGCCGAGCGCCTTGATGACGCGGTGCCGGCCGCCGAAACGGTCCTTGTAGCCGTAGCTTCCGGCGCCGAAGTCATAGAGCGCAAAGCCGTGGCGCTGTCCCCATTCGATCTCCAGGATCGTGGCGATGAGGCCGGGGGAATGCTTGCGATAGGGGCCTTCGTCCAGCGAGCACAGGATGCCCGTGACGATGCCCCGGTGGCACAGGCAGTAGCTGGTCGCCAGCCATGTCTCGCCGACCCGCAAACCCAGCAACAGGATCCGCCCGTCCTTGCATCCGTCCATCGCCAGGCGGCGGTAATGGGCAAAGACCGCCGGGTCCTGGAAAAGGTCCGGGATACCCTGTGCCGACATCCGCTGCTGGCGCTGGCGCGCCATGACGCCAAGGATCTGGTCGATCTCACAGGGCGTCCTGGCCTCGACGATCTCGAAACCGGGCAGCTTGTCCAGCTTCGCCCGCTGCTTTGCCATCTTCGGATAGACCGAATGGTTCCTTTGCGCCCGCTCCAGGCTCTCCGGGTCGAGGTCGATGCGCGAGGCGCCCTCGCCGGTGTCGATCAGCTGGTCTTCGCTCCAGAGCGGATTGGGCACGCCGCGATATTCGCGGATGACCTTGCGCAGCAGCAGGGCGTCGTGCGGCGGCAGGGCGGCGATGAAGGCCCGGCGGATCGCGACGAAGCGCTGCGGGTCGGCGCAGGCCTTGGGATCGACCAGCGGGAAGTGATAGTCGACGACGCCGTAGTCGAGAAATCCGAGGCGCCGCACGCCGAAGCGCGTGTCGGCGAGCAGCGGCACGATCATCAAGGGCGCGCCGGTCTGTGCGTCGTCGATCGCGATATAGAGCGGCGTGCCGTGCCGCTCCGGCGCCAGCCCGTCCTGCATGGAGCGCACGAAGTCGAGGCCGAGAAAGGCGGTGGAACCGCCGCTCTCCTCCAGCCTTGTCCATCGTTCGACGAGGTGCGGATCGTGGATGCTGTCGAAGCGTCGGGCCAGCGGCCTGGCGACATCCGCCATCGGCTCAGGCTCCCTTGGCGGACTGCAGCAAGCGCCTGGCGAGGCCGGACTTGCGGCAGGCATAGGCGAAGGCCGCCTTGCCCCAGAAGCCGGGCCCGTCGATGGCGCGCGAGCGCGGCGTCACGCCGAGGCCATGGCGCAGCACGCCATTGGCATAGTTGACCGCGAAGTGCCGGCGGGTCTTGGGCGTGTGGTATTCGACCGTCGCCGAAACGTTGAGGCTGTCGGCATTGACGACCCGGTGCGGCCAGTTGAGCGGCCAGAACAGGGCGGTGCCCGGCGTCAGGTCGATCACCGTGGCGGCCTCGTCGTAGCTGGGATCGTAGCTGATCTCCTCGGCGGTGACGGCGGTCACCACGCGCTCCAGCTCCTCCGGCTTCAGATAGGGCTCGCGGCCCGGATAGAGCCAGATGCGCTTTTCGCCGCGGATGTGGATGAGGCCCTGGCCCGGCACGTCCGCATGATAGTAGACGCGGGCACGGGGCGAGGAGATGAGGATGCCGATCTGGCGGCTGTAGCTGGCCGGACCGGGAACGGCCGCGTCGATCTGGTCCATGATGTCGTCGATCAGCCGCTGGTAGCGGGCGTCGCGGCCGCCGACATGGCCGATATTGACCCAGAGCGCGCCGCTGCGCACGGCGCTGAACAGGCCTTGCGGGTCGTCGGCGGAGATGCCGCTGGCGCGCCAGCGGCTCTTGTCCTCGACGCTGGTGTCCATCGTGGCGATCTCGCGCACGGCGTCCGGGTTGTTGGCGACGAGTTCGGCCAGCGCCTCGTCCGAGAACAGCGGGTTGTCGGGGAGGTCGTGCGTCACGCGGACGATCTCCCTGTCCCAGATATCCGCGATGTCTTTCGGCAGCCCGAGTGTCGTCATTGGTCCCCTCTCCCATCTTCGACTTTCGTCGAAGATGTCCTGTTCAGGTGAAGATGGGTTCAATCCCGGCAATTCGCCCCTCCGGAATGCTGTCAATTTTCCGTCGTGGTAAACACGAGCTTTCCAGGAGGGGCGATCGGCTCCCTCAAGGAAGCAGGCCTCGCGGGATCTGGCGATAGAGCGGGTTGCCGTCCCAGAAGGCGTCGGTCGGGCCCACCGCATAATCGACGATGTTCCAGCGGCCGTTGGCGCGCACGAGAAGGGCAAAGGTGCGCAAGCCGTCCATGTACTCCGCGTCCTCGCCATAGATCGTCTTGGCCGGGTCGATCTGCGCGCCGCCGGGATGCTGCGGGTCGAGGATCGCGAAGGCCCAGTCGCCGGAGACCTGCAGGCGGTCGACCACGAATTGCACCGGACCGCCGACGCGTACCTCGACCAGCGGGCGGATCGCATCCATCAGCGCGGCGCGCTCGGGCGTGCCGCGGGCCGGTTCGTATGCGCCTTGCGCTGCGGCGGGAAGGGCGAGGGCGAAGAGGGTGAGGGCGGCGGCAAGCAGACGGACGACGGAAGGAAAGCGCAAGGTCATCGCGATGGGGCTCCTGAAAGGAATGATGCCGACATGTTAGCGGCTTGCGCGCGCCGCGTCGCGCTCCGCAAGATGGTCGGGGCGGGCCGAAATGCAAAAAGGCGCCCGCGAGGGGCGCCTTTCGCAAACTCGTCGGCAGGCAGCTCTTCAGGCAGCTTTTCAGGCGGCCATCGCCTTCTTCAGGTTCTCGTCGATCTTGTCGAGGAAGCCGTTGGTGGTCAGCCACTTCTGGTCCGGGCCGACGAGCAGCGCCAGGTCCTTGGTCATGTGGCCGGACTCGACGGTGTCGATGCAGACCTTCTCCAGGGTCGCGGCGAAGTTCGCCAGCTCCTGGTTGTCGTCGAGCTTGGCCCGGTGGGCGAGGCCGCGGGTCCAGGCGAAGATCGAGGCGATCGGGTTGGTCGAGGTCTCCTCGCCGCGCTGGTGCTGGCGGTAGTGGCGGGTGACGGTGCCGTGGGCGGCTTCCGCCTCCACCGTCTGCCCGTCCGGGGTCATCAGCACGGAGGTCATCAGGCCGAGCGAGCCGAAGCCCTGCGCGACGATGTCCGACTGCACGTCGCCGTCGTAGTTCTTGCAGGCCCAGACATAGCCGCCCGACCACTTCAGCGCGGCCGCGACCATGTCGTCGATCAGGCGGTGCTCGTACCAGATCTTCTTGGCTTCGAAGGCCGACTTGAACTCGGCGTCGTACACTTCCTGGAAGATGTCCTTGAAGCGACCGTCATAGGCCTTGAGGATGGTGTTCTTGGTCGACAGGTAGCACGGCACGCTGCGCTGCAGGGCGTAGTTCATCGAGGCGCGGGCGAAGTCGCGGATCGAATCGTCGAGGTTGTACATCGCCATGGCCACGCCCGACGACGGTGCGTCAAACACTTCGTGCTCGATGGT